>JAZQRM010000083.1:0-86904 GCA_045629585.1 Taishania sp. | reverse complement strand
ACAGGAACTAATGGAATGGTTGCTCACGAATTGATGTTGGATTGTCGTGACTTGAAGAAAACAGCAGACGTTGAAGTGGCGGATATCGCGAAACGTTTGATCGACTTCGGATTCCACGCACCAACAGTATCTTTCCCAGTTGCTGGAACTTTGATGGTTGAACCAACAGAATCTGAAGACAAGGATGAATTAGATCGTTTCATTTTGGCAATGATTAAAATCCGTCAGGAGATTACTGCTATTGAAAATGGTGAAGCTGATCGTGCAAACAACTTGTTGAAAAACGCTCCGCACACTGCAGACTGTATAATCAACAAAGAGTGGAATTATCCATACACACCAGCTGAAGCAGCTTATCCAGTTGAATACTTAAAAGAATTCAAATATTGGGTACCTGTTCGCCGTGTTGACAACGCATTTGGAGATCGTAACTTAATTTGTTCTTGTCCAAGTGTTGAAAGTTATATGAATATAGAAGCGTAAGCTTTTAAATAACTATAAAAAGGAAAGTCCGGTCGTAATGATCGGACTTTTTTTTGTGACACTTATAATTTCAAAAAAGCTATCTTTGATCAAAATATAATTGACGACGATGATCCACAAAATACTGCAACTATTACTATTATTACCTTTCTTTGGATTAGCTCAAAACTCTGTTCAAAACATAGAAGTTGTTGACGAGCACCAACACCAAGTATATGTAACCTCTAGCATAAAGTATCGTGATAAAATCATTATGGTGATAACTGTACAAGAGGAAATTCAAAGGTCTAGAATTCAATGCATAGACACACTCACAAATGTTATTTGGGAAAGAGAATTTGATTATGCATCTTCTATTAGAATATTTATATCGGAGAATGGTCTTTTATATATTCATAAAGCTCCTCCAATTTTACCACAGGGTTATAATCTATTTTGTTTAAATCCAGAAACAGGAGATACAATTTGGGAAGTAGAACTACCAAGGACTGGCGGGTCAAATTTAATAAATGACCTTAATAATAATGAACTAATAATAGTAACCGATAACAGTACAATCCAGATAATAGATAAAAACGATGGTACACTACTAAGACAAAAATCACATACCAGTAGCTCCTTGGTAAACGAAGAAAGAAGAATAAATTTTGGTCCAGACAATCTAATTTTTTATTCAAAAGGAGATTCGATTCAACTCATTAATGCTTTAAATCTGGATACCCCAATCTGGCATATCAAACACCCTCAAATACCGAATAATAGTTACGGAATCGTAATAACACGACTTCTTTATAGTCCTATAGACTCTACTTTAATTGTTTTCAGTACAAACACATGGACCTTGAACACTCATTATATTACACAACTTAATCTAGAAACTGGCGAATTAATATCCGCAACCACAATTAGAACTTCTCTGCAAATTCAAACTCTAACAATTAAAGATGACTTTCTTTACATCCCATACTCTAGTGGAGTCGCTAATCCTACAAATGATCCTATTTCTTTGAAAAAATATAATTTACGTACGCATCAAATGGAATGGGACTTCACAAGTGCATTAAACACGAATCGAGCTGTATATCTATCTAAAATAGAAATTGATAGTAATTCAAATATATATTGCACTGGTGCAATTAGACAAAATAGCGATTATAGAGGGACTTGGTATGTAGCTAAAATATCTCCAGAAGGTGAATTATTATACACAAAATCGATGTATAATAGTGTCCCGAACGATTCTAGGCTATCGCAAGGTTTAGCTATACACTTCATAAACGACATTCCTTATTTCCTTGGAACAATAGATCACCCCGTTCCATTTAATTTACCTAAGTTATACCATCTTAAAATAGAACCAGAGACAGGAGAAACTATACAGTTGAATACTTTCAATCCTAATCGTCTACAAGTAGATAACTTTGTCCATAAAATGGTGAACTTCCAATCTGATAAAGTATTATTTGCTTCAAAAGATGGTAATTTATTAAAGCTTGAATGCTATGATAACCATATGACAACAAGACATTGGCTAACCTATTTGAGGGATGTAGATTCGGACAATTCAACACTTAATATCTTAACATCTGACACACTTATACATGTTGTTTCCAAACAATTAGACAGCGACTATACACATAACACAACTATTATACGCTTAAATGAATTTGGTGAAACAATCAATCCTACAGAATATACAAGTGTATTTAGTACAAATAGTATAAATGAGCTAAACTATGATTCATTTATATGGAATAATGAATCTTATTTATATAATGTAAATGTTGTAAACCAGATAAATATTTTTAAACCATACCCAATACCGCAAACTATATCAACATACAGCAATGTACAATCCCCAGTTAAGATGAAACCTTTGGACGATCAAAAATGCATAATGGCTCAAACCATTTCTGATCATAACAATCGACCAGTAATTAGATTTTTCTACTTTTACAGAGCAATTAATAGTATCCTCATTTCAAATTTGGAATTACCGGGTTATACTTTTATAGATTTTAACAAACTCAATGACAGCGTTCTATTAATAGTAGCTAACAATTATGCAACTAGATCTTTGTCAATTATCAAGTATAATCATATTGAGAATACTCATACAGAACACTCACTAAACTTACTGAACTTTGGAAGTCTTATAAAATCTCATTTTGATTTAACCAACAACAAAATTTATTTACTAGCGAAAACAAATAATAACAGTCAACCTAACCGATTTTATAAGATAGATTACGAAACATATTCAGCTGATTGGCAATTTGCCTATACATCAACTCGATCAAATTTCTATGACTTTCACCTAAATAATAGTAATAATAGTATCCTATTAACAGGTAGTAAAGGACAATCTAATACAAAACCATTCTTTTTAGAACTTGACAGCAACGGTATAATAAATGATTCACTAACCATAGAATTACCAGGTTATAGTGCAGGAAGATATAATACCACAAACATTACAACATCTAATCGAAAAGTTACTACAGGAGGTTATACCAATCCACAAGGCCATAAGGTTGGTCTAATTACTGTTCTAAATCCATTCACTATTCGAGAAGACACTGTAACAAGTTGTCAAGAATATCATTGGCCAATAGCTAATACTACCTACACAACATCAGGAGTCTATGAATTTATAGAAGGAGATACCCTCAATAAAATAAATTTAACGATAAATCCCGTACATGACTCAACTATTACAATATCGAGCTGTACCGAATTCACCTGGAACCAAACAAACCGAACCTACACCCGAACAGGAATATACTCAGACACGTTAATTAACCAATTTGGTTGTGATAGCATCCTATTTTTAAATTTAACAATCAGAGATACATCTTTAACTGTTATAAACCAAATTGCTTGTGATTCTTTCACTTGGAATTTAAACAATGTCACGTATCTAGAACCGGGTGAATATGATTACATATTGAGTAATCAAAATGGATGTGATTCTACGATTAGATTAAACTTGCTTTTGCATCCAGAAATTATGCCTGCCATTAGCAATATTTTTTCATCACCAACCGCACCTGACTCCTGTAATGGTAGATTAGCTATAACACTGGAGGGGATTCCTCCATTTACCGTAACAATAAATAATGATAGGCCAATACTCATGGAATCGAATTATCAATTAATTTCGAATCTATGTCAAGGTATTCATTCAATAGAAATTCAAACGTTTTGTAACCTCTCAACAACTAATCAAATTGTTATCCCTACCGACTCAAACTATATTTTCAATAATACTTTCATTGATTCAATCTATCGAGATTCTTTGGGAAGTGTTTATGAAAATTGTGAAATCTATTATAATGGAATAACAGATGCATACATAGATTCAATTTGGAACAGTGATATTAACGAAGTAACGGTCATTTGGAACATTATCTCTAATGGTGTAACAGAGCAAATAACAACAATACACAATCCCACGAATGGAGATGGTATTTATGTCCTACAAGTTAATTTATACTGTACCTATAGGTCATTAGGAAATTTTGCTACAATTACTGAAACTATTTTATATCAAAATGGTTTACCTTTCCTAAAGGTAGAGAATCTAAATAATAATAATCTATATAATCTGTTTCCAAATCCTACAACAGACAGAATTCAACTAAATTCTAGTTCAACAGACCCACTTATACTTATAGTTTATGACATAACAGGTAAAGAATTATTTACCAAGACAATCTTTACAGGTATACATGAAATATCATTAAACAATTACAGCAGTGGAGTATATTTATTCGAGGTGCATTATCTTGGTAAGAAAGATATTTGTAGAATAATCAAACAATAAATCTTAAGTCCGGTCGTAATGATCGGACTTTTTTTTTGTGACAAACTAACTTTCTAGCTCCTTTGATGTTAACTTGTAAATAAAGTTCACATGAACTGCGAACTAAACCCACGCTAACAGCATAAAAAAAGCCCTTTCAAATTAATGAAAGGGCTTTTTAGTATCTGTATTCTTGGATTAGATTCCGAATTCAGCTTTAACAGCATCAACATAGTCTAATTTTTCCCATGTAAACAATTCTACTTCTTTCGTAAACGTTTTTCCGTGAGAATCAAAGAAAGTTTTAGTAACCACTTCATTCTTACGTCCCATATGTCCGTACGCTGCAGTTTCAGAGTACATAGGGTTACGTAACTTTAAACGTTGCTCGATAAAGTAAGGTCTTAAGTCAAAAATATTAGAAATCTTGTTAGCGATTTCACCATCAGTCATATCAACTTTAGCAGTTCCGTATGTGTTAATGTACAAACCTGTTGGTTTAGCTACACCAATTGCGTAAGAAACTTGAACCAATACTTCATCACATAAACCAGCCGCAACCATGTTCTTCGCAATATGGCGAGTAGCATAAGCCGCTGAACGGTCTACTTTAGATGGATCTTTTCCGGAGAAAGCACCACCACCGTGCGCTCCTTTACCTCCGTATGTATCAACGATGATCTTACGACCTGTCAAACCTGTATCTCCATGAGGTCCTCCGATTACGAAAATTCCTGTTGGGTTGATGTGGTAAGTAATCTCGTTTGTAAACAATGCTTGAATATGCGCAGGCAATTTAGCAAGTACTCTTGGAATTACGATGTTGATGATATCAGATTTAATTTTATCTAACATTTCTGCTTCACCAGCGAAATCATCATGCTGCGTAGATACAACAATTGTATCAATTCGTTGAGGAACGTTGTCATCTGAATATTCAATCGTAACTTGTGATTTAGCGTCTGGACGTAAATAACCGATTACTTCTGGCTCATGACGACGGATTTGCGACAATTCTTGTAAGATTTTGTGCGCTAAATCCAATGCCAATGGCATGTAGTTTTCTGTTTCTTTTGTCGCATAACCAAACATCATTCCTTGATCTCCCGCACCTTGCTCTTCAGGGTTAGCGCGTTCAACTCCTTGATTGATATCAGCAGATTGCTCGTGTATTGCAGAAAGAATACCACAAGAATTAGCGTCAAACATATATTCAGACTTAGTATATCCAATTTTTGCAATCGTATCACGTGCAATTTTTTGAACATCTAAATAAGCGTTCGTTTTTACCTCACCAGCCAATACTACTTGACCTGTAGTTACCAATGTTTCACATGCAACCTTAGATTGTGGATCTAACGCCATAAAATGGTCGATCAATGCATCTGAAATTTGGTCTGAAACTTTGTCCGGATGTCCTTCTGATACAGACTCCGATGTAAACAAATATGGCATCTTGTTAAGATTAATTTTAAAACAGTTAGCAAAAGTACAAAATTAATATTTCTCAACCTACTACACAACATAGATGAAGATTAAGAAAAATTATTTTTTTTGAATCATACCACCTGGTTGACAACACTTAGGTAAGGAATTCTGCTTAACTGCATTAGCTTTTACCTCATCAGCGTCATAGCCTAAATGCGAAATCTCTTCCTTAATTTTTTCTAAAGAAGTTTTTTTAGTATTATATTTTACTACTAAAACTTTAGTTTCAACATCTAAATCAGCATACAAAATACCTTTTACATAGTTCAAATGATCTTCCAAAATCTTCTCACAAGTTCCACATTCTGCTGAGGTGTTGATTTTAACAACTTCAATATTAGATTGTGCAGACACAAATCCAAAACTAGATAAGATTAATAAAAAACAAACAAATTTACTACTCATGATCATGTGTTATTTTAAAACGAAATCCAACATAAATATTAGTTCCTACAATTGGTCCCCAGACCCTAGTAGCATCAAAAGACGAGCCAAAAGGATTGGATGCCTCGATAATAGGGTGCTTCTGACGATAATTAGTCAAATTTTCTCCTCCAATATAAATTTCCCATTTTTTCAATTTATACGTTATCTGAGCCGACATCATAGGATAAACTTTACTCCAATTATCGGTTGTTAAGGTTCCATTCGGTAATTCATTAACTGGCAAACGTGCTTTACCAAAAAGACTGGTAGTCCAATCAAATTCCCATTTATTATTTCGAGTGCGGTATGCAAGATTAACAAAGCCACGATGATTAGGCACCATTACTTTTTGCTGCAGTTTCCCTCCATATTGGGCCCGAACATCTAAATACTTATACGCTAGACGAACTTCAAAACGCTTAATAGGCTCAAAACTAAATTCTGCTTGGAAACTATTAGAAAAAGATTTACCACTATAATTTCTGAAAACTATTTCATTTACAGATTGATCTCGATCGACAATTAATTGATTTGTGAACAACGTATGATAATAATCCAAAACCACAGTAGAAGTACGCTTAAATAATTTAAAACTTTGAACATATGAGCCTCCAAAATTCCAAGAGATTTCTGGCGAAACAGCAGATGGAGCAACCCATGAACGTGAAGTTGCAAGGAGTGAAACGTTATCAATTAAGTAATTTGGTACCCTCCAGCCTCGACCGGCCGTAAAACGAAAATCGATCCTTTCAGTAATCGCATATTTACCATAAATACGTGGAGTAAACTGTAATCCATAAAGATTATGATAATCCAACCGTGCACCTACTACTCCTGTAAACCGATTTCCAGCATAAGTATACTCACCGAAGGCCCCAGGAACAATCTCTATTCGATTATCGGTCAAACCTTGTACTTGCTGATTCATATCAATAAAAACAGAACTTATTCCAGCTTTATATTTGTGTAATGGACTACCAAAGTCACTTTCGAAGATCGCATTTACATAACCTCGAGCTTCAGTTCCATTCAAAGTGCGGCGACCAAATTGAGCCATGATGTCATGATATTTTAGATTGTACACCACACCGATAGAAGTACGTGGTCGTTTGAGAAAAAAACCAGTTTTAGCGTACACATCAACATGCTTATTTATGGTATGCATTCCATATCTTGAGCTATCCTTTTCCCACGGTCTAAAGGCCATTTGACCACCAAATCGATTTTCATAATAGGCATTTACACCGATTTGAGCCTCCATCTTCTTTCCTTCATACGACCACCGATTATTAAAAGCAGCCAAACCACCGATTGGCATATCCATAAATCCATCTCGATTATTATCCATTGCCACTAATGTACCACTTAGATGTCCAAAAAGCGCGGTGCTCCAACTTTTGCCAACATGCATAGAACCGTGAATATTGAACTCATTACGTGTATAGATGTTTGAATAATAGTTGACAAATAACTCATCCATCTTTTCTGGCTTAAACATCTCAATATTTACCAAACCAGCCATCGATTCATATCCGTTAATAACCGTTCCTGTCCCTTTAGTAATTTGAATAGAATTAATCCAGGTTCCAGGGAAACTCGAAAGTCCAAAAGGTTGCTCTAAACCACGTAAGTAAGGTATATTTTCAAATTGGATTTGCGTGTAAGTACCTTCCAACCCCATCATTTGTATGGTACGTGCTCCAGAAACAGCATCCGTATAATTCACATCTACAGAAACATTGGTTTCAAAAGATTCGGCTAAATTACAACAAGCTGCTTTTCGCAATTCATTCAAACCTATCTCTTCTACATGGAGAACCTTTAGCTTATTAATAGACTTTGATTGCTGTCGACCTTGAATGACCACCTCTTCCAGTTCATTCTCTGGATATAGTTTAAAAGAATAATTGGCGAAACGATCCTCTTTTGTGACAATTAAAGTGTCTGATATAAAGCCAATCGCACGAATAATAAGTGTATCTGGTAAAAGTTTCGGGAGAATCAATTCAAATTCTCCTTGGTCATTTGTGACCGCACCTTCTTTTGCATTGAGTAAAAAAACTTTTGCTCCCCATATAGGATCAATTTTCCCGTCTTGTGAGCCAAATATGACTCCTTTGAATTGTGCAAAAGTGCCTCCAGAAATGAAGAGCAAGCTTACTAATAGTATGTATTTCATGATTTATTACGATTATAGATTGAACTAAAACAATAGTTTAGAACATTCTAAATCGTAAACACCTTATTAACTAGATGAATTGATCTGCCTTGTAATATAGGTGGTGCATAAGCAACAACCTCAACTTTAAATACTGCAGATTTTATTTGATCCTCTGTGAGGAAAAATCTATTATAGTACTGACTGAATATAGAATGATGTCCTAACTGAACTAATTCATCAATCCCGATATGTATATAATTGTCATCGGACTGTAGAATCTGTTGTTCAACATCACAACAATTCCCTTCTTGATGAGAGACAACCGTCGATTCATGTGAACAACAATTGGAGTCTTCCACTTTCACTAGTTCATCTTTAGACGAACATGGGTCATCATTAAGTGAAAATAAAATCGTTTGCTCTCCAGAATTTAAACATGTATGCGCATAAACACTTATTCCAACATTAATGGAAACCAATAACATCAGTTGAAAACAAGCCAATAAACGAACATATTTAGACATACTTCTCAAATTTAAAAAATCGTTTGTTAAGTAATTGTTTTATGATTGAAATATTTTGTTAAAAGGACTATTTTTGTATAAACAATACAAGAGATGAAAGTTCCAGTTACAGTATATGCGGAGATGACTCCCAACCCAAGTACAATGAAATTTGTTGCAAACAAATATCTATTAGGTACAGGTGATTCAGTAGAATTTAAATCAATGGCAGAAGCCAAAGGTTATTCCCCTTTAGCGGAAGCTTTATTACAATTTCCCTTTGTTGACGGCGTATTTATGGCCGCTAACTTTGTTACGGTTACAAAAACAGATAACGTAGGTTGGGATTTCATTACAATGGAAGTTCGCCAATTCATTAAAGACTTTATTGAAAATGGTGGCGAAGTTTTAATCGCTATGCCTTCTAAAACGCATTCCATCGAACAACAAGAAGAAGATAGCGTTCAAAAATTAGAATTATCTAAATTGGAGCCTTCTGATTATGATGATGCAATTGCAAACATCTTAGATGAGTACGTACGTCCAGCAGTTGAAAATGATGGAGGTGCTATTGATTATTTAGGATACGACAACGGAGTTGTAAAAGTAGTTTTGAAAGGGTCTTGTTCTGGATGTCCATCTTCTACTGCAACGTTAAAAGGCGGAATCGAACGTTTATTAATGCAACACATTCCTGAAGTAACAGAAGTCGTAGCAATTAACGGCTAAAAAGATTACAACTAATAACAAAATAGGCGGAGATAATCTCCGCCTATTTTATTTAATACCATTTAAAGAATCCTGCGATCATGCCTTTTGCCATTGGGTTATTCCCCATTCGTTTTGTCATTTCTTCTTTAAACTTAGAGATACTGGTCACCTCTCCTTTACCAATTTGATAATCAAACTTTTTAGGGTCAGGCTCATCAAATTCGACAGATTTAGCAAAGTAAACCACTCCTCCATCTTCTGTAGCTAAACCCAAAATAGCTCCAGGTAATCCAAAGAAAGTTTCTGGTCCAACCGGAGGAACAATTTCAATAGAGTACCAAGCGTATAATCGGGTTGAGTCATTTACAGGGTTTATTGCCATTCGACAGTTATAACCCGCAATATTTCTTGTGTTTTCTGTAATAATCCATGTTCGATCAACAGCTGTATCTTTCAAAAATACTTTTGTCCCCATAAGATCGATAACAGTCATACGTTCACCTGTTTCAGCGGTGGTATAAACTTTATTTTTGATTGTTAAGTAATCAGCCATTCCAGGCTGAGCATTACTAACGTCCAAAGGCAAAAACGCACTTTGTTTGTCATCAAATATCAATTCGAAATTATCGACTTTATACTTCAACTCATCGGCCATTTTTTGCATAAAAGGAGGTAGACCTTCGATCTTCTGCAAATTTGTCTTTCTCTCAAAAACAATCTTTCCTTTATATTGGAAGTTTTGAGCTTGTAGTGAACCAATAGATAAAATACCTACTGCTACTATTTTAAAAATGTCCTTTAAGATCAACATCTTTTGTCTTATTACTGTTAAAACGATAAGTTAATTTCAATAAGAAATAACGTGAAATCAATTGAGTACGATTATCGACAACCATGTTATTGGTAACCGTACGAGAAGCATTTGTATTTTGATTCAAAATATCATTTGCTAATATAGATAAGATAAGATTTTCAGTTTTTAAGAAATTCTTACTGATCTCTGCATTCCAAATAAGGAAATTCAAATTGTATCCTTGTGCCAATTGGCTATTGATAATCCAGCGTACATCTGAACGCAACTCAAAACCTTTACCAATTCTCCATAACACACGAGCTGTATAAGTCTGACGATTATAAGGCGTTGAAGAAACGGAACTAATTGAAGAAGAAGGATTGATGTATTCAATTTGACCACTTAAATTAAATTCTAATGAATCCCATTGGAAAACAAATTCAGCCTTAGCTAATAAAGATAAATAATTCGTGATATTTTCTTCCGCATTCACAAAGTTAACCATGCGATTATAATTAGCCGTTACCATCGGTCGGAAAGAAATCTCGCGTCCTTTAATTGGTATCCCTCCACCTGCATAAACACCGGTATACATCACACCATCAGCATTGACGATCTGAGAAACCATTCTCCCTAAATTATCATAGGTGGTAGAAGTTGTAAATGCATTTTGAGCTAAAGACCCATAACCACCTAACCACATAAAACGGTTCGTTATCGCATTAAACTTATTAAAGTTAAAGTTGAAATTATGTGTATAAGAAGGTAACAAACTCATGTTTCCGATCGAAATTCGGTTGGGGTTAGTATTATCTGGAACTGGAGCCAAATTGGTAATACTTGGTTGAGCAGCAGATGTGGTGTAATCCATACGTAAACGTGTACCCATATTTGGCTTAAACTCATATCTAGCACTTGGCAAAAAGTTAGTTACATTTTGATGAATATCAACGTTTGTAATACGGTTGTCATTTGCTATATCAACGTTACGGACATCCAAGCGAGCAAATGCCGTGTGTTTTCCCTTTTCCATTGTTAGTTTTAAACCTCCTTTATTTTCCATTCGGTCGGTTACAAACTCATTAGAAAGTCCAAGGTTTAATTGCGAATACACCCCTGTCAATGTATCATAATCAAACGTCTTTTTATTCAAATTAAGACGTTCCATCATAAAATTATATCCAAAAGTCAACTTAAATATTTTACTTAATGGCTCAGTATAATCGGCGTAAAAATTATGTAAAGTTGAATTGTTTAAATTATTTTTTTCTTGATTTACCAAGGTATTATAATCAATGGCATAAATCGTTGTACGCGTATTTAGATTGGACTGGGTTTTGTTGTCAACGTGCTTAAAATAATAATCGAAATTGAACAATCTTCTCGGTTTCATAAATTTACGCTCGAAGTTCAATAAAACATCCACATCCGTTCCCTTCGAATTCGTATTATTTAAAATCGTTGTTCCCAAAGATTTTACATTTTGAGCAGATTCATATTCCGTAAAATTGAAATAATCGGTTCTCCCCTCATCGATACTTAATGTTGGTTTTATACGCAACTTCGTTAATGAATCTATTTTCGTTTCAACCGTTAGATTTACACGATGACTCATTGTTCTGTTTAGATTTCTGGTTGAATCTGCTGTATAATAAGTCGTGTCAGGTAAAAAGTATTGCGTACGATTGGCACTTCTCACGTCTAATTGATTATCATAATATGTATAATTCAACTGAACCATTGTGTTCTTTTTCTTTCCGTATTTATCCGAAAAATAAAAACCTGTTTTCAATGTGCGTGGAATACCATTATTGGCAGTGGTAGTAGAATTCCATGGGTCACCAGTTGATTCATTTTCTAAACCAAAACGACTTACATCACTCCAACCAAAACTACTTCTAGGCGTATTGGTACCTAGACCAAAAACAGATATTTTTGTTGAGCCTTTAAAATAGTTGAATAAAACCTCGCCTTCATAGAATGGATTATTTTTGCGCATTAATGCAAAATCAGAAGCTCCTGAAACCCGCCCAAAATAGCCTGATTTGTATGCATCTTTGAGTTTTAAATCAAGTACTTTAATCTTTTCATCGGAACCAAATACACCTTCTTGTTCTTTTTCATAAACCTGAACAGACTGCACCGCTTTTGCTCCTAGATTCTTTGTTGCTATAGTAGGATCAGAACCAAAAAACTCATCTCCATCTACTAAAACTTTTGCAATTTCTTGTCCTTGGGATTTGATTTTTCCATTTTCATCAACTTCAAGCCCAGGTAACTTTTTCAACAAATCCTCAACTGTAGCATTTTCATGTACTCGAAATGAATCCGCGACATAAACTAATGTATCACCTTTGTAATAAATCGGTGTGCGATAAGCCATAATTAAAACCTCATCAATTTGTTGAGCTGGCTTATACATCCTTAGTTCAGGGATTTCTACTTCAGAATTTTCGGGACTTCCAATTATGTAAATTTCTCGATCATCGTAACCCGGAAAAGACACCATCAGAACCATAGTGTCCAAAGGTATTTTTTCAAAACTAAAATGTCCATTTTCATTAGTACGCTTAAAGTCAATCATCTTATTGTCTCGCATACGCACCAACAGTGCAACGGCATTTTTTAATGGCCCTTTATTATTCGTTGTATCCACAACATTACCATGGATTTTCATCTCCTGGGCACTGAGTGTGGTACTACATAAAATTAAAAATAGGGCAAGTAAATTTCTTATCATTTATGGTAATATAATTGATACAAAATTAAATCTTTAAATCTAATTGAATGAATTTTTAATTACGGTCGGTGAAATTTCGTTGTGATTGGACTAATTATCTTTCAAAATTGCTAAATCTCTTAACAACTGCATTTCATAACCTTGATTATCCGTAAAACGCTCAAAAGAAACGCGTAAATCTTGTCCTAGCGCCTTTTTACCTTCTTTTCTAAGAAATCGTAACGTTGGACTATCTTCTTGAATACTTAATGCGGAAGTATATCCAAACTCGTCTGGACCACCAACAATTAAAAAGTCATATGCCCCTGCTTCAACAAAACCTCTAAATTGCGTTTTATAGGGTCCCTCCTGACGCAAAATCGCATAAGCATTATCTGAATTATGAGCCGATTTTTTGACTTCCTTAAATCCTTCGTTATCTAAATACTCTTCAAATGTTGCCGTACGTTCTTTTGAAGCAATTACATCTCCTTTATCATTATAAAAGGAAACAACTTCGGAAAAATAGGGTTGGTTATTTAGTTCTTTCTGCTGTTTCTCACTACTTGCAAATTGTTTTCCATCTTTGAAGTAGAAGTCACGGTATTCAAAACTGTTTGTTTTACTATTAAATAAAGCTTCCTCAATCTTGATCAAATTTTCATCTTTATCTAAATAAGCATAAGAACTCGCAGTCGATTCATCATCGTGGATGTACAACAAACTTTTAACACAAGTTAACTCAGGTAATTCTACATTTATCTGAGCAATCCATAAATCTTGATCTCCATCGTCGACATATGACAAATCATTAACAGTTGAATCATTCGAATCTGAATCTTTCGTATTGCAAGCCGCAACAAGTAATGCGAAGAAAATATATAGCAGGAATTTGATTTTCATGTTTGCTGTATTTAGTTAAAACAAATATCGTGAAAAATTGTGAGTTTAAATAGCGTCAATAGCCACTACATACATTGGCTTCGTTAAAGGTTTTGGAGTTTCCTTTCCATTTTCTCGACACACAACGCTAACAGGAGCAACCCCCATTAATTTATGCATCGGTCCCCAATTGACCTTGTTTTTTGACTTTTGATATAAGCTTTCGTTTTGATCAGCCCACCAAATAAGCATGTTTGCCTTAGTTGAATAAATTAGATTTTCGAACAATTCAGTTAATAATTGCGAATTACCTTCCTTTACCCATACTGAATCAGGCACAACAAAAGTATGTAGTTTCGGATTAACCAAACGATTAACAATAGGAATATAAGGGAGTAACTTAGCTTGTACTTGCCCCAATGGACCTCCAAGACTTTCGATCCTCCAATGCGCCATAGTGACACGACAAAAAGCTAAAATTTCACCGTTTTCACCTTTCAAAATACCAATTGGATTTTTGTCTAAATAAGCATCAAAAAAGAAAGCATGATTACCAAAATTCTGTCTAATCAAATCTTGTAATTCACACGTTGGATCTTCGATGCTAAACCGCTCCGTTTTTTTTGCATAAAACCGACTAAACGTTTGCGTACACAACTGCGCGATGGTATGAAAACCAAAGTTTTTACTCATCCACAAGCTACGATCATTTTTAGGATCTATGTACGCATAGAAGGATTGGACTTGAGTATTGTAAAAACTACCTTCCATTGCAGACTGAAAAAACGATTCAATTTCTCGTTTCACCAAAGAGTTAGATTTGTCCTCCGTTTTTGTATCAGTTGACCGCTGCAGCGCACTCCGAAAAGCGAAATATCTTATATACCAATTGTCTTCGCGTCTACACAAAGTCATATTCCCTAAGACCTTATCCTTTGGCTGCAAATAAAAGAAGGTGGGATTATCCACCTCCTTAACTCGCTTGTGAGTATCTAAATGTTTATAACGTACACCAGTGGTACCAAGGGTCACAGATGTCAACAAATCTATAATTTCTGGTTTAGGCTCTTCAGTTATTTTAAAAAACCGTGAATTCCACATTTATTAAATTGATTTTGTCACAATTAATTCTACATCATCAGGAGTGATTGCACCGCGTTCACCCATTTTCAACCAACCACGTTCAATGAAACGCCCTTTAATCTCTTGAGCGACACCTTCAAAATCGGCAGTATAATCACTTAACTTAGTATCTATACCTAAAGATTGAAAAAATATCTCCGTTTCCACGATTGCTGTTTTGGCAGTAAACTCTTGAGGTCCTTCAATCCCTAAAACTCTAGCTCCGTACTGAGCTAACATTTGCTTCTTGTTTTCATATTGATTTTCGAACAAACGAGGAGCAATAATTGCTAATGTTCTCGCGTGATCAATTCCAAAAAGTGCAGTTAATTCATGACCAATCATATGCGTACACCAATCATAAGCACCACCAGCACGAAGGTTTCCATTTAACGCATGCATAGCTGCATACATAAAGTTTGCCTCTAAATCATAATCAGCTGGGTTAGCTAACAAATCATGAGCTATTTCACGTAATGTCATTAGTATACCTTCAGCATGTCTTTCTTGCAACAAATTCCCCATTGGCATGGTCAAATATTGTTCTAATGTATGCATGTAAGCATCGGCAATTCCATTTGCTATCTGACGTTTCGGTAATGAAGCGACAACTCCTGGTTCACAAATAGAGAATTTAGGAAAAAACAAAGGTCCACCCATTGCAAGCTTTTCTTTTGTCTCTTGACGTGAAATTACACCACCTGAATTAGCTTCAGACCCTGTAGCTGGTAGAGTTAAAACAGTTCCAAAAGGTACTGCCTCCGTAAAACTACATCCTAGTTTCTTTTCTAAAACATCCCAAGGTTCGCCGTCATATTTTGCAGCTCCTGAAACGAACTTAATGCCGTCAATCACTGAACCACCACCAACAGCTAAAATAAAATCAATTGAATTGGCTTTTACCATCTCCACAGCTTTCATTAATGTGGAGTATTGAGGGTTGGCTTCAATTCCTGAAAATTCAAAAACTTCAAAATCTTTTAAGGAAGCAATTACACGGTCATAAATCCCGTTTGATTTTATGGAACCTCCACCGTAAGCTAAAAGAATTTTTTTAGCGTTATTTTTAGTTAAAAATTGCGGTAAACGCTCGATTTGCTCTTTCCCAAAAGCAATATAAGTTGGATTATAAATGTCAAAATTATTCATAAAGTAAAGATATAAATAATAGTTAGTTTCTAAAAAACAACATTCGTTAAGAAAGAAGAGGAACTGAATTTTGAATGTTTATAAAAAAAAAAGGACCTACCATTTCTGATAGATTCTGCTTGCCGAGAGAGAGGAATTAGCTACGCTGGTCTACGCTTCGCTTCGGCACGAACCCGAGGGTTCTCATCCCTTCCTGAATGTCACAATTAATACAATAAAAAAAGTCGACTATTACTAATCGACTTTGCATTTGCGGAGAGAGAGGGAGTGCAAACATGCAAAAACAAACCTATCAAAATGACTAGTAATTAAACAACATTTATCTTAATTGCAATAATAACAAAGATTTAAACTCAAACAAAATATTGCAATAAATTGATTAGCATTTAAACAATTTGTAAATTGCCGTACAAAAAAACACATTTTTGTATTGTAAAGTAACTTGTATGGCAACTGTTAATTTTATGTATCGGTCAAAAAAAGAACAAGCGTGTATAGAGGTACGCTTTTTACATAGAGTAGATAAGAAAGATTTAGTTTTTGGAGCTAAAACAAATATCCTTACATCGCAGAAGTTTTGGAATGAGCACATAAAAAAAAATGTTAAACCAAAAGACATAGATTTAATAAGACAGCTCCAACAAGTTAATAATGAATGTACCAATCTTACAACCTACATTTTAAGTCATGCAAATAAAGTTGATGTAAGCACCGTTTCAAATGATTGGTTTAAAGACCTCATCCAGCAATATTATACACCGAAAAAAGAGATTGCTTTACCTACGGATTTAATCAATTACATAGATTTCTATTTAGAAGCAAGAAAGCACGATTTAAAGAAAACCTCTATTGGTAAAATGAAAACCATACAAAGCAAGTTGAGAGCTTTTGAAATGGAGCGTAAACATGTTATTTATTTTGATGAGATTAATGAAAGTTTTAAAAATGAACTTGTTGAATTTTACAAAGCTAAAAACTACGCTAAAAACACAATTCAAAGAGAATTAGCATTCATAAAAACAATTTGCTTTCACGCAAGGTATAACGGACTAAAAGTTAATATTCAACTGGATTCACTAAGAGTAGAAAAAGCTAAATCCGAAAAGATATTTCTCACCTCTAAAGAACTGGAAATCATCCAACATTTAGAACTCAAACACGACTATTTAAACAATGCTAGAGATTGGTTAATTATTAGTTGTTATACTGGGCAAAGAGTTTCTGACTTCTTGAAATTTCAAAAAGACATGATAAGAATTGAAGAAGGTAAATATTTGCTGGAGTTCACACAGAAGAAAACTAATAAACTTATGACTATTCCTGTAGCTAAACAAGTCTTAAAAACACTAGATAAACGTGCTGGTGAGTTTCCTAGAGCAATATCAGACCAACGTTATAACGAATACATAAAAGAAGTGTGTAAACTCGCTGGAATAAACGAACCTACCTATGGAGGTAAACAAATAGTTACTAAGGATGGGACTCGTAAAGTAATGGGTGTTTATCCTAAATGGGAACTCGTTACCTCTCACATAGGCAGAAGGTCTTTTGCAACAAATTATTACGGTAAGATTAATACCAGCTTTTTAATCAATGTAACTGGTCATAGTAGTGAAGCTATGTTCTTACAGTACATAGGCAAAAGCAACAAGGACATTGCACTGGAAATGGCTAATTATTTATAATTCTATTCTATACTATGATAAGCGAAAAAATACAAAATCTTTTTAGGTTTATAGAATACTTGCATCCTAAAATCGAAACCTTTAATAGCAATTCTATAGAAGTAATTGCCGTGTTGTATCTTAGAAAAAAAGCAGGGAAATTACATCCTAATAAGACATTAACTGATAAAAAACTACATGATAAAATTAGAAAACAAATCAATGATTTAGATTCTATAGTTTTAAAGAATATTAGATTACCGATTAGGCAAATGGTCATTGACTTAAACCTAAGGGAACTAGATAATAATTATGGTCTTTATTGGAATGATGTATCAACTGATATTCATATTCTAAAAGATAAGATAGAGCTTAAAGATGAAAAGGTAATAGAAAGCTTTTTAAAACTGTACGTAGCATTCAGGATGAATACAAAAATCAGTATGAAGCCAGTTCAATTCTTATTTGATGAAATGGATAATATTCTTAAACCGTTGTTTGAATTTTTATCACTATCTACAGAATTAGAGTTGTTAAAACTGAATGTAGAAACTAATGATAGAAATAATTTACTACTCGAAAATGCTAATGTAATGGACTATTTAAAAATATTATTGGAAGGTTATTGTGATACGAATACAAGAAGTTTCTTTAAAGATTATCTTCTGAGAGAGTTTAAGAAAGCTGAAAAGGAACACTTCTCATTTGAAGAAGTATTTTGTGGTTTTCAAGATGCTTTAACTCGCCTAAAAAATGAATGTGAAAGGGATTACTATGTTCATTTAGAAGAACTACAGTTCACTCTTCACCATTTACAAAACGGAGGCAAACATGAACTTATTGAAGGTTTAACTTTAGAACAGCTTATTGTAGATGTAAAAAGAGATATTGAAGCTTTGAAAAAAGATGAATTTGGAGTTGTTCTGAACAAATTTACTAACGGGATGTTCAATGGAGATTTAACTCATAATGAAGTATCATACATGTTTTTTAAGTTGGGTGAAGCTTATTTGAGTTATAAGAAAGAAAGTGAAATGCCTTTAACTTCTGAAAACACTGTAGAAAGTATTGAAAATCAATCAAAAGTAGTTTTAGAAATTGATAACTGTATTTTTACTGATTATGGAAAAGCATTGTTTGAAAGATACATAGATTCATGCAACGTAAAGAATAATCATAGAACTGAATTTAGGTTTCTTTTTGACGCATTAAAAAGGGATAACCTTTTACACCCTAACACAAGCTTAAAGCATTACATCGATTACATTACAGAGCGTTATGATTATGTTTCTGATGAATTGAAAAGAATTTCTTGGGATGCAAAACCGAATCAAAAAAGAATTGCAACTTATGAATTGATAAAAAAATATTATTCAACCTGTTAAAAATCAACCTTTAAAATAACCTTTAAAAAGGTCAAAACCTACCTTGAATTAGGTTGAACTTACTTCAAAATTTGTGTCAACATTAATTCATACAACATGACACAAAGTTTAATTTTTCAAGGAATCACTCCAGACCAATTACTGGAGCTTATTAATGAAGGTGTAAAGAATCAATTAAATGATTTAACACAACATTTAAATTCAAAACATCATTTAGATGAATTATTAAGTAGGGAACAAACCTGCTCGTTCTTACAAATCGATTCATCAACACTTTGGCATTGGACTAACAAAGGAAAAGTGAAAGCTTACGGAATTGGTAACAGACGTTACTACAAAAGAAGTGAGTTAATTGAGTCCCTAAAACCATTAAACAAATAAGGCTATGAGTAGTTCAAATCAACATAGCCTAACTGAATTAGTGTTTAATTCTTTAGGTAAAGATAGTCATTTTGACAATGAAACTGATATCTTATACAACTATCTAAAAGACAATGTTGCAACAGCTTCAATGGTTGCTGGCATCACAGGAATACCGCAAAAGAACATTTGCCGATATAAAAGAGATTTAGAGCTAAGCGGTAAACTTTGGGTAGTTAAAACAGCAAAATGCTTAGATACTGGTTACGATGCTGGATACCTAACAACTAATCCAGCTTTAGCACCTCGCAATTATCAACTTTCACTTTTTGATTAATCGCAATGAGATGCCAATCGATTTTATTAAGGTCATTCATCGCAATGTATGTGTTGAATCCTTACTTAGCAATAGAAATCTTGACTTTCGTAGCGATTATAACCGCACTACAAGTGAAATTTATCCTACTATGGTTGCTAATTATCATAATATGAAATTTACTATAAAAGGTAAGTACTTAATCATTGAAGGTAGTTTGCATAAGTATTGGAATGATAAAGGGCAAAACAGTAACGATTTTAATCACAGTGATATTATTACGACAATTGAAAATCTTTGTTCCATGTTAAATCTTGATGCTAGCGATTTTAGTATTCATCAAATTGAGTACGGTGTTAATATCAATTTAGATTTTAAATCTACTACTGTACTAAAACATTTGATTGCTTTTCAAAATAAACAATTTTGCAAGGGTGCTGTATCAAAAGGTGAATTTTATACAACTGAATTCAATGAGTTTAGAATCAAAGTTTATGATAAAGCTAAACAGTATAAATTGCCTAATGAAATAATGCGCTTTGAGATACATGTTAAAAAGATGAGGTACATTAAAGATTTAGAAATAAGCTCCCTTTCAGATTTAGCGAATAGAAGTAAATTAATCGCTTTTGGTGAACTTTTACTTAACAGGTGGGACGACATTCTCTTATTCGATTGGACAATCAATAAAAATGAATTAAAAGCAGTAAAGCAACTAGAATTCTATTACCAATCACAATGCGTGAACTATTGGCTGGATTTGAATAAAAACCAACGGAACAAAATGAAAGATAAGTATTCCAAGATGGTAAGTACTTATTCTAATCAAGTTCAAAATAAACTTTACCAGTTAATTGAATCAAAAATTAACTTAGTAAATTGGTCTTAGTGTGGGGACAATTTCACTCTTTAAATAAGTGGTGAAAAAGTCCCTTTATTAAAATGAATGTTCTCTAATTATTTAGGTTTCACTAATAAGATTTAACCATGCCTAGACCGTATTCACTACCTTACTTATTTGATGAGCTAAAACAAATCAACATAAGCGATTTGAAACGCTGGAACTATTTAACAGGAAAGAAAAAAAGTTCGGGTGTTTTAACTTGGAGTATAAGAGGTGAAAAGACTGGTAGTATAAGTTTTACAATTGATACCATTACAGAAGCTCCCAGTATGGTGCTAAACTATTCCGTAAATAATAAGAGTTATTCAATTAGAGTCAGTCTTACAACCATTAAATCAAATCTGAATACTGGTTCTGTTTGGCTTTTCATTTGTCCCCATACTGGTAAAAGATGTAGAAAGCTTTACTTTAAAGATGGTAAATTTGCGCATCGTGAAGCGCATACAAACTGTATGTACCAGCTTCAAACCTTTAGTAAAAAGAATAGGGATTTAGTTCGGTTGATGACTCCACAATTCAAAAGTGAACAATTGTATAGTGAACTTTATAGCAAACACTTTAAAAAATATTATGCTGGTAAACCTACTAGACGTTATGAAAGGATTGCATCACAATTAAGATTAGCTGAAAAGATTAGCTCTGTAGAATTTCAAAAGGCTCTATTATCGTAGCTAAAACGATTCCACAATACAACCACAGTACAAAAAAGAAAATAAAAAAACGCAATCTATTGATTTACAACGGATTGCGTTTTTCATTTGCGGAGAGAGAGGGATTCGAACCCTCGATACAGTTACCCATATACTACCTTTCCAGGGTAGCTCCTTCAACCACTCGGACACCTCTCCAAGATGTTTTCCATTGAGTTGGGGCACAAAAGTAATCAAATATTCGGAATTACGAAATTTCTCCAACAATGTTCTTCTGA
This sequence comes from Taishania sp., assembly GCA_045629585.1. Taxonomy (GTDB): domain Bacteria; phylum Bacteroidota; class Bacteroidia; order Flavobacteriales_D; family Crocinitomicaceae; genus Taishania. The sequence continues at coordinate 65,105 of JAZQRM010000083.1, read as the reverse complement.
AACAACTGTATCGTTTCTTCTTTACAAAGGTTCAACCCTAAACAATACATTAATTTTGTTACAGCCGCTTCAGTCGTTAGATCGCCTCCTGATAAAACACCCATTCGCTGAAAAAATCCACTTGTTTCATACTTGCCTTGTACGACTTGCCCAGAACTGCATTGCGTCACATTGACAACTATCCCACCTTGTTCAATAAAATGTTGAACGAGTTTTTGTAAAATAGGATGGCTTGGCGCATTACCAGAACCATAAGTTTCAATGACAATTGCATCGACTTTTTCTCTATTAAAAAGTCCTTGATAAAGTTCGAAAGAAAGTCCTGGAAATAATTTTAGTAAAGCCACACGCTCAGATAGTCTTTCTGCTACAACTAAATCCGGTAAAGTCGTTCTATACAATAAGTCCTTTGCGTATTCAATATTCACACCAGCAACCGACAAACGTGGGTAATTAGGTGATTTAAAAGCTTCAAATTGGTTAGCGGAGACTTTGGAACTTCTATTTCCTCGATACAACGAATATTCAAAATAAACGGCCACTTCCTGAATAAGTGCTTCGCCAACTTCATCTTTTGACCCTGCAATCTCAATCGCTGTAATCAGATTTTCTTTCCCATCAGTACGAATGGTTCCTATGGGTAATTGCGATCCTGTTAATATAACTGGCTTTCTTAATCCTTGAAGAATAAAACTCAATGCCGAAGCGGTATAAGCCATCGTGTCTGAACCGTGAAGAATCACAAATCCGTCGTAATTTTCGTAATTTTCTTTTACCAAACCAGCGATAAATAGCCATTGATCGGGTTCAATCTCTGACGAATCAATGGGTTTTTCTAATGAAATACTCTCCAATTTCACATTCAACCGTTGCAATTCTGGAACGTGTGTATAAATATGGTTGAAGTCAAAGGCTTTCAACTCACCGGTCAAATGATCGTGCACCATTCCAATAGTTCCACCGGTATAAATTACAAGTACATGGGGTTGGCTCATAATGGGGTTATTTTATTTTCGAAAAAAGAGAAACTGCATTTTTGGAAGTTATTTCACTTAACTCCTCAAATGTTAATCCATAAACATCTACCATTTTTTCCAAAACATGCACTACATAACTACTTTCATTACGTTTACCTCGAAAAGGAGTTGGCGGTAGATAAGGTGAATCTGTTTCGACCATAATGTATTCCAATGGAATTTGAGCAATAACTTCGGGTAATTCGGATTTTTTATATGTTAAAACACCTCCGATTCCAAATTTAAAACCTCCATAATTAATGACTTTTTGAGCTTGTTCTATGGTCCCGGTAAAACAATGAAAAACGCCTGTTAATCGGCCATCATTTACTTCATCAAGAATTTCGAAAATCTCGTCCCAAGCTTCACGTGCATGAATGACTATTGGTAGTTCATATTTTTTAGCCCATTCAATTTGCTGACGAAAAGCTTCTTTCTGCTCTAGGATAAATGTTTTATCCCAATACAAATCCATTCCTATTTCGCCAATTGCAACGGTATTGTGTTGATTTTTTAAAAATGCTTCGTGAATACTTGCCAATTGTTCATGCCAATCTGCTCCGACATTACCAGGATGAAGTCCAAACATAGGGAAACAATTTTCTGGATATTTTGCAACCAAATCAAGCATTCCGTTCAAAGATGCAACATCAATATTTGGCAATAACATCTTTGTTACGCCATTATCTAGCGCTCTTTTAATCATATCATCACGATCCGTATCAAATTGGTCTGAATACAGATGTGTATGTGTATCAATTATCATACTAATAAAGAGAAATTGTCAAACCAAGTTGGAATTGATTTAACTTGGTGCTTTGTTCGTTTTTAAACATCGGATTGAAATTGTACGAAGCGTAAATGGCCCAATTTCTAATTCCAAAACGTATGTGTGCGGAATACAATAAACGACTAATGTCAGGTGTCGAATAATCCTTGCGAACATAACTAACGTCATTTTCCTGCCATTTAGATTTTTCATTAAATGCAAATAAATAACCTATTCGACCACCAATATGAAATTTGAAATGCTGCCAACCTTTTGTTCTAAATCTAAACTCAATTGGAACTTGTAGATAATTACCAACTGCTTTAATCATCCCCATATCACCTGCATTTTGTTGAATATCAAAAGTTGTATAATCTTCTTCAAAATTAAACTGATAAGCTAAATCGTGTCTGGTATTATAAAAACCATATTGTGGACCAACAGCAAAAGAAACGGTTCCATTTTTATCTAAAGGGAAATCAAACATAAATGAAACATTCATCCCCATAGATGGACCTTTTAATTTAAATGGCCCGCGATCTCCAACCCAATCATTATAGGTGATGTCAAAAAGCAGACGGTCATACTTAAATCCTTTTTCAGCCTTCGCTGGTTTAAATCCTGTGAAATTCCACATGATTCCAGGTCTAAAACGAGATTTTAATTGGCCATCCCCCACCTTCTCTTGACCGAAGGCAACAGAAATAATTGATACAAGAAAAATAAGTACTATGTTATTCTTCATTTTTTAAAGCTTTTTCCCAATTCCAAGCATGTAAGATGGCTTCTGCTGGTGTAAACTTTGGTTTCCACCCCAACACTTTGTCAATCTTATCCGTATTTGCATAAATTGCAGCTACATCACCTTTTCTCTTTGCTCCGAATTCAAATTTTAAAATCGTTTGAGAAACTTCTTCAAAGGTACGAATCATTTCCAAAACCGATAATCCTTTACCTGTTCCAACGTTAATAAAGTCTAAAGGAATACTTTGTTTATCGATTAAATGCTTCAATCCCATCACATGCGCAATAGCTAAATCAACAACATGGATATAATCTCTTACACATGTTCCATCTGGAGTTGGGTATTCATTACCATATACGGTCAATGACTTTTGCTTGCCAATCGCAGTTTGCGTAATAAAAGGAACTAAGTTATTTGGTCGACCAATTGGTAACTCACCAATTAAAGCTGACGGATGAGCACCTATAGGATTGAAATATCTTAAAGAAAGAATTCTTAAATCTGGATTTGCATTTGCTACATCTTTTAACATATGCTCACCAATCACCTTAGTTGTCCCGTATGGTGAATTTGCTGTAGTTGCTAAATCCTCCTCTGTCACTTGCGAACTATTTTGCGGAATTCCGTAAACGGTACATGAAGAAGAGAAAATTAAATTTTGAATCTGATGGTCTAACATCAATTGCAGAATATTGCCAACCCCTTGTACATTATTCATATAATACTTCAACGGCAATTGTACCGATTCACCTACTGCTTTGTAAGCTGCAAAATGTATTATTCCTGTAATGACATTTTCTTTTGCAACCCTACAAAGTGCATCATAATCGCAAACATCAATTGAATAATACTTAATCGTTTCACCTGTCAAATGGAAAAGTCGCTCTATGATCTTAGTGTCACTATTCCTAAAATCATCAACAATAATTGGTTCGTAACCTGCATTTAGTAATTCAACAACAGTATGTGAACCGATGTATCCTGCACCTCCTGTAACCAGAACAGCTTGTTTTTTTACCATAGTAGTATAAAGGTATATTTATTTCGCTTTACTTTGTAAAAGATATGAGGGATAAACCAAAAAGAATAAATGTACGCGGGTATTTACCTGAAAAGGCATCAAGTGCAACCACATTGCGCTTTGTAATCTACCTTGCTGGATTAATTATTTTAATCGGATATTTGATTTATGCTTTAAAACAGCCTATTAAAAAAAACAACCCTATTGATCATCCCACTGAGTTATTAATAGAAGACCTTGAAATCTCCCATTGATTTTTATAATAATTATATAATTCGATCTGGGTGTGAAACAAATGCTTCTCTACTTTCCGATATTTATTTTTTTGTGATTTACCGATAATACGTGTCTTCACATTTCCTTTAAACTGATAATCGAGTAATACATCTATATCTTTTTGCATTAAAGGATCTTTTACGGGAACCATAACTTCTACCCGATGATCTAAATTACGTTCCATCCAATCAGCACTTCCAATATAATAAAGTGAAGCACCATTATTGTAAAATTTCAAAACTCGTGCATGTTCCAAAAAACGATCAACAATTGAAAATACAGTAATGTTCTCACTTTGACCAGGTATTCCAGGAATCAAACAACAAATGCCTCGAATAATCATTTTTACCCTTACACCTGCATTACTTGCTTTATATAAAGCTTCAATTAATTCTTCATCCGTTAGATTATTGAGTTTAATCCAAATAACTCCTTTACCTCCATTTTTAACATTCTTTATTTCATCTTGAATCATCAAAAGAATACGTTTCCTAGTATTCATCGGTGAAACGAGTAAGGTATTAAATCGATAATTGAAAGTATTTTTCTCCAGCATCGTAAACACCTTTTCAACTTCCTTACCAATCGCTTGATCTGCCGTTATCAAACTTAAATCACCATAAATCCGAGCTGTCTTTTCATGAAAATTGCCCGTTCCAACATGAGTTATCAGTTGTTTTTTGAACCCACTAACTCTAGTAATTTGAATTAATTTTGAATGTACCTTAACATCCTCTCCTCCATGTAAAACTGTTGCACCGTAATCTTTTAAACGTGTGGACCAGTACAAATTATTCTCTTCATCAAATCGCGCTTGCAGTTCCAAAAAGACGGTAACTTTTTTACCATTACTCACTGCATTGATAAGTGCATTCAAAACTTGTGAATCACGTGTTACCCGATATACATTGATCTTAATGGAACGCACTTTTGGATCAATTGCTGCCTCCCTTAACAAATCCACTACATAATCGAAGCGTTGATAAGGATAATGTAACATAACATCTTGTTCCAAAATCGTTCGAATCAAACTCTTTTTACCTTCAAGTATTGGATGATTAAGTGGCGGAAGTGGTTCAAATAAAAAATTAGTCTTGCCAAAATCCGGAAAACTCATAAAATCTTTGAAGTTATGATAGCGTCCTCCAGCAATGGTATTCACCCCAAAAACCATGTTTAATTGACTCAATAAATACTCCAATAAATCAGAGGGCATATCCTTATCATAAACAAACCGAACAGGCGTACCTCTTTTACGAAGAATAATACTGCGTTCAATCTTCTCTTTCAATGTTGTCGCAATATCATCATCTAAATTTAGTTCCGCATCGCGCGTAAACTTAAAGGTAAAAGCTTCAATTTTATGGTAAGTGAAAATAGAAAAAATAGCATCTAAATTGAGTCTAATGATATCGTCCAATAAAATTATCTTCTTCTTATCACCTTCAATAATTTGATAAAAACGATTGAATTTTGAGGTCGGGATTTTAATCAAAGCATATCTATACTTTTGGGAACGAAGATTAGACATTTTGATCGCCAAGTAAATTCCCGAATCTTTTAACCTAGGAAAAGGCGTTTTGGAATTAAGCATGATTGGAACAATGGCATGCTTTAGTTTAAGATTGAAAAACGAAACTAACTCCTTTGTTTCTTTCTCATTTAAATCCGTTTCTTGTATTTGGAAAATATTATGCTTTGCTAATTCCCTAAGTATATGATCATAGGCAATTTCAAACTGCCGTTGCTGTCTTAAAACAATTAACCTTATTTCAGTGTATAGATCTTTAGGAGAACCATTATATCCAGCAACAGAAGTGCCCTTTAACTGAATCAATCTCCGAAGATTAGCTACTCGAACACGAAAAAACTCATCTTGGTTATTAGAAAAAATACCCATAAAACGCATTCTTTCAATGAGCGGATTACGAGGGTCAAGCGCCTCTTGTAAAACTCTTTCATTAAAAGAAAGCCAACTTATTTCACGATTGATTAGTTCCATTACTAATTAATTACCCTTTAAGCATTAAATTTTCATTCCACGAACAACACGATCTTTACTTATAGAGTTCTGAATCTTTTTAACAATTACCATCAAATACGTTTGTCCCGCTTGAGATGTTACTGTATATGTCTCTTCTCCATAGCTTAGTTGTCCACCATTATTCATGGTAAATTGCGCATCTAAATAGTATCGTCCATTTTGGGCATTTGGTCGGATTTTAAAACTCAAAAACTTTCCTTTACCTTGCTCAAAACGCACATACAAATTGCCTTCTTCACCGATCTTTTCAATCACACCTGGAGTTTGAGCCTGAATAGTGATTCGATCTTCAAATTTTGAACTATTCTCCACTAAGACACCATTTGAAGCGTGATTGCTACTTGAAGCTTTTTTAACACGATTTAAGGTTATCGTTTGCGAGGTGTAAAATTGCACTTTAGCCATCTGTTTTTCAGAATAAAGGTTATATTCCTCCACCATACCATTCGTAAATGGAACTTTTGTCCCACATGAAGAAAATAAAATCAATCCGAGTATAAATGTAAACCAACGCATAGTAAAAAATTGTTTAAACAAATATATAAATCAATATGTCAATATTTATTACAAAGTAACATTTAGGGTTAAAAAACCTCAATTTTATTTAACTTTATTACCATGAAATTACATATCGCAAAATTTACTTTTAATCCTTTTCAAGAAAATACCTTTATTGTATATACCGATACGCAACAAGCTGTTATCATTGATCCAGGGTGCTATTTTCCAGAAGAGGAACAAAGAATCGATCAATTCTTAAAAGACAATAACTTAAATCTATTAGCAGTTTTAGGAACGCATGCACATCTAGATCATGTTTTTGGTGTGAATTACTTCATGGATAAATATTCTATCCCTTATTATTTGCACAAGGATGATATCGTAGTTTTAAACTCATTTGAGCAATCAGGTGCAAAATATGGAATTCCCAATTTAATCAAAAGACATCAGCCTACTCACAATCTTACACCTGATGAAACATTACAAATTGGCGATATCGAACTAAAGGTGCTACACACTCCTGGACACGCACCTGGACACGTCGTTTTTTATAGCGAAGAAAATGGTTTTGTAATCAATGGCGATGTTCTATTTGCGGGTAGCTATGGAAGAACTGATCTACCTGGCGGACATGAACAAACCTTGGTAAAAAGCATAAAAGAAATAATGTTTAACCTTCCTGATAATACATTGGTTTGTTGCGGTCACGGTCCTGAAACTACAATTGCTAATGAAAAGAATACAAATCCAATACTACATCTATAATTCATGCGAATCGCATTAAATACACGATTTCTGATCGAGGGAAAAATGGAAGGTTTTGGCTGGTTTACTTACGAAGTCTGTAAACGCTTAACAGAAATGCATCCCGAGCATACATTCTATTTATTCTTTGATAGAAAATATGACGAAAAATTTGTTTTTGGAGACAATTGCGTACCAGTAGTATTACGACCACCGGCAAGACATCCTCTTCTTTTTAAGTTTTGGTTTGACTATAGTGTAACCTATGCTTTGAAAAAGTTTAACATAGACCTATTCTTTTCACCAGACGGATACCTATCAAAACGAACAAACATACCTCAAATTAATGTGATTCACGATTTGAATTTTGAACATTATCCGGAAGATTTACCGAAATCCCATCTTAATTACTACAAAAAAAACTTTCCTAAGTTTGCTCGCATCGCTTCGAAAATAATAACTGTATCCAACTATTCCAAACAAGATATAGTTAAGACCTATGAAATTCCACCCGAAAAAATTACTGTAGCATATAATGGGGTTAATGATTTATTTCAGCCAATTGGTCAAAATGAAAGTGACGAAATAAGAGAAACATATACTCAAGGTCAACCTTTCTTTCTATTCGTAGGATCATTACATCCTCGAAAAAACTTAAAGCGACTCATACAGGCTTTTAAACAGATGAAAGAAGAAACAAATTCGACGACTAGATTACTCATTGTTGGGGCGCCCTTATGGAAAGATCTACCAGACGTTTCGATAGAAAATAACAAGGACATCACATTTACTGGACGACTAGACTTAAAAACACTGACAAAAGTAGTTGCAAGTGCAAAAGCTTTAACATTCATCCCCTATTTCGAAGGTTTTGGAATTCCAACTGTAGAAGCTATGAAAAGTGGAACTCCTGTTATGGCAGCCAACACAACAAGTTTACCTGAAGTAGCAGGAGATGCAGCTCTATACGTGAATCCGTTCGAAATTGAATCCATAAAAGCCGGACTCATTCAAATGGATAATGATCCGGTACTGCTCGAAAAACTGAAAAGAGAAGGTCTAGAAAGAGCTAAACTATTCACTTGGGACAAAACAGCTAGAATAATAGCTCAAACATTAGGACTATAAAAAAAACGGGAACTTTAAAGCTCCCGTTTTCTAATATCTAAAGGATATCCTCCATTATGAATAATAAGGCGAAATCATAAAATACACTATAACTCCTGTAACTGCAACGTAAAACCACATCGGCCATGCTATTTTTCCTAATTTTTTATGTTTTTCAAAATTCCCTTCCCAAGCATGTAAATAAGTAAACAAAACGAAAGGTATAATGATTATTGAAAGAAGAATATGACTCACTAAGATAAATGCGTAAATACCTAATGTTGATGATACCAATCCAGCTTCTTCTATTGAACGAATACCATCTCCATTAACATCTCCATAAATAGTAGAATCTGAAGTCATGTGGTACAAAACATATAATACCAAAAACAAAACAGATAAAACCAAACAAGCTTTAATCAAATTCTCATGAAGAGATCTATTCGATTTTTTGATAGCCACTAGAGCAAAAATCAAGACTATTGCTGTTGCTCCATTAATTCCTGCATAAATGGACGGTAAGAAAGAGAAATCATATCCCGGAATCTTAACTATAAATAATAACGCCACCGCTAGAGGTATTATCACCGATAAGGCGATAATCCACTTTCTCATCCCACTTTTTTTATTTAACTCCATACTCTGTTTTTAATAAAATTCTCAATTCCTTTTCTAACAAATCTACGGCCTTACTATCTAATCCATCGTATACACCTCTAACACGTCCTTTAGAATCAACTAAAGAGAAATAAGATGTATGTCCATACCCACCAGGAATTGAATCACTTTTTTCTGCATAATTGAAAAAAGAACCTGCTAATTCATGTGTCAGATCTTCATTATTATTAGTTAGAAAACGCCAATTACTAGTTTGTATACCATGCTCTTGAATATACTCCTTTAAACGACTTGGTCTATCCCTATAAGGATCTATTGAGAAACTAAGAAACTCTACATTATCGGCCAAATCCTGAGTCATTATGTTTAATCGCTTCATATTTGTGGTCATAGGAGGACAAATACTTGGACAATTTGTAAACATAAAATCAACGATTAAAACTTTATCGCCAAAAGATTTATTATTAACATAATTAGAATCCTGATCAAAATAACTAAAGGCAGGTATAGTATGATAAATCGTATCGAAAACAATTTTACCATCGACGATCCGCTCCAAAACCTCCGTATTGCCCGCTATTGGCAACCTAAAGTCTTCAACCTTCGAATTATTGCAACTTACAACTAAAATTGACAACAAAAAAAAACTTATGAAAAACTTCATTCTATCTACTTTCTGCACGATCATATTGTTTCATCAATAAAGCCAAATGTTCTTTCATTCTCCTGAACATTCCCTCTTCTTTACCTTGAAGTACCATTCTCAGTTTACCATCTTTATCCATCAAAAGTACAAGCGATTGATAGGCATTTTTACCAAACTCTTTTTCGCTACTTTCTAATAAATTGGTACCGTTCGATTCAATTTCGTATAAAGCACTCGAATTACCTTTAGCGACAATCCATTTCGCATCTTCAAAACGATGAATTTTATCTTTTAACATGTCATGCGTTGTACTAAGGTCCTCTACAGGATTACCAAAAGCATCATGTGCAAAAGACACTATCACCACATCTCTATAGGATTTCTTATGACTTTGGATCTCCTGATATAAGATCTTTTCAAAAGAAAATAAATTTATACTACAAGTGTCCAAACAATTTTCTTGAACATTTATAAACAAAACGATTTTACCTTTGAAATCATCCTTAGTATAGGCAATACCATTTACATCTTCAATAACAAATGATGGTACACTTCCATAATCATCAAGCGATACAAATTTGTGATTACAGCTTCTTGTAGATAAAAGCACTAATAAAAGAGCCGGAGCGAACAAAATCAGTGCTAATTTCACTAATTTCATTCCTCCGGCAGAACTTTTCTGAGTCATATGACTAGACTATTTATTTAAGATCCAAAATTTGCCCATGCTTGTCCTACATAAGATCCTTCTGAAAGAACCTGTAAGATTAAATAGGACATAAATATTATATAAGGAACTAATATGAAGTAACGTAAAGCTTTTTTCTCTTCACCTAGGTGCATGAATACCATAACGATATAACCTGCCTTTATCAAAGTAAGAACAATGTAGAACATTTTAATTGCAAACCATGTTCCTTCAGAAACTGATCCACGTCCCCATTTTATACCTACTAATACTTCAACTAAAGTGATTAACGTCAAGATTACAGTAACTTTCATAATCTCTTTACGCTTTTTCACTCCCTCTGCTTCATTGTGGTGATTGTACAATGAATACTCAATAACGTCGTCTCTTTCCATTTTATATGCTTTTAAAATGTTTAAATCCTAATTAAACTAGATAGAAGAATGTAAATACGAATACCCACACTAAATCTACAAAGTGCCAATATAGACCAGCTTTCTCTACCATTTCATAATGACCACGAGCTTGGTAAACACCTCTAGCTGCTCCAATCAAGATGATGATATTAATCAAAACCCCTGTCGCAACGTGGAAACCGTGGAAACCAGTAATGAAGAAGAAGAACTGAGCATATTGCTTTGGTCCGTATTCATTTCTCACCAAATTAGCACCATAAATAACTCTCAATGGCTCTCCTGAATTGATTACACCTGTGTATAAAGAAACAGCTTCCTCACCAGAGATCTTTTGATCTAATTTATATTTTGCTCCTGCTTGCTTAATCACAAGGGTCATCCCTTTGTAAGGTTCTTGAGCTATAGTTGCAACAGAACCATCATTCAAAGTGATTTTATTATCATGAATATGCCCTGCTTCAGCAGCATGTTGAAATTCATGCATCAAGTCCATATCCTTATCTGTCAAAGTTTGTCCCATCTTATAGACAGAACCAGCTTGAACAACTTGAAAGTTCTTCAAAGCTCCGAATTCTTCTGCATGTACAATAGCCATTGAACCATCTGATAATTCGACTTTACCAAATTTTGATCCATGAATAAAGTGTGACCACTCCCAAGCCTGAGAACCTAAGAAGAAGAAACCTCCAATTACAGTAGCGATCATCCATTTAACAACCCCTTTTTTGTCCATTCTGTGACCAGCCTCAACAGCTAGTACCATAGTAACCGATGATACGATTAACAAAAAGGTCATTAATGCCACATACATCAAAGGATAATTCCCTTCCAGGAAAGGCATCGAGTGAAAAGTTTCTTCACCGATAGGCCAAGAACCCTGGTATGCGTACCTAGAGAATCCGTACCCTACTAAGAATCCACCAAAAGTCAAGGCATCTGAGACTAGGAAGAACCACATCATCATTTTCCCATAACTCGTCTTGAAAGGAGAAACCTTACCACCCCAAGTTGGTAGTGATTCTAATTTTTCGAAATTAGCGTCGTGTCCAGCCATTTTATATTTTTTTCTGCAAGTTTAATGAATAAAAAGTAAAAATAGTAATAAATAGAGCCATAATAACCCTAAAAAATGCCAGAAAATTCCAGTCGCCCTCAAACCAAGGGAATCTCCACTAGAATATTTTCCTGAAAAAGAATAAATTAAGGTCCCTATCATGAATAATAAAGTACCGATAATATGCAACAAATGTAACACTGTAATTATGTATAAATAAGAGGATGCAGTGTCTGCAGAGTCCATCGCTTTATTCAATAAATAAGGCTTCAATTTTTGGCCATCATAATAAATTGCTCTATCATGATATTCTAACTTTTGATTCTTATAAAAAATGTCAAAATCTTTTCCTAACTCTCCAGAAATGAAAAAATCACCCCTTCCGTCACGAATATGCTCTGCCCATCTGCGAAGACGGTATAAATCATGATTACCAACAATCTCCCCATTTACTTTAACAAAATTGCCATCTACATAAGTCAATGGAGTTCCTTCGTAATAAATCTCAAACACATCACCATACCCCTTCAGGTTGGCTATTCCAGAATCATTATCCGCAAATTCTAATTGCTTACCAATCTCTTGAATTGGCAACTTCTGGTCATTAGAAAGTGTTTTACCTGCAATAATATAATTATTTCCATCTACTAAAAGGTGGTCTCCCTTATACTTAAGCGTGTAATAATCACCATAACGACCTTCATTAACCAAAATCGAGTTAAAACTAAAATGAACCCCTCTAGAACTTAACTCTTCATAACCTTTGAATTGAGAAATAGCAAAACCAATACCCAACAAGAAGGTTAAACTTATCCATACACACAAACCTTTCTTGTTATTTTGACGTGCTTTTCTTATCGCCAAAAAGAAAGTTAAACTACTAATAATGATTATCGCTGTACTCACATAAAAAGCGGGTGGCAAAGCAATCTTCACCCAAAAAGAATCACCCATCGACACAATATATGCCGAAGTCAACCCTGCAAACATCATCACTATAGAAAAAATCGCTAAATAAACGATGTTTTTCTTCATCTTCTCCCTCACTTCAGGGGCTAACTCTCCTTCAAATGATTTTTTCATCTACTTGAAATTAAATTCCGACAAAAACTACCTCTGATAAAGGTAAATCTGTTCGTGTTAAACAGTAAATAATTTGAATCAAAGGCAAATAGATAATAGAAGCAAACATCAAGCGTTTAGCATCTTTATCCTCGCATGTCCGCAACAAACGATCAGCTTGTAGATAGAACAATAATCCTAAGATAGAAATTAATATTAAAGACAATCCATTCGTCCACCCTAATAACCATGGGATTAAACTAAATGGAATCAAAAATGCAGAATAAAGAACAATCTGGAACGCCGAATTCTTTGACTTCCCAAACTGAGAAGGCAATAAGAAAAATCCACCCTTTTGATAATCCTCATGGGTAATCCATGCAATCGACCAAAAATGTGGAAATTGCCAAACAAATTGAACAAAAAACAGAACTCCTGGAACCAATCCAAACTCACCACCAGCTGCAACAGCACCAATCATAGGAGGTAAAGCTCCAGGAAAAGCACCCACAAAAACAGCCCATGGCGTCTTTAATTTCATAGGTGTGTATATGAAAACATAAGAAATATAAGATGCTAAACCTAAAATAGCACTTAACAGATTAATTTTCCATAACAAGAACGTCCCAACGATTAAACTTACAACAACAACAATATAGGCTTCTTTGACACTCATATCACCTGTAATTAACGGACGATTCTGCGTTCTTGCCATCTTAGCATCTACCTCACGCTCCCAAATTTGGTTTGACCCGTTAGCGGCGGCTGTAACTAAAGCTCCACCAACGAAAACAAACAATCCATCCAACCATGAACTACCATCATTGAAAATATAACCTAAAACAGCTGAAATAACGACTGTGAAAGCCAATCGAAATTTAGTAAAAACTAAATAGGCCTTGATTTTATTGCCTCCCATTGGTAAATGTTTCTTTTGAACCACAAAATTACTAAATAAAGTCTGAATGAAGCTAAACAGAACTAAAATCTAACATAAATAAAATAGGGACTCTTAAAAAAAGAGTCCCTATCATAAAACAATGATTATATATCATTACAAAATCAACATCGCATCACCATACGAATAGAACTTGTATTTTTCTTTAATTGCAGTGTCATATGCCTCCATCATCAATTCATGACCACAAAATGCTGAAATCATCATTAATAAAGTGGATAAAGGCGTGTGGAAATTAGTCACCATACAATTCGCGATTGAGAAATCATAAGGTGGAAAAATAAACTTATTCGTCCATCCATCATATGGTTTTAATAAACCTTCAGTTGATACGGATGTTTCAATAGAACGCATAGAAGTTGTACCAATAGCACAAATTCGTTTTCTATTCTTAATTCCTTCGTTAACGATGTCTGCCGTTTTTTGAGAGATAATCACTTGTTCAGAATCCATCTTGTGTTTTGTCAAGTCTTCAACTTCAACAGGTCTAAATGTTCCTAAACCAATATGTAAAGTTACCTCTGCAAAATTAACACCCTTTAACTCTAAACGCTTTAACAATTCTCTAGAAAAATGTAGCCCTGCAGTTGGAGCGGCAACAGCACCCTCTTCTGATGCGAAAATAGTTTGGTAACGCTCTTCATCGGTAGGTTCCACTTCTCTTTTAATGTACTTAGGTAGTGGAGTTTCGCCTAATTCAGTGATTTTAGCTTTAAATTCCTCATAAGTTCCTTCAAAAAGAAAACGCAAAGTACGTCCACGTGAAGTCGTATTATCAATTACTTCTGCTACCAAAGAATCATCTTCTCCGAAGTATAATTTATTACCAATTCGAATCTTTCTTGCTGGATCAACCAAAACATCCCATAAAAGGCTCTCTCTGTTCAATTCTCGCAATAAAAAAACCTCAATTTTAGCACCAGTCTTTTCTTTGTTTCCGTACATACGCGCGGGGAAAACCTTCGTATTATTACGAATCATAACGTCACCGTCAGAGAAATAATTAACGATGTCTTTGAACAGTTTGTGCTCAATTTTTCCAGACTCGCGGTGAATAACCATCAATTTCGCTTCGTCTCTATTTTCTGCTGGGTATTCTGAAATCAACTCCTGTGGTAGGTCAAAGCTGAATTCTGAAAGTTTCATTTTACTCATGATGAAATGACTTTAGTACTAATATAAGAGTGCAAAGCTACAAAAAAATGACGTCATTTAGGCAACAATCACACTATACAAAAATTGTGAATGATTTATATGGCTATTCAACGGGCGATTGGCGAATAAAATCAATCCATTCATCAACACTCTTTGCTTGCGCAATTGAGAAATCTCCAGAACGCGTTCTACGCAACTCGATTAGAGTGCCGCCACTGTTCAGTTTCTTTCCAAAGTCGGAAGCTATTGAACGGATATAGGTCCCTTTGGAACAACATACACGGAAAGATATTTCTGGAAAATTGCTTGCATCAATATCAAAACTAGAGATTGTAATAGCATTGGGTTTTAACTCCACTTCCTTCCCTGCTCTCGCTAAATCATAAGCTCTTTTTCCGTCTACTTGTTTCGCTGAAAAGATTGGCGGAACCTGTTGCTGCGCACCAATGAAAGACAACCTTACTTCTTCCAATAATTCATTCGTAATATGATCAACAGGATATTCCTGATCAAATTCACTTTCTAAATCGTAAGAAGGTGTAGTTTTTCCCAATAATATTTTTCCTGTATATTCCTTTTCACCTGGCATGATCTGGTCTATCTTCTTGGTATCCTTCCCTATACACAAGACAAGAAGCCCTGTTGCTAAAGGATCCAATGTTCCTGCATGACCCACTTTAATGTTTTTCACTTTTAAAGCCTGCTTCAGATTCCATCTCAATTTATTTACTACATCAAATGATGTCCAACCTAATGGCTTGTCCACTAAGATTGTTTGTGCTTGCGCAAATTCTCTTAACATTAATTATACGATATTTAACTCAACTCCAGATAGTAGTAATATAATAATGATCAATCCAATAACTATACGGTAATAACCAAATATTTTAAATCCGTTCTTATTTAAAAAACCGATAAATGTTTTTATAGCAAGTAAGGCTACAATAAACGCTACGACATTTCCAATAATCAATAAATTAATCTGCTCTCCTGTAAATGACGTTCCATCTTTAACGAAATCATAAACCTTTTTAGCGGTCGCTCCAAACATGGTTGGAACAGCAAGAAAGAAAGAAAACTCCGCAGCTGCTTTTCTTGATAATTTTTGAGACATACCCCCAACAATAGTAGCGGCAGATCGAGAAACACCAGGTATCATGGCAATACACTGAAAAAAACCAATCTTCAAAGCTGTCTTAAAATCAATGTCTTTTTCATCCGTAATTTCATCCTTATTAAACCATTTATCCACAAATAGCAATATGACACCGCCAACAAAGAGAGAAATACCAACAGTTAATGGATTTTCTAGTAATTCATCGATGTAATCACTCAACAGAATACCGAAAAAAGCTGCTGGTAAAAAAGCAACAAACAATTTTACATAAAAGTTTATCGATTGAAAGAACTTCTTAAAATACAAAACCACCACTGAAAGAATAGCACCTAACTGAATGACTATGGTAAATAGTTTTGTGAAATTCTCCTCTGCAATCCCCATCAAAGAGGACGCAATAATCATGTGACCTGTTGAAGAAACAGGTAAAAATTCTGTTAACCCTTCAATAATTGCAAGGATTATCGCCTGAATAATATTCATTATTTAACGGGATTCTTCGGTTTACGCATTAAAGAATAAATGATAATCCCAAAGCCCGCTAGGATCAAAACTGGCGAAACTTTCATACGAACGTCACTGAATAAAGCATCCGCATTGAATACTTCTGGATCTGTAGATCCACCACCAATCATCAATATATAACCTAGAATGTTAACCGCTAAACCAATTAACAAAAACTTAGTGTTTTCTTTTTTAAAACCGAAATGCAAGAATTTATTACTCATAATAATTCAAAGTTAATATAAATCATTTAGTTGTGTTCGCAAATATTTATTCAAAGCAAACCAAGTTGCAAAATAACTAATAGTAATACCGATAATAACCAAAGTAGCTAATAAAAGACCCATGATTTTATAACTAAGATAAATATCAATAAAGTTATAATTCGCTTCAATAATTTGTATAACTGCCAAAAAAAGGGCAAAACCTATTATGGCAGATAAAACACCATTTGCTAAAGCCTTTTTCAAATATGGACTCCGAATAAACTGGTTACTTGCACCAACAAGTTGCATGGTCTTGATATTGAAACGCTCAGCATATAGAGCCAGACGAATTGTGTTATTGATTAAAGATAAGGCAACCACAACTAAAATCAAAGCGATTATTCCGAATAGATATACAAATTTCTTAAACCCTAAATTAACCTTTTCCAAACTAGCAACGTTATAATCAACGGTATCTACTTCTTCTTTAAATTGGTTCTTAATTTTTGACGTGATCATAGCCATCCCATCAACATTAGCATATTCCGCTTTTGGAGAAAATGTAACATTACTAGGTATGACAATCGCACCATCTAATATTTCTAGTATCTCTTGACCTTTCACATCAAGGCCTGCAATTTCATTAATCGCTTGTTCAGAATTAACGAAACGAACAGCATGAACTTCATCCCAATTTCTGACTTCCATTTCAATCGCCTTTATATCTTCATCTGACACATCAGCTTGAAAAAAAACATCGGCTTGAAAAGACTCTTTAGCCTGTTTTTGGATATAATCAATCGCCATAGTACCTCCTATGAGTATACTTATAATAAATAAAACCAATGCAATACCAACGATTGTTGCTATATATCCAGTACGGATTCCCCGCTTATTATATTTAATCATTGTAAAATAAATGTAAGCTAAAGATAAAACACCATTCACAAAGTTAAATGCCTTTCACTTTAAAATACAAACATATTAATGTTTGCAGAGTTGAAACAACTGATAATCAATGGTTAATTAAACGTTAATTGATTTGCATTTTAGGATAATTCACACAAAAACTCACAATAAATTGTTAATGATGGTGATAAATTTTGATGTAAAATCATAAAAACCTTAACTTTGTTCTAAGCAAAAATAGATAGTTAGAATGGTTCGCCATTTATAATATAAAGAGTAGTAAGAGTTAGTTTTCATAAGTAGTAGTAGTTTAGGTTATATAAAAGAGAAGATCGTTAGTTCTTCTCTTTTGTATTTTATGTCAATCCATATTATTGGATAAAACAATCAAACAAAAAAATCACGAGCCTCCCATTTCAACACTTTAAAACCGTATTTAAAAAAAGCTCAAAATATTAACAGGTAAACATGTCAAACACAAAATGTGGCATGGCATTTGATATTATCCTAAATAGTAAAAGTTAGTTTTCATAAGTAGTAGTAGTTTAGGTTATGCAAAAGAGAAGATTGTTAGTTCTTCTCTTTTGTATTTTACAATCTATTCAACTTGAAATCAATCCTTAAAATAAAACTTTTTATGGCACGCTTATTATCTATTAATCAATGAATTAATAAATTATAGCATCCCCGTTTTGAAATATGGCTGCTATACGTAAAAGACAACTTATTCTCATTTAGACTAAACAAAAAAACTATCACCCTAGTTACCAATAGATTAAACAATGTTAAAGAATCAAAAGTTTTTTGCTAGATCGAAAAAAGGGTTTTAAATTTACAATAAGACACAATCACACATTTATAATCTACTTCAGATAAAATAAATGTTGTTAAAGAATATAAGAGTTAGTTTTCATAAGTAGTAGTTTTAGGTTATGTAAAAGAGAGAGGTTAAAGCTTCTCTCTTTTGCATTTATAACACTTCATGACAAGGAATAAGACCTTAATTTCATTTTTTTAAACTATTTTTGTTGATTCGAACCGAATGAAGAATATTCGGCAATAATAAGCTATGAAAAACATCCGTAATTTCTGCATCATTGCACATATTGACCATGGTAAAAGTACCTTGGCTGACCGTTTATTGCAAACTACTGGTACTATCGCTGATCGTGATATGCAAGCACAAGCATTAGACAACATGGACTTAGAACGTGAGCGCGGTATTACCATTAAGTCTCATGCAATTCAAATGAACTACAAGTTTGAAGGAGAAGAATATATTCTAAACTTAATTGACACTCCTGGACACGTTGATTTTTCATATGAAGTATCCCGCTCTATTGCAGCTTGTGAAGGAGCTCTATTAATCGTAGATGCATCACAAGGGATCGAAGCTCAGACAATTTCCAATTTATACCTGGCTTTAGAAAACAACTTAGAGATTATTCCTATACTTAATAAAATGGACTTACCTGGTGCAATGCCAGAAGAAGTTTCTGATCAAATTATAGATTTGATTGGATGTAGTGTGGATGATATTATCCCAGCATCAGGTAAAACAGGATTAGGTGTAGAACAAATATTAGAAGCTGTTGTAAAACGCGTACCCCATCCAAAAGGAAATGAAGACGCTCCATTACAAGCAATGATATTTGATTCAGTTTTCAATCCGTTTCGAGGTATTATTGCCTACTACAGAGTAATGAATGGAGTAATTAAAAAAGGGCAAAAAGTTAAATTCTTTAATACTGGTAAGGAATACAACGCTGATGAAATTGGCGTTTTGAAAATGGACCTTTTACCAAAAACTGAAGTTCGTGCAGGCGATGTTGGATATATAATATCAGGTATTAAGCAAGCTAACGAAGTAAAAGTTGGTGATACGATTACAACCAAAGAAAATCCATGTAGTGAGGCCATAAAAGGTTTTGAAGATGTAAAACCAATGGTATTTGCTGGAATCTATCCCGTTGACACAGACGATTATGAAGAGTTACGTTATTCAATGGAAAAGCTACAATTGAATGACTCTTCATTAGTATTTGAACCTGAATCATCTCAGGCTTTAGGATTTGGTTTCCGTTGTGGATTCTTAGGAATGTTACACATGGAAATCATCCAAGAACGTCTAGAGCGTGAATTCAATATGACCGTTATTACAACTGTACCTAACGTATCATACCATTCTTATTCGAAGAAAAATCCAGATGAAATCAAAATTGTAAACAACCCATCTGAATTACCAGACCCTTCCGGGATGGATAGAATTGAAGAACCTTACATTAACGCTCAAGTTATCACCAAGTCAGAATACGTAGGGCAGATCATGACTTTATGTATTGAAAAACGAGGAGAATTAAAAAATCAAGTTTACTTAACTCAAGATCGTGTAGAATTATCATTCGAAATGCCATTGGCCGAAATCGTTTTTGACTTCTACGACAGATTAAAGACTGTATCAAGAGGATATGCATCATTTGATTACCACCCTATCGGATATAAACCATCCGATCTAATAAAATTAGATTTATTATTAAACTCGGAGAATGTAGATGCCCTTTCAGCTCTAGTACACCGTTCAAATGCATTTGATTTAGGGAAAAAGATTTGTTTGAAGTTAAAAGAATTGATCCCTAGACAACAATTCGAAATTCCAATTCAAGCTGCCATTGGAGCAAAAGTTGTTGCAAGAGAAACAATAAAAGCATTAAGAAAAGATGTTACTGCAAAATGTTATGGTGGAGATATTAGCCGTAAACGTAAATTATTGGAAAAGCAAAAAGAAGGGAAAAAGAGAATGCGTCAAGTTGGACGTGTAGAAGTTCCTCAAGAAGCTTTCTTAGCTGTTTTAAAACTGAACGACTAGTAAAAATAATCCCCGTCTACAAAAAAGATGGGGATTGTTTTTTTAAAGAACTTTACCAGATATCTTCTCAAAAAGATCACGCATCTCACGCGAGGATTGTATCTCTACATCTAAGCTATCGGCAACCTGCTTAGTTCGCACAATCTCTTCAACAGACATACCTGTACTATCTTTTTCTTCCTGGTACCAATAATCCATATAGACAAGACTTTCTTTAAACTTCGGAATAGTCTTACCTGTAATTTCCTTGATAGGCACAAAAAGTATACTCTCTTGCATCGTAGAGTCTGGAATCAATGTTGTTTTTTCATTCATAGCTGCAATAAATACACAAACTATACTTAACAAATAAGACACTTTTATAAGCGAAAAAGCCATGCCCAAAACCTTGTTTATGGGAGTTAGTTTTACAACTGAAACGACTTTTTGTAATGCTCTTCCCCCAAAATAAACAAGCGCTCCCACCACTAAAAAAGTAACTACAAAAGCAATAATGGGCAAATAATGTGAATCTATTTCCCAACTATCTTTTAGTAAAGCTGCCATGGCATCCGAAAAATGAATTCCAGCATATATACCAACTAATAGAGCCAAAAAGGTACAAATTGCCATAATAAAACCATTTTTAAAACCTCGGTACAAGGCATAAATCATAGGTATTATTAAACAAATATCAATTAAATTCAAGCCAAGTTCTATTTACAAGTTTTAACTAATTGAGTCGTAAAAGACAGCTCAACTTTATCAGACATAGTCGTAACTCCATCTGGACCTTTATGATTGTCCCCACATTGATTATTTAATGACGCCATCGCTTTATTTGCACCAAATAAAGTTAAATTCATCGTACCTTTAAATGAAAATAAAGTACCTGAAACTTCATAATTACCTGTAACTTTTTCTTTAACTCCATTCAAACTTACTTCAAAAGTTAATTCGTTTGCCTTTACAGAAACAACATTCCCTACAATGACATCAGGCCCCATGAACTTAAAGAATCCGTTAAAAATATTACTGTTTTTAGTTTCATCTTGTGTTTCTACAGAAGCTACTGGAATGGAAAAGCCAATAGACGCAATTAATTCATCTACAGAAGTTGCATTACTAATAGTTGTAATAGTAACATCATTAAACGTTCCTTTTACCGGAGTTTTATCGGTGAACTTAAACGCTGTCCACTCAAGAATTGTTTGCGAATCTGAATACGAATACACGCACTCTTGTGATTCATTTTGACTTCCTTCTGAATTACACGCTGTAAAAACTAAGCCTATCAATCCAAGTGTTAAAAATTTTCTCATAGCCATATTTCATTTTTTTACTAAGTTACAAAATGCAAAAGACGTTCATACCATCGGATTATCTTAAATTTGTACCATGGACTATCAAATAGAAATACAATTCCAGAAATTACTCAAATTATTAGAAAAAGATTTTGATGGAGGCATGGATATGCAAGCCATCCTTTTTTTGATTGGAGTCAACGAGTTAGGAGTAGGATATAAGAATTTTAAGAAAAATGAGAAAACAGATCTTCTACATGTCGCAATCTGTACGATACTAATGCCTTATGGTTATTACGAATTTAAAGGACGGGACGAAGAAAGTTGGCCTCATTTTGAATTACTAAAAAAATTACCTCCTTTGGACGGAAAAGAACAACAACATCTTTTAAAGGAAGCCGTTATAGAATACTTTATTACAAATCAATATTTTGACGCTGACCAAATAAAAGCGTAATCACTATATTTGACATAATTATTAAAATACATATGGAATACTTTATCATTGCTGCTCAATTAATCTGCTCTCTTGCCCTTTTAGTTGTGTTACATGAGTTTGGACATTACATCCCAGCTAAAATATTTAAAACACGTGTAGAAAAATTCTACCTTTTCTTCGATCCTGGATTTGCGTTATTCAAAAAGAAAATTGGGGAAACAGAATGGGGTATTGGATGGTTACCTTTAGGTGGCTACGTTAAAATAGCTGGAATGGTTGATGAATCAATGGATAAGGATCAACTTAGTAAACCAGCAGAACCTTGGGAGTTTAGATCAAAACCAGCGTGGCAAAGATTAATAATAATGCTAGGCGGTGTAACGGTAAACTTTGTTCTAGGATTATTCATTTACGCTATGATCCTCTTTACTTGGGGACGAAGCTACTCAACACCTCAAACCGCTGAAAAATTTGGAATGTACGTTGCTACTCCTGAATTAAAAAATTATGGCTTTGAAGATGGAGATATACCTGTAAAAGTTGGGGAATACAAAGTAGAAAATCTAGCTAAGATCTTCACACACATTGTCATTGATGGACAACGTGTGGTAACCGTTAAAAGAAATGGACAACTTGTTACTATCACTTTACCCGATGATTTTGATCAAATCGCATTAAAAAATGAATATAATCAAATATATTCTTTGCGCCATCCGACAGTAATAGCGCAGACAGGTAAAGATTCTGGAGCAGAAAAAGCTGGATTGAAAGAAGGGGACAGCATACTTTCAGTTAACAAAGCTGAAACCGTTTACTTTGATCAATTTCAATCAGAAATCAAAAAAAATAAAAATCAAAATGTTGAAATTGAGTTGGTCCGTAACAACGAACCTTTAACTGTAATTGCAAAAGTTGATTCAAATGGTGTCGTTGGTATTGCACCTTATTCAGCACAACGCTTTAACCTACAATATGCAACAGAAGAATTTGGTTTCTTTGAAGCTTTTCCTGCAGGAATAACATTTGGTGTAGATGTCATTAAAAATTATGCAAAATCACTTTCACTTGTATTTACAAAAGAAGGAGCTAAAAGTGTTGGTGGATTTGGTTCGATGTCAAAAATCTTTGCTCCACAATGGGACTGGTTTACATTCTGGCAAGCTACAGCATTATTATCTTTGATACTAGCATTTATGAATATATTACCTATTCCAGCTTTAGATGGAGGTCATGTCGTATTTTTACTTTACGAGATGATATCAGGTAGAGAACCATCTCAAAAAGTATTAGAGGTAGCTCAATATATAGGATTCTTCTTACTTATTGGTCTAATGCTATACGCAAACGGTAATGATCTATTTAAATTTTTAACTAAATAAATTGAAAAGAATGAACAAATTTATATTAACACTAGCAACACTTTGTATAACACTAGTTACTTTTAGTCAACACAAAGAAGGTCGAATAGATTTTGAACTAAAATTCAGTTCTTCCGATCCCATGATTCAACAACAAGCAGCTATGATGCAAGGATCAAAAATGATTCAATATTTTGCACCAGAAGGAACGCGCACAGAATTAAACATGGGAATGTTTATGAATACCACAACAATAAAAAATACAAAGGAGAAGAAAACCTTAACGCTAACTGGCGGTATGATGGGTAACAAAGCAATTGTGGGGGAAATTGAAACAACAAAACAACAGCAAACCAATACGGATTTTATAGTTGAAAAAACAAATGAAACCAAACAAATATTAGGTTTAAATTGTACAAAATACGTGATTGATTTAGGTCCTGAACAAGGTACAACAACAATATGGGCAACTACAGAAATTCAATCTGAAGTGGGCATCGACAATCAATTCTCCCTTACAGAGATTGATGGCATACCATTATTGGTAGAAGTAGAAAATCCACAAATGAATATAACGATAACAGCGGTTGAATTCACAAAGAACCTAAAGAAAGAAAACAAAAAGAAATTATTTTCGCTTGAGATACCCAAAGATTACGAGGTAACTACAACCGAACAAATGATGGAAATGATCCAAGATTAAAAAAGATACTAAAAAAGGGAGCAATTAGCTCCCTTTTTTAGTTATAAATTCAATATTTCGTTTTAGACCACTGTATTTAGTGCGCTTTACGGCACTTCCTTTAAAAAGCTTCTGATAAACATCTATCTGTAAATCCAACCAATCCTTATCTGTTATACCTAAAAGCTCTTGAGAAGGCATAAAACGTGGTTCTGCATGAGATTTAGAAAACCTATTCCAAGGACAAATATCTTGGCAGATATCACAACCAAAAAACCACCCATCCATTTTTCCTTGAAAATCTTTAGGTATTAATTCATCCTTTAATTCGATTGTCAGATAAGAGATACACTTGGAACCATCTACAACATATGGTTCTACGATTGCATCAGTAGGACAAGCGTCTAAACAACGCGTACATCGTCCGCAATAATCTTTAATAGGACCATCAGCTTCGAGCTCTAGATCTAGCAACAACTCAGCTATAAAGAAAAAAGAACCTCCTTTTGGATGAATCAAATTCGAATTTTTACCAACCCAACCTAATCCACTTTTTTTTGCCCATGCTTTATCCATAACTGGTGCCGAATCAACAAACACACGTCCACCTATACTTCCAAATTCAGCTTCGAGATCATTGTACAAATCCTTCAACTTATCTTTAATGACATCATGATAATCATTTCCGAATGCATATTTGGAGATCTTTAAAGCATTACCTTCATTAACATCTGTTGACGGATAATAATTATATAAAAGCGAAACAACAGATTTACAATCTTCAACCAACAATCTTGGATCTAACCGCTTATCAAAATGATTTTCCATATAATTCATCTTGCCGTTAAATTGATGCTTAAGCCACCTTTCAAATCGGGGGGCCTCCTCTTCTAAGAAATCAGCTTTTGAAATACCACAAAAATCAAAACCATGGCGTAAAGCAATTTCCTTTACCTTAATTGAACGTACACGTAGATCCATTAATCAAATAATCCACCAATTTTACCTTGCATCGATCTACCTAAATGCTTGTAAGCATATTCCGTAACCTGACGACCACGCGGAGTGCGCATTAAAAAACCTTCTTGTATTAAGAATGGTTCATAAACTTCCTCAATAGTACCGGCATTTTCTCCTATAGCAGTTGCAATCGTTGTTAAACCAACAGGGCCACCCTTAAATTTATCAATCATGGTAAGTAGAATCTTATTATCCATCTCATCTAATCCATGTGCATCAACATTCAAAGCGCCTAATGCAAATAAAGTAATATCCAAATCGATAAAACCATTTCCTTTAATCTGTGCAAAATCCCGAACACGTCTTAACAATGCATTAGCTATACGGGGCGTACCTCTGGAACGACTTGCTATTTGATAGGAAGCATCATCATCAATACCTATACCTAACAAATCTGCAGATCGTTGAACAATCAAAGTTAAAGTTTTAGAATTATAATACTCCAACCTCAAATTAATACCGAAACGAGCACGTAGAGGAGAGGTTAACAATCCTGATCGTGTTGTAGCACCTATAAGAGTAAAAGGATTAATTTCAATTTGAATAGACCTTGCATTAGCCCCTGAATCAAGCATTATGTCAATCACATAGTCCTCCATTGCTGAATAAAGATATTCTTCAACTACAGGACTCAAACGATGAATCTCGTCAATAAATAAAATATCTCCTCTTTCTAGATTTGTCAACAAACCTGCAAGATCACCTGGCTTATCAAGCACAGGACCAGACGTGATTTTACATTTAACACCTAACTCATTTGCGATAATATGAGATAAAGTTGTTTTGCCAAGACCTGGAGGTCCATGCAACAAAACATGATCCAAAGGTTCATCTCTCAATTTAGCAGCTTTAACAAACACATTAAGGTTGTCAACTACCTTTTCTTGTCCAGCAAAATCTGTTAAGACTTTTGGACGTAATACCTTGTCGTAATCAGCATCGTTACTTAACGCCTCTGAACGATAATCAAAAGATTCTTCCACTTAAATCACATCTATACCTCAAAGTTACAAAATCAAATCATAATCAACTTGCATAAAACAAAAAAGCCCCTCCAAAAAAGGAGAGGCTTTACGTATCATTTAATTTTAGTGTTCTTCTTCACCTTCTTTTAAAGGAGTTGTTTGAACAACATAATCTTCGTCCATACCTGGTTTAGAGTAATCGTAAGCCCAACGGTATACAATTGGTAACTCACCTGGCCAGTTACCGTGAACATGCTCAACCGGAGTAGTCCACTCCAATGTGTTTGCTTTCCATGGATTTTGAACCGCTTTAGGTCCTCTAAAAATTGAGTAGAAGAAGTTGAATAAGAAAATCAACTGTCCTGCCGCAGCAATGATAGCGAATACCGTAATAATTACATTCAAGTCCATGATCATTTCAAAACTTGCATTATCAAAAATCTTGTAAACTGAATAATCATAATAACGACGAGGTGCTCCTGCAATACCTACAAAGTGCATAGGGAAGAAAACTCCATAAGCGCCAACTATCGTAATCCAGAAGTGAACGTAACCCAAACGAGTATTCATCATTCTTCCAAATAACTTAGGGAACCAGTGATAAACACCTGCAAACATTCCAAATACAGCTGTAATACCCATTACGATATGGAAGTGAGCAACAACAAAGTAAGTATCGTGCACTGAAATATCTAATGCTGAATCCGCTAAAATAATACCTGTAACACCACCCGTAATAAATGCGGATACTAAACCTACAGAGAATAACATAGCTGGAGTGTAAATGATAGATCCTTTCCAAAGTGTTGTCAAATAATTAAATACTTTAACAGCTGAAGGAATAGCAATTAACAATGTTGTAAATACGAATACAGATCCTAAGAATGGATTCATACCAGTTACAAACATATGGTGACCCCATACAATAAATGATAGGAAACCAATTGCTAAAATAGATCCAATCATCGCACGGTAACCAAAAATAGGCTTTCTAGAGTTTGTTGAAATAACTTCAGAAGAAATACCTAACGCTGGTAATAATACGATATATACCTCAGGGTGACCTAAGAACCAGAATAAATGTTGATACAATAAAGGAGAACCACCGTGATTTGTTAACATCTCAGAACCTGCAATGATATCAGATAAGTAGAAAGATGTACCTAAAGTTCTATCCATCACTAACAACAATGCTGCTGATAATAAAACTGGGAAAGATAATAATCCTAAAACAGCAGTTACAAAGAAAGCCCATATAGTCAAAGGCATTCTAGTCATAGACATACCTTGAGTACGTAAGTTTAAAATTGTAACAATATAGTTTATACCACCTAATAACTGCGATGCAATAAACAAAGTCATTGAGATTAACCAAAGATCCATCCCGAAACCTGATCCTGATACCGTTTGAGGTAAAGCAGATAATGGAGGATAAACGGTCCAACCTGACATCGCTGGTCCAGTTTCTACGAATAGTGAACAAAACATTATCACAGAAGAAACAAAGAACAACCAATAAGATAGCATGTTCATAAATCCAGAGGCCATATCACGTGCTCCAATTTGCAATGGAATAAGTAAGTTAGAGAACGTTCCTGATAAACCTCCAGTTAATAAAAAGAAAACCATTATTGTACCATGGATTGTAACCAACCCTAGATACATATCTTCACTTAATACTCCTCCTGGTGCCCATTTCTCACCCAAGAAGAATGATAAGAAATCTGTGCTTTCACCTGGCCAAGCCAATTGGATACGGAACAAAATCGATAACAACATAGCTACAACACCCATGAAAACAGCAGTAACCAAATACTGCTTACCAATCATTTTATGGTCGAAGCTAAAAATGTATTTCGATACAAAGTGTTCCTCGTGGTGATCATGCTCGTGATGACCGTGAGCTTCGTGTTCTAATACAGACATTTTACTTTAATTTAAAAATTTAATACCAATACAATTACGCAGCTGGAACTTCTTCTGTTTCCACTACTTCAGCAGCAGGAGCAGCTGGTGCCCCTTTAAATAAAGTCTCAAAACGGTGAGCACCAGGCAAATTCTCTCCTAATACTTTCTTAACCAATTTTAATTCGTTTTCAGTCAATTGATTGTTTGCTGGACGCAATGCATTGTCAGCTCCAAGATCAAATGCTTTCATAACTGCGTTGTATTCGTCACGCTCTAATACTTCAACAATCATGTACATTTTGTAGTGAGAACTACCACAAATCTTATTACACATTAAAGCATATTCGAATTTAGGATCATTTTTCTCCTTACGCATCTCCGCTGTAGTCTTATCTGGAGTTACCTTAAAACGAGTAACCTGTCCTGGTACTGTATTCATTTGAACACGGAAATGAGGGAAGAAAGCAGAGTGAATAACGTCTTTAGAACGGAAATGCATTTCAAATTCTTGTCCTTTCGCTAAATACAATTTTTCAGCTGGACCTGCAATAATAATATCATCCCAAGATTGCGCATCAAATGCTTTATCATGACGATTTTTCATTTGTATCAGTAAACGATAAATTTCTTCGTTTCTCTTCAATGTTAATTTCATCGCTTCACGATCAGAAGGAACCATTACAATGTTACGATCGTTTAACTTACGCTCCATCGCTTTCATTCCAAGCAAAGAGTCATTCATCATCTTATCGATAGCATAATCAATAGTTTCAGTATTAGAGATAGCTAACATGTTTTTATCTGTAGTCAACTTATAATCAAATCGACCTAATTTGTTATCCTGTCCTGAATAACGCGCTGTCCAATCAAATTGCTTAGAAAACAATTCAACAACGATAGCATCATCAGTTGGTTTTGAAGTGGCTTTATTCCATTCTATCAAACCTAAAACGATGATTACTAGCAAAGAAATAGCAGGAACTACCGTCCAAACTAACTCAAGCACATTATTGTGTGGGAAATATAAAGCAGGAACACCAGGCTTCTTTACATACTTATATGCAAAACCAAAAAGTAAGAAATTAGTAATAAAGAAAACAGTTGTAATGATCCAAAGATTAAGGTCTAACAACCAATCTAAACGTTTACCATGTTCAGACGCTGCTCCTCCTCTACCTGTCCATCCGTAATGTACGAACAAGTAAGTAACGAAACCGAAGAATAAAACCATAAAGGCTATCATCAACTTCGCATTAAGACGGTTGTCTCGTTCCGACACTTCGTGTTCACCTCTGTTTCTCAACTTTGAGGCTTCCTCGTACAAGCGTACTAATTGCGCGATAGCAATTACGCCTAAAACTATGACGATTAATGCAAATAATTTACTCATTTTATATTGTTCTGTGATGAATAACTCAATTAAATTTCATGATGAATACTCTCGTCCAAGAATGGGTGATTTACTGGCGTCAATGGAGCTTTACTCAAATTAGTAAGAATCGTAAAAATGAAGATTCCTGCTACCAACAATGCAAAACCAATTTCAAATATTCCAAAATGTGATGTTGGCCCGAAAGAACCTGCAACAACCATTAAATAAACATCCATCCAGTGCCCAATTAAGATAATCACACCAACTAAGGTAAGAATTCCAGCATTGCGCTTAGCATCACGAGACATCAAAATTAACATTGGGAATACAAAGTTAATAAAGAACATTCCAAAGTAAGGTAACTTATACTCCTCAATTCTTGTAATGTAATAAGTTACTTCTTCTGGAACATTTGCATACCAATACAACATATATTGACAGAAAAACAAATAGGACCAAAGAAATGAAGTAGCAAATGTCCATTTTCCTAAATCATGAATGTGTGAGTCGTTTACTTTAGGTAAATAACCTAATTTCTTAAGATATAGAGTAGTAATAACTAATACTACCATAGTAGAACACCACATCCCAGCAAATACATACCATCCGAACAAAGTAGAGAACCAGTGTACGTCAATTGACATTAACCAATCCCAAGTTTGCATAGAGGAAAATACAGCAAAGAAAACTAGGAAAGTCGCAGCTTTCTTAAAGTTTGTAAAGTGAATATCTGTACCTCCAACTTTATCCTCTAGTAAAGATCTTTTACGGAAACCCTTGTAGAAAATATAGTATGTTGCTAGATAAGCAATTGTTCTAATCCAAAAGAAAGGAATATTCAAGTAAGCATGCTTACCAGCAATAATTGCATCATAATGTGCACTTCCTTTTGTATACGTTTCTGGATCCATCCAAATATAGATGTGAGCTCCATGATTTAAGGAAATTAATGCCAATGTAATAATTAACATTAATATACCTACTGGAATAAATCCTGCAACTGCCTCGATTACTCGTTTAACAGATGCGTACCAACCTGTTTCTGTAGCATATTGTAGTGCTAAGAAGAATAGTGCTCCCAATCCAATAGAAAAGAAGAAGAAACTATTTACTAAGCTGTTTGCCAAGAAACGTTGACCAAAATGATCGCTAATTGATAAAGCTCCAATTAGCGTGAATAAAGCACCTACTCCAATTAATAGTAGGGTTACCCATTTCGCTTTATTTGAAATTTTAAATTCCATTTTCTCCTGATTTCAGATTATTAGTTATTAGAAGTCGTATCAGTAACCGTAATTGCAACTTGCGGCGCTTTACCATATTCTGCATTTTGGAACTTACGAATGTAGTGAACCAAAGTCCAGATCTCTTTTTTATTTAGGATCGAAGCGTGAGATCCCATTGCTCCTTTACCGTAGTAAATAGAATAGAACATTTGCCCTTCACTTAAATCATTCTTGTCTGCATAATCAGGAACCCCTTCATACTTTTTGTTACTAACCATTGTACCTTTCCCATCGCCTTTCTCACCATGACACTGCACACAATTGGAAGAATACAATTTTTTCCCTTCAGCTAAAATCAGATCTGCATTTGCAGAAGTAATTTTCAAAGGATTCGTATTCATTGCTGCAGAAGCTGCGTATGTATCTTCTTTAGAAAATTCGAAACCTTGCAAATCATGTGATAACTTAAAAGCTTCGTTTGGTAAATAGGAGAATGGTAAAAACAACGCCGTGTTTTCAGCATCAGAACCTTGAAAAGGTATAGTACCATAAGCTGGAACAAGAGCAGAACGTGTCATCGTCAATTCCGTAATGATACGTTCTCTAATTTGCCCATAATCAACATATGGTTCAATAGCAGCTGAACGATACATATCTGGCATGTATTCAAGCCCAGAACTATTTTTGTCAGAAGAACAAGACACGAACAACAGTGCTGTTGCCGATAATGTTAAACTTGCGATTGCCTTAAAATTCATTTTCATTTTTATTGACTTTAAAAGATTCCCAATGTTGCCATTGGGAATCGGGCAAATTATTTTAATTCTTTTTGATCCAATTCCACAATACCCGTTTCTTTGATCAAAGCTTCGATTTCATCTGCAGAAAACTGACTATTATCAGCAGTCCTAATTTCCATAACAAAGCGATCATCTGTTGTACGTGGATCAGGATTAGATGCTGGCATACCAGGCAATGTTCTATTTAATAAGAAATAAGTTGTTGCCATCCCGTGCGCTGCCATCAAAACTGTAAACTCAAATGAAATCGGCACAAAAGATAACACATTTTCTAAGTATGAAAAGTTTGGTTTACCTCCAATATTCATTGGCCAGTTTACAATCATAAAATAACGCATCCCTATAGTTGCCAAAGTTAAACCTGTCAAACCATAGATAAAAGCCATAATTCCTAATCGGGTATTTTTTACTCCAATGATTGGATCAATACCGTGAATTGGGAATGGAGAAAATACTTCCGCAACTTTAATACCTTTTGCAACTAACTTCTTTGCACCATCTTTTAGTACATCGTCGTCATCGTACATTGCATATATAACTTTTTCTGCCATCTTTTCTCCAATTAATGATTAATATTTTCTGAATGATCATGTCCATGATGTGTGTCAGGTAAGCTTTTTTGATACTCACCAGAAGACTTCAATATTGTCTTAACCTCATTTAGAGCCAATACAGGGAAGAAACGAGCAAACAATAAGAAGAATACGAAGAACAAACCAATAGTTCCCACATAGATTCCTATGTCAATATTACTTGGGTAATGCATACTCCAAGAGGAAGGTAAGAAATCTCTATGTAAAGAAGTAACGATAATTACGTAACGCTCAAACCACATACCAATGTTTACAACAATTGAAATAATAAAGGTAAACACTAACGATCTTCTTAGCTTCTTAAACCACATCAACTGTGGAGAAATAACGTTACAAGTCATCATTGACCAATAAGCCCACCAGTAAGGACCTGTTGCACGATTGAAGAATGCATATCCTTCATACTCAACCCCAGAATACCAAGAGATGAATAACTCTGTAATATACGCTGTACCAACAATAGATCCTGTCGTCATGATAACGATATTCATGTACTCAATATGCTTTGTGTGAATATATGCCTCAAGACCCATTGCCTTACGCATAATCAACATCAACGTCTGTACCATGGCAAAACCAGAGAAAACCGCACCTGCCACGAAATAAGGAGGGAAAATTGTAGTATGCCAACCTGGAATTACTGAGGTAGCAAAGTCAAAAGATACAATAGAGTGAACCGAGAATACCAAAGGAGTAGCCAAACCAGCTAAAACCAAAGATACCATCTCAAATCTATTCCACTGTTTTGCTCTACCAGACCATCCAAAAGCAAGAATAGAATACATCTTCTTAGAAACTGGTTTCTTAGCTCTATCACGAATAGTAGCAAAATCAGGTATTAATCCAATGTACCAGAACACTAATCCAACAGATAAATACGTTGAGATCGCAAATACATCCCACAATAAAGGAGAGTTAAAGTTAACCCATAACGAACCTAGTTGGTTCGGAATAGGCATTACAAAATAACCCAACCATAAACGCCCCATGTGAATCAAAGGATATGTACCTGCCATAAATACTGCAAATATTGTCATCGCCTCAGCAGAACGGTTAATTGCCATTCTCCATTTTTGACGGAACAATAATAGTACGGCTGAAATCAAAGTTCCGGCGTGACCAATACCAACCCACCAAACGAAGTTAGTAATATCCCATGCCCAACCAATTGTTTTATTTAGACCCCATACTCCAATACCTGTTCCTAACAAATAAAGGATACATCCTACACCATATAAACCGATGATTAAAGCGATCGTAAACAAAATGTACCACATGCGTGGTGCTTTGTCCTCTATCGGCTTACAAACATCTTCTGTGATGTCATGATAGGTCTTATGACCTAAGATGAGGGGCTCTCGAATTGCTGCTTCCTTATGCATTACAATTGTTTTTAATTCTTAATTATTAATGATTTGAATGATCATCTGCATGATGACTAGCTACTGCTTCTTCTTGGATTTTATCTAAAAGCGTATTATCATCATTTCTAACTTTCACACTAAAGTAAACGTTAGGACGAACTCCGATTTCTTCTAAAACTTGATAAGATCGAACATTATCTGCTGATTTACGCACATTCGAAGTAATATCATTCCAGTCTCCGAATGTAATAGCACCTGCAGGACAAGCATCACCACAAGCAGCTGAAACATCACCATCAACTACCGCACGTCCTTCGACTTTAGCTTTTAATTTACCAGCTTGAATATTTTGAACACAGAAAGAACATTTTTCCATTACCCCACGTGTACGAACCGTAACATCTGGATTTAATACCATACGTCCTAGATCATCCTGAGAAGGGTTGATTTCTGTAAACTTCTTATAAGAAGGATAATTAAACCAGTTGAAACGACGAACTTTATAAGGACAGTTGTTAGCACAATAACGCGTACCGATACATCTGTTATAAGTCATTTGGTTTAAACCTTCATTTGAATGCGTTGTCGCAGCCACTGGACAAACTGTCTCACAAGGTGCGTGATTACAGTGGTGACACATCATCGGCATAAAGATTACCGAAGGATTTACAGGGATATCTTTCTCCGCTTTAGTATAGCTAAAATCTTGAGGATCTTTACGTGTACCAATTGCTGCTTCTTCTTCAGAACAGAAATAACGATCTAAACGCAACCAATGCATTTCACGACCTCTGCGTACTTCATCTTTACCAACAACCGGAACATTATTCTCAGCCTGACAAGCAATTAAACAAGCACCACAACCAAAACATTGGTTAAGATCGATAGACATTACCCAACGGTGTCCGATATGTTCTACAGGATGTTCATCCCATAAATTGAATTCAGATATTGGAACAGCAACGTGCTTACCTTGCTCATCGATTTTTTGCAATGTGTAAGGCGCATTGTATGCATCTTTATTTCCTTTTTTATAAGTCTCTAGGGTTGTTTCTCTAACAATCGAATGACGAGCCATTGAAGTGTTAGCAATTTGCGTTGCCGCAATTGGATAAACACCTTCAGCACCAGTAATAGAACCTGCAGCCTCGTAAGAATACGTACCATTTACAAATGATACGAATTGGAATGCATTTTGACCAATTGGCTTCGGTATACCATTTTCATTTGTGATATATCCACCATACTCAGCTGTTTGAAACGCAGCATTACCAATTTTCTCACCATTTGCACCACGTCCATAACCTAAAGCGACACCAATTGTCCCTAAAGCTTGACCTGGTAATGGATAAACAGGTAAAGTCATTTTAACACCGTTTAC
Organism: Taishania sp.; assembly: GCA_045629585.1. Taxonomy (GTDB): domain Bacteria; phylum Bacteroidota; class Bacteroidia; order Flavobacteriales_D; family Crocinitomicaceae; genus Taishania. The sequence goes on along the minus strand of JAZQRM010000083.1, from coordinate 30,292 downwards.
AGTAAAAGTTGCTAAAGACAATCCGTGTTCTTGATCAAAAGAAATATTATATTTCCCTTTCATTTCCACTGGATTCATCGTGAAATAGTTATCCCAAGTAACTTTAGTTAATGGATCTGGCATCTCTTGTAACCAAGGGTTGTTTGCCTGTGTACCAATTCCTAAAGATGCTTTTTGATAAACCATTACTTCTACCCCAGAAACAGATGGCAATTGACTAGCAACATTTAAAGAAGCTTCAATTGTTACATTTTCTGCTGGTGTAGCATCCACTTCAACGATTGAATTGTGCACTGCTAAATTCCAATCATCTGTTGTATCAAATGTACTACGAATATATTCGTAAGCTACTTTAGAATCTTTACCTCCACGATAAGCTGTACCAGCCCAAACTAAGAATGTTTCGATTGGTGAAACAGCATTAGCAAATAAAGGTCTGATAACAGGTTGTGAAATAGCGTATGCATTTTTCTTTGGTTGGAAATCATTCCAAGATTCCAAAGCATGTAATGAAGGATAAACAAACTCACAGTTTACTGCTGTTTCATCTGCAAATTGAGAAATAGCAACCGTTGTTTTAACCTTCGATAAAGCTGCTTTAAAAGCAACTCCATTTGCCAATGTATAAACTGGATTCGTATCTAAGAAGATTATAGCTTCATTAGCTTTTTTGCCAGCGATTACATCTTGTACCAATTGATTCATTTTCGCATCATCAGATTTGAAAAGATTAATTGGATTATTAATATTAATTGTGGTTGTATATGCTCCTAATTTTGCATTAATCGCATTAACTAAGATTTGGATTGCTTTATTATTAGAACCTGCAACAACTAAAGAGTTCTTACCTGTTTTCTTTAATTCAACAATCGCTTTATCAGCTACAACTTTAACATCTGTTGGTAAATCTGTACTAACATCTGTTGAAATACCTAAACCTTTAGCAATATATGCTAATAGGTTCCCTTGTTGAGATGGTTTAATCAAACCACGGAAGTCTGCATTTGACCCTGTAATCGACATATTCGATTCAAAAGCAAAAAACTTAGACATCCATTCTCCATCAGGATTTCTAGTTTCTCCAAACTGACTAGAGAACTGTGTAGGTAAAACCCATGAATTTAAGAAATCAGCACCAACAGAAACAATAGTTTTAGCCTTCGAGAAATCATAATCAGGAATGATTGCCTGACCGAAAGATTCCTGGTTTGCTAAACGAATACCAGCATATGATACTGGATCATATTGTATATGTTCAAATTTCCCTTCTCCTAATGAGGTATTGAATTCATCAATAGCTCTAAAAATAGCAGGGCTTATAATTGTATTAGAAACTAAAGTTACTTTATTAGCAGACTTTAATGCTGTGATAACTTCCGTATCAACAGAAGAAAGTCCTTTTTTTGTACCTTTTACAGTAGCATCTTGTAAACGCGAACTATCATACAAACTTAAAACAGATGCTATGATTTGTGCATTTACAACTCCTTTAGTAAATCCATAATCTTTATTTCCTTTAACAAAGATAGGACGTCCTTCACGTGTTTTAACTAAGATAGATGCATATGAACTACCATCATAATAAGTTGATGCGTACCAAGTTGGCATACCAGGTGTAACATCTTCTGGCTTAATTACGTATGGAATAGCTCTAGTCACTGGAGCTTCACAAGCTGCTACGGTAGCAGCTGCAACGCTAAATCCTAAGAATTTTAGGAAATCTCTACGTCCAGTTTGACCATCACTTAAGTTATCGTCAGCTAAGAATTCTTCAACAGACTGCTGTTGAGCGAACTCTTGCTCTTGTGATTTAAGGAATTCAGGTGTCTCATGTAATTCCTCAAGACCCTTCCAATATTTTCTTGTCATTCCCATGGTTATTTCGACTTCTACAATTCGTTATTAATAGTGACACTTAGCACATTCCCAACCGCCTAATTCTTTAACGGTAATTTTACCGTCTTTCAAGTATTCATCATACAACTTTCTATCGTTGTTCATTAAACGCTTGTGAATTTCTGCGTAGTACCCGTTTCCATTTGAATCAAATGGACCGTCAGATATACCTTTTTCACCGTGACACTCGATACACCAACCCATTGTTAAAGTTGGCTTAGTTAACTTGATGTTACCTTCGATTTTATTTAACTCTTCAACCGAAAGAACTTTAGCTGTTTTTTCCATTGTTTTCATGTCACCATGACATTGAATACAATCAACACCACCAGCTACAACATGTTGTTGGTGAGAGAAATAAACGTGATCAGGTAAAACGTGAACTTTGTTCCAAACAATTTCATTATGATCTCCAGAATACTGACTTCCGTCCCATCCTGCAGCAGCATAAATTGCTTTAATTTTCTCTTGTTGCTCTGGAGTAGTACCTGTAACTTGTTTGTGACAGTTCATACAAACATTCACTGAAGGTAAACCTGCTGTTCTCGATTCAGTCACCGAGTTATGACAGTATTTACAATCAATTCCGTTTAAACCAGCATGAACAGAGTGAGGGAAATCGATTGGTTGAGTAGGTTGATAACCTTCTTTAATGTCAATTTGACCTAACATTAAGATTAAACTAACCAGAACACTTAACACCAATACCAATCCAGCGACTCCAACATACCTCTTGTACTTCCAAGCCCAAGCTTTGAACTCTTGTCCATAAGATGCATTCTCATCAACTTTCTCACCCGCCTTCTCAGCTGAAGTGATTTTCAATTGACGACGTACACCTCCAACAGACATGATGATAACAGCGAAAACTACACCTAAAACCAGCCACAACCAGCCAAAACTAGATTCATCCTCTACAGTAACTGGAGCACTAGAACTCCCTTGAGCAGGGCCTTCTGTAACCACTTCCTGAGCATCCACATAATTAAAGATTGCGTCAATTTCTTCATCTGTTAACGCAGGGAATTTATCCATATTCGTAGGTTTCACTTTCGATACACCTGCCGCATAAGGATCTGCAGCCGCAGCCGCTTCCCAGTTACGAACCCAAGTATGAAGAGACTCCGCTTTCGCGCCACCTTCTTCCCACTTAGCTCTTACTCCATAAAGTTTTGGCCCTGTACCATCCTTGAATACGCTGTGACATGTCGCGCACTTCTTAAACAGTGTAGCCCCATCTGGTTGCGCCTGCGCACCAAACGTACTAGTTACCAACATAGCCGTTAGTAAACCAATACACCAATTGTTAATCTTTCTAAACATCTGATAATTAGATACTTTCAATTCAAAAAATGTCTGCCAATTGCCGAATAAACAGTTTTCGACGATAACAAATTTAGGTATTAAATACTCTTTAATGACAGTTTCATGACAATAATTAAAGTAGAAACCCTTAATTTATAATCAATCTAAATAAAAAAACATAATCGATGAAATCTTCTGAAAAATAAGCTAAACCAAACTACAATTCATCTAAAATAAAAGTAAAAAAAGGCCACTTCAATCGTATATGTCTCACTGTTAAAGTTTGTTACTAACTAAAGTTATCCACAAGAGATTCTACTTTTCAACAATTTATCTTAACAGATTTACATGCCCATTAAACGAAAAATGACCATCATCATTGGAATTACGTCCTTTAATCACCCATGTGTAAACTCCAGTTGGACAGGGCTTTCCAGCATATTCTCCATTCCAACCAACTAAAACATCATGCGTTTCAAAAACCATCTCTCCCCAACGATTGAATAAGATCATCGTAAAATCATATGGATCGAAACCACTCCTAAAAACGGGTCTAAAAAACTGATTGTACTCATTTCCATCAGGAGTAAAGGCATTTGGGATATAATAAATCAATACATCCGCAACATTAATCACTTGACTAAATGTATCAACACAACCAAACTCAGAAGAAGCGATTAAGGAAATTGTATAATTTCCGGGTACATCTGGATAAGAGAACGTTGGCTCATAACTAGTAAAACGATTACCTTCAAATCCAAAATCCCAAAAGAAAGAGGTTGCTCCACTGGAATGATTATCGACCACAACAACAGGATTACTAACAGTCAAATTAGGTGATGCTACAGAAAAATGGGCAATAGGCTGTGCTTCCACATTAAAAGCATCTGCTAAAAGAGTACTAAAAACACAGCCGTCAATTGATCGCGCAGTTAGTAAAACATCATGAAAACCTACTTCACTGAAAGAATCATGAACATCACTATTACAATTGCGGCTAACGACCACATCATCAACAGTCAAAACACAATCTAATAAAGGAATAGAACTCACATAAGAAATTGTAACCTCTGCAGGACTACAAACTCTATCTTGAAGAACATTCCAAGAAATAGCAGGTATATCAGAAACAACTACAATAAAGGAATCACTATTTTGACAACCACGAAAATCTATACCACTTACAGAATATACAGTAGATCCTAAATCTGGAACAACAGTTTGACCATTTTGCAAACTATTAGACCATATATATGTCTGTGCACCCGACGCCAAAAGCCTAAGCTGATCACCTGCACATATCGACATGTCGGATCCAGCATTAACAAACGGCAAAGGATGAACCTCAATTAAATGATTGACTACACCAGCACATTGCCCTGCATATGGGGTAAACCAATAACTAGTCGTGTTTTCATTATCAATTACTGGAAACCACTCACCTCTTATCCCATCTAAACTAACAGTAGGTAAGTCATCAACAACATCCCCAAAACAAAATTCGGATGCAAGTTCAAAACTTGGTAGAGAATTTTCAAGAATTATAATTTCAACTACATAATCACTTGCACACAGACCATCATTTGGTGTAAAAGTATAAATACCATTATTAACGTTACTCACTAGAGCATCCCAAGATCCTACAACTCCATTCAAAGAAATAGTGGGTAATATAGGAGCTTCCATACCAACACAAATGGGATCTACAGCATCAAAAACAGTCAATACACTCTGCACAACTTGAACAGTCATCAAGACTGGAGCAACGCATTCATTCAAGGTGTTAAAAGTATAGGTAGTAGTGACTAAATTATTAAAATCTGGTAACCACGTACCTTCAAATCCATTCAAAGACAAAGTGGGTAAGCCCCCAAATAATTCGCCTGAACATATCGGTGCCACCGCATCAAACACAGGCAAACCAACGGAACTAACTGTTAGCGTTAAATCATCGGAACCAATACAACCATTAACATCACGACCTACAACAGAATATAGACCACTTTCAACTGGTACAAATGCCACTCCATCTGTTACATTAGGAGTCCAGGTGTAATCAACTCCACCTGAAGCACTCAATACAACACTTTCACCTAAACAAACCACTACATCTGCCCCTGCATTAATAATAGGAATGTCATTAACAACAACCTGACCCCGAACTCCTTCAGTACAACCTAAATTGTGAAAATAAAGAATCTCGTGTACACCAGGTCCAGCGACCGAAACATCAAACAAACCACTCTCACTAACACAAGCTCCACAACTAGCTGACCATGTACCATCAGGAACACTAGCGGACAACTGAATGTCATCACCATCAACACAAACAGGGGTAACAGGGTCTACTACAACAGACACATTATTTATATTCACAACATGACTTATGGTAGAACGACTTGTGCACAATCCTCCACCACTAGTGATTTCCACTACATAAGTCCCCGGTTGGTTAACTACAAGAATACTGCTATTTTGCCCAGATACAATCCCTGGACCACTCCATGAATAAATAGGAGAAGAAATCGTCGTACTAGCGGTCAGAGAAATCGTTTCTCCAGCACAAACATCAATAACACTATTATTAGAACCAACAACTTCAGATGATAAAGGTGGAAAAGCACAAGATCCATAATCAGAAGCCTCGAAATGGGGAATACTTGTAAATGTAATACTGCCATTATTGAACACTCCACGATGTGTACCTGCAGAATTAATATTAACATATAAAACACCGTTTATTACAGAATACCCACCACCAGCAGTACTGGAGGGCAAACCGTTGAGCGGATATTCACACAACAACTGACCTGTTGGGCTATATACTGCAAAACGCCTATTATTCCCTGAATTAATCAATAAATAAGCATTTCCTTCAGCATCCCCAATCACATCATAAGGTCCACCATAACCAGGTACGGTAAAGGCCAATACAGAATTTCTAGAACCATCATACCGATACACTTGACCAGTACCCCCAACTATATTATAAATGTAAGGCCCACTACCACCAGGATTAACAGCGGCGGTACCTCCAGAACTATGACCTGTACTTACCCAAGTAGTACCATTATAATAAAAGTAAATACCGTTCACCACTGTATAGAAAGTTGGATTAGGACCATTCCCACTAAAATTAGTACTCACAGCCAACCCTGCACCATTATTAGGAAGCAGTACGCCAGTACTCCCGGTAGTGTTATTACTTAAATCACGATAAAAAATTTGCAAATCAGAACCGTTAACAAAATAATTAAGGTTACAATTAACAAGCTGAGCAAAAACACCTAAAGCACTAAATGTTATGAAATAAAATAAGAGTAGCAGTTTCATCATAATAATCAACTAAAAAACAGAAAAGGTAAACTTCCTAAGGAATGAAATAATCTAAAATCAGAATCGGTAAGTAAACCGTAAACCTCTACGCCAGATGGATCGATAAGGACAAAATACTGCACCTCTTCAAAATCCACTTGACCCATAATAGGATAATTAATATCTTCTGCACCAGTTCGCAAAACCACATTTAATTCACTAGTGAATATATCACTAACAAATTTATTTTCTTCGCAAATCCGTTCAGTATTGTCATCTTGACAGAAACTACTCGTACTGGTTTTAAACCTAAAAGTCAAATCTTCTCCAAGAGCAGATAAGGAGGCAATGTAAATCAAAAAAGATATCATAAATAATAACAATTAAACAAAAGTGTAAAAAAGCAACTTAAAAGAGATGGATATCTCTATATTTTTTTTCCTAAAGATTATTTAGCACAAAGAAAGCAAGCGAAATGGCATAAAAATTGAATAAACAGAGATTTGTATTACTTTTGCTTCAACAATAAATACCATGAAAAATAAGATATCATTATTAAGCATCTTTTTTGTTTGTTTTTCAATCAGCAATTTATTTTCACAAGGAAATATTGAGATTATAAAAGACCCAAAAATCGATGCACTAATAAAAAAACAAGGTGAATCATCCGCTTCAACAGGAGAACCACAAATTCCAGGTTATAGAGTCCAAATTTATTTTGATGCTTCCAAGTCAAAAGTAGACGAAATGCGTGCAAACTTTAATAGATCTCATTCAAAAGTGCAGGTTTACGTGACTTATAGTGCTCCAAACTATTTTTTAAGAGTCGGTGATTTTAGAACAAACCAAGAAGCAGAACGTTTTAAACAGGAAATCATCAGTAAGTACCCTACGTCTTTTGTAGTTAAAGAAAAAATTAATCTACCACGTATCGATTAATTATACATTGGCTAGCAGAATACCCAGAAGAAAAACAAGCTTGTAACAAAAAACCTCCTGTACGAGTGTCCCAATCTAACATTTCACCTATAAAGAAAGTATTGGGATAACTAACACTTTCAAAATTTGAATCAACCTCATTCATACCGACACCACCTTTAGAGGATATGGCTTCCTCTAAAGGTCTTAAGCCAGTGCATTTGAAGGGCAATCTCTTTATCCTCTCAACTAACAACTCATCCTTCTGAAATTCCTCTTTGGATAAAAAATCCTTTAATAACCTCAATCCAAAACCAAGCTTTAAACTTTTAAGAAAATCAGTCCTAGAATTCCTCCAAGCACTTAACATATTAAGTAAGTCCTCTTTACTAAAATGAGGTTTTAAATCGATAAATAAATCGGCTGAAGACTTAAGATAGGGATTTAATGCATAAATTGGAGTACCCTCCAAACCGTAATCCGTAAAGCGAACTTCACCCAGCATGCTAACATCAGCAACATGAACGATTACATTTTTCAAAAACTCACCTCTATAAGAGTCCATAAATCCACCTTCAACTTCAACCCCCGCATTACTTGAACTAAATGGGTTACACTGAACCTTGTCACAAACAAAATCAAACCATTTTCCATCTGAACCCGTGTTTGACCATGAACCTCCACCCATTGCGAAAACTATCACATCAAAATCAATATGTGATTTTACTCCTTTTGAAGCTAATAATACTGACCTCTCTTCCCAATCAAGCACTCTTGTTTGAGTAAGAATTGTAACATTTTGCTCTTTTAAACGGTTCGTAATCGCATTTAGAACCTCAATAGGTTTTATGCCAACTTTCGGGAATAATTTACCTGAACTACCGAAATAAGTGTCTATACCAAGATTCTGAAACCAATTCTTCAAATTGATAGGCATAAAATGACGAACACTGTTTTTAATCTTTTCATCAGAATACCAATGAACAAACTCCTCAATTGGTAAATCATTCGTTAGATTTAGTCCTCCATCGCCTGCGACTAAAAATTTGCGCCCAACCGCTTTCTTATGGTCAATGACATGTACATCAAATACATTAAATTTTGAAATTTGCTCAGCACATAACAAACCTGCTGGCCCACCACCAACGATCAACACTTTAACCATAGAACAAAATTAACGACTTTCCGTTCAAAAATGAACCAAAAGGCATTAACCTTACTTATATTTGTTTAATGCAATTTACATTTGGTAAGGATTTAAAATTAAAAAGTCAAAAAAAAATTGGCTTACTACATAGCGAAGGAAAATCCCTATTCTCCTTTCCGTTTGCAATAAAATACTCAATAGAACCCGATAGAGACAAAGGACCATTACAGATTATGGTAAGCGCCCCAAAAAGGAATTTCAAAAGAGCGCACGACAGAAATAGAATTAAACGTTTAATGCGAGAATCACTTCGAATTAACAAACAAATATTAAATTCCAATAATCTGAACGGAAATACGTTATATTTATCATTAACGTACCGACATAACGAGATTTTGGACTACAAAACAATGGAAATGCGGACACAAACGGCATTAAAAAAATTATTGACTGCTTTAGAAAAATCAAATGAACAAGTTTAAATCATTCCTTTTAATATCAATTGTTAGTTTATACGCTAACACCTTACTCGCACAAAGCAATCGTTTTGAAGTAGTTAAAAACTTAGAGTTGGTTGACCAAATATATGAAGCTTTAGATAAATATTACGTTGAAGAGCCTAAAATCGGAACAATTTCCATTGCTGGAATACATGCAATGTTAGATGATCTAGACCCTTATACGGTTTTTTATCCCGAAAGTGATATTGAAGATTTTCGTCTAATGACAACAGGACAATATGGAGGAATAGGTGCTATGATACGAAAAATTGGTGATTACGTTTACATTGCAGAACCTTATGAGGATAGCCCCGCTAAAAAAGCAGGTTTAAAAGCTGGAGATAAAATCATAAGCATAAATGGACACAACATGTTCAAGAAAAATACAGAAGATGTTTCGTCAAATTTAAAAGGACCAAAAGGAACAACTGCTGTTGTTGAGGTGGAAAGAGCCAATGGTTTGAAAGAAACCATCACCATCAATAGAGCAGAGATAAAACTTCCAGATATTCCTTATGCAGGAATGCTTACAGAGGATATTGGTTACCTGAAATTATCGTCCTTCACACAAACAGCAAGTGCTGAAGTCCGAAAACATTTCCTAGAGCTCAGACAACAAGGAATGAAACGCTTTATCTTCGATTTACGTGGTAATGGAGGTGGACTTTTGATTGAATCTATAAATATTGTTAATTTCTTCGTACCTAAAGGACAACTTGTAGTTGAAACCAAAGGTCGAATAACAGACGAAAACAGAACATACATAACACAAAACGAACCATTAGACCTAACAATCCCGATTGTTGTATTAATTGATGGCGCTTCAGCTTCTGCTAGTGAAATAGTATCTGGAAGTTTACAGGATTTGGATAGAGCCGTAATCGTTGGAAACACATCTTTTGGAAAAGGGTTAGTTCAACGAACGTTAGATCTTAGCTATGGCACAAAAATAAAGTTAACAATTGCTAAATACTATACTCCCTCTGGTCGATGTGTACAACGTTTAGAATACTACGATCGTGAAGAAGGTCAAGATATTGCATCTATACCAGATTCTTTAATCCATACTTTTAAAACAAAAGCAGGGAGGGAAGTAATAGACGGCAGAGGAATTATGCCGGATACTGAAATCAAACAAGAAAATCTAAGTCGCCTAACTGCAACATTAATGACAAATAACGTATTCTTTAATTATGCCGTAGATTTTGCTCAGAAAAATCCAACTATCGCAGATGCTAAATCCTTCAAATTGACAGAAAAACAATATGAGGATTTCATGAAATATGTATTAGAACAAGATTTTAACTATTCTACAGCATCTGAGGAGATACTCAAAAAAGCAAAGGCAACTATTGAATTAGAAGGATTACATGATGATGCTTTAAATGAATACGAAGCTTTATTACTAAAAGTGAGCCCTTCTAAAGAAAGAGATCTAAAAAAGTCTGAATCTGAAATAAGAATGTTTCTTGAAAATGAAATCGTAATGCATTATTATTATCAATCAGGACGAATAGTTCATGCGTTTAATTACGATGATGCAACTAAAAAAGCGATTGAATTATTAGAAGGAAATCTAAAAGAATATTATTCTATTCTTAAGAAATAAAAAAACATTCAAAAACGTATGATTTCAAAAAGAATCTACGATAAAATAAATTATACACTATTATTAATTGCATTCATTGGGATATCAACAACCAAGATTGCTCTTTCATGGTGCACCGTTTTATTTATTATAAATTTCGTTTTAGGAGAGGGGTTAATTTCACGCATCAAAACAGTGTGGAGTTTACCACTCAATAGATGGATCATTCTCTTTTTTGGCTTAAATATTATTGGCTTAACATGGACGAGTGATATAACGGCGGGATTAAAACTAGTAAAAGGATACCTCCCTCTACTTATCCTCCCTCTAATAGCAAGTACAACATCATTTACTACAAATCAAACTAAAACATTTCTAAAAGGATTTCTCGCTGGGCTTGTTTTTACATCGATTTATAACTTCCTCTACATCAATCAAGTATTTGGCTCCATTAAAATTCAGGATTTTAGAGAAATGTCACGATTTGGATCACATATAAGATATGCGATTTTAGTTGTTGCTGGTATAATGGTATGTATCGAGTCTATTCGAAATAAACAAATCAAAATATTTTCCAACAAGCTATCCATCTTACTTATTATTTGGTTCACCTTCTATACTTTATATTCTCAAATCCTATCTGGTGTAGCTTGTCTAATTAGTCTTACCCTTTTTTATTTCTTCCTTTTGATATGGATGACAAAGAAAAGATGGATTGTGTATCTAACGCTTTCACTAGTCCTAATAGGTAGTTTAGGATTCTACACACAACTATTTCCTAACAAACCAATTACCGATTTAAAAAAACTACCAACACACACAGCTACCGGAAATACCTATATCCATAAATCATCACCTGTTTCTGAAATAAATGGACTACCCATCTATTATTACTTCCAAGAATATGAATTACTTGAAGCATGGAATAAACGTTCGCGAATAAACTATTTCGAATATGATTTAAAAAATCACCCTATCCGAATGACAATTGCCCGCTATATGACCGCTTTGCAGTTACCAAAAGATTACGAGGGAGTTGCGAAACTGAGTGAGGAAGATATAGCAAATATTGAAAATGGTAAAGTATATCCAAAAGAAAACAAAGATTTGCTTTGGACGCGCATTTACAGTTTGAAATATGAACTAATGAACAACGCCGATCCTAATGGAAAAAGTTTATTGCAAAGAATTGAACATTGGAAAGCGAGTATTATTATTATCAGAACCAATCCTCTTTTTGGTGTTGGAACAGGCGGAAATCAAAACGCATTTAATGACACGTACAAAAAGATGGATAGTTTATTAACTCCTTCCAACCAATTACGAAGCCACAATATGTTTTTTGCTATACAAATCGGACTAGGATGTATAGGCACACTCCTATTCAGCATCTTACTTGGTACAGTTCTCTATGATTCATTCAAATTAAAAAATGGAATAGTATTAGCAGCCTACATCATCCTAATAACGTCTTTTTTAATAGAAGATACGATAGAAACACAAGTTGGAGTGTACTTCATGTCTTTATTCATGATCCCTTTAATTCAAAAACAAATAGCCCTTAAACTAAAAAACTAAATGCCATTATTGGTAATTAGCCATTCATTTATCTAACTTTGCTGAAAAAGCACGTAAATGAGTTTCGAATTAACCAAAGACTTTGTTGAGAAAGTACGTAAATCCGTTGAATTCGAGGATAAAGATTGGTTAGTCCATAATGTCATCGAGCTTCACTTTGCGGATATTGCAGAAATATTAGATCGCTTAAATAATTTAGAGGCAAAATACATCTACTATCTTCTAGATGAGGATCAGCAAGCGGACGTTTTAATGGAACTTGACGAGGATGTACGAGATCGTTTTCTAGCGTCATTATCATCCAAGGAAATTGCAGATCAGCTAGAAAACCTTGATTCCGACGACGCGGTAGATATCTTAGGAGACTTATCAGATGAGCAAGTCAAGGAAGTAATCTCCCAAATGGAGGATTTCGAAGCTGTGGAAGATATCGTAGACCTATTAAACTACGATGAAAATACAGCTGGTGGTCTAATGCAAAAAGAGCTTATTAAAGCTTTAGTGGACTGGCCTGTTGATCGCTGCTTAGTTGAATTAAGAAAACAAGCCGAAGATGTAGAGAAAGTGTACACCATCTATGTAACAGATTCAAACCAAAAATTAGTCGGTGTTCTTTCCCTTAAAAGCATATTATTTGCCAAACCAAAAACTTTAGTAAGAGAATTATATAAGGAGAAAAATGTAATTTCAGTTGACACAAGTACTCCTAAAGAAGAAGTGGCAAGGATGATCGAAAAATATGATCTAGTTGCAATTCCAGTAGTTGATTTACAAGGTAAACTAGTTGGTAGAATCACCATTGATGATGTTGTCGATATTATCAAAGAAGAAGCAGATAAAGATTTCCAGTTAGCATCCGGTATATCCGATAAAATTGAAGAAAACTCTTCCATTTGGCACATCTCCAGAGCTAGACTACCTTGGCTTTTTATAGGTATGATCGGAGGAATGTTTAGTGCGCAAGTAATTTCATTATTTGAATTAAGTATATCCAATGTTCCAGCCTTGGCTTTCTTCATCCCACTAATAACTGCGATGGGAGGAAATGTTGGTGTACAATCCTCTGCAATCGTGGTACAAGCATTAGCAAAGGGTGCAAGCTTTAACACATCCATATTAAAGAAATTAGGAAAAGAATTTACAGTCGGATTCTTAAATGGTATTCTTTGTTCCATTGGTGTTTTATTAGTATCCTCCTATTTTGCAAGTGTAAAAATAGGAATCACAGTAAGCCTTTCCTTATTAGTTGTAATGGTTTTTGCAGCAGTTATGGGCTCATTGATACCACTTGTCATGAACAAATATAAAATTGATCCTGCATTAGCCACTGGTCCTTTTGTAACGACCTTGAATGATGTGCTTGGACTATTTATCTACTTCACTGTTGGTTTACTTTTATTCAATTTTTAATGAACGTTTTATTCGTAGATTCTGTACATCCAATTCTTGAAGATTCCTTAACTAAAAAAGGATTTAACTGTATCAATGGGACATCTTGGGACCGAATTACTATAGAACATAATTTAGCGACGATAGATGGCATCGTTATTCGTTCTCGATTTACAATGGATGAGAGCTTACTAAAACATGCTCCTAATCTAAAATTTATTGCACGGTCAGGAGCAGGTATGGAAAATATTGATGTTTCCTATTGTCAAAGACGTTCAATTACACTTTTAAATGCTCCGGAAGGAAATCGTGTTGCTGTTGGTGAACATGCATTAGGAATGCTTTTAAGCTTATTCAACCACCTAGTAAAAGGCAACCAAGAAGTACGAAATGGTATTTGGGATAGAGAAGGAAACAGAGGTATAGAACTCACCAGAAAAACGGTTGGCATCATAGGTTATGGTAATAATGGATCAGCCTTTGCAAAAGTTTTAAAAGGTTTTGACTGTACCGTATTAGCGCATGACAAATATAAAACAGGCTTTTCTGATGAATTTGCAACAGAATCAACCCTAGAAAACATCTTTGAAAATGCGGATGTAGTTTCTTTCCATATACCACAGAATGAAGAAACGCTATTTATGGGAAATACATCATTCTTCAAATCCTTCAAAAAGTCATTTTACCTACTCAATCTCTCACGAGGAAAAATAGTTAAAATCAGCGACTTACTAGAAGCTATCGAAAACAACAAAGTACTAGGCGCTGGATTGGATGTACTAGAATTTGAATCTAAATCTTTTGAGCAATTTGATACTTCGTCCAACCTCACTTTACATTCATTATATAAAAATCAAAAAGTGCTATTAAGCCCCCATGTAGGAGGTTGGACAACAGAGAGTTACATCAAACTAAGTGAAGTGCTCGCTGCTAAAATTATCAATAAATTCAAAGCGTAATACGCGTTAGCAGACCAAAATACAACTCTTTATCAGTCGTTGTATCCATCCACAGCTCTTTAAAATCAACTTTACCTGAAGAAAATATTTTAGCTAAAAGAGGTGTCATCGTCTCTTCTGTAATTTGTGGAGAGTAAGTATTCAGTATAACAAAACCACCTTCTTTAACGATGGATTTAGCAATTTTCAGCAACTCTGGTAACTTATCTTCTAATTTCCAACGTTCACCATTAGCACCAATCCCAAAAGCTGGAGGATCCATAATCAAACCATCATACAAACTTCCTCTTTTCTCCTCTCTTTTGGCAAATTTAAGGGCGTCATCATGCACCCATTTTATTCCTTCCAAAGAGCTTAATTCCATGTTCGTCTTTGACCAAGAAATTAATTGTTTCACAGAATCCACATGTATCACCTCAGAACCACCTAAACGGCCAGCTAAAGATGCTGCACCAGTATATGCAAAAAGGTTTAAAAAGCGTCCTTCCTTTGGTAAACGTTCTTGGATATAATCCCAATTTAAACGTTGTTCGGGAAATAATCCCAAATGTTTAAATTGAGTCAAATTTAACTGAAAAGACAACTGTTTGTACTTAATTGTCCAAGACTCTGGTACATTCGGTTTCAAATGTTTCCACTTGCCCGTCTGGCTTTTGCCTTGAATGAATTCCAAATGAGCCATTTCCGCCCATTTCTTATGTGTCCATTCACTTTTGAAATAAGCTTGTACTTCTGGACGAATAGTAATTATTTTCCCCCAACGCTCGAGTTTCTTACCACCACCAGCATCCAACAACTCATAATCTTCCCAACCAAGGGTATAATATCTATTCATCGATTATCTTCTTACCATTTTACGACCACCACCTTGCATCTGAGCCATTCTCATTTGATTCTTAGATGGCATCATCTTCATTTGTCCTTGCAACATGGAAATTTGTTCTTTTAACATTCCACCTTTGTCCATCTTTTTAGCTTCAGCCAAAAGTTGAGTAGCTTCAGGTCTACGTCCTGTTTGTGCGCAAATACTCGCCAAATGCATACGAGCAATTGCATTATCATGGTCAGCTCTTAACCCCATCGCTAGAGCTTTACGCAGTTGCTGTTCCGTTTTTTGCAAACCATTTTCTTGCGAATTAAATATTGCTTGCATATACAAAACGTATGCTTGTTGTTTTTTTGGTAAAAACTGAGGAGCTGTAATCTTATCAAAATGGATTTTGGCCTTATCTTGGTTACCCAAACGCATATGATAAAAAGCCATGATTACTCGTTCGTGACGAAAGAAGAACACCCCTATGAAAGCCGTGACCAAGGTAAATACTATTCCCCATCCCCAAGAGCCAGTTGAAAATAAGTATATTGTAAAAACTAGAGAAGCTAGTGCGAGAGCACATTTAATAAAAAATGATTTCATATCTGTTATTTAATTATTCTATTGTAGCAATGCATTTTAGTTCAATCGCAATAGGAGTAGGTAAGCTATTGATTTCAACAGTTGTACGACAAGGCTGATTATCCTTGAAATACTCTGCATATAAACGATTGTAGGTGTGGAAATCGCGTTTCATGTCAACCAAAAAAACAGTCACATCAACCAATTGTGCCCAACTAGAACCGGATTCCTCCAAAATAAGACGAACATTTTCAAACACACTTTTACATTGTGCTTCAAAATCAAAGGATTTAAAATTTCCGTTTGCATCAACTTCTAAGCCTGGGACATGTGAATCTGTTGCATCAGATCCTGCAGAACGAGGTCCTACACCCGACAAGAATAAAAGATTTCCTACCCGTTTTGCATGTGGATACAAACCAACTGGTTTTGGAGCTTTTTGCGTAGAAATAGAATTTTGTTCCATCTTTTTTTTAACAAAGATACAATTTTGAATTGTTCAAATGAATCATTTGACCATTTAAGCTATGTTTTTACCGATAAAAGAATACCATTTTGTTGAAATAATACTATAATTGTAAGCGTAATATTTATTCCATGTCATTTTTTTACAATTTACTACTTTGGGGACTTCTATTAACCACTCCTATTTTGGCATGGTCACAGAAAGCTAGTGGGAAAATAAAAGAATTAGAGCGGAAGATAGAATTTGAAAAAAATGAGAATATTGCGTTTGGTTTAAGAATTGACCTATATCATTTACTACAAGGAAATGATCTGATTAAAGCAGATTCATTGGTTTCACAAATTGTACAAAGCAGTATTAATCTAAATGATTCATTACGATTACAAGCCATTTTACTCGCAGCAGAAAAAGAGTTACGAAATGGAAATAAAGCAGGCTATTGTAATTACGTCTTAGCCGCTCAAAATTTCATAAACAAAATCCCAAATCTTGCAACACACGCAGAAATACAAGCCCATTTAGCAAGATATCACCTCTTTCAAAACGAACTAGAAACAGCAGATTTCTATATCAACCAATCGTTTAAAACACTTAAAAAAAGCAATGCCAAAGCAAAAACAGCAGAATTATATCTCTTAAAAAGTGAACTCCATCTATCCAATAAACAAAAAGATTCTGCACTACAAAGTGTCGATAAAGCAATTAAGTACGCAAGACGTATTACAGACCGAACAATACTAGCTCTCTGTTTTAACCAACAAGCGCGGATCTTAGAGGAATTCCAACAAGTAGAATTAAGTGTTGCCAAAAATATACTTGCGTTACAACTTGCTACCGAAAATGGAAACAACAGTTTAATTAGTCAATTTTCAAATGAAATTGGTTCCACACAGTTAGCGATACATAACTTGAATGAAGCTAACCGTTTCTTCAAACAAGCACTGCAAGCTGCAACAAACATCAATGATCAAAGACAAATTGCAATCGCTAGAATAAATATCGCGAAGTTAGAATTTGAACATAAAAACTACAAAAAAGCTATTCATGATGCAGAGGCGGCTTTAGCAATATTTGAACGAATTAAAGACGTTGGAAATCTTGGGAAAACACACAATGTTATTGGAACTATTTATAAAGATGTAAAAGATTTTAATCAAGCTGCTTTAAATTTTAACCAAGCTTTAATCTACTTTGAACAAACAGGCGACTTAAACAACATCGCTAATGTTTACCACAATGTTGGAGCAGTTTTTTTCGCCCAAGGAAAATATAAAAACGCAATAAGTTACTTGAATAGAAGTATAGAGTTAAGCCAAAACCACTCTTTTACAACGCAATGGTACAATAACTATAAGTCTCTTTCTGATGTTTACAAAGCACTTGGACAATTTGACAAAGCACTATTCTACAATGAAAAATATATCCAATATATGGATAGTAGTAATTATGAACAAGCTGCAGCCAAAATTGCAGAACTAAACGAACTATACCAAGCAGAGCAAAGAGACCGATTAATCTTAAATCAGGCGGATGAATTACAACGTCAAAATCAAGAAAAAGCGCTAACGAATGTAATGTTGGAAAATGCTGAATTACGAAACAACATGCAGGCTTATGTTATTTTAGGTTTTGGTATAATCATTTTACTGGCTGGAATAATCATTTTTTACCGCTGGAAACAAAATCAGCTAAAGCAACAACAACGTGAAGTAGAAATGGCTCAAACACTCCTTCGAACGCAAATGAACCCACATTTCGTATTTAACGCCATGTCCGTTATTCAAAGTTACATATATGAAAACGATATTAAGAATTCAACCAAATTTTTAGTTAACTTTTCAAGATTAATGCGTCTTATCCTTGAAAACTCATCAAAGGAGGAAATTCCAATTCATCTGGAAGAAGAGATTTTAACGAAATATCTAGAAACACAGAAACTTAGATTTGAAGAAAGATTTGACTACGAAGTGAAAATAGACCCAGAATTAAAATTAAATCAGGTTATGATACCTCCAATGATCATACAACCTTTTATTGAAAATTCAATTGAGCATGGGCAACTACATACCATCGAACAAGGAGGTTTTATTCACATCCATTTCAGACGAAATAACAATATGTTAGAGGTTGAACTCATCGACAATGGAATTGGACGAAAAGAATCTGAAAAAAACAGGAAAAGTAAAGAACATACAAGTATGGCCATGTCCATCACAAAGCAAAGAATTGATAGTTTAAACAAAAAATATAAGACAGAAGGATTTCTAGATATTCAAGATTTAAATAAAATGTTACATACTGGAACAAAAATATTACTTTCGTTACCGTATCGCACAGATAATAATCAACTTAACAAATAAACTGCATGAAAAAAGCATTAATTATAGACGATGAAAATAGAACAAGAGATTTAATCACCAAGATGGTTAATTCCTTTGGACTAAACATTGAGGCAATAGCTGGAGCTGGAAGTGTTGAAGCAGGTATAGCAGCGATAGAAGAACACAAACCAGAATTGGTGATATTGGACATCCAAATGCCAGATGGAACTGGTTTTGATGTTTTAAAAGCAGTTAATAACAAAAATTTTGAAGTTATATTCGTAACTGCACATGAAGAATTTGCTATTAAAGCGATAAAATTTAGTGCGTTGGATTACATCCTAAAGCCCATTGATCAAGATGAATTAAAAACAGCAATTGAACGTGCATTAGTAACCATCGATATGCGTAAAGATGATTCACAATTTGATGCATTACAACATAATATTCATCCACAACAGAAAAAACGATTGGTTCTTAAAACACAAGAAAGTGTACATGTCGTTGAACTAGACCAAATCGTTCGTTGTGAATCAGACAGAAACTACACTTCTTTCTACCTAAATGCAGGTAAAAAAATATTAGTCTCCAAAACACTTAAAGAATATGAAACACTCTTAACGGGCTACAATTTTTTAAGAGTACAACAATCTCATCTAATCAACTTGGATTATGTAGAACGTTACGATAAGGGAAATGGTGGTTCAGTCGTCATGAAAGACGGATCAGAAGTACCTTTATCTCAAGCAAAAAGAGATTTATTCTTTAAAATTTTAGAAAACCTTTAGAAATATTCATACAAACCACCTGCTTAATCGATTAAGCCGTTAGAATATTCATATCTCCCACTAAAAGATAATACTTTAACTATTTTTGGAAATAATCTTTTACAGATTTTATCGAAAGATAAATTTACTATACTTATGAATTAACTTACTACTAATGAAAATAGCTTTAAAGGAGAATTATCACTAATTCTCCTTTACTATTTTAAAAAGTACAGGTCTACTTGGAGCTGCATCATTTACGATAGATGCAACCTGCAAATTCAGCAAATAACTCCCATCTTCAACAACGGAAGGAACAAAAATAAGTTCGGTAATAGTACGCGTGCTGGTCTCATCAACGGACGTGTCCCAAAAAGCATTATGCATTAACAATTGTCCCCCATCAGATTCCCTGTCAACACTTGGCAAATCAACCAGAAGATGTTGTACACCCCATTTCTTGAACAACTCATTGCATTCGACATCAAAATAAGGCGGATTAGAATTCGAATAATTACAATTTACCTTGTCAGCATGATTGGGCAAAGTTCTAATCACAAGAGCTTCCACCTTTTCAAATAAAAAGGTACTCAAACAATTCTTAGTAATTACCCAATCATCCCCTCGCTTAATAGGTGAAACACTAACTAATTCAGCCAAAAAATGAAATTCTTTTAACCTATCGTTAATCGAATAAACTGTGTTTGTAATATGTCCAACACATTCCGTATGCGTTCCATGACCATGAGGATTAAAAGATATATCTCTAAAATTAGTAGATCCACCTTGATAAACACTACCAATATAATCAGCAGATTGCACAGGCGTAATCAAAGGCGGCTCAACATACCAAGCTCTAACACCCCTACCTTCAGCACCGAAAGGTATAGAAATATCGATTGGATGCTTACTCTCAATAAATTCATTTTTTGAAACATAGAACTTCATAACCCCATTATTTTATTAATTAAAGTTAAAAAAAAGACTTAAAGTAATAAAAAAATAAAAATAGTTACCTTGGTAAGTATTTTTAGCTATATTTGATAAACATATTAAAAAAACGATGAAAAAATTCTTATTTATTTTAGCAGCAGGTTTGACTTTAGCATCTTGTTCTTCTAAAACTGAAGAGCAAAAAGAGGCTATTGTAGCAAACTATACTTTAGACGTAGAAAACTCTAAATTAGAGTGGATGGGAGGTAAAACATTAGTTGATTACGGACACAACGGAGAAATTAAATTTTCTAACGGAACTGTTGAAACAATTGACGGTGTTATCAATAACGGATCTTTTACTGTTGACATGAACTCAATCGTAATTACAGATGCAACGCCAGACGAAAAGAAACCATACTTAGTAGGTCATTTACAAAACGAAGATTTTTTTAACGTTACTGTATTCCCTACAACAACGGTTAAAGTTGGTGAGTACAAAGACGGAAAATTACCGACTACAATTACATTGTTAGGAAAAGAGTACACTCAAGATGTAGCAGTTACAGCAACAGTTACAGAAGAGAAAGTAATCTTAAAAGGAGATTTTACTTTTGACTTTAAAGGAATTGAAGCTGTTGGATTTATGGTTGGTGAAGATGGAGATCAAATCAAATCTGAATTCTCATTCAAGTTACATGCTGAATTGAAAAAATAATAGTATTTAAACTATATTTGAGGCCAACAATTATTGTTGGCCTTTTTTTATGAAATTACCAGAAGATAAAATAATATTATTTGATTTAGGAGGAGTAATACTTAACATCAATTATGAGGAAACAGTGAAGTCGTTCTCGGACTTATTTCAAAACTCAGAAATAACTTACAACCAGCAACAACAGGACGAACTATTTGATCGCTATGAAACCGGTCAAATATCAACTATGCACTTCTTAAACTTATTAAAACAAGAATTCCCAACAGAAGTATCTATCTATCAGTTAACAACAGCATGGAACGCAATGCTTGGGGCATTTCCAAAAGAAAATATAGATTTCTTACTGCAACTAAAGAGAAAAAAAAGAATCGCATTACTCAGTAACACGAATGACTTACATGCTAGCTGGTTTAACCGAAAACTATATGAAATACATGGAATAAAACTGACCGATATTTTTGAAAAAGTGTATCTATCACATGAAATAAATAAACGCAAACCAAATCCGGAAACATTCGCCTGGGTAGCCAGTCAACTAAACACCAAAACAGAGAATATCTTTTTTACGGATGACAGCGTTCAACACATTGAAGGAGCAATGAAAGCAGGCATGAGCATCTTTCATTACCCCCAAAATAAATTATTATCCGAAATTTTTAAGATCTAATTTTTTTCTTGACATAACTCAACCAAAATACTATTCGTAGATTTTGGATGCATGAAAGCAATCAATTTATTATCTGCACCATCTTTAGGAGTCTGCTGAATCATCACAAACCCCTCCTCAATCAAACGGTTGATTTCTAAATAAATATCTTCCACGTCAAATGCAATATGATGCATACCTTCACCTCTATTTGCAATAAATTTACCAATTGCTGAGTTTGGGTCTTTAGCTTCAACTAACTCTATCTTAGAATCACCGATCCTAAAAAAAGCAGTCTTAACCATCTCACTTTCGACTTCTTCAACCTTATAGCAAGGTGAGTTCAATAATTTTTCGAATAACGGAATGCTTTCGTCCAACGAACGCACAGCAATTCCAATATGTTCAATTTTTCGCATTCTACGAAAATAAAAAAAGCCTGATTAACTCAGGCTTTTTAAAAGAAAATACTTTCTTATTATTTCTTGACAAATTTCTCGTTAACGTTATCAAAATTAATGTAATAAACACCTTTTAATAAATTAGAACAATTAACGGAAGAAGCCACACCTTTTTTAACAATATTACCATAAGCATCATATATCTCGTAACGAGTCTCGACCTCTTTTGAACCTGCCGTGAATTTAATTTCGTCCTTAACAATTGCAGGTGACTTAACAATAGAAGGGACAGAAGATGTGAATTTAACTTGTTGAGAAGCACGTTTCCCTCCTGAATGATCCACTTGAACAACACGTATCACATTTTCCCCTGAATGAGGGGCAACTTTAAACTGATATTTATTTTTCCCTTTACTGCCTTCTCCATCTATTTCACCAACATTAACCCATTTATTCCAACGATACTGCTCTATAATGTAGGGTAATTTACCGTTTTCATTTGTTGTTTCCCAAGTCAAAAGTCCTTCAGGAGAAACAGCAATTGAAACAACATCAAAAGTAGATCTTGGCAATAATACTTCTGGATTTAAAATTTTTGGTTTACAACCTTCATGATGTTCAATGACAATGAAAAGAGGCTCACCCAAAGCGATGTTGAAAATTCCAAAATCAATTTCAAAAGCACCTGAACCAGTACCTCCTGGCATTATATCACCATTAACGGTAACCTTAGTGGCACAATATCCGAAACCTTCGTCGTCTATTGGGTTCTGAATGTAAAGATTTTTCCCTTGATAAGTTCCTGAAATCGACAATGCCCCAAAAGCACTACTATTTACAAAAAAACAAGATAAAAAAAGAGTGAATAGAATAACGTATTTCATGAGTGTGATATAGTATAGTTAGCTAAAAATCGAACAATATTAATCTGTTTTTTTAAAAAAAGCAAATATAAACTTTAATTATTTAGGACGCTAACTTAAAGATTATGTTGATTTTAAAGTAAAAATAAAAGAAACAACAAAATTATAATAAAAATTTGTACTCTTGTAGACAAAAAGAGAAAAATCATGAAGCCTAAATTTGCCATCCTGCTCACTCTCATTGCATTGATAATCAGTTGTAAAAAAGATGTAAAGCAATTTGAATTTAGTGGAAATACATTTAAAATGTGTCTAGAAAATGGTCCACTCACAAAGTACACCTTTGACATTGAAGATTACTATTCATCCACTGTATATAGTCAAGTAATGCAAGGCTTGACCGCTATTGATCCTAAATCACTAAAAATAATCCCTGGACTAGCTAAATCTTGGACGTTAAATGAAGATGGCACTGTTTATACATTTGTTTTACGTGACGACGTGCTCTTTCATCCATCTGAAGAATTAGCCGCAAACCAACGAAATTTAAATACAACAGACGTAATTGAAACATTCAAGCTAATCTGTAAAAGAGATAAAAATGGAAAAAATACAGTCGCCTATAATGTCCTATTTCAAGACAATTTAAAAGGTGCAGAAGATTATCAATTAGGTAAAACAAAAAATATAGAAGGGCTAAAAACAAAAGATAACACGATTGAAATAACACTACTACATAGAGATGACAATTTTCTATATAAGCTCGCATCCATACACGCATCGATACACAACAGATATATAATAGAGAAAGAAAAAACCGACAAATTGATCGGTACAGGTCCCTTTGTGCTTACGCAAAATCCTATTTCCGCAGCAAAAATACACCTATCAAGAAATGAAGATTATTATGAAAAAGATGACGAAGGAAATGCATTACCTTACCTTAATGGAATAGATTTTATCATTGAAAACAAAAAACTTGAACAATTAGAGTTGTTTGAGCATGGACAAATTAACATCATATTAGGATTACCAGCTGGACAAATAACGAAAATAGTCGAAGGGAGAAAAGAAGATTTCAATTCTAAACCACCATTATTGATCTTAAATAGACAGCCAATATTAGAATCACACTATTATTTCTTCAATATGGAAGAAAAAAGGTTTGAAGATCCTAAAGTTAGGATAGCTTTCAACCTAGCAATCAACAAAGTAAAAATTGGTCGAGACATATTAAGAAATCAATACGAGGAACTTGGTTACTACGGAATTATACCACCAATAGACAATGCTTTCAGGGGTTACGATTTCGAAATATTACGTACGTTTGGATTCGACTACAACCCTGAAAAAGCAAGAAAACTTTTATCTGAAGCAGGTTTTCCTGCTGGAAAAGGATTTGGATCCGTAACTTTGCGGTACAATTTGGGAGAAATTAACTCCTATGTCGCGGATGAATTTGCACAACAAATTGGGCAAGTATTAGGAATAAACGTAAATATAGATGGATCAACATTTGAACAATTAAACCAAGATGCCGCAGCAGGAAACGGCGACATTTTTAGAAGTGCATGGTCTGCTGATTATCCAAATCCAGATAACTTCTTACACCTTTTTTACAGTAAAAACATAACCGATTTAATCAATAATAATCAAGGAATAAATAATTCAAAATACTATAACCCAAAATTTGATGAAATATTAGAGGAAGCACGTCGAGAAGAAAATATTGGTAAAAAAATGAAACTTTACGCGAAAGCTGAACGCGAATTGCTCGTTAACCCACCAATAATTCCCTTATGGTATAGCGGAGATATGCAAATCATATATTCCAATGTACGTGGACTACATTTTAACTCTTTAAACTATTTCAACTTCACAAAAGTGTATATTAAAGACTGGACGGAGGAGGAATACCAAAAAGAGCTAGCAAAAAAAAATAAAAATAAAATATGAGAATACCATTACTAATTTTATTCATTTCACTAAGCCTACAACACTCATTAGCTCAATTCACTCAAAATGTTAGAGGGACCGTCTTTGATATTGAAACACAAATAAAACTAGACGGAGCAAAAATCAAAATCTATACATCAGACACCACTCGCCTATATATGGCAGCTGCTGATGAAAATGGTCAATTCGAAATAACAGATGTCCCAGTAGGTAAACATCAATTGGTTGTTACTTATATTGGTTATGAACCAAAAGCACAAACTATTGATGTAAATTCAGGAAGAGAGACTATCGTAACAATCGGATTGACAGAAAGTATTATACAAACCACTGAAGAGGTTGTTATTTCGGCAAGAAAAGCAGGAGAAGTTATAAATGATATGGCACTCGTATCTGCACGTCAATTTAGTGTAGAAGAAACAAATCGTTACCCTGGATCAAGATCTGATCCAGCTCGTATGGTCTCTAACTTTGCAGGGGTAGCAGGAGGAGACGATTCTAGAAGTGACATCATTGTAAGAGGTAATTCACCGCTAGGAGTAATTTGGAGAATGGAAGGAATCGATCTTTTTAACCCTTCCCATTTTGCAACATCCGGATCGTCAGGTGGACCTACTGCCATTCTGAACAATAAAATGCTTGGTAACTCAGACTTTTTTATGAGTGCATTCCCTGCTGAATATGGAAATTCCATTTCTGCCGTATTTGACCTAAAAACACGAAATGGAAATAACCAACAGTATGAATTTACAGGTCAATTAGGAGTTTTAGGTGTTGAATTCCTGTCTGAAGGACCTATGGATAAAAAAGGAAATAGCAGTTATTTAGTAATGGGGCGTTATTCAACATTATCTATTTTAAAATCTATTGGTATATCAATAGGAACCGATGCAACACCTGGGTATTTTGACGGAGCATTCAAATTAAATTGGAGACTAAAGCAAGGTGGTAACCTATCGCTCTTCGCTTTAGGTGGGAAATCAAAAATTAATATTTTAATCTCTGAACAGACAGAACCTTCTGATGATCTCTATGGAGAAGGTGATCGCGATCAAATGTTTGGAACATCAATGGTTCAAGGTGGTTTAAACTATAAAAAACCGCTAAATGAAAAAACCTTCTTAACGACAACATTAGCATATGGTCATGAACAACAATGGACCTTACATTCTGGATTAGACCGACATTTAGACACTTTAAATGCCGGGACGTCGGACCAAAGTTATAGAATAGTGGTCGATTCTATCTACCCAATAATGGGTTACGTTTTCAACCATCAAAAGGTATCTTATCATTTGGGTATGACACACAAGTTTAACGCCAGACATACCTTAAAATACGGTGTAAATGCAGACTTGTACTTTCTAAATCAAATTGACTCCGTTCGATCATCAGTTGGTGCAAATACTTTTAGATATCGATATGACTTTAATGGCGCCATGTTTTTAGTTAGAGCATATGCACAATGGAAATATAGAATAACAGAACGAATGGATTTTACTGCTGGTTTTCACGCAGCATACTTTACGTTTAGTAATAGTATAAGTCCTTTTGAACCGCGTCTTGGTTGGAAATGGAGAATGCGAAATAATCAATCATTAGCTGCTGGAGCTGGTCTTCATAGCCAAATGCAACCACTCTATATATACACCTACAACAAATTCGATCAACAAGGAGATAAAGTCTACCACCTTAAAAATTTAGATTTCACAAAGAGCATACATACTTCTGTAGCTTATGAAAAATCTTTTAAAGGAAACTTAAATTTTAAGGCTGAAGCATATTATCAATACCTTTTTAACGTACCTGTTACTGTTGTACCATCCAGTTACTCCTTAATAAACATGGGATCTGGATTCCAACGATTCTTTCCAGATAGTTTAAATAATGACGGTACGGGAACAAACTATGGTTTAGAGTTGACTATGCAAAAATTCTTTGACAAACAATTCTTCTTCATGGTTACCGCTACTTTATTTGATTCCAAATATGTAGGTAGTGATGGGATCAAACGAAACACCTCTTACAATGGTAATTATATATTGAATGTTCTTGGAGGAAAAGACTTTAAAGTTGGAACCAAAAACACAATTACAGTTGGTCTAAAAATGACATATGCTGGAGGTAAAAGATATGGATATGTTGATATGGCGCGGACCTTGGAAAATGAAGAAATCTATTTCTTAGATGAAGGTTTTAATACCCGAAGATTTAAAGATTATTTCCGTTTAGATTTAAAACTCGGATGGAAACTAAACAAAAAAAGTACAACACATGAAATAGGATTTGATTTGGTTAACGTCCTTAATATTAAAAACGTATTAATGTTAAGTTACGCGCCTAATATTTCCAATCCAAATGCAGAACCAATCGCGATCAAAAACCAATTAGGTTTCTTACCAATTATATACTACAAAATAGACTTTAGAATCGATAAGAATAAAAATAAATAACTATAAAAAGCCCATAAGTTAGTTCTTATGGGC
The DNA here is from genome assembly GCA_045629585.1 of Taishania sp. Lineage (GTDB taxonomy): Bacteria > Bacteroidota > Bacteroidia > Flavobacteriales_D > Crocinitomicaceae > Taishania. The sequence continues at coordinate 2,744 of JAZQRM010000083.1, read as the reverse complement.
TTTCTCTTTATTTCATCTTTACAATTATAAACTCCGTCCTTCTATTACGTTGATGTAGTTCCTCTTTTAACTCCTCTGAATTGACTTTATTTATTTCTGCATCCGTCACCTTCAATTGAGTTTTACCATAGCCTCTACCATAAATTCGATCTTTTGAAATTCCTTGAGAAATTATATATTGAGCGGATGATTTTGCTCGGCGATCAGATAACCATAGATTGTATTTAGCGTCACCTCGACTATCTGTATGTGACCCTAATTCGATGACAATGTCTGGATTTTCCTTTAAAACTTCAACAATCTTGTCGAGTTCCACTTTTGCATCACCACGTATATATGAACTATTTAGATCAAAATAAATAGGCTCTATTTTCACAATATCATTTAAGTCCGTTTTTCCAACTTCAATTTTGACCATACTAATGCGCATCTGAACCGTATCGGATTCTCCTAATTGCATTACGCGATCAACTGAACGACTGATATACCCCTTCTTTTCGAGTTTCAATCTATAGCTTACTGAATCTTGATATTGATAAGGAAGCTTTGATGATTCAAAAAAACCTTTATTATTAGAAACCTGTGTTTCTTTAAATTTTCCACCATTCGTTTTTTCGATGATGTTTACACGAACCCCTTCAATGGGTGATGCAGACGAAGCCTCAATAATATTACCCGCAATGTAATAATTGATAACTGGCATCACTGCCAAATCAACTTGAAAATCATCAACTTCTGGATCAAAAGAGATAGACTTCTCAAGAGGCACATATCCGGACTTATTAAGCCATATCACAAAATCCTCATCAATATTGCCTAAACCCAATTTATAATCTCCGCTACTTGTTGTTTGTACGCTATCAATTATTATTCCTTCTTTATTTTTCAAATAAACCATCGTAAGAGCTAAAGGCTCACTCGTTAAAAGATTCTTCGCATTTCCATAAACCTCACCTTCTTGTTTCAACGGTTTGTTCTGGATAAAACCAAATATATCGTCACTCCCCATAGACATTGTCCGATTTGAGGAAAAGAAACCAAAGGTTTGTTGCCCATTATTAACAAATGAAAAATCGTCATACGGACTATTTATAGGTGCACCAACATTTTTCACCGTTCTAGCATTTCCTTTACTATCCAAAGATGTATAATATACGTCTAATCCGCCATATCCAAAATGACCGTCCGAACTAAAGAGAAGTAACTCTACATCTGAATTGATAAATGGAAAAACTTCGTTAACCATCGTATTAACTTTAGCACCCAAATTAGTAATCTCTGTAAGCACAAAATTACCAGCTTGATCAATAGGCACATAATAAAGATCCATCCCTCCAAAACCACCAGGACGATTCGATGAAAAATACAAACGATTTCCTGCTTTATTAATAGCTGGATGCGCTGTAGAATAGTTTTCAGAATTAATCCCTAAATACTCCACATCTTTAAACCTCTTTCCATCAAACTTAGCTCTATATATACTTAAATTAACTTGATTATCTTCTCCTTTATAACGTTTACCCTTTAAAAAATTATTTCTAGTAAAATACAGATAACCAGTTGGTTGATGATAAGTGGCAGTTCCTTCATTAAACTTAGATCTAACCTTACCATTAATTCGTTTCATCTTTCCAAGATGATGCTCAGATGTGATGTCTGATAAATATAAATCGTAATAATAATCTCCAGTCCAACTTTGGATTCTCTTTACAGCAAAAGCATTTCGTTTTGAACTAGCAACCAGAAATTTGTCATCCATAAAAAAACCACTCGATAATTCAGAATGAATGGTGTTCATCTGTTCCTTCTGTAAAGTAAAATTATCTTTCCCTTTCTCCAGTTTTTCGAAATTCATTTTCTGACTCAGGATGTTGTCGCAAACATCACATTTCCCATATCGTGCAGAATATAATTCCAATAAAAAATCAGATTCTGGATATCGTTGCATTCTTCTTTCTAAAAGAGCTAAACGCATTACCCCATCTTGAGTTAGCATATCATTGGCATTCAAGAATCGGTACCAAACGACTGCTTGCTCTTCCTGTCCCGAATGATCATAGCTTAGTGCAATTTTATGAGCAACGGTTGCCGAATCCACATTACGCGCAAGAACATCTTCATAGGCTGAAGCAGCTTCAGCGAAGCAATAATTACTAAATTGTTTATCCGCAAACCTTAATCTCCCGACTTGAGAATAACTAAGGGTTGAAATAAACAAAAGAAAGAATACAGTAAAACTCTTATTCATATATTTAAAAATAACGTGGTGTAGTCATAGATTTACTTTTAAATAGTAAATCATAGCTTAATAAAATCTCATGTGTTCCAGCATTATATTGACGAAATTTATTGGTCGAATAATCAAAGGAATACCCTAATTTAAATTGATTCGTAAACTGATATTGAATCATAGCGCCTGCAAATGCATTCAAACGATAATTGGCTCCAATCCAAAACTTGTCATACAACACAAATGCTAAATTCAAGTCTAAGGCCACTGGAGCATTTTCGGTAATTTTCAATAATGCACTTGGACGAATCTTTAACATTCTACTCGCTTTTATATAACCTCCTACCGTTAAATAATAGGTCCGTTGAGAGAAGTAATCTGTTTTTGAATACTCCCCTTGCTTTGGTCTATACTCCAAAAAACGAGGTACAGAAACTCCCAAGAACCATTGCTCAGAATGATAGTAAATCCCTGCTCCTACATTAGGCTGTACGACATTTTCATAATTAACCGT
>JAZQRM010000082.1:0-4240 GCA_045629585.1 Taishania sp. | reverse complement strand
TACACTTCTATTTAATAGCAATTACCCCCTAGTATTAATGAATAAAGGTGTAATTTTCGGAAACATTTCTATATTTAATAAGTAGCAATCAACGTAATAACTTATACCTTAACAAATGGCAATCCATTTCCAAGCAAATGATCCTAGTTTAGAATCACAATGGCGCGCAATAATATTATTCGGTAAGAATTCCGCTACCTATAAATTCGCTTTCGCAAAAGCTCTCCTAGAATTAAGTTCAAAGGAAACTACTTCTATAGCCCTACAAGATTTATCTCCGATATATGTTAACAGCATATTGGAGCATATAAAAATGAATGACAAGCAAGGTAATTCACAATCCAGTACCTTCTTGGATGCTTGTAGAAAGTATAACATGGAGGAAATTTCCTATGATCAACTATTGTCAATCACCGAGAAACATGGGTTTACTAATGTAGTCGACGCGTTTCAGAATGTCAATGGAGGCAGTATACCAAACCAATTTTATCATAAAGATTACAACGGCTCTTCCAAGAAAATTATTATCACCGACGATTTATTGCGTTTGAAGGAAAGTATCCAATTTTCAAATTTCAATGATGAGGTAGACGCACGTTGGAGCTTGGTGGAAACAGCATGGAACTTAAAAATTAATCCCAACCTTTTGGAGGTGAAAATTGACGATGAACTTCAAACGCTATTTATAGAAAATGAATTTATGCGTCGAACTGATATTACTTCTGCAAAAGCTTCTCTAAATGGGTATCAGAAGGGAAAATGCTTTTACTCTTTCCAAGATATTTCTATCGTTTCTAGAGATCTAAATCTCTGTGCGGTGGATCACTTCTTTCCTCACGTACATAAACTTAACTTTCATCAACAAGGAGCTAATGTAAATGGTGTTTGGAACCTGGTATTGGCTGATAAATATGTAAACTTGGACAAAAGTGCTAAAATTCCAGAATTAAAATACTTGGAACGACTATATACAAGAAACGAATTCTATATCGCGAGCAAACACCCTCTTGGAGAAACAATAGTAAATCAAACAGGTAAGACACCTAAAGAGCGACGTAGCTTTTTACAAAAGCAATATGATTTATCAGTAAATTTATCCATTCAGAAATGGAAACCAATAATTGAACTTGCACCATTTTTTTAGATGAAAGATTTTACCAATATTGACCCCACTAAGATAATTTATAAAGATGATTACTTCTTTATGATTTACGATGGATTTCCAGTTAATCCCGGACACCTATTAATCATTTCAAATCAAGTTCGTACAGACTACTTTGATTTAACAAACGATGAACAACAAGCGTTGCCAATAGCAATTCAACGTGCGAAAGAAATTATCTTGGAACAACATAATCCAGATGGATTTAACATTGGAATGAATTGTGGTGCAGATGCAGGTCAAACTGTGTTTCACTTTCATTGCCATTTAATTCCACGCTACAATGGGGATATGGAAAATCCGCGAGGTGGTGTGAGACACGTGATCCCTTCAAAAGGTAACTACTAAACATGTACAAGTAATACAATAATTTAGTAAAACCATCACCATTAAGACAAAAAAAGCTCCGCAAAATTAGGCTATAGTTTTGTTCCTTCAAGGTCAAGCCCGTTGGGTTTTGGTTGCACCAAAAAACCTTGCTTCCTCAAAACGATACCCTCTAAAAAGGCTTTCTTTTTTTTCCTTTTTTCTTTTGGGTAATGTTATTTATTTAATTTTCAGGAAATTAATCATGATGCGTTAACTAGGGATCATTAATATATTTAGTTCAGCTAATTAAGCTGCTAGTAGTCATAATGCAGACCCTGAAATGTAGTTCCAATAAATCAATGACAACATGTATAAAGATGAATTTAAAAAATTTGTTAGTAAAGGTGTGAAACAAGGATTTCACATTGGGACGGGGAATCCAAATGCTCAAATATTATTTATTGGAAAAGAATCTGCAATTTCCTTCAATTTAAATCGTACACGACTGTCTGTCTCTTCTATTAAAGGTGAAATGACAGGGATAGAGGGGGCAGCTAAGTTTGCATATTTATGATTAACCAATGCAATAGCTTCCCGTAAATACATAGTGTCGGCTTCTGTATAATTTCTGGGGTCAGCCGTACTATATTGAATAACATGTACTTTAACATTGACCGTATATATAGGACTTTGATCATATTTGGTCACTCCTCTTTTATCTAAAAGATAGTTACTAAGATACATTTCTGGAAGATCACAATATTGATAGTTCTTATCATCATAAACAAGACTATCATGCTCAGTATGACATGCAGACTGCGCTCCTAAATAAAAAAGGGTGTTAAAAAAAAGTAGTAGTAGATTAAAATTTCTCATTGCTTAAGTAATTTCTGTGTATAAACCTTTCCTTCCAATTCAAAAGAAAGGAAATAAATCCCTGGGGTGCAATTCAATGGTTTTATTGTTGTTCCATTTTGCTCAAATGCAATTGTTCTCCCGTTAATATCGATTATTTTCAATTGCTGTGCACCATTTAATTGAACAGGTAAGGTAAATTCCGTAGAGAATGGATTGGGGTAACTATTAAGTTTACTTTCTTGTTCTAATTTCTCTACACTTATTGTAGTAAAGTCAATGCTTGTAAATTGTAACCAGAACACAGAAATGGTATCTCCTTGGTTGTTGATGTAGGCAGTTGCATCATATAAATGTCCCCCCATCGTCGTTACATTTGAAGTGAAAGAAAATGATCCACTTTCGTTATAATAAAACTGAGCGTATCCTAAGCTACTAGGTGCGTATGTATCAAACCATCCTCCTAGAAAATAACTTGTCATCAAAGTGTATTTTGCACAACTATCTATAACAACATTACTATAACTAACTGTCACCGGCCAATGTTGTGTATGGATATCGATTTCACTTGGCACACTATAGGTACAGTTATAAGGAACGATTTGTTTCTTTGTTCTATATACAATAGAATCGGGGTGTACTCGACCTGATATACTCAACCAATTATTCGAAATACTCACATCTAAACCTTCTGGATCAATACCAATATTCTGTAGGTTAACTTCTCCAAAGTCAGAGTCAATTCCATCCGTTGCATTGATATCATATCCTATGGTTATGGTATCACGGTTTCCAGCTGCATCCTCAAAGTATAACTGCATCTGAAATTCGGGTGTTTGCTGGGCATAACTATCAATAGATAGTAGTATAAACAGCAAATAATAATAGTTTCTCATGTATATTTTGTTTTAGTGTTGGTTAAACTTAAATATTTTTTTCCACTATAAACAATGACTATCAATTAAATAGGTAGTATTCTAAAAAGTGTGTCAAGGTAAGAATTAGAAAAATAAATCTTAAACTTGAATAGATGAATGCAAAGCGTAAAAGAAAAACAAATACAGACTCGTTTGATTACACGAGCTTTAAAAAGGAAGCAATTGAAAAGTTACGAGCTGGTAAAGGTCTAATTGGTCCAGATGGAGCTTTAACAGGAATGATTCAACGAATTAATCAATATCTTTAATAACAGTTTTGTGGATACTCTCATTAAATAACGGTAAAGGCACATCTTGTAAATATATTAACAAATAAACGCAGCCCTCAAGCTGCGTTTTCTATTTCTTACGAATCTTTTCCCAAACGTATTTCAATACTTTGGAAACCATAAAGCTGACTACAGCTCCTAAACTTGCCAGTACAATCGTTTTAACAATATCCTGTCCATCCACAGTGGCCAATAGGGTAAATCCTGTGCCCACAACCGTTCCGTTTATCGTTGTACTGTCTCCAGTTGGGTTAGGGCTGATCATATTCGGGTAACACTTCATGCCGTGCACGAATGGTCACACGCACATGTTCTTCGTCTTCCGTGCTGTGGTTTTCCACGTCCACATCGACTTTTAAGGTTACTTCTTTATTCAAATCCGTTCCCACTTTAAAAGGGGGCTTGCGCTTATAAGTCGCTGTTACTGCTGTTTCGTTTACATTTCCCATAATCAGGAGGTTTTAAAAAGGGCTATTCCGTAGAATGGCCCTTTGCGTGAATTACTTTTCTTCTTCGCAATCCAAGTTATCCTGGATAGCTGTTTGGCTGACTGCCGTCATTACTGTTCCTGCAGTAATCAAATAGCCCGCAATGGAGCTAAATACTTCGGGAAGTTCAGTCGGGGCAGTAACTAACGTTGCTCCAATTGTTGCAGCAACTAAACCAACCGTTCGCAATTTCTTGAAAAACGGGGGAGTCTTTTTCCC
>JAZQRM010000081.1:0-3720 GCA_045629585.1 Taishania sp. | reverse complement strand
AAGGAAGCTGGCTTGATTAAAGTAGAAAATAGAATAAATAGAAGTGGTTCAGGACGTAAGTTTGTGAAATTCAGAAAAGTAAAAACGTCCAAGCCAATGGAATGCCTAGAGATGGACATCAAAATGGTTTGGATACCTGATCTCGGAAAAAATGCGTATTTACTGTCAGTTATTGATGTCCATACACGCAGAATATTGAAAGATTATTTCGCCTTTAGTATTAAGCAAAATCATGTTATAGCACTTATTGGGACACGCATCTGTTAAAACGACCATGATTTATACGCACATAACGGACAACCTCAAAAAGCAAACACCAAGTCCTCTTGACTTTCTATAAATAAGCAACAAACAACATGTTTAAACAAAAGGTAAGAAAGGCTTTTGACTGTTCCGAAGAGTGATACAGTAGTGCAAAAAAAGCTTCGTCAATACCAACGAAGCTTTCAAGATTTTATAATATAAAAATCAATTAGAATGGAAGATCATCTTCTTCTGAAGAACCACCACCAAAATCTGGAGACGCTGGGGCAGAAGGCATTCCCATGTCAGATGGTGCACCATAACCACCACCACCATTGTTTGATCCACCCATTTTCTCAATTCTCCACGCTTCTAACGTATTGAAGTAACGAGTCTCGCCTTGTGGACTTACCCACTCACGACCTCTCAAATTGAACGAAACCTCAACCGTATCGTTGATCTGAATGCTATCTAACAAGCTACACTTGTCTTGTGTGGATTGAAACATAATGTCTTGTGGGTACATTCCCGATGAATCGGTTACCACAAATTCACGTTTCATGAACTTTTCCGACACCTGTTGCGTCGGGTTGATTACTTTTACTGTTCCTGTAAGTTTGAACATAATTATGATGGATATTTAATTCGAAATTTATATTTTAACCATTATTGAATGCCAACAAAGTCATCCAAGCTTCATTTAATGCGTTTTCCGCTAAAAGTTCCTTGGCCTTCTCATGCAAAGCTAACTCCAATTTTTCAGGCTCGTCTTCTAAAGTTACAAATAAATCGCTCAATTCAATAAGCTTATATTCATTAACGTCTGTCTCGTTCGGAATTTCCTCTATTCCTGCTAATTTCCCTAAATCATTTGCCGATAAAATGGTACTGGCCAAAATATCTGCCGGTAATTGATCAAATCCCACGCCTTGTGTTGTTATTGGTTTTGTGATTTCAAATAAACTATTTTTGTCCGAACGGCAATACCAATTTCCGCCCATACGGGAAACCAAATCAATCTTTTGCTGATCCACTTGCCCTTCTGCGTTTAGTAGAGAAGAGTGGAAGTGCATCTTTACCACTTCACAGATGATAAGATTCCCAGCTCCACCACCTGAACCCAATTCTTTTACCTCAATGACCTTGCACTCAAACTGAGCCGGGGATTCTTGAACGCGAAACGGTTGGACAATGTCCGATGCAACCTTAGTAAATCCTGCTTTGATAAACTCATCCGTATCTTTTGAATAAGGCGAACTAGCCAAGCTCATTTGCTCCACCATCGCATAATTAACAACGTTAATCACAACCTCAGGATGCTCCTTTACATTTAAATAAGTGTCCTTCGGTTCTCCTGTACGACCACTGTTAGCCGGCGAAAAAATCAAAATAGGAGGGGTGGCACTAAAAACATTAAAGAAGCTAAACGGCGCCAAATTTGGAACTCCAGCCGAATCAAGAGTCGAGGCAAATGCAATAGGACGAGGACCAATAGCTCCTAAAAGCAGTTGATGAACACGTGGAATCGCAAGTTCCTTGGGGTCAAATGTGACAAAATTGTTTTCCATAGAACAAAAGTAGAGTATATCCACCTTCAAAAAAAGCATTTTCAATAAAAGATTTCAACGATTTATTAGCAGTGCAATCCGTTCAAAAAAAAAATAATAAGGATAACTATCTGTTTTTTAAAAAGGTAAATACATTTCGTGATTTTTTTTAAAAAAAAACGACAAAAGGTGATTGTCGGTAAAATAAAAGTACATATATTTGCACCACCATTTCGATGGTAACCAGCAGTCGAGCTGAAATTTTTGAAATATTGCGGATGTGGTGAAATTGGTAGACACGCTAGACTTAGGATCTAGTGCCGTGAGGTGTGCGGGTTCGAGTCCCTCCATCCGCACTTTAATTTTGAAATGGTATAAGTAATCGCTTATGCCATTTTTTATTTACAGCAACTTTAATATTTGTAAAATGAAAGTTACAAAACAAGACATTGATGCGTTAAACGCAGTTTTAACGGTTGAAGTATCCAAAGAAGATTATTCAGAAAAAGTAAAGGCTCAGTTAAATAAATTGAGAAAAACGGCTAAAACTCCAGGGTTCCGTCCAGGTGCTGTTCCTGCTTCTTTTATTCAAAAGCAATACGGAAATGCGGTGTTAGCTGAAGAGTTAAACAAGGTGGTTAATCAAGCGCTTGCTTCTTTCGTTCAAGAAAATAAATTAAACCTACTTGGTAACCCAATCCCTAAAAAAGGAGCGGAAATTAAAGGTGATTTCAATAATCCAGATACATTCGAATTCGAATATGAAATCGGATTGTCGCCTGAAATCAAGTTGGATTTATCAAACAAAACGAAAATCGACTTCAATAAAATTAAAGTAGACGATAAGTTAATCACCCAACAAATCGAAGACTTGACTCGTCGTTACGGGAAGTTGGTTGCTTCTGAAAAAGTAGCAGACAAAGATTTAATTTTCGGAAAATTTGTAGAGTTAAATGAAGATGAAACAGTAAAAGAAGGTGGAGTAGAAAATACATCTACAATCTCTGTTGAATTCGTGGAAGATAAAGCAGCTAAGAAAAGCTTAATCGGGAAAAAAGTAGGAGACGTAATCATCGTTGAACCAACTAAAGTATCTCGTAGCGAAGCGGATGCAGCAGCAATGTTAGGGGTTAAACCAGAAGAATTTGCTAACCTTTCAACTAAATTCCAATTGACAATCAATGAGATTAAGCAAATGGAATTGGCTGAATTGAACCAAGAATTATTCGATAAATTATTCGGAGAAGGTGTGGTAACTTCTGAAGAGCAATTGAAAGAGCGTATCAAAGCTGATTTAGATAACATGTTTGCACAAGATGCAGATCGTTTGTTAACTAAAATGGTTTATAACCACTTGATGGAAACAACGGATGTGCCTTTACCAGATGATTTCATGAAACGTTGGATCAAGTCTAGTAACGCAAGCGAAATCACGGAAGAACAAATTGAAGCGGATTACCCAGCGTATTCAAACAATTTGAAATGGCAGTTGATTCAAACGGAAGTGTTCAAATCTAATGATGTGAAGTTCGAACAAGCGGAAGCGGTAGAATTTACAAAAGGATTATTGGTAGCTAATTATGCTCAATACGGTATTCCAGCTCCAGAAGATAAAGAATTAACGCAATCTGCTATCCAAGTATTGTCAAATCAAGAAGAAGCAAACCGTATCTACGATATGTTAGCAGAAACGAAATTGACTAAAATATTCAAGGATACTGTTAAATTAAACGAAAAAGAAATTGCTTACGATGACTTCGTTGAATTAGCGAACAAGTAAGAATAATCTTTCCTTATAGAAAAAAGCTTCAGTGATATACTGAGGCTTTTTTTATTTATACAATTTACAAATCCCAACCCCATCCAAAACCTTCACCAATAAATAATCACTTTCGTCAAACCACCAACAAAGCTTTATGCTTTAAAGATC
>JAZQRM010000080.1:0-159109 GCA_045629585.1 Taishania sp. | reverse complement strand
AATCAAAGATATTTGGGCCTCCCATTACAGAAAATTTAGCTGGTGAACCTACATTTGTTGAAGATACCTGAATAACATCACATGGAGAACCAGAAGCATACAATCGCCTATTTACAATCTGTTCACGACCTGATTGTAATTGATAAGTTTTACCCGGTCGAAGAACCAAAGTGTCGAAACTATTACTCCCTGAAATCTCTGCATTACGCGAAATACTGAAATATGATGCGTGAAAATCTCCACCTACAAGAACATGATTGGTAGCCGAAGATGATATCAAAACTTTATTGTAAGATAGGTTCCCTGTTGAATAAAACCTAACACCACCTATATTCGCATTTAGATGAATTTCAGATTGTTCAGCCGATAAACTAAGATTGGTGCCGTCAATAGTCATCCCTCCATTACCATTCACATTGAGTAAGGATAATCCAAGTTGGATATTCCGTTCTCCTGAACCTTGAGATGAGAAATTTAAGACTGATAAATTATGATTATTTGTATTCAATGAACCTTTATTAACGATTAAATCACCAACAGTATATAAATCATCCATCAACTCCCATGATCCACTACCATCAAATACAAAACGACTGTTACCAATAGAAGCTTGATTTGTTAAAATAAACTCACCAACAGCAGCTGAATTGAACAAAACTGACTGAATATTAAATGACATCGTAGATTGTAGTGATAAAGACCCAAACAAGGCTAAATTATTCCCAGATATATTAGGATTGTTTGTTGCTCCAAACCAAGTCATATTCTTACAAAATTGTTCGGTTCCATCTAAAGTAACAGTACGACTTGAAGATAAAAAACCACTATTATTATTGAAAAAAACGTTATCAAACTGATTGGGAATACAACCTCCAGAACTTGAAGGATAAACACCGTCATTATTTAAACTCCAATGAGAAGGGTCATTCCAATTTCCACTACCTCCTACCCAAAATAAATCTTGTCCCATACTAATGGATGGGAAAATAAATCCACTATTCTGTCCTAAATCTACGCTATTAAAGGCCTCTACGGGTGCACTAGCATTCATCACTAACTTTCCTAATTTTATATTATTAAACAATGCTATAGCTAAAGGATCAAGTTGTATACGAACTAAAGAGTTAGTAGTAGAGGTAAGACGAGACATTTCTGTACAAGTTGGTGTAAAAGCATACAAAAGTTTTCTTATTGTAACTACACAACCTCCTTCAATAACATTAAACGAATTAGGATAAAAGATCAAACTATCCACACTTATAGTGCTGTTAAAAAGTCTACTACCCCCAATAATTTCGACGGACTGGGCACGTAAAGCCTGATAAAACTCACAAACGTCAGTTCTATTACGGCCTCCTTGAATTCTATGAAATTGATGAGAGCCACTATAAAAGGTTCCTGCAAACTTAATTAGACTTAATTCTGCATTTACAACTAAATTGTTCCCATCTGAACGCCAATTTCCTCTTAAATCAATATCTGAATTAGCGACATTCAAAATTCTATTAGCATTTCCTGTAGATTGAATACTACCAGCAATCACACTAAATCCATTAGTATTAAACTCACCATGTATTAAGGACATATTACCCGAATTATATCGAACTACAGTTCCTGCTTCTAAATTACCTAACAAATGCCAAGCACCATTTCCATTAAAAACAATATCACCTCCAAGATGGTTATACATTCCATTTCCAACACCAAATACAACACCATTAGGACGAATTGTATTATAATCATCAGACAAAAAACTAGTAGTTCCAATGTTAAAAAACATACCCGGATATAAATCTAAAGAACCATATATATTTACTGTATTACCACGTATAATCGGATTAAAATCAACATTATCCCACACCATATTTCTACAATACGGATTAGTAAGATCTACAGATACTACGCGACTATCTTCTGTAAAACCACTATTCATATTAAAGACTATATCATCTAACAATGTCGGGACACAACCACCTAAACTTGAAGGGTAAACACCATCATTATTTATACTCCAATGTCTAGAATCACTCCAATTACCGCTACCTCCAACCCAATATAAAGTTCTGGCTATTGGTTCAATAATTGAAAAACCTATATTTCCTTCCACACTGAACGAATTATAAGCTACTACTGGATTAACACTATTAATCATCAATAATTTAGCTCTTACCCCATTAATAATACTAACACAATTATCACCTATCAAAATATTAGCATTACCAGTACCTGTGGCCTCAATACGCATAAGACCTGCACATATAGGTGTAGAGGCCCTAAAATAGTTATTAATCGATTGAGTCTTCCCAGACTCAAGAAAATAGCTCCGATTTGGCGCGAGTAGAAGACTATCGATTGTATTATCTCCATAAAGACTGAAATCACCTTCTAGTGTTAGTTTATTAAGCTTGATATTTCCAACAATTCTAACCTCACTAATTTCATCATTTAAAAAGCTAATGTTATGATAAACATCTCCAGCATCAACCCTAACCTCCTTAGATCTAAAGCTATTTGGAAAAACTAGATGGCTACCATTAGCTTCTAACTGACTATTGTTTCCATAGTAATCCCAGAGACTATGAAAAGTACTTGATCTAACATGTATAGTCGAATTTGAGATATCTAAAGCCCTACTATTAACACCATTAGATTGTAAACCTGGCAAACTCCAATTAAAGCCATTAGTACGTATTGAACCTCTACTAAAGTTCACCACTCCTACAGCTAACTCACCACCAAATACAATATCGTCACCAAATTCCCAAGAACCAGCACCATTAAAAGTTACGAAATTTTCTCCAGCTATATCACCTATAACTGTACCAGAAGAAATTATAATAGCACCAATATTTTCAGACCTAAACTCAATTCTTCTTATAGAAAAAATAATTTCTCGTTGGAGCTCCAACGAACCATATACAAATAAATTAACTGAACCAGTACTTCTAATTCTAGTGTTATCTAATACATTTCTCCAACGCATATTACGACAAGAACCATCTGCATTTAAGATAACCGTTTGACTACTACTCGTAAACCCACTATTCCCATCAAAGTAAACATCATCATTTTGAGAAGGGACAACTGAATGATAACTAGTTCCACCTGAAGTGGTTGCCCAGTGGCTAATTTCGCTCCAATTCCCGCCACCTCCGACCCAATAATAATCAGCTGCGTGAGTAAAAGTTGAAACCAATAAAAGTAAAAGAGTAACTATTTTTTTTACCATAACTATATAGTGAATTGTGGATAATTTTGGAGTGATTTAATCCACAAATTTCAGCTATAATGTAATAGATAGTTATTAACGTAAGTTAAAACAAGATGTAAGTACGTTAAGAATAATTAAAAACAAAAAAGCCTAGCTCGAAAGCTAGGCTCATAATATTACTATTTATTAAAATCGTTAATGTGGGCTTACCAACTTGGGCAAGTGTTACATCCGTTTTTTGTTCGAATATAGAACATTGCTCCTAGAACTCCACTGAATTCCATATAACCAAATTTTTGAGCGGTACGAGCTGTTGGATCTATATCATTGGGACGATTTTTAACATTTACTTGATGCATAAAACCACCACCGTAATTAGCTTGAAGATAAACATGCTTAAAGAATTCAAATCGCAAGCCTAAATGACCAGATATACCATAACCACTTAATGAAATAGTACGCATGGTATTTACTCCTGCAAAACGGAAATCATTATAAGAAAGGATACCTCCTACAGATACACCAGCTAAGGCTGTTAAAGCAAATTTTCGATCTTTTGTGTGATAAATATTCTGTAAACGTGTTACCTCAGCACGTAAGTAATTTAAACCATCCGAATTTTCATAATGAAACTTCTCTCGTTCGGTAACCATTTCGTAATCCGTATATGTTCCAGAAAGATTTGAAACTTCATCTAAACCTGGTTCAATCGTACCGTTTAAAATAACCTGGTTATTATCTGCAAAAAGGTATTTCATGTGGTCATAACCTATACTCACCGCCCAATTATTTGCAAAATTATATCCTAAACGGATATTAAACTGAGGAACTGTAATCGTTTTTGGATTAAAATATGTCTTTCCAAACTTTTGGGGATTATCATGCGCTTTCGCGTTATCCATGGTGAAATCATATCCTGCACCTTGAAAATGCATATTACTTTGTGTATACCAAGAACGATTATACCCCCAATGAAAAAATAGAGTACCTGCATTGGTCGATACTTTATTTGTTTTGGGTTTTGGCTTATTTACAGCAAACGCTGGTAAACTAAATAATACCAGCGTTCCTATCAACAAAAGATTTTTCATTTAAGACATCTTTAAAAATGCTACTTCTTTTTCTGTCAATTGACGATACTCTCCTCTCGGAAGATCTTTCTTCGTTAATCCAGCGTATGATACACGATCCAAACGAACAACAACATATCCTAAACGTTCTAATGCTCTTCGAACAATTTGATTTTTTCCTGAGTGGATTTCCACACCGATATTTCGAGGAGAACCTTTCACAAATTCTACCGCATCAAAACGAGCAGTTCCATCATCTAATTCCACACCGTTAATCATCTTCTCTTTATCTTCTGCATTGAAATTTTTATTCAATTCAACATCATAAATTTTTGAAGTTCTTTGACGTGGATGTGTCAATTTTTTAGCGATATCTCCATCATTTGTAAACAATAATAAGCCTGTAGTCTCTTTATCCATGCGATCAATCGGATAAATACGCTCTTTACAAGCTTTACGCACCAATGACATTACTGTTTTACGACCATAAGGATCATCATTTGCTGTGATAAACCCTTTGGGCTTATTTAGGATTACGTAGCGTTTTGTTTCACCACGCACCGTTCCTCCATCATACTGCACTGTATCTGTTGGTGCAATTTTGTAACCAAGTTCCAAAACAATCTTTCCGTTAACAGATACGACACCCGTTTGAATTAATACATCGGCTTCTCTACGTGAACAGATTCCTGCATTTGACAAAAATTTATTTAAACGAACAGCATCCTCATTAAATGTTGGAAGTGGATCACCTTTCTTCAAAGACTCTCTTTTATCATTAAAGAAAGTTCTCGCTTTTTGTTCTTTTTTGCTTACGGGTTTAGCCTCTAGAGGTCTTCCAGTACGACTTGTTTTTGCTGTAGTACTTTTCCCTGTTGGTCTAGCTGAAGATTTTCCAGCTGGTTTAGCTGCAGGGCGTGCTGCACCTGACTTTGGCTTAGCGCCATTACTTTGTGTTTTTGCCGATCGACGGCCATTATTTGTATTCATCACGAACAGAATTTGTGCAAAGATACAACTATTTATTTACTCTAGACAAGGGATGTAAAGGCATTTGATATATGTTGCAATGACTTCTGCTTACTATTTAACACAATGATAACCACATCGAAGCGTGCTTCAAAATCAACTTTATTAGATTTCAAGTAAAAATCGGCGGCCTTTATTATCTGTTTCTGTTTTCCACGTGTAATTAGAAGTCGAGGATCAACTAAATAATCAGACTCGCGCGTTTTCACTTCAATAAATACAATTTGCTGGTCATCCAACATCACCAAATCAATTTCAGCTTTTTGGAAACGATAATTACGTGTGAGTAATTTCCAACCTTTTTGTAGTAAAAAGTCAAATGCGAGGTCTTCCCCTTCTTTTCCTAAATCAATGTGTGAACTCAAGGTAAATGATTTTATTACCTTAAGATAGTTAATTAAATTAAACCAAACAATTCGAGTGTTTGCTTGGCAGCTCCTTGTTCGGCAATTTTTTTGGAAGAACCTATGCCCATGCCGTATTGCTTCTCGTTAATCATTACCCTAACTTTATATTCCCAATAAGAGCCAAAATTTTCTTCTGCAATGATTTCGAAATCGATCATTGCTTTATTTTTTTGAGCCCAAATAAAGAGTTTTGACTTAAAGTCAATTTCTTCTTCAAGTACTTTATTTACGTCTATATAATGATTGAAAACGAAGTTTTTAATGGCTTTTTTACACGCGTTATATCCTCCATCTAGGTATATTGCACCGATTAAGGCCTCAAAAGCATTTCCTTCGAGTGTATTGATGTTGATAGATCTACCTTTGTGATAATTAAGCACCTTTCTGAGTTCCATTTCTTCTGCAATTTCAGATAAGGTTTTACGGGAAACCATTTTGGATTTAATTTTTGTCAGATATCCCTCATTTTCGGTTGGAAAACGATGAAACAAAAATTCAGCAACAACAGAATCAATAATCGCATCACCCAAAAACTCTAATCGTTCATTGGATTCCAAATGATTACCATTCGTGTGGGATTTATGTGTTACCGCTTGTTCAAAAAAGGCAATCGTATTCACTCTATAACCAAATCGGTTATAGATAAACTTTTCTAATCGTTTCTGATTAGTAGTGTAAGATCTTCTTTTTAGGAATTGACCGAGAAAGCCCAATTTTAATCAACAAATTTCTTTACGATTACACTTGTGTTATGTCCTCCAAATCCAAAAGTGTTCGAAAGAGCTACATTAACCACCCTTTTTTGAGGTTGCCCAAAAGTGAAGTTTAATTTAGGATCTAACTCTGGATCATCTGTAAAGTGATTAATTGTAGGAGGAACAATGTCATTTTTCACAGCCATGATACAAGCAATTGCCTCTATCGCACCAGCAGCACCCAATAAGTGACCTGTCATAGATTTAGTTGAACTTATATTCAAATCATAAGCGTGATCTCCAAACACATGCTGAATTGCTTTTACTTCAGCTATATCACCAAG
This sequence comes from Taishania sp., assembly GCA_045629585.1. Classification (GTDB taxonomy): domain Bacteria; phylum Bacteroidota; class Bacteroidia; order Flavobacteriales_D; family Crocinitomicaceae; genus Taishania. The sequence goes on along the minus strand of JAZQRM010000080.1, from coordinate 152,353 downwards.
AGGTGTAGATGTACCATGAACATTCACGTAATCAATTTCAGATGCATCAATTTCAGCATCATCTATTGCATTTAGCATGGTGTTTCTTGCACCTAAACCTTCTGGATGTGGTGCTGTCATGTGATAAGCATCTCCTGACATTCCACCACCTATTACTTCTGCATAGATTTTAGCTCCACGCGCCTTGGCATGTTCTAATTCTTCCAATATTAATGCTCCTGACCCTTCTCCTAACACAAAACCATCACGGTCTAAATCAAAAGGTCTTGATGCAGTTTCTGGAGAATCATTTCGTGTAGACAAAGCTTTGAGTGCGTTAAAACCTCCCATTCCCATTTCACTCACACAAGCCTCAGAACCACCAGTAACAATTGCATCAGCTTTCCCCAAACGAATGGTGTTAAAAGCATCAATAATTGCATTTGTAGAAGAAGCACAAGCTGAAACGGTAACATAGTTAGGTCCTCTTAAACCATACTTAATTGAAATATGGCCCGCTGCGATGTCAGCAATCATTTTAGGAATAAAAAATGGGTTAAATCGAGGTGTTCCATCCCCTTCAAAAAAAGCCTGCGCTTCATCTTGAAAAGTTTTCAATCCACCGATCCCTGACCCCCAAATCACTCCAATACGATCTAAATTTGGATTAGCATCCAAAATCGCAGAGTCTGCCATGGCTTCAGAAGCAGAAACCATAGCATACTGTGCAAATAGATCTAATTTTCTTGCTTCCTTGCGATCCATATGATCTTCAATATTGAAGTTCTTTACCTCGCAAGCAAACTGCGTCTTGAACTTTGAAGCGTCAAATTGTTGGATAGGCGCAGCACCACTTTTACCAGCAAGCAATGCATCCCAGTATTCATTAAGTGTATTTCCAATTGGCGTTAATGCTCCTAATCCCGTTACAACAACTCTTTTAAGCTCCATAGATAATTTTAATTGATAATTTCTGCAAGTTCAAGTAATATGTTATTCAAACAAATTAAGCCACGTTAGCCTCGATATAAGTGATAGCATCACCTACAGTTTGAATGTTTTCCGCTTGATCGTCTGGAATAGCGATATTGAATTCTTTTTCGAACTCCATGATTAATTCCACAGTATCCAAAGAATCTGCTCCTAAATCATTCGTGAAGCTTGCTTCGTTTACTACTTCAGTTTCTTCAACTCCCAATTTATCAACGATAATCGCAACTACTCTTGTTTTAATATCAGACATCTTTATAAAATTTAAAGGTTAATTCACGGCAAAGAAAAAAACAAACATTTAAAAAACAAAATAAATCGTCATTAATTGCAAATCTATTATCACAGAGTAGTCCAATTTTTCATCAATATCTGTCCATTTACCTGTTTTACCAAAAATCGTTAAACAGAGTGATGGCCTTGCTTACAACTACTATTTTTCAAGTATTTTGGCAGTATCAATGGCGTAAATAAATAGAGTTACTAAATTTGCAACATGAAAAAACTACGCTTGGCTATTTTTGCTTCAGGAAACGGTTCTAATGCCATACAGATACATTCTTATTTTGAAAAGAATCCGAATGTCACAATTGTCACAATCTATACCGACAATTCGAAAGCTGGTATAATAGAGCGAGGAGTAGCCCTTGACTTAACTGTAAAAATATTGACCAAAGAAGAGATAAATGAAGGTTTGTTATTGGTTGACCAGTTAAGAGCGGATAAAATCGATGTGATTATTTTAGCTGGATATTTAAAAAAGATTCAGCCTGAACTGATTCGTTCGTTCCCTAATCGAATAATCAACATTCATCCCGCACTATTACCAAAATTTGGAGGCAAAGGGATGTATGGAATGCACGTTCATAACGCTGTTAAATTAGCAAATGAGAAAGAAAGTGGAATTACAATTCATCTTGTTAATGAAAATTACGATGAAGGAAAACAAATTGCACAATTTAGTTGTAAATTAATGCCGGAAGACACACCAGAAGATATACAAAAAAAAGTACAAATACTGGAGCATGAACACTTTGCCCCAACAATTAATAAATACCTGGAATCTTTAAATTAAAAGTATGAATCAATTCTTATCAGAACTAGATATAACGCAAATACTAAAGGTGTCGACCATATTATTTGCAGTGGTTGATATCATTGGATCCGTTCCTGTCATTATCAAAATACAAGAAACAAGTGGAGACATTAGCCCCATGAGAGCCAGTTTGGTTTCATTAGGTATTATGTTAGGGTTTTTACTGCTAGGAGAAAGTATATTAAATCTTTTTGGAGTTGATATCCGTTCATTCGCTGTTGCAGGTTCTTTCGTGCTTTTTGCAATTGCATTAGAAATGATAATGGGTTGGCGACTATTTAGGGATGAAGTGAGCGGCAAAACAGCGAGTGTAGTTCCTTTGGCATTTCCTATTATAGCAGGAGCAGGAGTTATGACAACTCTAGTTTCCTTAAAAGCTGAATTTAATACGATAAACATTATTATAGCAGTAGTGTTAAATATTATCTTTATCTACATCGTATTGCGTTTAACGAAAAAAATAGAAGCGTTTTTAGGACCTGGAGGGATAGCGATAATAAAGAAAGTTTTTGGAATAATACTACTTGCGATTGCTGTTAAACTCTTCTCTTCCAATGCATCTGCACTATTTCAATCATTTAGCACTACAGTAAATTAAAGAAGTTTAAAATGAAACTTAAATACAAATACAACCGCCTTCCAAATGTTGAAGCAGTTATTGCAAAATATGAAGTGACGGATCAATTTACGTTGGACAAAAACAATCTGGATTTTATCACAGATATTGTTCATGTATTTCGACCGACGGGGTTCAATGTAGACAAACAAAAAGTTTCAATCGCTCCTTTAATTCATTTTCTAGAAAACAATGAAGCCACTCGAATTCGCTTAGCCTCTGAATTAAATAGAATTTTAAAACCTCTAAAAATTCGTTCGCTCTTAAGTGAAGCTGGAATCATGCAAAACAAGGCTTTCTTAAGTGAGCTACGCACACGAATAACGGCTAAATTTTTACCCCTTCAACCTGAAAAGAATGAAATAGAATATTTTCTATCTCAACTTTTCTTCTTTAACAGTGATTACAATTGGATTATTAACATCCCAAAATCTGAACTGATTGATTTATACAAACTATTGGATTTTAAATCGATCAGTTCACCTTACCATTCTAATAAAAACCTGAAAGAAATATTCCAAGCTTCTAGCCTTTTAACCCAACGTGTTAGCGGTCGTGCTTTGGAAGAAGAGATACTACGGATGGTTCCTGAATATCAGTATGAGAAAAGTCCATTTTTGGCTTTAGAACGAGCGGTAAATGGTATCGATTATCGACTTGCTATCAAGAATATTGGTTATTTAGAGGAGGATTGCGAGGAATATACTGAATACCAAAATAGAATTGAAGAATGTAGAACATTCATAGAAAAAGCATATGCAAATAGCTCCATTTATGGAATTTCGATGACCGTAAATCATAATTTAATTCGACTAAGACAACAATTAACACGCTTAGACAAGTTAATTCATTCCATCGTCAAAAAGCACAACCATACCGAAGAAAGACAAAATGTAGATTTCGCTTTGGAATTGATCCGTTACCATTCTTCTCGTAATGATATTGGTTCTTTAATCACTGAGAACACAGAAAGTATAACTTACGAAATAACAACTCACACAGCGAAGACGGGAGAACATTACATCACAGAAACCCCTCGTGAATATAGAAGTATGCTTTTTAAATCCATTGGGGGTGGAGTTATAGTTGGTTTTCTATGTATTTTCAAATTACTACTGAGTAAAGTAGACGCCAGTCAATTTGGACATGCTTTTTATTATAGCATGAACTACTCCATTGGATTTATCACCATTTACTTACTAGGATTCACATTAGCGACTAAGCAACCTGCGATGACTGCTGCTGCGTTAATTCGCGCAATTGAGGAGGACATTAAAAACAATAACAAGGGTAACTCTAATGAATCTGCGTTTGCCGAATTATTTTCAAGAGTTATACGTACTCAGTTTATTGCATTTGTTGGCAACGTATTTGCTGCTTTCCCAATTAGTTTAGCAATTGTTTGGTCATGGTTCTATTTTACGGGTTACAATATGGCTGAGACCAAATACACTATTTTACTCCGAGATATCAACCCATTTATGTCACCTGTAATATTTCACAGTGCCATAGCTGGTGTGTTTTTATTCTTATCGGGAATCATTTCTGGAAGTGTTTCCAATCGAAATAAATTCAACCTTGTGTCTTATAGAATTGCCGAACACCCCATCTTAAAGCTGACAATAGGTAAAAATAGAGCTCAAAGATTAGCAACTTGGGTTGATCAAAAATGGCCTGGTGTATTTTCTAATTTTTGGTTTGGTATTTTCATGGGAACAACGGCCACCGTTGGTGTATTCTTAGGGTTAAATCTGGACATTAGACATATCACCTTTGCTAGCGGTAACTTCGCATTGGGTTTATTCGGAGCAGGTTGGAATGTTTCTTTAAAGATGATTTTACTATGTATTCTTGGGATTGGTGTCATTGGATTTGTCAACTTCTCAGTGAGTTTTGCGCTATCCTTATTTGTAGCATTCAAATCTAGGAAAATCCCTACAAATGAATTAAATAAATTATTTGCAGAAGTGTGGAAGTACTTTAAAAAACGTCCATACGCATTCTTTTTTCCCGTAAAACCTTCAGACTACCTTCGTAAATTACAAAATAGTAGACCTGATTCTGAGCAAGATTTGAATGAAAATAAATAAAAAAGCTATGCCCTATCTAGGTGCATAGCTTGGTCCTTTATTTGTCGATCCTTCTATAATCTCCATTCCTTCTGAAAACTTACGCTCTTTTGTCATCTTTCCTTTTTTATCATAGATACGGAAATATCCATGTTTTAAACCATCTTTATATTGGACATCTGACATTATCTTTCCTCGTCTATCATACATAACCATTGAACCATAAAGTTTTCCGAGTTTGTAATTCGTTTCAACTGCTTTTAATTTCCCACCAGGATGATAAGAAGTCCACTTGCCATCTTTTTCCCCTTTTTTATAAGTACCTTCTTCCATAAGTTTTTGATCCGCATCTGAGTACGCTTGAAACTTACCATTCAAAATACTTTCATAATCAACTTTAGTCTTATTGACTACTGATTTCTTTATTACAATCTTATAGGTCTTCAATTCTCTAACTGCACCACTTGAGAAATAATCAGTCCAAGCTCCAACTTGTAATCCATCTTTATATGTGCCGGTTTTGGTCAACACTTTTTTAGGATTGTAGGATTCCCATTTTCCATTCAATTTACCTTCTTTAAATGTCGAACGATTTTTTAAGACACCATCTTCCCAATAATTTTCCCATACACCTGTTTCTTTACCCGCAAGAAACTCTCCTTTCATCACCAAATTCCCGTTTTCATAATAGGTATTCCACATACCTGATCGCAAATCATCTTTATAGCTACCTATTTTGAATTTTGACCCATCTTTATATAAATAAGTCCATTGCCCCGTCTTTTTACCGTCATTGTAATTACCACTATAAGAAGGTTCACCTGTTACGTAGAAATACTCCCACTTTCCGTGTTGTTTATCATCCTGAAAATATCCTTTCATATCAACAGATGAAGTTCTTGTAAACCAAGTCCACAAACCAACTTTTTTACCTTCTTTGTATTCACCTTGAACGTATACTTTACCATCTTCGTAATAATTTACGTAAGGTCCATCCAATAGATCATTAACGTAGTACATCTTTTTTTCAGGTGTACCGTCATAGAAAGCAAAAAACCATTCACCTTCCTTTATACCATTATTATATTGACCATAAATGGTTTTCTTTCCATGCGGGTTGTACTCCTCAAAAGAACCGTTCCGAACACCATCAACATAGGAGTATTTTTCTTTCAGACGACCATTTCCGTAATACGTAAGCATGTCACCCGTGCCTTCTACAATCGTTTGCGTGTGCAACGAATCATTTAACCAAAAAGATTCGATTCGATTAACATCATTACGAACAATTTCTTCGGATTGGATAGCCCCATCGACGTAATATCTTTTCCAAACACCTTTTGGTTTTCCGTTTTCATAATATCCTTCAACCTCTAGCTTACCCGTTTCATAATATTGTCGATAGACTGAATCAGGCACATTTAGGTAAAAATATCCCTCCTGTTGCACCTTTCCATTGGGAAAATACACCATTACACGACCATGAAGTTTATCTCTAAAAAAGTTTCGCTCTTCTTCCACCTTTCCATTACTCGCATAAAAAACCCACTTACCATGCTTTAAATAAGAGGTTCCTGTCTTATCCATGTAATACGATCCACTAGATTGAAGTTTCGTCTTATTCTTATCATAATAGGTGTTATCTTTTTTACTTAAGTTTTCTTTCTTAACCACGTAAGCGTCAGATTGAGCAAACAAAAAAGAAGGTAAAACGAGTAACGCTAAAATTAAATAACGAGTCATAATTAATATTTGAACTATTTGAACGAAAAAAAGGTGCATTTGTTACACCATTAACTCACACTTTTTATCAAAAGAAAAATTCCAAAAAAGACAAAAACAATTCCTATCAATTGATTCAATGCCTTAAATAATTTTGGTGTGATGTGAGATCGAAGCTGTTTAGCACCGAATATTTTCAATAAATCAAAACTAAAGAACGACCCCAAAATCACACAAATGAAAAACATTTGAATTTGAGCATCTGTAAATCCTTCGATAGACTTTACATCTCCCATTGACAAAACTGAAAACCAATAAAAGATTACTAGTGGATTTGCGAGATTTAATAAAAACCCTTTCAAAGAAAGTTTACTGTACTCGCCCCACTCCATTTTTTCCCGTTTGGTACTTGTAGAGATGACAATTTCGGCTGGTTTTTTAAAGAAATTAAAAACACCGTAGACAATAAACAAAAATCCACCAATTGTTTTTGCGACCTTTTCACCTGTCCCTTCAGTTAACATGCTAACTTCTTTGTAAAAAATAAGGGCAATTAAAATATAAAGAAGATCTGATATAAAAACACCGAGATTAAAAGAAATACCGCCTCTCGCACCTTTTCGAATACTGGTTTCTATCAGCACAAAAAAGACAGGGCCCATCATGACACTGAGGATGAATCCTGTAATAACGGCTTTTAGAATTAGATGAGACAAAATATCTTTACTTTGGTTTTTACAAATGTAAGTTTTCCGATTGATTTATGAAATGGAAAACACTTCCTTTGAAGGAAAACGTTTATTTTTTGTCAAAAGATGTTTTTTCCAACTTTTATTTGCCATAAGTTATTTACATTTGTAGTTGATAAAAGTCATTCTTATTCGATTTTGAATTAGAATTCTAGAGATTAATGTTTTTTAAGTATGAAAACCGGATTAGCAAACAAGAAGTTAGACGCCATTATCCAATTGGTGGAGGAGAAAGGGATTGAAGCACCCACTTTAGTGTCAGATTTGAAAGAACTACGTGAAGTGTCTTTGAAGGAGCAAGATCCTCTTGTAACGAAGGTGTTGCGTTTGACTTATGAGTATTTGACGGAACGTAATGCTTTTGATGTTGAGGCTCAATTTGACGAAGATGAGGAAGGAAATGAATATCCTATGGAAGTAGAAGACAAAGAAAATCTTTTATACTTATTAGATTTGTTAAAAAGTGCAGATCACAAAATTAACCGTGAAGAAATTAAAGATTATAGAACAGCTTTGAAATCAGAATTGTACTAAAATCACAACAATATAATGAGAAAGGGGATTATTAAATCCCCTTTTTTTATACACAATACTCACAATAATTGAACATGAAGTTTTCTTGTTTGTGAACAAATGGTTCATTTATATCATATATCTGATCAAGAATAGACCCCATAATTTCCTCAAAATAGGTGGCCATATCTGCCAAGGTCATGTCCTCACAGGTTAAAAGCATAACGCCCTTATGCGGTTTAACCAACGAAAGAATTCCGGCTTCTTCTGGCCAAACAGCAAAACGGTTTTTATACATATATGCATACGTAATTAATTGGAGACCGTGTTTAGATTTTATCGCTTGCTCCACAAAACTCTTTACTTCGGATTTACTTCTACCACGGACACTGATCTTCATATCATCCTCTTTCGTGTTTCCGGTTTTAAAATCAACAACTCGAATCTTATTATTGACCGTTTCTATACGATCTATTGTCCCATTTAGTAATATGGAATAAGTACGTGATTCACCTTTAATTTCCAAAGGAATCTTAAAATTTTGTTCTAAAGCAATAATGGAGATCTGGTTACCTTGCTTAATACTGGATCGTTGTTCTTTCAGATAATTTTCAACCATTGAAATCGCCATCCGATAACTCAACTGATTTTTGCCCGTACTAAAAGCCGAAAAATCATTGTTAAATTGTTCCATGAACTTTTCTTTAACCTTTTGTTCGGTTTGCACTTCCATTAACTTAATATCATCCACGCTTAATAATCGATGCTTAGGATTAAGCTCCATGTTTTCCAGGTATCTTACAAAAGGTTTGTAAAAATCTTCCAAAACGGCGTGAACGATAGTTCCTAAGGTAGAGGACTCCATCTCCTCTTCAACCGTTTTTTCTTCGCCAAAATCTAATACGTGTTTATAGTAAAAATCAAGTGGACATCTGATAAAACTATTTAGCTTAGAGATAGAAGTTGAACGAGCAAAAAACTCATCTAAGCGATTAATTACAGCTTCATCCTTTTCTATAGATTGTCGATCTGCTCTTTTGTTATTTTCAATTGGAACGGAATAAAACTCAAATTTATAATCAACCTTTTTATTTATTCTACTTAACTCCAACTCTAATTGCATTAAATATCGACTTCTTTCCGCACTTGCCGTTCCGTCTTTTGCTCCAGAATAGGTTACAATCAATTCGTCACAGTGATGTAATAAACGATAAAAGTGATGCGCAAATAACCCCTGTTTTTCACGTGGAGTTGGCAATCCTGCATATCTTCTCAAATCCATGGGAAGCATACTTTGAATCGGATTGGTCGGAGGCATTGAACCTTCATTTAAACCCAAACAAATTATCCTTTTAAAATCTAACAAACGTGTTTCTAACAAGCCCATCACCTGAAGCCCATCGATCGGATTTCCGTGATAAGCTATGCTTTTATTGGACCAATGTTGCGTAAAAATGGTCCTGAAACTTCTCATTCTCATTTCTGGCCATTGCTCTTTTACAATATTCTGAAAATCGATAATCGCCTGGTCAAAATGATAAATCAAGGCTTTTTCAAACATCGAAACATCCGTCAGATTTTTAAAAATCAGTTTATTAAGAAGCCTAATTTGATCTATTGCAAATCCCCAATTATTTTCCCACCTAGTCATACATACAGCGAATATTTGATTAATTTCTGCGGAAAACTTCACCTTCCTTAAATCAAGGAAAAGTCTGTTCTTTCGCACCAAATCACCTTCAATTCGTTGCATTAAATCTAAATCTGCGGTTTTAGCTATAGATAAAATGAAAGGATGAGCGAATAATCTTTTTAAATCAGCATGATAAATTGCTGCCGTTTTAAACCTGACGCTATTCTCTTGAATTTGAAAAAGTATATCTACCCAATTTTTAACCGCAGAAGACTTAAGGGGCATTCCCAGTGTAATATTTGTTTTTTCAACATACTTGGGAATATTTTTCAAGAAAGGAATAATTAGATTTTCGTCTGCTAATAAAACCAGCGTATCCTTTAACTCCTCCTTAGGAACCTTCTCTAATTCATTAGCAGCAATCTTGACCTGCCCAGTCGCTTGAGGACATTCGACCACACGAATTTGCATTTCTTTATTCCCCAAATAATCAGAAACAAAAGGAAGCTCTTTTACCTCTAAATAGCTTTTCAATTGGCGTAAAAACATCCCTGCTTCATGACTCTGATTATCCATATAAAAGGAATCTCCGTCAATGATAATGTGTCCTCGCCCTAAACGATAGGTTTGACGCAAGATGTCCATTTCACTTTTAGACATGGCATTGAAACCTGCAAAAAGATAATGTTGATTTTGATCTTCGGTAAATAGAACGTCAATATTATTTGCTAAATATTTATAAGCACTTCCCGCATTCATTCGATTAGAATCCTTCAATTTTTCTTGCAGTTTATGATACAACTTTGGAAGTAAATCCCAAAATTCTAAAAAACGCTTTCGAGCAGGAGTCATATCAGCTTCCTCCAAATGCCAATATTCTAAATCTTTTATGTTCCTTAAATCCTTAAAGACCTGATCGATATTTAATAAATAGCGATCCAATTCATCAAAATCAGATAATAAAATAGGCGCCCACTCCAAAAACTCATCAAAAGGAATTGCATGCTTACCATTATCCAACTGTTGATGTATCTCGAACAACATTACCACCAATCTGGTCTTGTCAATAACAGGAATAGGTGCTGACAACTTAACCAATTGGTCAATAGTCACCATTTTTGGAGCGTAAATTACTTTTCCAAAGGTGTTAAATAATGACGCGGAGAGGTATTTTTTTGCTCGTTCAGAAGGTAAGACAATGGTCAAATGACGCGTGTCTATCTGATTCTCAACAATATATTTGGCAACTTTATCCGTGAATTTCATTATTTTTTACTCAAAAAACCCCAATAGGTTGATTTATTTAACGTTAATTGCGGTACCCCTGGATAATACTCTCCAAACATAGCAGGGAATTTTAGTTTACGCTTTTTATCCCATGCAATTTTGTACGCTAACGCCCCTTTTTCCGATTGCTCGATAAGATCAATTTGTTGTTTGGTATGTGTTCTCCAAAACATAAAAGCAACCATTTTCTGGTTAATATTCATCCATTTGATTCGCTCAACAGTTAACCAATTCTTCCAAAGCTGTTGGATATCCATTCTTAAATCAGACGGATTAAAATTTTGAATTAACATGTTTCTCATTCCAGTATCCACAAAATAGACCAAATGACTTTTCTTTAATTCATATCGTTTACTTGTAGAATAGGAATCAATTCGAACGAGGACAAATGCTTTAACTAAAAGATCAATATATCTTTCTACGGTTTCATTATCAAGTTCACACTTAGTTGCTAAGTCATTGTAGGAAATAGGCTCACCAATCAAAAAAGCAAGCTGTTGTAACAACCTTTTGAGTTGTTGCTTTTTGTTGATGCGATCCGTCACCCCCAAGTCAGTTACTAAAATAGTATCTAACAAATGATCTAAAACTTCTTTTGCGGTATCTAGATTAGAAACGACGGCTGGATAATTTCCGTAAATCAAACGCTGTTCTAATAATTTCTCTTCCTCAGGTAAACCAAAATGACTGGCTAATTCATAAAAAGATGGGGGATAAATACGAATATGTAAACCTTGAGCTTCTAATACTTCGCGAAGTAAATCATCAATCATTGGTTCAAAAGAACAATTTAACAAGATTGAACATTGCAATTCTTCTTGTAAAACCAATTCAATAATTAACTGAAGATTCTTCAAATATTGAGCCTCATGTATAACTACAAGATCAAAACCATCGAAAGCTTTCACCCATTCTGAAGGGGCTAAATCTTCTAATCTCTTACGCTCTACTTTAGATGCAAGATTTAATTGATGCTGACGAACAGGAATATCTTGTAAAACATCCGCAAGTAATTCCTCTTTCCCAGCAAGTCTAGGTCCTGAAACTACTAAAATACGGCTTGTGTTTAATTGCTCTAAAAGCTGCTTTTTTTGTATTCGATTCATACCTTCAAATATAGTATTTGAGAGGCACAAAACGTTAAGGTAGATTGAAATTTGCGAATTATTCTATAAACCAACAATTGTTGAAGAATTTTTGAGGTCTATCCGAGTTCATGAATTTATTACCTCCGTAGGCCTTAAGCACCGCAAAAGCATGTTCACCAGCAATTACTCTAACCCAAGACAACCCTTCTGGATAGGAATCAGAAACTCCTTCGTAATAGATATAACCATCATCCGTCACATAACGAATGATTTTAGCGTCACCAGGTGTAAGAATATAATCTTTAGCTACAGACAGTAAATCCTCATAATTTGATCGATCAATTAATTCAATCGTGAACGCATTACCTTGTCCTAATTCTTTGAAAAAATAGAAATTTAACAAACCTTCACGATCCATTTCAATCGGAATCCCAGGCCACTCACTATGTAATCTTACAGCTTCGTCCACAACTGTAAAAGAACGCTTACTTCTCATCAGCTTCTTAAGTTCATTAGCAGGGTAACTATCAGAATTAATCAAGCGAATTGTCCAACCTCTATTCTTCAGTTGTTTCAACACACCATAATTACCTCCAAGATGCGCAGCCCCTAAAACAACGACGCCACTTTGATGAGATAGAAGGGTATCTAAACGATTAGCCATAGATGTATTTCTAAGAACTATCATTTTATTGTACAATCCTGCTGTATAATATTTTCTTAATATTCGGTCTATTCCATTTATATCACCATTTATATATAAACCTTCCAAAGTAGATTCAAGTAAAACAGCATCAAGCATTACACTGTCTGGTTCATCCAAACCTTTAACCGTTTTTGATAATGCAATTTGCGTCTCCATAGACTCCAAGGTTGTATATGCGATACCGTTAAGTTGAGCTAAATTCAGTAAGTACATGTCTAAAAAATGAGGCATTCCATCTTCATTTCCGTAAACAGTTTCAGTTGCTAAATTAGACGATGTGTAGGGTAAACCATAAGTATCAAAATTTAAAGAAATCGCGGATGAACGTACCTCTAAATCACGAGATATAGAGTACATATCCGTTTCCATGACTAACAGCTTTGTGTCATTCAAAACGATGTAAAGCGAATCAGGCAAATTAAAAACCGCACGATTATTACTGTGAATTGTTCCATACAAGTAGGAAGTAAAACCCTTTGGAGACTTGATCTCCCAAAACAATTGAGACCTATTGTTAACCTGAGTGATACCGATGTTTGAACAAAAGACACAAAGAAAAATTACTACAAAATATTTCATATCAATAAATTATTCTATCAACTAATTGATCCCCAAAAGCATACGGAATATAGGATAGCGACGGAATTTCTTTTGTAATAATGATTGGAGATTTACGCCCCAATGCTATTACACCATGTGTATCACTTAATTCCATGGCCGCAGCTGCATTTACAGTCAATGCGTTTAGCGCCTCCTCTGTCGTCATCTTCATCTTAATACAAGCCAAAGACCAAACGAAACTTAAATTACCGCTTGGTGTTGTACCTGGGTTGAAATCACTAGCCAAAGCCACAGGCAAACCAGCATCCATCAAGCCACGCGCATTAGCAAAAGGTATATTTATAAAATGCGAACAGCTTGGCAATAAAGTTGGTATTGTATCTCCTGTTTTCAAAATATCAATATCATTCTCATCCAATTCTTCTAGATGATCTACAGAAATCGCGCCAAGTTCAACAGCTTTTGCAATTCCTCCTAATATTGAAAATTGATTAACATGCACTTTTGGCTTTAATCCATAAGCTAATCCAGCTTTACATATTTCTTCCATTTCTTCCAACGAGAAATAATTTCGTTCACAAAAAACATCTATGTAATCAGCCAATTTTTCAGTAGCAATAACAGGTAACATTTCGAGAATAATTTGATCAATATAAGCGCGACGATTTTCTTTAAAATGTTTAGGAATAGCATGAGCACCAAGAAAAGTTGATTTTACAACAATGGGTAACACTTCTTTTAAACGCTTAATGACACGTAAAATTTTTAATTCAGACTCAACCGTTAAACCATAACCGGATTTAATCTCAATAGCACCTGTACCATAAGACATAAATCGTTGTACACGAGCTAACGCCTCTTCAAAAAGAGTATCTTCGTCCATTAGACCCAACTTTTCAGCAGAATTCAAAATACCTCCACCTTTAGCGGCTATATCTTCATAAGTTAAACCTTTGATTCTGTCCGCAAACTCTTCTTCTCGATATGCAGCAAAAACACAATGTGTATGCGAATCGATAAAAGCAGGAAGAACATATCGATTACTTGCATCAATAACCTCCAAGTCACGCCAATCTGTAACACCCTCCCATTCACTCATCGGTCCATATGCAACAACTTCACCATCTTCTAATGCTAAAAAGGCATCAGAAATAGTTGGCACTTCCTTCATTTCACCTCCTCTAATTTTAGCAGGAATATTTTCACCTACCTGAACCAACTCTTTGATGTTTTTGATCAGAATTCTTTGCATACACTAATTATTTTTTATCAAAAATAGAATAAACCTTCTTTAGCAACTAACTATATTGAAATTGATATTAAATTTCGTAATTTCATACTATGAAAAGTTTGGATATCGTTAAACAATATTACGGTGAATTTAATGACCGTAATTGGAATGGAATGTTGGATTTAGTAGCAGAGGACATTTTACATGAACCCAACCAAGGTGAACCAAGAATTGGTAAAACACTATTTACAGAATTTTTAGAAAAAATGGACGAGTGTTACGAAGAAACACTTACTAAATTATCATTTTATGTTAATGAAACTGATGATAATAAAATTGCAGTAACATTTACAGTAAATGGTATTTACAAAAAAGCAGAAGCCGGATTACCCGAAGCAGAAGAACAAGCTTACATATTACCAGCTTCCGCATTTGTTGAAGTTAAAGATGGTAAAATTATAAAACTTGCAACAAATTATAATCTGGAATTATGGATTGAATTGGTTTCTTAATGAAAATAACAGAAAACCATTTTAAAGGAAAAGAAATTGAAAGGGTGGCAAGTGATTTTGCTGCCCTTCGCATTTCTGTATTTTATGATTTCCCTTATCTATACGAAGGAACACTGGAATACGAATTAGATTATATCAAAACGTATGCACAAAGTCCTAATGCACTTTTGTTTGCAATATACGATGGATCAAAAATGGTCGGCGCAACAACCTGCTTACCATTAACAGAAGAAACTGACGAGGTCAAAGTTCCTTTTATTGCACAAGGATTAAATATAGATGATTACCTCTACTTTGGTGAAAGTATTATATTACCAGAATACAGAGGACGTGGCTATGGCATACGTTTTTTTGAAATTAGAGAAGAACAGGCCAAAAAACTAAACAAAACGAAAACCTGTTTTTGTTCTGTTGAACGACCAGAATACCATCCACTAAAGCCCGTGAATTATCGTGACAATAAAGGACTATGGGAAAAACTTGGTTATTTTGAACAACCAGATTTAAAATGCAAAATGAATTGGTTGGATCGCGAAGAAGAAATGGAAACACCCAAAAAACTTATCTTTTGGACAAAAGAAATTTAACAAATTAATATGTCTATACTAAAAGTTGCTGCCGCACAATATCCGATAACACAATTTGAATCCCTTGAAGATTGGGTCCAACATACAACTGAATGGGTAGAAGAAGCGGTTGCTTTACAAGCGGAAATTCTTTGCTTTCCAGAATATGGTTCAATGGAATTATCCAGTTTAGTAGAAAATCAAAATGATCCTTCCACTCAAGTAGTACAAATGCAGGTATTACACAAAGACTTTCTAGCAACCTATACAGAGCTTGCAACTGATAATGAAGTTGTAATCATCACCCCTAGTTTTCCGGTTAAAGAAGGAAATAAATATGTCAACAGAGCTTATGTGATCGATACAAAAGGAAATGTACATCACCAAGATAAACTATTCATGACTCGATTCGAAGATGAAGAATGGAACATATCATCTGGAGAGAAAATCCTAACAAATTTCTCATATAAAGACACCACATTTGGAATTCAAATCTGTTATGACAGTGAATTCGCAATAGGAGCACAATTATTGGCAAAAGAAGGCATGGAAATACTATTTGCCCCTAGCTGCACAGAAACGATTAGAGGAGCTACACGTGTTCATGTTGGTTGTAGAGCCCGAGCAATGGAAAATCAATGCTATGCAATAGTTTCACAAACAATTGGATTATCAGAGTGGTCTCCGGCTGTTGACATCAATTACGGTTACGCGGCTCACTACTCCACTCCTGATAACGGACAACCTGAAGAAGGAATATATGCAATTGGAACCGCTAATGAAGAAGGATGGAAAATTTTTGATTTAGATCTTTCTACGCTTCGTCAAACTAGAAAATCACCATCTGTATACAATTACAAGGACCAACAATTGTTAACAATAAACCATATCGAAGGAATGACTGTAAGAAAAATAACCTTAGAATAGGTCATAAAAAAAGCCTCGAATAAATCGAGGCTTTGTACCCGAGGCCGGAATCGAACCGGCACTCCCGAAAGAACAGGATTTTGAATCCAGCGCGTCTACCAGTTCCGCCACTCGGGCATTTCAAAATCGTGAGTGCAAATATAAGGGTTTTATTCCTTCGAAAAACAAACTGGATCGAGTTTTTTTTAAAATAAAAATATAACCAATTATTATTAATCACTTTACAACATCTGTCAGTTAAAAAAACGGGGTATGCCTACCCCGTTTAAACCTACGATATGCAATTATTCTTGAACTTCCTCCACTACTGCAGTAGTATTGTTGTCAAGAATGTCTTTAATTTTCTGTTCCAATTCTAACAATAATTCAGGATTGTCAAGAATAATACTTTTTACAGCGTCACGTCCTTGACCTAAACGAGTTTCTCCATAGGAAAACCAAGAACCACTTTTCTTAATTACATTTAATTCAACTCCTAAATCGATTATTTCACCAACTTTAGAAATCCCCTCACCATACATGATATCAAATTCAGCACGTTTAAATGGTGGAGCAACCTTATTTTTGACCACTTTAACCTTCACTCGGTTACCGATTACATCCTCTCCATCTTTAATTTGAGTCGCTCTACGAATATCTATACGAACAGAAGCGTAAAATTTCAAAGCATTTCCTCCTGTGGTCGTTTCAGGATTACCGAACATTACTCCGATTTTATCACGTAATTGATTGATAAAGATACAACAACAGTTCGCTTTGTTTATTGAACCTGTTAATTTTCGTAATGCTTTAGACATCAAACGAGCTTGAAGTCCCATTTGAGAATCACCCATTTCCCCTTCTATCTCCGCTTTTGGTGTTAGAGCAGCTACGGAATCAATCACCAATAAGTCAATCGCTCCAGAGCGTATCAAATTATCAGCAATCTCCAATGCTTGTTCACCATTATCAGGTTGAGAGATCAATAAGTTCTCTACATCAACTCCTAATTTAGCCGCATAAAATTGATCAAATGCATGTTCTGCATCTACAAATGCAGCGATTCCACCTTGTTTTTGAACCTCGGCAATTGCATGGATCGCCAAAGTTGTTTTACCGGAAGATTCAGGTCCGTAAATCTCTATTATTCTTCCTTTTGGGAGTCCATTGACACCTAGAGCTAAATCTAAGGTCAAAGATCCTGTTGGTATTGCATCAATCTTTTCGATTGGGGCATCCCCTAATTTCATAACGGTTCCTTTACCGTATGTTTTATCTAATTTATCAAGCGTTAATTGCAACGCTTTTAATTTTTCCACATTTACTTCTTTGCTTGCCATATCGTAGGATTTAAATATTCGTTTTTATTGATAAAACAAATGTACGTCATAAAGAACGTAATCTATTTACGTTTAAAGAATCACTTATACAAATCAAGAATTTGTTGCGTTTGGTTCTTAGTGTTAGGTTTCTCTATTATATGTTCAATAGAACCCTTTTCATCGATTATAAAGGTCGTACGATGAATACCATCATACTCTTTACCCATAAACTTTTTAAGTCCCCAAACACCATATTGATTGATAAGAATATGATCAGTATCAGAAATTAAAGTAAATTCCAAATTGTATTTAGCTGCAAACCTTTCGTGACGAGAAACCTCATCTGCACTAACACCAATTACTACAAAGTTTGATTTTGTCAAAACCTCTAAGTTTTCTTGTAAGTTACAGGCCTGCGCTGTACATCCAGGAGTCATATCTTTGGGATAAAAATACAAGACAACCTTTCGACCTCTAAAAGACTGTAAATCTATAATTTCACCCTTAAAATCATTTACTTTGAAAAGAGGAGCATCCGCCCCCACTTTCAGTTCATTAAATAAAGCCATAACATTCTTTTTGCATATCGTTATGAAACCAAAAGTAAACGGAAAAAATCAAAACGACAAATTTCTAATCATTTTTATGACTAAATAATAATCATTAAATAAAAAAGCAGGCCGTAAAGCCTGCTAAATAGTGTAAATAGGTGTTTTTTACTTTTTATTAATTTTTGCTAAAATATCATCAATCTTGATCAGATACTCATCAGCTTGCGCTTTAGTTAATCTATTTTCTTTAACCAATTCATTTAATTCTTCTTTAGCTGAATCCAATTCTTTAATCAAATATTCGAAATTCGATTTAATAAACATTTGCGCATACATACCGCCATCAATTTTCACAATATTCATTACATCAACCACTTTATCCAACTCGTCTAAACCAGATTTGGCACCGTAAGTGGTTAACAAGTTTAACATCCCGACCTCATTAAATCCAGACATGTAGTCACTCAATATGGATTTCTTCATAAAATCAAATGCACGAGGATCTTCATTAGAAACGAACATATCCGCTAAAACAACATCAATATTTGCTGACTTAAGATTCTCTAAATCGGCAGCCAATGCTAAAGCTTCACTAGGATTCGTCTCATTCAAGGCTGTTAAAGCCGCACCAATTACATTAAAAGAAGAATCGGCAGCAATACGCTCCTTACAAATCTCAACTAATCCCTCATATTTCAACTTTGCCAATGCATTAACTGCTGCTGTTCTAACACTCGGATTTTTATCGTTTGTTACTGCTTTAACAATTATCTCAATCCCTTTCTTTTGCTTCTCATCCTTCAATCGTCCACTCAATTCAATTGCCTTTGCACGAATCCCATAAAACGGATCATTCATTGCATCTAACAGTAAATCCTGATAACCTGCAGCGCGATATGCATTAATAAGGGCGCTATTTCTTGTTCTCCAATTTGCTGCATTGTAGTAAGACTGCACAAACATATCAGCTGATTTACCATCCTTCAAAGTCCCCAATAGAACCTCATCATAATCAGGAATAACAGTGATAACATTACCTCTAATCGGAATAACGAAAGTTGTATCAATAGTAAATAAAGTAACCTTATGTTTTGTTAATCCATCTTCATCTTTGACAGCTATAACGTAAGGTAATTTGAAAATAGGGAATTCTTTTAAATCTTGCTTTTGTTTTACTTTAACCAACAATTCACCGTCCTTTTGTTCGTAAGAAAAATCTAAAACAGGATGACCTTTAGCAGTGAACCATTGTTGAAAAAACCAATTCATATCCTCACCAGTCACCTCTTCAAAAGCTAAACGCAAATGATGATGCTCAGCAGCTTGGTAGGCATTATCCGTAAGATATTTATTCAGAGCTGCAAAGAAAGCTTCATCACCCACATAATTTCTTAACATATGTAAAATACGCCCTCCTTTATTATAGGAATGGGAATCAAACATTTCCTCTCGTGAATTATAATCATACCAAATTAGATCATGATGACCAGAAGATTGAGATTGTTGCAAATACCCAATTTCTTCCTTGGCTGCATTATAATCAGCAACCTCTTTACCATATTTGTACTCATCCCATAAATACTGGGAATAATTAGCAAAAGCTTCATTCAATGGAAGATTGGACCACGACTCTGCGGTTACCAAATCACCAAACCAGTGATGAAATAATTCATGCGCTATAATTGACTGCTCATTCGCATCAATTAATTCTTGTTTTGTACGATAAACAAAATCCCCAAACACTACGGCACCCGTATTCTCCATGGCTCCTGAAACATAATCTCTAACAACTATTTGGTGGTACTTATCCCAAGGGAATTCTACACCTAAAAGCTTAGAGAAAAAACCAATCATCTCCGGAGTTTGACCAAAAATATCCTTTGCATACTGTTCCCATTCCGGCTCTACATAGTAGAAAACCTCCATCTTTGAACCATCCGGACGAACATAATAATCTTTAACAATTTTAAATTCACCCACACCCAACATAAAAAGGTAAGGAGCATGCTTCAGGTCTTGTCTCCAATGATCTGTCCGTGTTCCATCACTATTCTTTTTAGAAGAAATTAACTTACCATTCGATAGCGTTACATATTTATCTTCAACTGTAATTAGAATCTCTTGAGACGATTTGGCATTCGGTGAATCTATCGTTGGAAACCACACCGAATTCGATTGTGTTTCTCCTTGTGTCCAAATTTGAGGCATCTTCTTCCCATCTTTACCTGTGGGATTAATGAAATAAAGACCTTTATCAGAAGTAATCGCTTCACTACCTCCGGCTTTACGTTCTTCTGGTTTTGCTATATAATCAATAACTACAGTAAACTGCTCAGCGCGCGTATATTTTTTATCTAAATTGATGGTCAATACATCTTTATCGTAAGTGTACTTTAAAGGCTGACCTTTCAACTTAACCGATTTGATTTCCATACCCTGTGCATCTAGCACTAGCGTGTTTTGCGGATAAAAATGTGGTTTAGCCGAAATAGTAGCTACCCCATACATGTAAGAATTCTGCCAATCTGGCTTTAACTCCAATTTAGTGTGTACTATATCATTATACAAAGTGCGAGAAGCGTGAAAAGTCGCTCTGCGATTTGGATGAATATCAAGTTGAGCATCTTTAGCACCCAATTGAGTTGGAGCTGTTACTGCTCTAGTAACTGAATGGTCAGAAGTGGTTCCGTTCGTTTTGGTTGTTCCACATGCAGTTAAGAAAATAGAACCAATCAAAACCCAGTTTAAATGTCTCATAAAATGAATTTAAGTCGAATAAAAATCGATAATTTTTAGATAATAATGACTAAAAAAGTGATAATCGGTAAGCAATAATCGTATTTTTGCCAGAAAACATCTTTTAATGCTACACGATAATTGGAATTTTGATGGGAATGCAGTGAAAGCATCCGATGGGGCAGTCATCAAATGGGATGACAATACTTTTTTTACGATAAACTTTAATGGTAACACCTTTAATGGTGAAATTATTAAAGAAGATATTGAGAACAACAATCTTGAACTAAAAATAGGTCATCGTGTTTTTAAGATTTCGAAGAAAGGTGAACTCGATGCTCTAATTGCAGAATTAGGTATGGACACTCCAAAAGTTCGTAAATTGAAAGAACTTCAAGCACCTATGCCAGGGCGAATATTAAATATTGCAGTTGAGGTAGGACAAGAAATAAATGTTGGTGATGACATATTATCACTAGAAGCCATGAAGATGGAAAACGTGTTAAAAGCAGAAGGGACTGGAGTTGTTAAAAACATACGAATCCAACCTGGAGATGTCGTTGAAAAAGGAGCGATAATTATTGAATTTGAATAAAAGTAAAAAGGGAGCCAAAAGCTCCCTTTTTTAATGTTAAACGGATGGGGTACTACGATTAAAGACCTTTGAGATAATAGTTGGATAGATATTTCCAAATTCTATAACTACCCATTCGTGTAACCTATTGAGCTCCTCTTGATCCTTAATCCATTTAAAAGCTTTGTGCAATTCCTTCTGAAATAATTTTGCGTCAAAACTTACTTTTGTAAGAATGTGCTTGGTTAATTCTAACATATTGTATTGCATAATTAGTGTTGTTTTCGCACTAACAAGATAATTAAAAGTTAGAATATCTTAAACAATTTAACATTTTAATTTTGTACTTGCACCTTCACTACTTGATACACCTCATAAGTTACTTTATCATACGCATAAACCAAAAAATGAATTCTATTGGGATCATGCACATTGTTTAAATTATCGCTAGTAAGTAAATCTCTTAGAACAAAACTATAATCCACATAATACTTTCCATTCTCCTTCTTTAAGGCATCCGTCAGCGTAACGCCCCATGTATTACCCCCCACGTGTCCAAGGTGTACATCACGATGCACATAGCCAGGTGTATAAACTGTATTTACATTTTGAGGGGCAACCAGACTATCTTGTTGAATTATAGCGATCACACCGACATTATTATTAACAGAAGGATCAACTTCCAATTCAGCATGTAAAAAAGTACCTTTTGTCGCACCAAAATAATTGACATGAGCTTTAATTAAAACCTTAGGAGAAGTCTGTAACACATTTGTTACTTGTTGTTGCAATGCTCCTGCAGGATAAAAAACCTCAGTCCCTCCGGGGTAAGGTACACGATTTGCACCAACAGAAGGATTACCAACGAAACCTAGCTCTGGAATATTTCCAAAAAAAGTCCCTAATTCCAAAGCATTTACATTTGTAAAATCAACCGGATAATTGCTGTTTACCACCTGAAAATTAGAAATTCCAGATGGTGCTGAATGTATAGAAGATGTAAAAACACGGGTGGGATTTTGCTCGTGTAAATGATGTGCAACCGAAGCCGCTGATGGACAATATTGACAATTATGACCTGTAAAATCGTCAATCAAAACATTTCGAACAGTTGAAGCTTGAATTGTGTCAAAATTTGGCCATTCAGTTGCTAAATAATCCCCCCAATCACCAGGGTATAAATCCATATTTAATTCAGACTCATATTGATTAGGTGGATAAATATTAGTGACTTTATCACATCCAATCAGGACAAAAAATGCTGAAAAATAAAAGAAAACCTTTTTCATATTTAAGTATTAGAAACTATGAGTTAAAGACAAAGTCAATCCGTTGGAGGCTGGTACGACACGACAAACTCCTCCTACGCAAAACATACCCGCACGTTGTCGTCCATATGATGCCATAATTCGAGTTGCTCCTTTTATAAAACCGACAGTAAAATAAGGGTGATGAGCTCGTTTTGAAGGATTCGGATTTCCAAAATTCCATTGATCCATAACACTAATCATCCAATTCGAGTTGATCGTATATTCAACAACCAACGTTGCCCAATCGCCATTATCAGTAGCAATTGCCCCATCGGTTCTCCCTGGGACAATCTTATTATTCTCATCAATCCTATTTACAAACATAACCTGACCTTCCATACGCAAAGAGGAGCTATTCTTGAATTTATACAAAGCTTCAAGAACCACTGTGTTAGATCTAATATTCCCTGGTTGTTTTGTTACAGCTGCAACGTCATTATTAAGTACAATATGATAGTAGCTCAAAATTCCGCTAAATCGAGGAGTGAATTTTCTCGAAACACTTAAATTTACGTCTAACCAATACATAGAATCACTCATTGCAAAAGGTCTAGTGGTATAAGGAATACCCGTTTCATCTACACCATCGTAACTTAACTCTGCTCTTTTTGGTCTAAATGCTGTTGATGCATTCGCAGTAATCGTTGTACCATATTTACCACCCAATTTTGATCCTCTTGGAATGGTATAAACCACTTCAGCTTGATAGGCTATTTCACCGGTTGGCTGAGTAGCATAGGGATAAAGTGAAGAGACCAGATTATAGGTATGTGTGCGATTCAACGAAGGTAAGTAGTTAATCAAAACATCTTGCATGACCTTCGAACGATCAGATCGGAAACTCATGTTATCAACTGCTTTTGCGGACAGCAAAACTCCTAATCCCTTTTTTGAATAGCCTAAATTAGCAACTCCAGCGTATCCCTTATTATAGATGTAGTTATTATCAGTAGAAGGATCCTGGGATTTTTCAACATATTCTCCATTTAAATAAAAACCTTTATAACGGATCCCGAAACGTCCACCGTAAGTTGCAACATTTTTAGGTAAAACTAAATGGTCAATATTATCCGCTTGATACTTACTAACCAATGATCCACCTATTGTAAACTGCCATTTACTATCATTCAACTTCGTGAATATTTCATTCAGATTAAAATCACCATCAACACCTCTTACAATTCCCTCCGAATTATCTACACGACCTCCTCTAAATGCAAGTCGTTGCTGTCCATAAAGACCTTTGAGGGTAATCCCCTTATAAGGCATCAGTTTTACTCGAATTCCATCTAACATATTGTCATATCCTAGCGCACGATCTTCATAAACCCTCAATGATAAACCATTACCAAATTGCTCATAAAAATTACCAACCTGTACATCTATGAAACTATTTCCCCAGCCGACATACCTCATACCTAATCCCGTACCATCGAAAGCTGCGGGATATCCTTGAATTCTAGGCAAGTACGATTCTAAACGAACACCTGCTCGAAAATTACCATTCGTATAATACACGTTCATATAAGAATTCAGCAAGCCTTTCGAATCAGGTTGATCGGCCCCAATAAGAGAATCTTTATTAAGGTATTGAAAAACAGATTCTATATTTCCTGTGAAATTACCTCTATCCATAATCTGAGCATTGCCCAAGAAAGTCACATTGAGAATCAACATGACTAATAATACATTTTTCATAAGTAGTAAAAGGAAAAAACCTATTTCTTAAGCTTCGACAATTCTTTATATAAAAGGTCTTCATCGCCTGGTGCATAATTATTATGAGAATAAACTATAACACCATTTTTATCCACTAAAAAGGTATGTGGCACATTGTTAACCCCCATCGCTCTTCTGAAATCAGAATTAGGATCCATCAAAACTAAATAATCCCATCCACGTCCATTTACATAAACAGGAACAGAATTTTTGGTTTTTTCATCATCAATTGACACCGCTACAAGGGTAACACCAAACTCCTCTTGCCAATCAGGGTATAAGTCTTGAATTGTATTTAACTCTCTTTTACAAGGAGAGCACCAAGTTGCCCAGAAAGAAATAATTACAGGCCCATCAAACCCCAATTTTGCGGTATTATAGCTCGCTCCATTCATGTCTTTCAAGTTAACAGAAGGTAAAGATTTATCACCCTTACTTTTTTCATGGTCTTGAGACATAACCATAAAGGATGAAAATAAAGATAGCATCGTAAAGACTAAAATTTTCATAATCAAAGAATTTGAAGTAGTAGATACCAAAATAGTACCACAAACTCAAAGATACTTCAATATCCTTGCTTTAAACTACATACTTTTGAATTAATCATTGGAATCCTAAAATTGAATGCAATACTATAAAATGATTTTTTTGGTCTAACTTTTGCATAAAAATACTTGTAAAACAAAAAAAATATATGATATTTGATAACAGACTATTAATTGCATTTTGCTTATGAAAAAAATACTACACATATTATCTATCGCTTTAATAAGCACTTGGACAAGCGCCCAATCTATAATCGTTACAGATGAAAGCAACAACGTGATTGAAAACGCAGGGGTTGTATCTTTAAGCTTATCAACAAATGAGTTGATTAGTGGAGAATATTTGGAGCCTAAATTTTTGGTAAAAAACAACACCGACGAAAATCTAGTTTTATTCATACGTCGAACAATCGTTGATGTACCATCACAATGGGAAGATCAAGTTTGTTGGCCTCCATCTTGTTTCATAACCAACAATGCTGCGACTTATAGCACTCCGACAGGAACTACTATACGCACAACAGTTTTAGCAAATTCATCTTTGACTAATCATATTGAAATTCATGCTGATGATACTCCATTTACTGCGTACATCAAACCAAATATTTACATAAATAATACTTTTGGAGTTGGTACATACCGATATGAAGTTGTTGATTTTGAATCGAATGATGTTCTTTTTACTTTTGACTTGGAACTGACAACAACATTAACTACAAGTAATTTAAAGAAAGAATCTACAATTTCGCTTGCACCAAACCCTGCTAGTGACATAGTAACCATTTCTATACCTGATGGTGGATCCGGATCTATTCAAATGATTGATGTACTTGGAAATGTAGTTTACAATTCAGAGTTTACAGGATCGAAAAAAATCAACACAGCTACGTTTAAAAACGGTGTGTATTTTGTTGTAATCAACACAAATGGAATGAAGACGAATAAAAAACTAGTTGTTCGTCATTAAGATTTATATAGATTGAAAGATAAAAGGGATTAGCAATAGTCCCTTTTTTTATACCTTTATTTATCACAAACAAACGACACAACTATTCAGGTCCCATAACATGCAAATACCACAGTATCTTCTTAAAGCTACTAAAGCATCTATTAAAGCATCTAAAGCAATAATGGAAATTTATAACGATGGTTTTAAACCAACTTATAAAACAGATGGCTCGCCTGTGACAATTGCAGATTTCGCTTCCTCTAAGATTTTGATGGATTATCTAGAACAAACTGAAATACCAATCATTAGTGAAGAAGTAGATAAAGAAAGTTACGAAATACGAAAAGATTGGAAACGCGTTTGGATTGTCGACCCACTGGACGGAACCAAAGAGTTTATCCGTCGAAATGACGAGTTTGTAATATGTATAGCGCTCGTAGAAAATGGTAATCCAAGCTTTGGAATTATTACACACCCTGTAAGTGAAACAGTATTAATGGGTGGAGAGGGCTACGGTGCATTTACGTTTACATTTGAGCAAATTGAAACCCCTGTGAAATGGATACAGCTTCAACCACAACCGTTAAATGATCCTTTAATACTGTCGAGTTCACGAACACCATACAAAACAACCGAAGTTGCATTAATTGAAGAGCTAGAAGCTCGTTTTAAAAAGATAGAATACTCAAAAAAAGGATCCGCACTTAAATTTTTTGACCTTGCAGAAGGCAAAAGTGATATCTACCCTCGTTTTGCACCAACAATGGAATGGGATATCGCGGCTGGACATGCAATTATTAAAGCCATCGGTGGAACCGTAATTGAACCAACAACAAAATTACCTCTTACTTATAACAAAAAGTCTTTGTACAACCCTCATTTTATTGTTTACACCAAACAATTAAAAGACCTAATGTTACCATGAGTAAAAGACTGATAATACTCCTTATTCTACTAAATGCAGGTTATTCGTCAGCCCAAGTGGGAGTGATGCATTTAAACACTTTTTTTAAGGATAGATATTTCAACAACACACCAGAAATGCCCGCTTACAAAAGCAATGGATTCTTTCCTGTTTCTGTATCAACATACGATTTACCAAAAAAAATAGCGGATACATCAGACAGAAAAAATTGGTTCTCTAAAAAACTGTTCAATGAATATTTAATTGATTTTAAAGGCAAAAATTTTAGAATAAAAGCCACTCCAACATTTGATGTAAGTCTTGGTCGAAACACTTTAAACAGTAGTGAAAAATTATTTCAAAATACGAGAGGATTTTACCTACAAGTAGATCTAATGCGGAATGTAACATTTTCAACATCCTTTTATGAAAATCAATCTAGGCATACTTGGTATGAAACGAACTACTTTCAAAGTCATGGAGAACGTTATCCTAACGCGGATGGCTACTACCCCGACAATGCTGTAATTCCAGGGATGACACGTACGAAACCATTCAAAAATGGAGGTTTTGATTACGGATTTGCTTTTGGAGAGGTCAATTATCGACCGCACAAGTCCGTTTGGATTGCATTTGGAAATGGCCAACGATTTATTGGAGACGGCTACCGTTCTATATTATACTCGGACAATTCAGTTGTCAGCCCATTTCTTCAAGTCAACTATGAAGTAAACACCAAGTGGAAAATCACAAATTACAGAAGTAAATTAACTAATCTTTTAAGACGTCCACAATCAGCTACAGTTGAATCTTATTACGAACCAAAAATGAGTTCGATTAATTACGTTTCTTATCAAGCAACAAATAAATGGAACGTCGCTCTATTCGAAGGTATTATTTACGGAAAAGGTGATTCCATTAAATCAGAAAGGGTAGATCCTTGGTTTTACAACCCTGTGCCTGTCTTGGGTGCGCTTTTAGTGAATAAAAACAAAGCAAATGCTATACTTGGTGTCAATACATCCTACCAGTTTAAAAACATACATTTGTATGGACAGTTTGCCGTTAACACACACAATAAAGGAACAGGAGGTCAGATTGGTGCACGCTTTTATCCAACTCTTGGAAAGCATTTTGTTTTAATTCAAATAGAAGGAAATCTCACAAGTAACCTTTATAACTCTGAAAATCCAAGATTAAGTTATAGCAACTACAATTTACCATTGGCACATCCAAAAGGAAATAATATTCAAGAAATTCTTTTGAGAGCAACTTATGAATACAAGCGAATCTTCTTTTCTTCTAAAACGATATTATATCGATATAACGAATATGCGAACAATGCATTACTACCATTACATATCGAACTAGACACTCAAAATGGTTGGCAGCTGCATGAAAACATCGAAATCGGATATAGGTTTAATCCACAAATCAATTTTTCTGCCTTCATTGGTGTTACTTATAATCACATTCAGACCGATCAATTAAAATACTCATCCAACGTTATATCTCTTGGTATAAGAACAGGTTTGATAAATAATAACAAAGACTTTTGAATAGGTTCGTACTCTATATCGTCCTTCTGTTTTCACCATTGCTGAGTTGGGGACAATCTCGTGTGGACTACCTTGTGGATGAACGTGCAACAGATACCATCCGTTTACCTGAATTAACGTACCACTCTACTGTACGACCATTTATACGACTTAAAGATACCGTATTAGGTTTTGGTAATCAAAAATCAAAAAAACCATTTCAATTTGCAGTAACACCGCTTGCTGACATTCATTTTGGTCCAAGATATAAAACGGAACAAAAATATGGACTTGGTATACAAACGGAAATATTGTGGAAAAAGTTCTTTTGGCGAGCAACAGCCGTTACAGGAATTAATAACAACACCAATGTACTTATCAGTACAAACAGCTACTTCCTGTCGAATCCAAATTCAAAATACGGAGCATATCTAGATCTTCGTACGAGGCTTAGTTACACGCCCAATGAAGTATTTAACTTTCAAATTGGAATAGACCACAATTATTTTGGAGAAGGCGCAAGATCATTATGGCAAGGAGACTATGGTGTGCCAAATCCATTCGGTCAGATTAAAGTAAATTTCTGGAGAATCCAATATGACATACTTTATCAATTTATGCGTGAAAACATTGATGGTAGCTGGCGCAGCAAATATGCAACAACCCATCATTTAAGTGTAAATGCAACACGTTGGTTAAATGTGAGCTTATTTGAAAGCGTGATCTTTCGTCCAAAAACAGATGGTTTGAACCGTGGCTATGAACTAGAATATTTGAATCCCGTAATTTTTCTTCGTCCACAGGAATATGCGATTGGATCATCAGACAATGTATTAATGGGACTCGCTATAACCGCTAAAATCAAACGCACTACGATTTATTCTCAAGTAGCTATAGATGAATTAAATTTTGCTGAAATCCGAAAAGACCACACCTACTGGGGCAATAAATTAGGATATCAAATTGGCGTGAAAGGACATTTCATAACTAAAAACAAATGGAAGCATTTCTATCGAGTGGAAGCTAACCTCATTCGCCCGTTTACTTATACACACATAGATAGTATGCATGCCTACGGGCACCAAGGACGTCCGATTGCACATCCAAATGGTGCCAATTTAATTGAATTACTTACTGAGTATAACTTACAAATCAATCGATGGAATATGGGGTTGTTTGCACGGCTTTTATACCAAGGGCCAGAAGGGAAATTAAATCAAACCAACGGCGGTGATATTTACTTCCCGTATATTTATAGAAATGGCGACTACGGACATACAATGGCGCAAGGAGCAAATGAAAATCCTATGTATCAATTACGAGTGAACTTGGAATATTTAATTGTGCCTTGTATCCGTTTAACAGCTTATTTTGAAAATCACTTCTTTCACTCAGAATACACAAAATTTCGTTGGAGTCCTATTATTGGGATACGAAGTAGATTATGGTCAGATTACCGAAATTACAAAATGTATTAATCATGAAAAAACTATTGTTTCTATTCTTACTCCCTCTCATTAGTTGTCAACCGAAAGGTTTTACTCAATTATTTAAACAAGGAACTTATACTAGCTCTCAAAATGTAGTAACTTTACCCTTCGAACATCAATTAGATCTACTAATTGTACCCGTAGAAATTGAAGGAGAAATCTATCGTTTTATATTTGATACGGGAGCGCCAAATGTAATTACGCCTGAAATAGCAAGTAAATTATCATTTCCATCTTCTCGAAAAGGAAAGGTGAAAGATTCAGCGGCAAAAACACAGGAACTTAATTTCATCACAGTACCACAAATCAAATTAGGCGAAGCTATTTTCAAAAACACCACTGCCGCAATATCTAATTTCAATCAAAACATTTACCTGAATTGCTTAAATGTAGATGGGATAATTGGAGCTAATTTAATGAGGCACACACTCGTTCAAATCGATTACATCAATAAAATAATACGATTCAGTGACGACGAAAGTAAACTAATAACAAGTAATACCGATGGATTTAAGGTACCATTTACAACCACAGCACAAGCATCTCCTCACATAACGCTCAAAATTGGCACTAAGAATTATCCTACCTGTCTCTTAGATACTGGCTACTCCGGATTTATATCCATCGACATAGAAGAAAGAAAGAAAAATCCAGCTTTTAACGATGTTACTTTTAACGAAAAACATGGAAGCACAACTTCTGGGTTATTTGGCCTACGAAAAGTAGACACAACATACTCTATATGGTTCGGCGATTACCATGTAGATACCATACCCCTTTACCAAGCCGGCGCACTAACATTTGAAATAAATAGAAATACGCCTTTGATTGGCAATGAGTTCATGAGTCAATATACACCAACATTCAATTGGAAAGAGAAATACATCTTTTTTGAACCCCAAATGAAAACACAAGTTATGCCTCAAGAGTTCCCTGTAGGCTTAACAATTTCAGATGGGAAAATAGTAGTCATTTGGATTCGAACAGGCTATGAAGAACTATTAGACGATTTAGCACTAGGAGATTATTTGTTGTCAATTAACGGAAAAGACGTTCCAACTCAAATTGATGAAGCAGACTACTGTGAATGGATTAGCTTTTTAAAGGAACAAAAAGAACTTTCGGCTAGCTTTCAAACTAAAAATAGAGTAAAGCACTATACCTTACAAAAGGTAGATACCTACTAGATTAGTCGTATCTTTGCAAAAACTTTTTTTCATGTTTACAGGAATCATCGAAACACTTGGAACGGTTGTTAAGATTGAAAAAGAACAGAGCAATGTCCATTTCACCTTATCATCAAGTATCACCAGCGAACTAAAAATAGATCAAAGCGTTGCTCATAATGGCGTTTGTTTAACCGTTGTTTCTATTAATAACAACGAATATGTCGTTACTGCCATTCAAGAGACCTTGCAACGAACAGCATTAAACAATTGGATTGTTGGGACGAAAGTTAATTTGGAAAGATGTATGCAAATGAACGGCCGATTGGATGGGCATATTGTTCAAGGGCATGTAGATACTGTAGGAGTTTGTTCAAACATTGAAGATTTAGACGGCAGTTGGAAGTACACAATCACCTATAATACAAAAGATGTTACAGTAGAAAAAGGGTCAATTACAATTAACGGAACAAGTTTAACAGTGGTAGATTCGGCGCCTGGATTATTATCTGTTTGCATTATACCTTACACTTATGATTTCACCAACTTTCATCAACTAAAAATTGGTGAACAAGTCAATCTTGAATTTGATATCATAGGTAAATATGTAGCTAAGCTCTTAGCTCAATAGCACTAAAAAAGGCATCGATCGATGCCTTTTTTAGTGCTATAATAATTCATTATCTCCAATTAGCCAACATGTACTTTGGCAGCTTTTTACGTAGCTTCTTCAATACAGCATCTTTGTCAGCAACATTTGAAACTCTAAAGTAGTCAATTCTAACTAACTCATTGTTTCGAAAAAAAGAAAACTCAAAGGTCACAGAAACAGCCCCTTGGCGGTATATTTCACGCAACGTCCCTTGATCTAACTTCTCTTTCATTGTAATCGAAAAATTAGTAGGTTTAAAGATTCTATCATACCCTCTTACACCAACAACCATATAAGTATTGAATCCCTTATCTAGAAATACAGTTGTCAAAGAATCTTGTAAAAGTACATCAATAGACTCACCTGTCTTAACATAATTAATACTTGGAACTGTCTTTACCTTGTAATCGGATAATAATTCAGTCATAAATGCTTCCATCGTATAACGTTCATCATTTTTATCAAATTGTCCAACAACAATGGCATTTTCTAATTTCAGTCTTTTATTTTGACCGAAAGAAAGTACGCTCAACAAAATAAACGTAACTGTAATAATATTTCTCATTAAAAAATTTCTTTAGCAATCGCCCTAACTGACGATGAGTTTGACATCGTATAAAAATGAATACAAGGTACATTATTTTTCATCAATTCTTGTGATTGATGTATCCCCCATTCTATCCCTAACGTCTCTACGTCGGTATTATTATTACATTTCAATAATTCTTGCGATAATTCTTGTGGAAAATCGATGTTGAAATACTTTGGTAAAAAAGTGATATGGGATAGACTTTTAATTGGTTTAATCCCTGGAATTATAGGGACATTGATACCGAATTCCCTACATTGTTTAACAAAATCGAAAAACTTTTGGTTGTCAAAAAACATTTGCGTGACAATATAATCAGCCCCCGCATCCACCTTTTCTTTTAAATATTTTAAATCGGTAGCCATATTCATGGCTTCAAAATGCTTTTCTGGATAACCTGCCGCTCCGATACAAAAGTTTGTAGCATCCAATGTTACCTCATCCATTAAGTAACGCCCATCATTCATCTGCCCAATTTGATCAATCAGATTTTTAGCATGGGCATGTCCATCGCTGTGGGGAACAAAATTTGCCTCTGTCTTAATCGAATCTCCTCGCAATGCTAAAACATTGTCAATACCAAGGAAATGAAGATCAATTAACGCATTTTCTGTTTCTTCTTTAGAGAAGCCCCCACAAATCAAATGAGGAATCGCGTCCACCTGATATTTATTCATAATTGCAGCACAAATACCAACGGTCCCCGGTCGTTTCCGCATGGAGATTTTCTCCAACAATCCATTTCCACGTTCTTTGTAAACATATTCCTCCCTATGGTAGGTGACATTTACGAATTTAGGTTTAAACTCCATTAAAGGATCAATCCCATCATATATAGACTGGATACTTTTTCCTTTTAAAGGTGGAATTATTTCAAATGAAAATAATGTACTGTCAGCGTTGTTAAGGTGGTCCGTTAATTTCATCTTTTATTTCGTTTGCGTAATTGCTTTTATTCCAGGCAATTCTATTCCTTCAAGATATTCCAACATGGCACCACCTCCGGTTGAAACATAAGACACCTTATCACCCAAATTGAATTTATTTATTGCAGCCACAGAATCTCCACCACCAATCAAAGAGAAAGCACCATTTTCAGTTGCTCTAACAATTGCCTCGGCCACATCTTTAGTTCCTTTTTGAAAATTTTCCATTTCAAAAACCCCCATAGGTCCGTTCCACAAAATTAATTTTGAATCTTCGATGATTTTAGCAACATCTTTTGACGTTTGGCTGCCTGTATCTAACCCCATCCAACCTTGCTCAATTTCTCCAATTGCAACCTCTTTACGATTTGCATTATTATCAAATTTATCCGCTACAATTGCGTCTACTGGAATATAAAGTTTAACCCCTTTTTCTTTCGCTTTCTCGATAATATCTTTGGCCGTTTGAATGAAATCATCTTCAATAAGCGAATTACCAACATTACCTCCATTCGCTTTTACAAATGTAAAGGCCATTCCACCTCCAACGATTAAATTGTCCACCTTATCAAGTAGTCGCTCTATGATCACAATTTTAGAAGAAACTTTAGCTCCTCCAACAATGGCCGTTAGTGGCTTTTCTGAACTATTTAAAACCTTATCGACCGCTTCGATTTCTCCTTCGATTAAGTAACCAAACATTTTATCATTCGGAAAGAAATTTGCAATTATAGTTGTCGAAGCGTGTGCACGATGAGCTGTTCCAAATGCATCATTTACATAAACATCACCTAATTTTGCTAATTCCTGAGCAAATGACTCTGTCCCTGTGGTTTCTTGTTTATAAAAACGCACATTTTCCAAAAGCAATACTTCGCCTGGTTTTAATGCCTTACTAGCTTCTTCAGCCTCTTTACCAATGCAGTTTGAGACGAATTTAACATCAACTCCCAAGACGGCAGATGTATGATCAACGATATGCTTTAAAGAGAATTTATCTTCAAAACCATTTGGACGCCCCAAATGCGACATAAGAATTACACTACCTCCTTGATCTAAAATGTATTTAATAGTTGGTACAGCAGCACGAATACGTGTATCGTCAGTAATTTTAAGTGTCTCTTTATCTAGAGGTACGTTAAAATCCACTCGAATCAGTGCTTTTTTGTCTTTAAAATCGTAGGAATGAATGTCGGCCATTTTGAATAATTTACAATAGGGACAAATTTAATTATTTTTTAAAATCGATTAAGTAATATTTTCTAAATGAATGAGTAAATGATTGTTCAAAACTGTTACTTAGAGTTACCCTTTGTTAAAATAAAAAAGCACGGAAAACTAAATCCCCGTGCTAATATCAATCTATAAGTGGTTAAAGATTAATCGAACTTCTTTACTGTTGAGCCATCGTCATAAACCAAAATCTTAAATCCTTTCGTCTTTTCATCTATTAATTGACCAATCTCGTTATAAACAGCTACAATATTTTTATCCGTCTTTGTATTGTCTAACGCAACAATATCAGAGTAAGAATACCGTCCTTGTACATCGATAGAAACTAAGCGATAATAATTCATTTTATGTTTATACTTTGAATCTTCGATGACGTAATGATTCGCTTCATTAACAGTATTCTGTGTATTAACAGTATAAATCGGATCCCAATGAAATCCATCCTCACTTCTTTCTAAAATATACTTTGATAATTGTCTTTCATTTTCAGAATACCAATCCAAATAATTAAGACCCTCTTTTACATCTCCTTTAAAAGAAATCAAATCAGGTCCAAGTGGTAATGCGACAATAGAACAATCCGAAACACCTGTACCAGCGGTTTGACTAAAGCGAATAAATCCACTCTGATTTGAAAAATTTGTCAATAATAATAAATAAATATCTCCTTCGCGAGCAGCAGGAGGTGTTGTATTCCCATTGGGTGGTCTATTATTAGATCCAAAATTACTACTTACATAATTAGTCCCTCCACTTAAACCAATCCCAATAATTTCATTTGATTGAGGATCATAACTACATTGAATTGGAGGAACTGTCCCTGAAAGAATTTGAGAACAAGCTTCAGCAACAGAATTAAAAGGTCCCCACATTGCAAAATCAATATCAATTCCATTGCTCGTAGAACTGGCCGTACGGTGCTGACTTAAAGCTAAACGAAGAGAACCACCCTGACTAATAGACATAAAGTACCAAACTGGATTTGGCTGTCTGTACAAACATCCATAATTAGGGCCAGAAGGAGCTGATGATCCTGTCAGATTACTAAAATTATAATTACTCCCAGAACAAAATGGATTCGCCATAAAACAAGTAGAACCATTTGCATAACCAGGATTACCAGCATTTCCATAATACTCTAACGGCATACAGTTTACCGTAGCTCTCCAACCTGATCTATTGGATCCTGTTACACAAGTATTAGAAGAATTATTTTTGTTGAATTTTACGGTCAAGCATCCAACATTAGAAACAGTACCTGGAGAAGTAGCTCGCGTATAACGCCCAATTAAAAATCGAGCATCAACAGCGCCCCCTGCATAGATTTCCATCACATCTTGGTTTGCAGCAGTAGAATTACCACATAAATTAAATTCAGTGAAATTTAAAATCATCACATTATCCCCTTCTGGACAGAATGTATAGGTAAAACTAGAAGCATTTGTCGTGTAATCGCTTGAACCACCAGCGTCCATGAAAATACCTTCACATACCGTCTTTTTTCCCGAACTGCTTAATCTTTCTGTCGAATAGGAATTACCTACACCAGCAGATTGAGTTTGTAGAATTGGTAGGTTTGCATTTGTTTGAGACCACGCGTTTGTAGAAATACCAATAAAAATCAGTATTACTAAATGAACTAAACATTTTTTCATAGGTGAATAAGATTGAGGTAATTTTATTATTCAGCAGGTAAAATAATCATATAGTAGTTGGAATCACCTACTCTAATTACTTGCTTCTCTTTTTTATAGAAATCAATGAAATACTTAAAAGGATTAATCGCAATATCCGAAACAACATCTCTTGCCATTTGGCCATTACACTTATCTTTTAAAGCAATATGATCCAAATTATCAGTAATAGCATTTATATCCATAGCTGCATCATACAAATAAGTATACCGATCCGTTTGTTGGTAAAAAGTCTGAAATTCATCTTCCTGATTGTACTGTTGACAATCCAAAAAAACTTCATTTAACCATGCTCTTAGCTGAGCTTGAGAATGTTGACTACTTCCTAGGAATGGGAAAGCAATTAATAGTACTAGTAGTAATATTTTCATATCTTTCAGTTTGTGGTGCAACAAAGCTAACGATATTCTACTTAATAAACCAAAAAACAAATTGTTAAAAAGGCAATAATTTAAAAAACAGGTGTTTACCCTCTATAATCAATCGGGTAATCCCTCTCAAATCTCCCCTTGCTTACCAACTAATAATCAGATAAAAACCATAATTTTGTAAACAATAAACACATCACAT
This sequence comes from Taishania sp., assembly GCA_045629585.1. Taxonomy (GTDB): domain Bacteria; phylum Bacteroidota; class Bacteroidia; order Flavobacteriales_D; family Crocinitomicaceae; genus Taishania. The sequence goes on along the minus strand of JAZQRM010000080.1, from coordinate 115,661 downwards.
TTTGAGCGATAAACAAATTTTCACCTTATCACAAGTGGCTCGTTCGATCCGTAAAACGATTGAACAACGTTATGTCAACTCTTATTGGGTAAAGGCTGAAATGCATAAATTAAATTTATTTTCTAGTGGTCATGCATTTCCTGAGTTAGTTGAAAAAAAAGAAGGTAAAATCATTGCGCAATGTTCAGGGGTTATATGGAAAACAAATTTGCAACGTATCAATCAACGTTTTATCCAAATTATTAAAGAGCCCATCCAAGAGGGAGCAACTTTTCTGCTTCAAGTAAATATCCAGTATTCAGAAACGCATGGCATAAGTCTAAACATCATTGATATCGATCCTGACTATTCATTAGGAGAACTACAACGTGAACGAAATGAAACACTTGAAAGACTCCAGAAAGAAGGATTACTAAATAAAAATCAAACGCTTGACTTACCGTATTTACCGAAACGAGTCGCCATAATCTCTGCCGAAACGAGTAAAGGGCTATCTGATTTTATGAAAATCATAAGCCATAATAAAGAAGGATATATAATCGACACTTTTCTTTTCCCTTCGTATATGCAAGGCGAAGTGGCGATAGAAAGTATCATCAAACAAATTGAAAAAATAAACCAACTAAAACATCACTTTGATTTGATCGCAATTGTACGTGGTGGTGGTGGTGAAATCGGCATGTCTTGCTATAACAACTACCAGCTATGTAAAGCTATTGCCTTAAGCAGTCTTCCAATATTTACAGGTATTGGACATAGCACAAACTATACGGTCGCGGAAATGATTGCTTTTCAGAATGCAATTACACCAACAGAATTAGCGGAATCATTGCTTTCTATATTTAGAGATAAGGCTTACCAAATTCACAACTTTCAAAAGAATATAATTGAGCGGTCGATAGATAAACTAACCTATTCAAAAGAGCTTATATATCATACGCAACGTCAAATCAAGCAAAAAGGCCTATATATTTTAGAATACAATAAAAGATTTCAGACAAGAGCAACTCATGATTTAGCAGCTCATACTCGAAAAACGTTACAAAAAAAACAAAGTGAACTGATTACCACTCAATCAACTCTTAAACAAAAAGGAATCCAAACGATAGAACTAAACAGGCAATATATAATCCAAAACAAAAAGAGAATTCACCAATATGTAGACCACCAGATAAAACTACAGGGCTTAATGATTGAACAGCTCCAATCCAAAACAAGATTACTTGACCCGATAAACATATTACAACGTGGCTATAGCATCGTTCGCTTCAATGAAAGAACGATAGATGCAGAAAATATACCTCAAATAAACGATGACATTCAAATTGAAACAGCTAAATTTATAATAGATTCGACCGTAAAACAAATCAATAATAATGAGCGATAATAATATTACTTACCAAGCTGCATTTGATGAACTACAAGCAATTGTGAGCCAATTAGAAGATGGAACTACAAGTGTAGACGAACTTTCCATACAAATCAAACGAGCTTCTGAACTGATCAAGATCTGTAAGGAAAAACTACACACCACTGAGATGGACGTACAGTTAATACTAAAGGATTTAGAAGAACTATAAACTTTATTCTTCTAACAAAATTTTCATATCACGCATCAAATGATCGACTCCATTTGAATTTGTACCATCATAATAACCACGGATTCGACCCTTTTTATCCACTAAAACAAAATTATTGGTGTGAATGAAATCTGAACCTACGTCTCCTAAATTTTCAGCCTCGGCTGGCTTTAAAAGAAAAAAGGACTTACGTGCTAGCTCATAAAGTTCTTTTTTGTTACCGGTCAAAAAATACCATTGATTAGGGTCAGCTTTATGACTTTTTGCATACGTATTCATTTGTTCGACATCATCTGTATCTGGATCAACAGTAAAACTTAAGATTTTAACATCCTTGTTTCCTTTAAAACGTTCAGCAACACGTTCCATTTCCATCGTCATTATTGGACATATTGTTCCACAGGTTGTGAAAAAATATTCAGCTACAACAACTTTTCCGTCAATAGCTTCTCTAGAAATCATTTTCCCCTCCTGATTTTGGAAGTTAAAATCACCAATTTTATGACCTTGACCAATTCGTAACATTTCAGGATCCACAACACTATTATCAATATCAATTGGATTTAAAATTGGTAAAACATGTTGTTTCTCTTTTGGCCAATTTTGCCAAAGAACCATCCCAAAACCAACTAAAAAAATCGAAGCTATGATGATGCCATTTCTCATAAATCAAAAGTACAAAAAAAGGGAGAAGCAACCTCCTTCCTTAATTATTCATTAACTTTTGACTAATAGACTTTCAAAGTAGAGCCATCTTCAAAGATTAATATCTTAATGCCTACAAAGCCTTCATCCACAACCTGCCCCATCAAATTTACAATTTGCGCCACTTTCTTACCTATATATGAATTGTCAATGGATCGGATAATAGAATACGAAAAAAAACCATCTTTGTTAACACTCACAATTCTATAATAATTCTCGATTGGCATGAAATTCATATCATTAAAGTGATACTCATAACCTTCTATGTCGACCGCATTCACCTTCGCAATACTATTCCAGTTTAAGCCATCATCACTTTTCTCTACTCTAAAATAATCTGTGTTTTGAGTACTTAAAATTCTCCATTTGATTTGATTACTCCCTGCTGATTTATCCACTTTAAACTCCAAAACATCCAAACTTAACGGTATAATTGAGCAATCTGTCTGTCCTGAACCCGCTGTTTGACTAAACGAAATAAAACCACTCCGGTTACTATAATTAGTTAATAATAGTATGTAGAAATCTCCAACACGCCCTTGCGCTGGAGTACTTGATCCCGAACCAGTCCCGCCCGAAAACCCCAGCCCTACAGTTTCCACAGCAGCAGCAGAAAAGCTACATTGAACAGGAGCTAATGCACCAGATAACACTCGATCACACCCCGCACCTAAAGAAGTGAAAGGTCCCCACATTGCGAAATCTACATCTAAACCTGTACCAGACATATCCATTAATGTATTTTGTCGCATGTTAATTTGAATAGGACCCGATACACCAATTTGCATATAATACCAAACGGGATTGGGTTGTGAAATTAAACAACCATAATTCGGACCTACAATTGCAGTTGTTCCTGTTCCATTTTGAAAATTGTAAGAACTATTGGAGCAAAATGGTCGACTCTGATCACATGGAGACTGACAACTTATATTTGCTCTCCAGCCGGCGGCTCCAGGATTGCGATCACAGAGCCATCCACCACGATCTTGTCTTATAAAGACAAAAGTTAAACATCCATTCCCAAACACCATTCCTGGTGAATTGGTATTTGAGTAGCTGTTGATGAGTCTTCCAGCTGTTCCCACACCTTCATAAATAAGTAGTTGATCAACGGATGCTCCCCAAATACAGGAATTACTCCAGAGATTAAAACTAGCGAAATCCACAAAAATCTGATCCCCACGATCGGGATTACAAATTGTTGTGGTAACAGTACTTGAACCGCCTGAATAATTTGACGTTCCTCCAGGATCCATAAAAACTCCTGAACAAGAGTTGATTGTTTGACCATTCAGCATATTATAATTTTGAGAAAAAATTAAATACGGGAAAAATAGCAATAATAGAAAAGTTAGCTTTTTCGTTTTCATATGCGTGGTTGTGTGAATAAGCGTAGTTATATTAAATAAAACTAAACTCAACCAATCCACAAATACACACCTAATTATCAAACAGTTAATCTCAATGAACAAATAGTGTTTTTCAACAAAAAAGGAAGGTTTACACCTTCCTTTTTCAATCTATTATAACTTAAAATAGTATTTATACTTTAATCTCCCAATCATATTGATCTAAAGAAAGGATACATTTTTCTAACAAAAGAACTGAATTCCAAATATCCTCTTTATTCGCCATTTCAATCACTTGGTGTAAATGTCTTGTTGGAATAGAAATTGCTCCAGCTATAGAACCTCCTGCTGTCATCCTTTGAACACCTGCCGTATCAGTTCCGCCACCCGTTAAGATCTCAGGCTGCCATTTTATATCATTTTCATTTGCAATTTTCTTCATATAATCCACCATTCGATAATCACAGATAGTGGAAGAGTCCATTATTTTGATCGCAGTTCCCTCTCCCATTTTTGTAATCATCTCATGAGCTGGAGCCCCTGGTAAATCATATGCAATCGTGGTATCCAAACCAAACCCGAAATCAGGATTTATTTTCAGTGCCGCCACATTAGCTCCACGAAGACCGACTTCTTCTTGAACAGTGAAAACCATATGTAAATCATAAGGAATAGAAACATTGTGAAGGCGTTTTAAAACCTCGATAGAAATATATACTGCTAATCGATTGTCCAATGATTTCCCATTAACACAATTTCCCATTTCTATCAATTCTCGCTCACGTGTTATAGAATCACCAACAGAAATTAATGCTTTAACCTCTTCGCCAGTTAATCCTGTGTCAATAAAATAATCGGATAATTTAGCGACCTTATTACGTTCATCTGGTGCCATTACGTGTATAGGTTTGGAAGCCATCACCCCAATAATATCTTTTCGTCCATGAATAATCACCCTTTGCGCTGTCAATGTTTTAGGATCAAATCCACCTAAAGTATGAAAACGAATAAAGCCTTTATCATCAATATGCGTTACAATAAAGCCAATCTCATCCATGTGAGACGCAACCATCACTTTTTTATCCTTCTGTCCTTTCTTTACCGCATGAACATTCCCCATGTTGTCAACGGATAATTCGTCTACAAAAGGTTTTACCTCATTTATTACACGTTCTCTAATCAAACGTTCAAATCCTGGTGCCCCAGGAATAGCACTTATCTCTTTTAGTAATTGAAAATCTACAGCCATATTCATCGTATTGACTTACTAATTTAATCAAAAGCCCACTAAAGAACGTTAAATGTCTATCGATCTACATGCAGATTTTATAAACTTACTATACCAATTTGTATATTTGATTAATAAGAAGAGTATACAAAACTCTTTACACAAAATTGATATACAACAAGTTACTAACACCAATATAACTAAGATAGAAGAAAAGAAAACGACCTTGAATACGACTAATAAAAATGAATCGAAATGAATAGATATCCCATCGTATTTTATAATGTAGAAAACTTATTTGACATCTACGATGATCCTAATAATCCAGGAGATGACGAATACACCCCATATGGAAACATGGAATGGGATGAGGATCGCTATCGCGAAAAGTTACACAAAATCGCAGAGGCTTTGACCTTAGGTAAGAATGGTTTACCACTAATAATTGGATTAAGCGAAGTTGAAAATGCAAATGTTCTAAAAGATCTAATTCAAACAAAACCACTTAATCAAAACACATACAGCTTTCATCATATTGAAATGAATGATCCACGTGGAATGGATCTTGCTTTTATCTATGACAAAAAACAATTTGAAATAACCGATACCAAAAGAATACCTATAACCCTATCCATTCAACCATATTGGTCAACAAGAGATATAATGTACGTAAAAGGAAAAGTAGAAGGCACACGAATCATTCATACTTTTATAAATCACTGGGCATCTCGACGAGAAGGAAATGCTAAAACGGAGGTTCGAAGATTAGTTGCAGCAGAAATATTAAGAAAAGAAATAGATACTATTTTAAAACAAGACTCCAAAGCAAACATCATCGTTATGGGGGACTTTAATGACACACCTACCAATAGAAGTATACATCAAAAACTCAGAGCAAAAGGTCAACATGAATTAAAAGCAGGTGAAAATGACCTTGTAAACTTACTAATTGAGGAAGAGAAAAATGACCAAGGAACAATTGTATTTCATGGAGATTGGATGGTTTTTGACCAATTGATTGTTTCTCAATCCTTATTAAGTGGAAAAGGTGGTTTAAAGGTGCATAGGAACAATGCTTTTATAATAAAAGATCCTCGTCTACTTTACACCTATTCAAGTGGGGCGAATAAACCAAATGCCACTTTTGGAGGACAAAAATACTATGGTGGATACTCAGACCATCTCCCTGTATATTTAACACTTGAAATACAATGAATTATGCACTTCAATTTAAAAGACTATCCGACATCTCCTCCTGATAATTGGAATAAAGAAGATACAAAAGAAGATATACAGCTTATTAAGGAAAAAATCACAGAGGAAGTGTTAAAACTACACGCCTCACAAAACAAGGCAGTACTAGTCATCCTACAAGGTATAGATGCTAGTGGCAAAGATGGCACAACATGGGAAGTCTTTAGTGGATTGAGCCCTGATTGGGTTAATGTGGCTTCTTTTAAAAAACCAAACGAACAAGAACTTGCGCATGACTACCTATGGCGAATACACCAACAAATACCTGAGAAAGGAAAGATTGGCGTTTTTAATCGGTCGCACTATGAAGACATTCTCGTTCCGACAGTCTATAAATATATCGAGGAGGAAACCATCCAAAGACGCTATGAGGAAATAAACAATTTTGAGAAATATTTAAGTGAAAATGGAGTTTTCATCATTAAACTATTTTTACATATTAGTAAATCTAGACAGAAAGAAAAACTTATAGAACGTATAACCATACCTGAAAAACAATACAAACATAGTGACGACGACTGGTCAACAAGAGAAAAATGGAATGACTTTATGGATACCTATGAATCAATAATCAGTAAGTGTAACAATCCCATTTGGCATATTATACCTGCTGATTCTAGCACCTACCGCAATTACATTGTTTCACGGATTGTTCTTAAAAAATTAAAAGAATTAAACCTCTCTTACCCACCATTGAAAAGTGAAAAGTTTAATGAAGATACCTTCTAAAAAAAGAAGGCTCCCACATGAGAGCCTTCTTTCTGTTAATTTCCAATTAACTCAAACAATTCATTTAAGTTAGGTGAAATAATCACTTCAATTCGTCTATTCTTAGCTTTATCATTCGGATTTACTGGTAAAAATTCTGATCGTCCAGCAGCCATTAACTGAGAAGGATTCATTGCTGAACTCCCTAGCATGATGTCCACAACTGATGTTGCTCTTAACACAGATAGTTCCCAGTTATTTTTAGGATGACTTCCACTTGACAAGCGATCTGTATCTGTATGTCCTTCAACGATAATCTCAAGATCATTTTCTTTCTCCAGTACTTTTGCTAACTCCACTAATGCTTCACGACCGCCAGCTTCCACTTTTGTTGAACCAGAAGCAAACAATAACTTCGCTTCTAAACTCACGTATATTTTTCCATTCTTTTGTGTAACCGTAAGCCCTTTATCTTCAAATCCACTTAAAGCATTAGCCACTTTTGCACGGAGCTCTTTGGCAGCTTTTTCTTGACGCGCAATCATTTCCTCTAACTCCATCACACGCTGCTCTCTATCTGATAAAAGCATTTGTTTACTTTTTAGCTCTTGTTCCAAAGCTAATAATTCATCTTGCTTACGTTGCAACTCTAGGCTCTTTGCATCTAAATCAGCTTGTAACAAAGCCGTATTTTGCTCTCCTGTGAGGCGATACTTATCAAACGATGACTCCAATGACTCCATGCGGTTAACCAAATTATCATACTGATGAGATAACAATCGATAATCATTTCCAAGTCGCATTGTATCTTCTTTCAAGCGATAAACATCTGTTACTAAAGCATTATATTTTGCTTCAAACTCAGCTGCACGACCTTCCCCATTCATTGCACGCGCTTTATATTGCTCCAACTCTTCAGAGCAAACACGTTCACGTTCAACTAAATCTTTGTATTTTTTGGCCGGAACACAGGCTACTGCAAAAACTAAAACAGCAACAAGACCGCATACTTTTGTTCTCATGGAATATATTTTAAACAAAAATGGTCAATGTATCGATAAGATAATAGATCAATCATTTCTTTTTATAAACAGAGGATTGAGAATAACCTATTACTATTCAAAAAGCGCACAATTATTTGTCCCTTTTCGTTCGGGTTTACAAGTCAAAAACGAAATACCAATTTCATGAGTATGCTTAGACACATTACTTAAGGCAGATACATTCCAGTCAAAACTATAATTAATTGCAAAACGTCGATTAATTTTAACGCCAGCAATAATCAAAACAGCTTCCGTAGTGCGATAGCCAACACCTAGATTTAATAGATTATCATAATCATAAATCACTAATGCATCTGCATTTATTTTACCAATTATAGGGAAACGTACAATTGCATGGGGAATAATTGCTGAACGTTCACTTAACTCAAATTTATAACCTCCATTTAATGACGCGTGAAAGCGAAATTGAGAAGCATTTCCCTCTAACCATTTTGTTGGGATTAATTGGTTAAGCATAAAACCGATGTAATAGTTTTTCCCATTCCACCAAGCACCAAAATGGGCATCAGGCCGAACAATTGAAAATTCTCTCATCACCGAGGGGTCTGGATCTATCGTTGTAGCTTTAGAATGATTAAATCCCATATTCACAACCCCTGCATATATACCCAACGATAAACGGGTTTCTGTTGTGAAATTAAAATGAGCTGCATAGCCGACATTTATACGATTTGTATTGAACATACCTATACGATCTCCCTCAAATCTAAGAGCCAATCCATGCCGTGGGGAAAGCAGTTTGGTCTGTTTACTTCGTAGCGGAATAGAAGCCGTAAAAAACCCTGAGGTAGGTGAGTCCGACATTCCCACCCATTGATTACGATAAAGAGCATGGACATCAACGCATTTTTTTATTCCAGCATGAGCAGGATTTATAGCAAGTTGATTGCTCGTCCATTGTGTATATTGAGGCAATTGCTGTCCAAATAAGTGACTGTAAAAAACGGAGAACAAAAGAATTAAAAACCTTCCTATCATCGAATAAGTGTTATTGAACCATTAAACTCTGTACCTTGATCATTGTTAAGTTTTAAAACATAATAATAAACACTTTCTTGCAATTGTCCATTATTCACTTTACCATCCCATGCTTTTTTCTCATTAAAATTCCTTACATCATAAACTAATGAACCCCACCTCGAAAAGATTTGCAATTCATTGTTAGGATAAGCTTCTAATCCTTTGATATACCACGTATCATTAATTCCATCACCGTTTGGACTAAACGTATTCGGAATAACCAAACCTTCTATAACGGAAACTTGAACATAATCAATCATACTACAACCTGTAAGCGTGTCCGTTACCTGCAGTGTATACAAAGTAGATTGTTCTGGATCTGCAATTGGAAAAGGAATTGATGAATTGGAAAGTCCATATGTTGGAGTCCATTGAATAATTGTATTTATAGGGATTGTACTTTCTAAAATAACACTTCCACCTTGAGCGATTTCTTTATCTGGCCCAGCTGAAATAATAAATGATTGAACTTGAATAGCAGCTGACTGAAAACTAACGATCTCCATGCATTGTGCATAACATGTTGTCTCTACACGAACAACCGAACCTTCTCTGAAATTGGTGGTGTATAACACTGTATCTTCAGTAACTGCAATTAATTGATCGTCAACATACCAACGATAACTTCCTTGGTCTGGGCAGTTAAATGCCTTAACTAAACCGTAAAGAGGTACTCCAGGGCAAATAGTTGTAGACATTGACGCAAAAACCGAAGGCTGAACACGACTCACTCCTACACCATTGATGGTAACATCGACTGTGAACGTAGCTGGTAAAACAAAACCATTCCGTTGCGTACCACTTAAACATAAAAAATAAGTGGTATTTGGAGGCAAGCTGTTAGCTGTTATTAATCCATTATTAGTGACATCCAACAAGCAGTTTCCAACAGCAGTATAACTCACTGCATTACAAGGTACGTTTGCCTGAAAAAGAACCATGTTAAGACGTGTGTCGCGTCCTGTCTCTAGTACAAAATTTGCATTCGACAGAGAAATAGCGACATCCCCACCTTGATCGTTAGTTGTAAATTTCAACCATATAGAATTGAGTGGTGTGAAACAAACTGTAAAGTCATCCTCACAACCACTGCACAAGGTGTGATTGGCATTTTCATTACTAACTGTAAAACTCCTATTAGGACATAATTCAAGTGCTAAATCACATCTATTATAGTCTTCTTGCCCAAACAATTGAAGCGGTAATAATACAGCAAATATAAATTTCCACATAAAACAAAAATAAAGGAATATCTCTCTGAAAAACGTCTGGACAAGCATAATATTTAATTTAAAAACATTTAATCTTTACATTTGGCACTTGTTTTGGTATTGCTCAAAGGAAAAAAAACGCTTATGCTTAAAAATTACATAACTCTTTTATTGCTCATTCTTTCTTCTCTCGGTTTATCTCAAAAAAGAGATTTATCGCTACACACACCTGTCTTTATTTCCTTCAACGGCGGAGGAACTTGGCACACTACCGATGTTAAAACACGCGTGAATTTTGGTGCAGGTTTCACACTAGGTGGGTCGGTATTAAAAAACAACCACAGTCCAATATGGTTAGATATCTATGGTCGATTTCTAATGGGAACATGGAAAGGAAATGACCTGAAAGTTACTGACCTTAGCGATTATACCGGTGTATTAGATCAAGGTCTAACACCCTACAAAAGCGAGTACGGTTATGCATTACATAATTTCAAAAATAGAGCCGTTGAATTTAATCTTGGAATGGCTCTCCATTTCAAAAGATTAGTACAAAAAAACGGTATTGATCCTTATATATTTGGTGGAATAGGATTAGGTTTTAACCGTGCATGGGGTAATTATTTAGATGGAGATTACATGTATAACTTCTCCAATTCATACGATAGTAATTGGGAGGTAGATACGCAGTTAGATAATTCCTATGAATCACTTTTGGACAATAACCAAAATGTACAATTGCTTCTCACAACGCACCTAGGAGTTGGTTTAGCTTATTGGTTTACCAATAATTTCTCAATGGGGATTGAGCATAAAACCACTTTCCCTAGAAATGACCATTTTGATGGAGTTATCACTACCGATGTAAGAACTAAGAATGATATTTATCACTACACCAGCTTGAATTTTAAATGGTACTTAGGCGGAGGTAGACATAGATCAACTAACCCACAACATTCAACACCAACAACCTCTGTACCTCCTGTTATTAGTAATCCAGTACCAGTAACGCCGCCTTGCTTAAAACCGCAGATTACTTTACAAGGGCAAACAAATAGTACGCAATCACAATCTATTTACAACCTAAACGCATACCTAACTAATGCAATAGCCAACCAAACACAAGTAACCATAAATGGTAGTTTAGTTTCAAACACTTCGCTGCAATCTAATGGCCGTTTAACTTCAGCGATACAACTCTATGAAGGTCTTAATACAATACAGATCTCTTCATGGAATAACTGTGGACAGGACAACCAAACAATTGTAGTGCAATACAAACCTCTTTGCGATGATCCGATTGTTCAATTTACAAATCCAAGAGCAAATCGAATTACATCATCTACGCAACAATTCACATATAACGCACAGATCACCAATTTTCAAAGAGGTGATTTAATACAAGTTTACGTTAATGGCGTTCAACAAAATGTAGTCAATGTCAATTATGCAAACAATCAAGTTAGTGGAATAGCTTCCCTACATGACGGATCAAACACTATTCAAATAATAGCAACTAATAAATGTGGAACACATTCTCAAAATGTTAATATTGAATACAATGCTTATTGCCCCGAGCCTATCATTCAACTTAACATTGGACGAAATCTAACAGTCGTAAACTCATCCTACACCTTCAATGCAATTGTTGCAAATGTTTCCCAAGCGAACCAAATAAGTTTACAATTAAATGGTGTAGTACAATCTAATGTAAACCTTCAATCCACTACAAACGGTTTAGCTATTTCAAAAGTATTAAACCTAAAAGAAGGTGTAAATACCCTTTTAATTATAGCAACAAATAGTTGTGGAAATGAATCAGAGACGATACAAATCGTTTACGATGAACCGTGCGATCCTGTAACTCTTTTAGTTTCCTCACCAAGATCTTCTAAATTAACAACTACTGAATCTTCTTTCTATATACAGGCTACTATTGCCAATGTTGATGAGCAAAATGACATTGTATTTATGGTCAATAACGTTCGAGTATATAATTTCACCTACAATGTAACAAGCGATTTATTTAAAGCTAATATAACATTAGATGAAGGTGCCAATATAATTCAGATAATCGCTAAAAATGATTGCAGTACATTGTCTGAACATTTAGGTGTAACCTATACAAAACCTTGTGCTACACCTACTATCGCATTTACAAGTCCTCAAAACGGAATAACTACTCCAACCCAAACAACGGCAGTAATAGCAAGAGTGACAAACGTTACAGATCGTAATGATCTAACAGTATATCTGAATGGAAGCCCCGTGAATTCATTTACCTTTAACAATGGAACTATCACCATCCCTGTTTCACTTATAAATGGAAATAATACCATACAAGTTATTGCAACTACCAATTGCGGAACAATATCTAACAAGGTAAACATCGTTTATAATGAACCTAAACCTCAAATCACAAAACCACAAATAGACTTCAAAAATGATTGTGCTATAACGATTGAACAAGGTACATTTTCTTTCTCAGGTGCAATTAACGGCGTGAATAACACCGACCAAATTACAGTACTCCTTAACGGAATAGAACAGAATTATGTGAATTACACAAGTACATCTAATGGTTTTAGTTTTAATACAATAACAAGAGCTGGAAATATAGGACAGTACACCTTAACCGTAATAGCAACAAACGAAGGAGGCACAGTAACCAAGACATGCACAATAACAGTGAAGAACGATCCAATTATTGAAATCTGTCTGAATGGAAAAAACGTCTCAATCAAAGAATCTGAATGGACTGAATATCAACTACGAGGTGCTCGAAAAGAAAAATGTATTGAACTGACAAATACTACAATCACAGAAGATACAATCACCGTTGAAATCTGTTTGAATGGAGTAACGATGCGTATTTACGCAACTCAATTAATCCGTTATAAATCAAGAGGAGCGACCGTAGGTAAATGCCCCGATAATGAAGTGGCTAATGAAATCATAATCTGCCTCAAGGGAGACAATGAAAGAATTACCAAGAAAATCAAAGAAAGTGAATGGCCGACCTACCAAGCTTTAGGAGCAACTATTGGCGAATGTCCACAAGTTATAGATAAGGATATTATAATTTGCCTAGATGGTAAAAAGAGAATAATCAAAGAATCCACTTGGACAGAATACCAACGACTAGGAGCGACGCTTGGCGATTGCCCGACAATCGATCAAGACATCACCATCTGTCATCGAACAAACGGTACACTAACAACTTTACAGATAAAACAATCCCAATGGGCTACCTACCAAGCATTAGGAGCATCACTTGGACCTTGCCCTGTAATTGTCGACCAAGATATAGTTATCTGTATAACGACTACTTCTGGTAGAACAACGCGAACAATCAAACAATCCCAATGGGCAAGTTACGAACGAATGGGAGCAACATTAGGAGCTTGTGCTGACACAACTAGCACTGGGAATACAGGTGGAACCACGGGAACAGGAACCATAAGTAATGGAATGCTAATTTGTATCTTAGAAAACGGGAAGTATGTAACAAAAACAATCAACCCTTTAGAATGGACAAAATATAGAGATCTAGGAGCTGCAAGGGGAGCATGTACCGGTAACGAAGTAATTCCTCCATCTAACCAAAATCAAAATAGAAACCAGACGCAAACACAGTCAACACCGAGGACAGAAATCCCTACAAAAGTGACAACCACAAAACCAAATATTACAAAACCAACCGTAACAACGTCGACTAGAACTCCGGAAACTCGTGTGGCAACACCTGCAAAAGTGACTGAAGGTACAAAACCACAAAGTCGAACCGTTCCGTCAACAACAACGACACGTCCAGTGTCAACACCAAGACAATCAACGCCAACAAACACAAGAAGACCATAAAAAAAGGCACCATAAGGGTGCCTTTTTTAAATTATTAAGAAAATCTATTAAGAAAATATCAGCTAATCGACAAACAAATTTTCATATGTGCGAACATCTAATTATATTCGCACCCTTGTAATAACTAATATCTTATGGCAATAATTGGTAAAATACGTGAGAAATCATGGTTAATCGTAGGTGTAATCGGACTTGCATTGGTTGCATTTATCTTAACTGATTACAACAGTTTTTTTGGATATAAAGACCAAATCTTCGGTTATGGATCAGTAAATGGAGAAAATGTTGACACACGTTTATTTGAAACAGCAGTAAATAATTACAAAGCGATGGATCAAAATGAATTCCAACGCCAAGGTAGAGAGTACACTCAAAAAGACGAGCAAAACTCAGAATCTAAAGCATGGAATGCAATTGTCGATTCATTACTTTTAAGAAAAGAATTTGACGCACTTGGTATTTCAGTTTCTGATCGCGAATTTGATGCTTATTTGTTTGGAACAAACGGATTTACTGTAATCCCTCAAATTGCACAAAACTTTACAGATCCTGCAACAGGACTGTATAGCGACAAATTATTACGCAATCGTGTAGACGAAATGAAAAAGTCTTCTGATCCAAATGAAAAAATGGCCTGGAGTCAGACGAAAACATCATTATCTATGCAACGTCTAGAAGAAAAGTATGTACAACTTTTACAACAAGGTGTTTACGTTACCAACCTTGAGGCGAAAGATCAATATGTTGCTCAAAAACGTAATAAATCAATTTCCTATGTCGTTAAACGTTATTCAGAAATTCCTGATACAGATATAACAATTACAGATAAACAATTAGAAGATTACTATAATGAGAAGAAAGACGAAGCAAAATATAAAATCAAGTCTAATCAACGTGATTTAAAATACTTCGCAATCAATATTGCTCCGTCTAAACAAGATTCAGTTGAATTTAAAAATTCACTAGCAAAAATCAAATCTGATTTAGCGTTATTAAAAACACCTAAACAAGATTCAATCTATGTAATGAAAAATAGTGAATGGCCAGTATATTGGACAAAAGCTTCTTACCGTTCTGATGCAACTGCGGAGCAACACCAACAACAATTTACTTACCCAGCATCCATTGATTCTTTAATCAAAAATGCTAAAGTTGGTGACATCATCGGACCATACGAACAAAATGGAAAATACAGAATTGCTAAAGTTGATGGTTTCCAAAATCAACTTCTTACTGCGCGTCACATCTTGTTACAAGTTCAAAAAACGGATACAAACGGTGTGATTGCTAAACGTCAATTGGCCGATTCATTAATGACTATAATTAACAAAGAAAACTTTGAAGATTTAGTAGCACAATATAGCGAAGACCAAGGTTCGGCAGCAACAGGAGGTAAATATTCTGACTTTACGGAAACGGAAATGGTTGAAGAATTCTCTAACTTTATTAAAAATAACCCTGTTGGAAAGATCGGATACGTACAAACTGACTTTGGGTTCCACATTATTGAGGTATTAGATAAAAAAGCAGGACGCTTACCTTCTTTAGTCATCGTTGAAAAAACGTTAGTACCAAGTTCTAACTCTTTAGAAGATCTTAAATTGGTTGCTGAAGACTTAGTTGAAGAATTATCAACTAAAACAGAAAATAAAAAAACAACTAAAGAGAAAATTGATCTTTTCGATACTATAGCAATTAAGAAAGGATATTTCCCAATGTCTATGAACTTAGACGAGAAAAACTTAAATGTTTACGGGATGAATACTTCATTCGCTGAAGACAGATTGATCGCTTTAGCATTTGGTAACAAGGCAAAAGCAGGTGATATTGTTAACTCTCCAGTTAAAGATGGAAACAGATATATCATTGCAATACTAGCTGCGGTTAAAGACAAAGGAACTCCGACACTAGAAGCAATTGAGCCTCAATTACGAAGAGACTTAATGACTGATTTAAAAGCAAAACGTTTGATGACTAAATTCAAAGGAAATGACATCAATAGCGTAGCTAAAAATGCAGGAGCTGAAGTACAAAAAGCGGAAGTTAATTTTGCGAACCCTTCAATCATGGGTGGTGGATACGAACCAGAAATTGTTGGTCAGTTATTCTCAGCTGGAATCAAAGATGGACAGTTAACAATGCCATTACAAGGTAAAGGTGGTGTATACCAAATCTTAGTTGAAAAAACAATAGCTGAACCAGCTACAACAAACTATGATGAAGAAAAAATGACTATCGGACGTCAAGCGACTGGAAACATTCAAGGTGAATCTAGAAAAGCATTACGTGAGAAAGCGGAAGTAATAGATAACAGAAGATTTCTTAAAGCAGGAATCCAACGTTAATAGATTGAACATATATTGGAGGGACTCAAACGAGTCCCTTTTTTTATGCCATCTGATACCGATTACCAGGTAAGGGTTTTATCAACCCCTCCATTTCTAACTGAAAAAGAATAACGTTCACATCAGAAATAGAAAAGGATAACTGATCAGCTATAGAATCGATATGAATGTCTGAAGTTTGATTAAGTACGTTCAACAACAGTCGTTCCTCCTCACTGAGATGATCAAACAATGACAGCTGTTTTTTGGAAATACTCTTCTTACTTTGCCATCCCATCTTTAACAAAAAATCAATAGGACCTCTTAAAAGCATCGCCTTTTGTTCAGCAATCAAATCATTACAACCAGCCGCCAACTCATTATAGATACTACCTGGGAAAGCAAATACATCTCGACTATAATCATTAGCCAATTCAGCGGTAATTAGAGAACCTCCTTTACTTTTGCTCTCTACCACAATAGTCGCATCACACATCCCAGCAACAATTCTATTACGCATCGGAAAATTTTCCCTTTCCACATTTGCAAAAGGAGGAAACTCAGTAATCAAACCGCCATTTTTAAGCATTTCATTCGCTATCTTTTTATGATGTGTAGGGTAGATACGCTCCAAACCATGAGCTAGCACACCAATTGTGGGTAATCCGACCTCTAAAGCCATTTTATGAGCAGTTATATCAATCCCATAAGCTAAACCACTCACAATAATAACATTTGAATCCTGTAATCCACTTATTAACTCTTCACAATGCTTATATCCATCATTGGAAGGTGCTCTCGTTCCTACGACAGCAACCAAACGCGATTGATTCAAATCAAAATCACCTTTGGTGTATACAACCAACGGTGCGTCCTCACACTCCCTTAACCTAGCGGAAAATGTAGGATGTGTATAGAAAATCGGTGTGATCTCCATTTTTTCACATTGAGCCATGATGTTTTCAGCACTTCTTAATGCCCCATCACGATCCATTTTTGATAGTGTAGATAATCCAATCCCCGTTTGAAGATAAAGTTCTCTTAAAGACAAGGTGAAAACATCTTCAACATCAGCTAAGTGTTCTAATAAAATCTTACAACGCTTAAGGCCTATTCCTCGTAATTCAGAAAGGGCAATTTGTAAATATAGGTGAGAGTAATTCAAAATATTAATTAATTTCGGTTATCTTAATTTAAGGAAAAAAACCGAAAATGAAAAAACTACTTGTACTATTTATCTGTTTACCAGTTATTTCACACGCTCAAATTTCAGGTAAAGTCATTAATGGCGCAACTAACGAACCTATTATCAATGCAAAAGTATTTACTGTAGGTGCTAGCGCAGAAACACAAGAAGATGGTTCCTTTGAATTAAAATTAGCTCCAGCCCAATTTCCATTAAAGCTCATTGCAAAAGCAACTGACTTTATATCCGACACCCTACTAATTCTTCAAGAAACACCCCAGTTAATCATCCGCTTATATGAACCTACCCAGAAATTAGAAACCTTAGTAATTACCGCAGGTAGAAGACCTCAAAGAGCTGAAGAGGTTCCGATATCTATGGAAATAATACGTCCTGAATTAATCGACAACAAAGGATACACAAACTTAGAACAAGCGGTAAACCAAACACCAGGCGTCTATGCAATGGACGGCCAAATCAGTATCAGAGGTGGAACAGGATTTTCCTATGGCGCTGGAAGTCGCACAATGGTACTTTGGAATGGAATGCCCCTAATATCTGGTGATGCAGGTGACGTAAAGTTTAACACAATCCCAACAGAATCAGCATCACAAGTCGAAGTAATAAAAGGTGCATCATCTGTTTTATATGGTAGTGGTGCGCTAAACGGAATTATTGCATTAACAGAGAGAGAACCGACAAAAACACCTGTTACTAGGGTGAAATATCAAGTGGGAATATACGGGAACCCCAAACGAGAAAGCTTAAAATGGTGGTCTGCCCCTCCTACATTTCACTTAGTAGATGTTTACCATTCCCAAAGAATAAATAGATTTGGATTTTCAATTGCGGCACAAGGTGTAACGAGTGATGGATATAGACAAGGAAATACAGAAGACCGAATACGCGTAAACGGCACATTTTCGTACTTCCTTACAAAAACCGAACGCTTACAAATTGGTTTGGGCTACAATATACAATTACAAAACAATGGAATTTTCCTTCTTTGGAAAAGTGCCGAACAGGGATATATTCCAATGGGAGGAGGAGACCCATCCATACCAGGGTCCACATTAAGCCAAATGAAAGGAAACCGTATAACAATAGATCCTTACCTAAAATACACAGATAAAAACGGAAACAAACATGCTTTAAAAGCACGCTGGTACAGAATAGAAAACCAAAACTCTTTTAATGAAACCCAAAATTCAAAAAGTGACGTTGGATATCTGGACTATCAATTTCAACACAAAACAGATTTTGGAATGACGTTGACCACAGGCGCGACATCTACCTTCACAAAAGTATATTCCAACCTATTTGGAGATCACACCTCTTTCAACCCAGCAGCCTATTTGCAATTAGAGCAAAAACTATTTAAACGACTTACGCTTTTAGCAGGAACAAGGGCTGAATATTTTCAACAAGATGGTAAAGGTGGGGATTCGGATTTTATCATAAACAGCAAAAAAGGAACAAAATTACCGGTGTTTCCAATATTTAGATTTGCAGCAAATTATCAGGCAGCAAAAGCTACTTTTATTAGGGCATCATACGGACAAGGAGTTCGTTACCCCGCAATTTCAGAAAGATACACAACAACAAGTGTAGGAGCGCTTAATATATTCCCGAATCCAAACCTAACCCCAGAAACAGGATGGGCCGCAGAAGTAGGAGTTAAACAAATCATCCGAATTGGAAAAAACTGGAAGGGTTTACTAGATGTAGCAGGATTCATTAATCGCTATGACAATATGATGGAATTTTCGTTTGGCGTATACAATCCTCCAGGAACTCAACTTTCACTGGATCCAAACAGTCCTTATTTTTTACCAAAATGGATAGGTTTTATGGCCATGAACAATGAATCTGCTCGAATTTTAGGAGGTGAAATTTCCTTCTCTTCTCAAGGAAAAATCGGAGAAGTAGAGTTAACAACTATGATGGGGTATACTTACATGAATCCAATTTCCCTAAACACAGACTCGTCCTACATCCAATCGTTGTCCAGTTACAAAGTGGAGGATGGAGTAGTAACCTATAACAAAACACTAAAGTACCGTTTTAACCATCTTGTCCGTGCAGACATCGAAGCAACTTGGAAAAAAATTAGTTTAGGTGTCAGTGTAAGATACAACAGTAAAATCAGTAATATTGATGCAATATTTGAAGAAAAAATCGCAGGTCAAGAATTATTACCCGGATTGAAACAATACCGCAAGGATTACGATATGAAAGGAGCAATTGTGTGGGATTTACGAATTGGCTATAATATTGGAAAAAGCTACCGTGTAGGATTTATTGTAAACAACATCCTTAATCGTGAGTACACAACAAGACCAGGTGATATACAAGCTCCAAGAACCTTCATACTACAAGTACAAGCAAAATTCTAACAAATGAAAATAGTAGGTATTATTCCAGCACGATATGGTTCTTCCAGATTTCCAGGAAAACCTTTAATTGATTTAAAAGGGAAATCAATGATACAAAGGGTTTATGAAAATGCGAAGCAGTCCATCTATTTAAACCAAGTAATAGTTGCTACGGATGATCAACGAATTTACGACCATGTAAAAGCATTTGGTGGCGAAGTTTTTATGACCGAAAGCAATCATCCAAGCGGAACAGATAGATGTGGTGAAATAGCCAGAAAAATATATGCGGATGTAATTGTTAATATACAAGGAGACGAACCCTTGCTAAATGCAGCTCAAATCGATGCTTTATTGCCAGCTTTTGAAGACCCATCGGTGCAAATAGCAACAGTTGCTACACCTACGATAACAGAGGAAGACATCAACAATCCAAATAGAATTAAAGTCGTTGTTGACCACAATGCTAATGCAATTTATTTTTCTAGAAGTCCTATTCCAAATACCTTTCATGCAAATGAAGAAGGAAAAACAAACTATCCATTTCTAAAACACATCGGACTATATGCGTTTCGTAAACCGACATTAACCCATATTGTAACCTTACCTAGAACATTACTAGAACAAACAGAGTCGTTAGAGCAACTAAGATGGATGTATTACGGATACCAAATTAGAGTTATCAATACGACAATTGAAACACCTAATATCGATACACCTGAAGATGTGCAAAAAGTATTAGATCTATTATAAGACGTCAATCAAATTTGGTTTAAAAATTCGAAAATCGTAACTTTGTTAATATGGTAACTTTTGAGGAAATTATTGGAAATTTATTGTTGCGACATAACTGCGTGGTAATACCTGAATTCGGAGGTTTTGTAGCAAAACAATCTGCTGCGAAGATAGACTTTGAAAAAGGAATTATACATCCACCCAAAAAGTCAATTCTTTTCAATCGACAATTGATGAATAATGATGGTTTGATGGTAAATGAATATGCTTCCTCCCAACAATTAAGTTTTGAAGTTGCACAATCTGAAATCCGTAAGATTACCAGTACTTGGATGGCTGATTTACATGCTGGTCGCAGAGTATCCATTGATCGTGTAGGTTACCTGTTCCAAGATGAAGAAAAGAATATCTGCTTTGAGCAAGATCGTCATTTCAACTTATTATTAGAATCCTTTGGTTTAGGTCAAGTTCATTTCATTGCCCAAGAGGATGTTGAAATTGTTAAACGAAAAATAGCAGTTGAAGACGCAACTAAGGAAACAGTAATCCCAATCCATCCGACAGAACTAAACGAACCAAAAAAAGAAGTAACAGAAGAACAAAACGAAAATCCATTTGTACAAGCGGCATCTAAAAAAAGTCGCACCTACATATGGAAATATGCAGCAGCAATAGCAGCAATTCCTATTGTTTTTTATTCGATTTGGATACCAATGCGAACAGATGTATTGGAATCAAATATGTTATCATTTAAAGACTTCAACCCTTTCAATAAACATATTGAATCCCAATATACAGCTCCCGTAATCGTAGAAAAAACAACTAAAAAGGAATTTGTTTCATTAAGCGAGCAAATTGACTCCATCCAAGAAGATCAAACAAATACCTTTGCTTTTTCATTAACAGAAAACACTTATGTTCTCGTTGATTTGGAGAAAAAAAACACTCCAACAACAGCTGGTAGAACAGAAACAACTATAATTGCGAACCAATCAAACGGATTTAATTTTATCGTTGGATGTTTCTCCGCAGAAGCTAATGCAAATTCATTAGTAGCGGATTTAAAGAAAATGGACTTTAAAGACGCTAAAATTCTAGATCAAAAGAACGGATTATACAGAGTAACAATCGGTGAAACAACTTCACAGTCGCAACTTGATCAAAACATATCCAAAGCTAAAGCGAACGGATTAGACGGATGGGTTTTAAGATAATTTAGATGAAATACAGAATGTTAAAAGCAGATGAATTATCTGCTTTAGAAGGTGATTTAAAAGCATTTTTAATTATAAATGGTGTCGATGGATCCACATGGGAAAAAATCAACAATGATGAACCAGAAAAAGCCATTAAATTAGTCGAAATGTTCTCAGATAATGTGCTTCAAATTGTTTACGAAAAAATTGAAGTTGTCGAGTTTCGAAGTACAAATACATGCATTGTATTCTTATTGGAGCAAGAACAAATGCGCTTAATTTCTCTGGTAACTAAACCAGGATCAACCGTTAGCCTTGAATCGCCAGAGACCATACACGATGTTTTAACCAATAATCTTGATCAGATTGATGTCTTTCAATCGGTTAAAAAATATTCATCAAATAGAGAATCTGAAATTCATACATTACTAGAACAAGGTTGTGTGCCGAGTACTATTGAATTTTGGGTATCTTTGGAAAAAGCATTTTTAGACTAATCAATTATGAAAAAAATTATCTTCACAATAGCCTTAGCTATTTCATCTACAACCTTTGCACAATTGCAAAGTCCACAATTAAGTCCTATTGCCAAAATAGAACAAACCGTTGGATTAACAAATGTACAAATTGAATATTCTCGACCACAAAAAAATGGACGTGATGTATTTAAAGAAGTAGTAAATGACGGTCAAATCTGGAGAACTGGAGCAAACAAAAACTCTATCCTAACGACAGATGACAAATTAGTATTTGGAAAAGATACGCTTAAGCCAGGTTCATATTCATTATTTATTTTACCAGAAGGTAAAGAATGGACATTGTATTTCTATAAAACTACTGATAATTGGGGAGTTCCCGCAAATTTTGATAAAAACAATGTTGTCTTAAAACAACAAGTAAAAACGGAGAATCTATCAAAATCAGTAGAAAACTTTACCATTTCAATTGATGATGTAACCATAAAAGGAGCATCATTAAACTTTGCTTGGGACAAAACAAGTGCAAGCTATCCTTTCATAGTTTTGACAGATGCTAAAATGAAATCAAACATTGACAAAGTATTAGCTGGACCAACTGCAAATGATTACTACCGTGCAGCTGACTACATCTACAATTCAAATGGCGACATGAAACTTGCTTACGAATATATGAAGGTGGCAGTTGACAAACTAGGTGATAACGTAGGGTTCTTTCACCTAAGAAAATTTGCACTCATACAAGCAGCAAATGGAGACTATGAATTAGCTATTAAAACAGCTAAACACTCTTCAAAATTAGCAACTATTGCTAAAAATGAGGAATACGTTAAAATGAACGACGCTTCCATTAAGGAATGGGAAAAAAAGAAGAAATAAGACACTATATATAGATCATAAAAGGATTCAACATTAGTTTGAATCCTTTTTGCAATTAAACAACAATATGTCAGCACTAAAAATAGCACTTCAGGAAAGATTCGGTGAACATCGAGTGATGGATATCCCTAAAGCAGAGGATGATTTCCCTTTATTCGCTATTAACATTGAATCTAGAGGTAAACAAGTGACATTAATAATGACCAATGGGTTATCCAATAAAGAGATGAATGTGCCTGAGGTGGCCAAAGAAAGGAAACATATTGAGTTGTTTTTTGCATTACCATCCTATTGGGAATGGGAAGAAATTGACAATCCTAACAGAAATTGGATATTTACTTGGATTCAAAAGCTAGCAAAACACCTTAACACAAACGAAACTTG
The DNA here is from genome assembly GCA_045629585.1 of Taishania sp. Classification (GTDB taxonomy): domain Bacteria; phylum Bacteroidota; class Bacteroidia; order Flavobacteriales_D; family Crocinitomicaceae; genus Taishania. The sequence goes on along the minus strand of JAZQRM010000080.1, from coordinate 92,123 downwards.
GTTTGGTTATGGACATAGTTTTTCCAATAAGATAAAAGATAACGATGTGTCGGACTACCAACCGCTTTCCCCTATAATGAGGCAACAGCACCTTATCCTAATTGATCCAATCGACCTAGATTACGAAGTTCAAAAGTTGGAAATTGATGGTAAGGAAGTGTACTTTTTAGCAATTGTTCCTCTATATAGTGATGAATTAGATTACAAGCAAGGAAACAGTACTCGCAAACTAGTAAAAAAAATGATGAATAGCCGGGTGTCGGAAGTCTTAGATGAATTCCGTGGGACAGTCATGAAATCAAAATGGAGATTAAGATAGAATCACCTCAAACCAATACTTATAAATTAAAAAATACTATATGTTAATGTCAATGACTGGTTTTGGTAAATCAACCGGAACATACGAAGGAAAAAAAATGTCAGTTGAGGTAAGATCTCTTAACAGTAAAGGATTAGACCTAAATGCTAGAGTACATAATTTCTATAAGGAATTAGAACCATCTATTCGTAAAACGATCGGTGATTTATTAGAACGAGGTAAAGTTGATGTAAGCGTAAACTTAGATAGCACCGGCGAAAACAAATCGTTCTCGATTAATAAAGATTTAGCTGCAGCCTATGCAAAAGACCTCAGAGAAGTAAACGAATCCATTGGAGGCACTACTGAGGATTTACTTCCCCTTATCATGAGAATGCCTGACATTTTTATAAACGAAAGAGAGGAATTAAATGAACAAGAGAAAACGGTTATTTTAAATCTTGTTACAGAAGCTTGTAACAAATTAAATGAATTCAGACGACAAGAAGGAATTGCCTTAGAAAATGAATTCACAGAAAGAATCACGTCTATTGCAAACGCATTAACTGAAGTTCCTAAATACGAAGGTGAACGCATAGAAACAATACGTGAGCGTATGAAAAAAGGATTGGAAGAAGTAACAAACTCTAATTACGACGACAATAGATTCGAACAAGAATTAATATTCTACATCGAAAAATTAGATGTTAGTGAGGAGAAAATGCGTTTAACTAACCATTTAAATTACTTCTTAGAAACAATGAGTACTCCTAACGCTGGTAAAAAATTAGGTTTTATTGCACAGGAAATAGGACGTGAGATTAACACTTTGGGGAGTAAATGTAATCATGCTGAAATACAACGATTAGTTGTAGATATGAAAGATAACTTAGAAAAAATCAAAGAGCAAGTGCTCAATACCTTATAATTCAAGTCATGCAAACAAATTCAATAAATGGAAAATGTATTATTTTCTCCGCACCATCAGGAGCCGGAAAAACAACGATAGTACATCACCTTTTAAAGAAATTTAACCACTTAGAATTTTCTATATCTGCTTGTAGTCGAGAACCTAGAACTGGTGAAGTTGATGGCAAGGACTACTATTTTCTAGGAGTAGACGGTTTTCAAGATAAGATTAATCAAAATGCTTTTTTAGAATGGGAAGAAGTATATACCAATAATTTCTACGGTACGCTCAAATCTGAATTAACCAGAATTTGGACTAATGGAAATACGGTAATCTTTGACGTCGACGTTATTGGCGGTTTAAACTTAAAAAAAGAGTTAGGCGATAATGCTTTAAGTATTTTTGTCGAACCACCATCTTACGAAGAACTAGAAAATAGACTGCGTGGACGCTCAACTGAGACAGAAGAAAAGATTAAAATGCGACTTGCTAAAGCTCACCAAGAATTAGGTTTTGCAAAAGATTTTGATGTCATTCTGATTAATGATGATTTAGAAATTGCTTGTAAAAAGGCAGAAGAATTAATTTCCAATTTCACGAAGTAAAATGAAAATAGGCTTGTATTTTGGTTCATTTAACCCTATTCATGTTGGGCATCTTATTATTGCCAACCATGTTGTAGAAACAAGTGATTTGGATCAATTATGGTTTATCATTTCACCACATAATCCACATAAAGAAAAGCAGACTTTATTAGAAGATTATCATCGCTTGGCACTAGTAAAAGAAGCAATTGATGATAATCCAAAATTTAGAGCTTCGGATATAGAGTTTAAATTAGAACAACCCAATTACACCGTGAAAACGCTATTGGTACTGAAGGATAAATATCCTAATTACGAATTTCAGCTCATAATGGGAGAAGATAATTTAAGATCGTTACATAAGTGGTACAATTACAATTATTTAATTGAAAATTATAAAATTCTTGTATATCCTCGAGCATACAACTCCATGGAAAAGGTACATGAATTTCAACTAGACCAAGAGTTAATTGATCATCCTAATATTTATTGGATAAAGGATACACCAACAATGAATATTTCTTCCAGTCATATACGGTCAATGATTAAACAACGTAAAGATGTACGTTATCTACTCACAGACAGAGTTTGGAAATATATTGATGATATGGGCTTCTATGGTGCCTAAAAAAAGCCACCTTTGAGGGTGGCTTTTCTAATTAATTTAATCTAATTTCATTTCTGGAACGACATCAGGAATAACTAATTCCCCTTCTGTTGCCGCAATTATTTCTTCTACACTTACACCAGGTGCGCGTTCAACCAAATGAAATTTACCCTCTTTTATTTCAAGTAAACAAAGCTCGGTAACCACTTTTTTAACACAACCTACACCTGTTAAAGGAAGCGTACAATTTTTCAATATTTTAGATTCGCCGGCTTTATTCGTATGCATCATTGCAACAATGATATTTTCAGCAGATGCCACAAGATCCATTGCTCCTCCCATTCCTTTAACCATCTTACCAGGTATTTTCCAATTAGCAATATCTCCATTTTGGGACACTTCCATTGCACCTAATACAGTTAGTTGAACATGTTGACCTCTGATCATTGCAAAAGACATAGCAGAGTCAAAAAACACAGCTCCTTTACGTGCCGTAATTGTTTGTTTACCTGCATTAATCAAATCTGGATCCTCATCTCCTTCAAAAGGGAAAGGTCCCATACCTAAAATACCATTCTCGGATTGAAATTCAACTTCTATTCCTTCAGGGATATAATTTGCTACTAATGTCGGAATACCGATGCCCAAATTAACATACCAACCGTTACGTAATTCTTGCGCAATACGCTTCGCAATTCCTATTTTATCTAAAGCCATTTTCTTTTCGATTAATTGTTGAGTAATGATTATTGGCGAGGACGAACAGTTCTTTGTTCGATGCGTTTTTCAAAGCGTTCACCTTGAAAAATGCGTTGTACAAAAATTCCTGGAGTGTGAATAAAATTTGGATCTAGTTCACCTGCAGGAACCAACTCTTCGACTTCAGCGATAGTAATCTTACCAGCCATTGCCATCATAGGGTTAAAATTTCTAGCAGTTGCTTTAAAAACCAAATTACCTTCCGTATCACCTTTCCAAGCTTTCACGATTGCATAATCAGCTGTAAGTGCTTCTTCTAAAATGTGGGGTTTACCATTAAAGATTCTCACTTCTTTCCCTTCAGCAACTTCGGTACCAAAACCAGCGGGCGTGAAAAAAGCAGGAATACCCGCTCCACCAGCACGACATCGCTCCGCTAAGGAACCCTGAGGTATTAAGTCTACTTCTAGTTCTCCAGAAAGCATCTGACGTTCAAATTCAGCATTCTCACCAACGTACGAACTAATCATTTTCTTAATTTGCTTTTGCTGCAATAATAAACCTAAACCAAAATCATCAACACCCGCATTGTTTGAAATACAAGTAAGACGATTAGTTCCCATTTTAACCAGCTGAGCAATAGAATTTTCAGGTATTCCACAAAGACCGAATCCTCCAATCATTAGAGTCATTCCGTCTTGAATGCCATCTAAAGCCTCTTCAACATTTTTAACAACTTTATTCATTTTCGATTAATAAGTTTATATTATTTGAATGGATCAAAAGAATTATCCCGATAGCCATCATCGCCACATTGGAACATACTTGGATCATAATTAGAAGGTACTTTAAAATCACCTTGTGCAATCTTAAGTTTAGGATCCTTATATACTTTCTGCATATAATAACCCCAAATTGGCATCGCTGCTCTAGCACCTTGTCCCCACTCCATGGATTCAAAACGTACTTGTTTATCTTCAGCTCCTACCCAAACACCTGTTACAAGATCAGGGGTCAATCCCATAAACCAAGCATCTGCATTTCCTTGCGTAGTACCCGTTTTCGCAGCAATAACTTGAGTAAAACCGCCATATGCTGCGGAAGATCGCAATCGACCAGCCGTACCACCAGATACAGTTCCTTTCATCATTTTCAGTACTTCATAAGCTACATTTTCATTCATGACTTCCTTAGAATAACCTTCATCTTGATAAATGACGTTCCCATTTCTATCTTCAATTCTCAACACCGTAACAGGTCGATTATAAATACCATTATTTACCCACATAGATTGCGCTCCAACCATTTCGTACAACGATAAATCTACTGGACCTAAACAAAGGGCTGGAACCTCATCTTCAGGGCGAATATTAATATCCACGTCTCTCATTAATTTGGCTATCGTTTTAGGTCCTGCATAACCTCCCATCATTGACATCACAGCTACGGTTCCAGGGTTGTTAGAATTAGCCAATGCCCAACTAATCGATTCTCCATAAGGTACTTTACCGCTCGCGCACCAAGTTCCACCTTCAGCTTTTTGCACACAATAATCCATACCTTCTTGAAAGGTATAGCAAGGTTTAGCAACCCCCATGGCTAAAGCTGTTCCATAGACAAATGGTTTAATTGTTGAACCTACTTGACGTTTCCCTTGCTTCACATGATCATAAGCGAAATGACCAATATCAACACCACCAACCCACGCTTTTACAAATCCACTTTGCGGCTCTATGGATAATAAACCGGCATGTAAAAACCCTTTATAATAACGTATTGAATCATTTGGAGTCATAACCGTATCTTTCAAACCACTGAATGTAAAAACAGCCATATCAATAGGTAAATCAAAAGAGCTCACCACTTGGGCTTCTGACAATCCAGCTTCTATTCCATTTCTATATCTGTCCGATTGCTTGCGTGCACGAGACATAATTCTTTCAATCTGCTCATCGGTAATAGCCTCCCCATTATAGGTTTGAGCAAAAGGAAAACGTTTCCTTCTTTTATTATTTTTATCAAATTCTGGTTGAAGGGTTTCTTTTAAATGACGATCTATAGCAGCTTCAGCATATCCTTGCATATCAACATTTATGGTGGTATAAACCCTCAAACCATCGCGGTACAAATCGTAGGCGGTGCCATCTTTTTTCTTGTATAAAAGCTCGCCATTATCATCTTTTCGCTTAAACAATTCCGTTAAATCCTTACGTAAAGATTCTCTGAAATAAGGTGCCATTCCTTCTTTATGGTCCACGACTTGATAATCAATGACAATTGGCTCGTTTTTTAAACGTTCATATTCTTCACGTGTCAATTGTTCTGTTAAGGCATCATTACCTTTATCTGAATTTTTAAGCCACTGAAAAAGAACCTGATTACGTCTTTGATGAATCAATAAACTGTCTGCTTTTCGAGCTTCATCAATCTCTTTCTGATCAACTAATTCACGGCTAATGCCTTTTTTGTTGGCAATCTTCCCTCTATAATCACGAACTAAATACGTTCTAGGATTAAATAAAGATGGATTATTAACCATTCCAACAAGAGTTGCTGCTTCACTCTTAGAAAGTTCCTTCGGAGATTTATTAAAATATACTTTTGCAGCATTTTCAATACCTACAGCGTTATATAAGAAATCAAACTGATTCAAATACATGGTAATAATTTCCTCTTTGGTAAATCGCTTCTCCAAACGCACGGCAATGATATTTTCTTGCGCTTTTTCATCTACACGCGATAAAAGCCTACCAATCTTCCCTGCATTACGACCTGGAATATCCTCACCACTTAAGCGCGCCTGACGCTCCAACTCACGTTGTTGTAAGGTAAATAACAACTTTGCCAACTGCTGAGAAATAGTGGAAGCCCCTCCGTTAGAACCTAATTTAGCAATGGCTCTAGTTAATCCTTTAAAATCAACACCGGCATGTTCCATAAATCGCTCATCCTCTGTAGAAATCAACGCATTGAAAACATTTGATGAGATTTGATCATAGGTCACTGAAGTTCTATTAACAGTCCAATATCTGCCCAATTCAGTAGTCCCATCATCTGCATAAACGATGGATGCCAACATCTCTGGTGGATTATCCAACATCTCCACAGAGGGTAATTTATCTTCTGATTGCACAAGTAATAAAGTGGCAATTAAAATAAACGGAACAAACGCTCCGAACCAAAGTAGAAAATAAATACGCTTCTTGGTTTTATCAGAAAAAGAAGCGGTTTCAGATTTTTTGGTCATAAATAATTTTTTTGTAAAAATAGTCAATTTTAGAGTCTCAAAATTTGACTTCTAATAAGTTACATTAAACATTTTATTGTTAAAACAGAGTGTCACGTCGTTGACTATCTAGTTTCAATAAAATAAAAAACATGAGAGAGAAGGACATCATCGATGAACCTCCATAACTAAAAAAAGGAAGTGGAATTCCAATAACAGGTACAAAGCCAATATTCATACCAAGATTAATCGCAAAGTGATAAAATAAAATCATTGCGACACAATAAGCATATACCCTATTATAGACGGAACGTTGTCTCTCTGCTACTGCAACAATTCGTAATAAAAGAAACATATACAATAAAATCAAAACCGATGTTCCTGCAAACCCCCATTCCTCTGCGAAGGGGCAAAATATGAAGTCTGTCTCACTTTCAGGTACGTGATTTGCCTCGACACTGGACAATGTAGCATTTTTATAACCTTTCCCTAACAAACCTCCTGAACCGACAGCCGTCATTGCACGATTTCGATTATAATCCTCTCCATCCCGTTCGTCCTCATCATTCAAACCAAGTAATAATTCTATACGCGTTTTTTGATGCGATTTCAATGAATTAAAAACAGTTGTTATAGACAAGGATAATACTGAAAAACTAACCGCAACGATAACAGAAACGAGTAGTATTTTTCGTCTATTTCTGTTCCCTAACATGGCAATTCCAACAAAGTAAAGAAGTATGCAAATAAGAAGAATAGAAATGATAATTGCGTAGATAGCGGGAATCTCAAATAAACCCACAAAAGCTAAATCAAATGTCGTTTTAGATAATAAAAGATTAAAAACAGAAACAATAACAATTACAAACATTAAAGGTATAAAGTGCGTACCTATCCACGTCTCTTTAAATCTAACACCTGGAAATGAATTGGTAATTGCTAGAACAATAGGATCAAATGTAATTCCCTCTCTATACATTACGAAAAGAAAAGCTGTGAAGACTAATACCGTTCCAGCATCCGGTTGAAGAATAATAAAAATAACAGGTATAATGATTATCAGTAGAGCACGAAGAACGGTGGAAATATTTTGATGTTTGATGTTAACTCCATTTAAGAACTTAGCCAATAGAAGGGCTGTACCAATTTTTGCAAACTCAGCTGGTTGGATACCAAATCCACCGAAACCTAACCATGCACGAGCACCATTTATAGGTTTAGTAAAAAGCACAGCTAACAACAGTAAAAGCGTTGTAATATAAATTGGAACAGCAAACTTACGATAGATATCTGCATCAATCAAGAATACTAGGATACCTAGAAACAGGGACACCCCAAACCACATTAATTGACGACCATAAAACATATTCAAATCCCAGATTTTAGGATGTGCTTCATTAAAAGCTGTTGAATAGATCGTCATTATACCCATTGACACAATCATCAAATAGGTTAATAACAAAAGCCAGTCGATGTTACTCGTCAGTTTTTCACCTTCTCTCATGCCTTAATCTAAAATAGCGTCAAAAATTCGTTGTTCTTTTGCGGGATCATGCGTTTTACCATTTAGATATTTCTCGATCATCAAACTGGCAATAGGAGCAGCCCAAGTACCTCCAAAACCAGAGTTTTCAACAAAAACAGCGATAGCAATTTTTGGATTATCGATTGGAGCAAAACAAATGAAAACAGAGTGGTCTTTTCCATGAGGATTCTGCGCTGTCCCTGTTTTCCCACAAACTGTAATTCCAGGAATACGTGCACCTTTAGCGGTACCACCACCTTCTTCAACGGCCATTCGCATACCTTCAATTACTGGGGCGAAGTGCTTAGCATCTACCTTTGTGTAATGTTTTACCTTGAATTGATCTAAGGGGCCAGATTCACCAATTGATTTTACAACATGAGGTGTTATGTACCACCCTCTATTGGCCATAATTGCAGCTAAATTTGCCATCTGTAAAGGAGTCATTTTAACCTCTCCTTGTCCAATAGAAATAGATCGAATAGTTGAAAATGCCCATCTATGATGACCATACCATTTGTCATAAAATGCCGGAGTAGGTATTAAACCAGCTCTAATTCCCGAGATATCAGAATCTAATTTTAACCCCAATCCAAAACTATGTAAATATTCCGCCCAAATACCTAAACCTATTTCAGCATCCGCAAAGCTATTCTTCTTTTTTCCTTGATGAATAATTTTACGTGTGACGTAATAAAAATAAGGATTACATGACATTTGAACTCCACGTGCTACATTTGATGCAGTTGGGTGATTGTGACAGCCAACCATACTTTGTGTACACGGGAATGACGCATTAGCATCTATTACCCCTTCTTGCATACCTATTAAAGCTTGTGTTAGCTTAAAGATAGAACCCGGAGGATACTCCGCTTGTAAAGGTCTTGGAAATAAAGGTTTTTGCGGATCGGTTAATAATTGAGGATAATTCTTTGCAATATTGGACTTACCTACGAACAAATTGGGGTCATAAGAAGGTGCAGAAACCATACTCAAAATTTCACCGGTACTTGGTTCTATAGCAACGATACATCCAAGTTTATTTTGCATTAACTTCTCTCCGTACATCTGTAATTCAATATCCAACCCTAATGTCAATGGCGAAGCTTGAACTGCAGTAGTATCATACTTACCATCAGCATATCGATCTAATGCATTGTTTAACGCACTTGTTACAATATAATGAACGCCTTTTTGCCCTCTTAATTCCTTCTCATAATAACGCTCAATACCAGCCTTTCCGATATTATCACCTGACCTATAAAAACGATCTGCTGTAATTTCTTCTCTATTTGTTTCTGCCAAATACCCTAAAATATTAGCTCCTCCTGAATACGGATAATTACGCATGGAGGTCACTTTTTCATAAAAACCCGGAAAACGATCTAAATGAGGTGCTATTCGAGAAATCTCTTCAGCCGTCAATTCTTTCAAAAAAGGATATTCTCTCCCCTTTTGATAATTGGGAACCTTGGTTCCATCTTTTCGTTTATAAACACCTTCTCTATCTCTAATTTCCTGAAAACGCTCTCGTACTTCGACAGGCGTCATTCCAACGAGTTGAGCAAAAGCGACTGTGTCAAGATGCGTAATGTCCTTTTCAACAAACATTAGATTATAATATGCTTTATTAGACACAACCTTCTTACCATTTCGATCAAACATTACGGCACGCGGAGGAGTGATGAATTTTCGCTTTTCGGAAATCTCTTGCGCACGTAATTTCCATTGTTCATCAATGACTTGCATTTGAAACAAACGAATGAAATAGATTAAACCAATTATGGTGAAAAACCCAATAATTATATATTTACGATTGTTTGTATTCATCGATTGGTAATTCGTTTAACGAAAATAAATTGATACAATAAACAAAACAGATAGGAAATAGGTAGGCTTAAAACTATTTTTTGAAGTGTATAAAGAAAATCATTCGAAGAGAAAGATTCCAATACAAAAAACCAAACATGTTGTATCAAAAGCAAAATAACAGACGTTTTCAAAAACCAGCTCCCTCCCATTTCATAGATAGTACCTGAGTAGATGCCGTCATAACCATCCCGAGGACTATTGTATTTAAATATTGGATATCTAAATAAGGCTAAGGCTAACAAACTGGATGTTTGCAAACCTCCTGTATTCGATAAGGAATCAATTATCATTCCAAATACAAATGCTATCAACAACACCAAGATAGGCTTAAAATCAAAAGGTAATAATAAAATGAAAATTGGGTAAATCATTATGTGTATACCCCAGCCAATTTCAATTTGACTTAAAATAAACACCTGTATAAAAATAAGTAAGATTGCTCTTACAATTTGGGTTAAGAGATTCTTCATTATTTTATTGCTTTAACTTCAGCTTCTAAATTTTGTTGTTCGTCTAATAATAAGTTGTGAACAACGTACACCTTTTGTAATTTACGGTAGTCTTCGGTAAAGTAAATCCTAACATCCCAAAATGCCTGCCCTTCTACTTCATGTAACTGGTACACCTTTCCAATGGTTATTCCTTTAGGAAAAATACCGGACCCTCCTTTGGTCACAACTTTCGACCATTTTGGAATATCCAAATCATTTGAGACACCCGCTACCGAACCAACTTTAGGTGATTTACCATCCCACTTCAATAAACCAGGCAACCCAACCGCTGGAATTTCAACATCAACATTTATACGTTCTGAAAGCACTGTTTTTATTAAAGAGTAGTGTTTACTGACACTATGTACCACACCAACTATACCATTATCCGAAATAACTCCCCACCCTACTTTTACACCTTGCATCTCTCCAATATTAATTGTGAAATAATTATTAGAACGATTAAAAGTAGAATTAATGACATCGGCTGCTAAATACTCAAATTTTTGAACAAAAGTAGTGTCATCAATGATTACTGTACTTCTGTCCAATCGTTGAAGCGCATTGGGTTGATTTTCCATCAAAAAAACATTTGCTTTTTGCAAAGAATGGTTCGTATGCTCCAACGAAAAATGTTTAGCAATACCATTTCTTTTTTCCCATAGCATAGCGTTGACTCCATTTACCGAAGTAATTAATTGTGTCTTAGGTTGTGTGAAAAATGAAAAATAAAAAGTCAATGCAATTGCTTGAAAAAAAGCAAAAACTAGAAAGATTTGAAACCGTCGTAAAAATGCTGTAAGATTGCGCATGTTGCAAAGATAATTAAAGCGAATTTTAAATCACTTTATTTAAAATAAAAAAGGACGTTTAACACGTCCTTTTTTATTTTAACCGCAAATCTTATTTTATCTTAAACTTTATCGCTTAAAAAGCGACAAAAAAACATCTCTTATCTTGGCTATATATTTACCCTCTAAACAATGGAAAACCATTTTAGCCATAAGAAAAGTGAAAATCAAAAATCTTGCTAAAACAATAGCTATATAAATGAACTAAAGTAAAATTATTTAGTTGCTTTTTTAACGTCAGTTTTAACATCTTCATAACCATCTTTGATCGCATCTCCTGTTTTATCTAATCCTTTATCTATATCATCTCCAAAACTGTCAAACGCATCCCCTGTTTTCTCAGCAGCTTTTTTTATTGCCTCACCCGCTTTATCAGTTGCATCTTTAAAATCACGTCCTGCCTCTTCCGCTCCAGCTCTGATTTTCTCATTTGTGTCTGAGGCAAACTCCTTGAGTTTGTTTTCAGCATCTTTTCCTGTATATGTATTTTTGCTACTCACACCTTCACGAATTTCCTCTACAATTAATTCAGGCTCACCGTTACTATTAGTATAAACGTCAAACTCTACAACATCTTGCGGTTTGGATGCACAGCTGGTAGCAATAACTAACCCTACTATTGCTAAACTTTTCAAAATAGTCTTCTTCATAATCTTCATTTATGTTTATCTAACACAATACTACAATGATTTTTAGCTACTTACTGTTAAATAAGGTTAATACTACTCTGCACGTAATCACATCGCAAGCCAACCAATTAACATCTGAAAGAAGTTAAAAACAGATATTTCATGTAACTTTAACCTATCAAATTCTGTGATATGTCAAAACTACCCAAAGTTGGAACAAGTATTTTCTCTGTTATGTCCCAATTGGCATACGAATATCAAGCAATAAATCTTTCACAAGGTTTTCCAAACTTTAGTATTGATGAACGTCTAAAAAATATCCAAGAGCAAGTTGTAAAGGATGGATTAGCAAATCAATATTGCCCAATGGCTGGCCTACCAAGTTTATTGAATCAAGTCCAACAAACGATAAAAAGCTCTTACCAAAAAGATGTAGAAGTAAGCGATGAGCTTTTAATAACAGCAGGCGCAACGCAAGCAATCTACACAATCATGCAAGCACTCGTCAATGTAGGTGACACTGTTGTTATCTTAGACCCTTGTTATGATTGTTATGACCCTGCAATAGTAATGGCTGGAGGAATCGCTCAACACATTTCTTTAAATAATGATTACACGCCCAACTGGGAATTAATTGATGCATCAATAAATAGCAAAACAAAGTGCTTAATCATCAACAATCCGCATAACCCTTCTGGACGAATTTGGACATTATCAGATTTTGAAGCTTTAGAAAAAATCGCAGCTAAAAATCCACAGTTGATTATTCTTTCAGATGAAGTGTATGAGTACATAACTTTTGAACAGAAACACATATCTATTCATCAGCGTCCAGCATTAAGTGAGCAATCTATCAGTGTAAGTTCTTTTGGTAAAACATTTCACATTACAGGTTGGAAAATTGGCTATATAGTAGCTCCAAAAAAATGGATGGATGAAATAAAAAAAGTTCACCAATTTATGGTGTTTTGTGTTAATAGCGTTTCTCAACATTCACTCGCAAAATACATGGAGATCACTGATGTTAATAAACTTGGTGGATTCTATCAAAAGAAGAGAGATTACTTTCAAAGTTTAATAAAAGACAGTCGTTTTGATCTTCTACCTTCCGAAGGAACCTATTTTCAGTTGGCAAGTTATCAATCTATATCTAACGAAAATGATATTGCTTTCACACAGCGACTGATCAAAGAACATAAAATAGCCGCAATTCCTGTATCTGTTTTTAACGAAGACGGAAAGGATTTAAAACACATCCGTTTCTGCTTTGCCAAAACAGACGAAACATTAGAACAAGCAGCTTCCATTTTACGATCGATTTAAAATACAATTATGCAACAAGAATTAAAGGTCGCAATCGTTCAGGCAAACCAAATTTGGGAAGACAAGCAAGCCAATTTTGTGAACTATCGAAACCTAATAAGTGATATATCTGCAGATTTGATCCTATTCCCAGAGATGTTTCACACCGGATTCTCTATGAATGTAACTGAACTTGCTGAAGATTGGAACAACAGTTGTGGTCTGGATTTTTTGAAAGAAATTGCAGTTGAAAAAAACACCGCTTGTTATACTTCTTTAATAATTAAAGATGGTGAAAGTTATAGAAATAGAGGGGTATTCATTGAACCAAATGGAACAATAACCTATTATGATAAACGAAAATCTTTTGGCTTAGCTGGTGAAGATGAATTTTTTACATCTGGTCAAAATCAAGTTATCGTAGAATACAAAGGGTGGAAGTTCCTTTTACAAATATGTTACGACCTTCGGTTCCCCGAAATACAACTCAATCACGTCCAAGAAGAATTACCTTTATATGATGTGCTATTAACGGTTGCGAATTGGCCTGAGCGACGAAATACACACTGGAAAGCACTATTACCTGCTAGAGCGATAGAAAATCAAGTTTACGTTTGTGCAGCAAATAGAGTGGGAACAGACCAATCTGGCTTAATTTATTCTGGAGATAGCGCCATAATCGATGCACTAGGAAACCATGTAGTTCAAGCATCTTACGAAGAAGCTGTTTTGCTTACGACCTTACAATCCACAAAATTATTAGACGTACGTAAAAAATTACCATTTATTAAAGATCGAAAAATCTGAAAATGCATTTAAACGAAAATAAAAAAATAGGTGTCGCAATATTAGGGTCAACTGGTTCAATTGGAACACAAGCACTTGAAGTAATTGAAGCCTATACCGATAAATTTAATCTAGAAGTAATCACTGCTGGAAAAAATGCCGATTTACTAATTGAACAAGCGATAAAATTCAAACCAAACACAGTCGTCATTCAAGATGAAAGCCAATACCAAAAGGTAAAAGAAGCACTTTGGTCTCATGACATACACGTATATGCTGGAGATGAGTCACTTTGTCAAGTAGTTGAAGCAAAAGAGATTGACGTAGTTCTAACAGCTTTAGTAGGATATGCAGGCTTAAAACCAACAATGCATGCCATTTGGGCTAAAAAAAATATAGCATTAGCTAATAAAGAAACTTTAGTCGTTGCCGGCGAAATTGTCACCAAAGAAGCTGCTAGATGTGGTGTTAACATTTACCCCGTAGACTCAGAACACTCTGCAATTTTTCAGTGTTTGGTAGGTGAATTTCACAATAAAATTGAAAAAATATATCTAACCGCATCAGGAGGTCCATTTAGAGGTTTCACAATGAATCAACTGCAAAACGTAACCAAGGCTCAAGCATTAAAACATCCCAATTGGGAGATGGGTGCAAAAATCACAATCGATTCAGCATCCTTAATGAATAAAGGTCTCGAAGTCATTGAAGCAAAGTGGCTATTTAATCTTAATCCGGATCAAATTGATGTGATCGTTCATCCACAATCCATCATTCATTCACTTGTTCAATTTGAGGACGGAAGTATGAAAGCTCAAATGGGCTTACCGGATATGAAGTTACCGATCCAATTTGCGTTAACTTACCCACATAGATGGCCTACCGACTTTCCGCGCTTTAACTTTTTAGACTACCCAAATTTAACATTCGAACAACCCAACAGAGAATTATTTAAAAATCTTGATTTAGCTTATAAAGCAATGGAGATTGGTGGGACCGCAGCTTGTTCACTTAATGCAGCCAACGAAGTAGCGGTTGATGCTTTTTTAAAAGACAAAATTCATTTCTTAGACATTGCCGAAATCAACGAAAAAACAATGCTAGAAACGGGACGTGTTTTAACTCCTAGTTTAGAAGATTATATCCAAATAGATAAAGAAAGTAGGGAATTTGCAATAAATATCATTTCCAAACTATAGATAATTAAGAAAGGCTAGTATTTAAACACTAGCCTTTTCACTGAAAAATAAGGTAGGTTGGCGTAATTTTATTCGATCTGAAATAATATCATTTTTTTACAGCGAGTAATCAATAATACAAGAGAAAGAATAAATCTTATGTATGGTCTGCATAAAAAATCACTCTTAATCTTCTAAAATAATCACTTCCTATAAAGGCTCTTATAACGTACACCTTGTGTAAAGGTATTAAGGTTTAAAAGATTAAATCGCCAAAAAAACACAATAAAAATTAAATATAACCAGCACAACACATTGATTTACTGCAAAATAAAAAAAGCCAGTCGACGACTGGCTTTTTTAAATACTACATGTGTTAAAGAATTAATTAATCCCTATCTTCTTCTTTACCTCTTTAGAAACTCCATCCTTGTGTAGATAAATATTCATTGTCTTATACTTAAAGTAGTTTTCAGAAACATACAAATATCCTTCTGGATAGTTACCAGTTCCCCATGAATTCTTTACTAAGAAATATTTTGTTCCGTTTTGATCTTTGTATAAACCAACAATATGCATTCCATGATCATCGGTTGTGGTCTTGTTTTCAAATCCTTCTTGACGCAACTCTGGGGTAATAGTTAACTCTTTTACAGGAGTTTTGAATGCGTTTGACGAACGTTCTGCACCTCCATCAGAAAAGTTTGAATTATCTTTACCTTTTACTTGAATTGTACTAGGGTCTGCAGGAACGATTCCTAAACCATTGGAAAACGAGAACCCTTTTTCAGAAACATCGGCGGCCCATGCAATCGTATAACCATTCTTCAACGCATACTCAGCTGTTTGATACAAGTCCTCTAAACTCACATTATAAGATTCACCCCAAGCCCAGTTATCTTGCACTTCAATAATACACTTTCCATTCATTGGATAATTAGTGAAAGAAGTTAGAGAAACATAGTCATCCATAACCAAACCTGTTGCTTCAGCATAAGATTGTGGAGTATATTTTTTCCCTTTCCAAGTAAACTCTTTTACATCCGTACCTAAGTATGCATCTAAAATTGCATTAACAGCTGTTCTCCAAGCGGGAGATAAAGTACCTTTTACTTTAGTGAAAGAAGTTACCACTCCGTCCAAAGCCGCAAAAAACTCATTATGATCATGAGTATCTTTACCATAATTTAATCCTTTATAAATCTCTTCTGGAACAATACCGTATCTTTTAATCACGTAAGGAATATCGTGAAAAGCACCTCCTTGAGAAAAATTAATTTTCCCATCCATTCGAATATATTTTTCCGCTTTAGCCTCATAAGCCTTACGAACAATATACATTTTAGATAACAAATCCGGATTTTTCATCCCTTGACGCATCATCTCTGATTCGAAAAATGATAAAGCAGAAAACGACCAACACGTACCAGCCTGCCCTTGACTTTCAACTGGAGTAACATCCAACTTAGCAATTTTTGTCAATTTATACTCACTGTCTGGTGCATTCTTTACAGGTTCTGTTAGTGCGTAACCTTTTGATTGAGCGGATACCGATAAGGTAAACAACCCTAATAATCCGGTAAATATTATTTTTTTCATAGATCAAAACTTATTGAGCTCTAAATTATAACATTTTTACCAAAAACAGTTAAGATTTGTTAATAATTCCATTTACTAAACAATGGCAACATCTTACTCAATAGCAACTTAAAAACTGTAATGATACTCAAGTAATCATTTATAAAATAATTTAACTAATTTTGGCAATCAATATTTTTTATGAAAAAACTTATCTTTTTACTACTTATGACCTGTGCTTACATCAGTAATGCACAAGAAATTAAAACATCAAAAGATTTTAAAATCCTTCACGCGTCTCCGTATGAAGTAATTGATGGAACAAAATATTATATGACATTTGATGACATTGTTGTATCCATCAAGTTCTCTAAAAAAGCATTTCACGTTCAAAAATTTGAAGGCGAAAAAATGGCTATGAAAACAAGAAAAGATTATCCTGCACTTCCGAGTGGAGCGATGATATCTTCCGTTCTACCATTTAACAACAAAGTATTAGTTGTATATGAACTTTATGACAAACCAAATACATCAGAACAAGTTTTTGCATTTGAAATTGACCCAGTAACACTAAAAGTTGGTAAAACAATTAAACTTTTATCTACAAAACGTAAGGTTAGAGGTAGTGCAACTATGACTGGGTTTTATAAAATTCAAACAGTAAATAAATTTTCTGTTCAAACCAATTTTGAGAAAAACATATTAATGTTAACGTATTCTTTGACACCCGAAATCAAAAAAGACAAAAACTCAAAAGAAGTTGTAGGATTTCACGTATTTGATGAAGAATTAGGGAAAGTTTGGAACCAGGAAATCACAATGCCTGAATTCGAAAATCGTTTGGATGTAAGTAAATCATGTATCGATAAAAACTATAGCGTTCATATGTTGGCTAAAATATTCCACGATGATTCACGAAAAGATCAATTAAAAGATGGAAGTAACAATCACCATTGGGAAATGTTTAATATTGACGGTGAAACAAACGATGTAGAACGTAGTAAATTAGGTTTAAAAGGAAATAAAGTTTTCCGTTCATTAAATTTCTTTGAAGGAAATGAAGAAGATGTCGTAATTGCTGGATACTATGCAGATAATGCAAAAAGTGCAGTAAGTGGGTCATTTATGATCTTATTATCAAACATTGGTGAACAATCTGATGCAATTACTACGGCTTTTGATATTAAAGAATTTAAGAAATATAACAAACAAAAGACACAAGAAAAAATTGATAAAAATTCAACTGGTGATGATGTAAGTATCGGTAGTTTGAGCCTTCGAGATGTTCGTTTATTGCCTGATGGATCAGTTACAACTGCTGGTGAAATTTATTATGTTGTACGCCATGTTGATAACAAAGGAAACGTAAGGTATACTTATTATTCTCAAGACATTTACGCAATGAATGTTCAAAAAGATGGTACATTAAACTGGTTCCGTAAAATCCCTAAAAATCAAATTTCTGGAGGAACATATGGATTAGGATATTCATTAATTACAAATGGTACAGACCATTATTTTGTATTCTTAGATAATCTTAAAAATTTATCATTACCTACAACTGACCGTCCTGCGGTTCACAATCCAGGTCGTGGTGGATTTTTAACAAGTTACAAAGTTGATGGAGGAGGAAAAGTTACACAACAATCCATCCTAGATACACGTGAATTTAAAGATTACACATTGTACCAATTTGATCCATCAAGAATCATGCATTTAAGTGATGGATTTGCGGTAGAGTTCTACATCAAGAAAAAACAAGATTTTATGATTCGTGTTAAATTTTCAGAATCTAGAGGAGAATCTAAATCTACAGCGAAAAAATAATTATTCTGTTAAGAAATAAATAAACTTGTATACGCCTTATGTAATCATTCATAAGGCGTTTCTTTTTCATTATTTTAATAAACATATAATTTGAAAACAACAATTTTAAGTCTACTTACTTGTCTCTAATTTATGACATTTGGTCAAGAGATTAAGACCACCAAAAACTTCTCCTTCAAAGTATCTACACCCTATGAAGTAATCGATGGAACTAAATACACATTCGGATTTGAAGAGGATGTGGTAGGTGTAAAACTTTCTAAAAACACCATGTTCCTGCAGCTATTTGAAGGAAACAAACTAGAGGAAACAAAACGTGTTAGCACCGAAAACTTTTTAGCAAACAAATCTGTTACAGGATCAAAAAATTCAACAACGCAATAGTAATTGTTTATGCCCAAGCAGCCGCAGATAAATCATCAGATGAAATCTACGGTTGTTTTATTGATCCAAAAACACTTACAGTTGGTAAACACAAATTATTAGGTAAGTCGAAAAGAAAAATTCGTGAAGGAGATTTAGCGATTTCAACAAATTTTGATGGAGATGTAGCCATGATTCAGTATTCTTTAAAACCACTGAACAAAAACGACAAAACATCCATGAAGGAAACAGGGTTCATTGTTTTTGACCAGGATTTAAATAAAATATGGCAGCAAGAACAAACTCTTCCAGAATCTGAAAAGCGCTTAGACATCAAGTCTTCTTGCATCGACAAAAACAATCAAGTACATTTCTTAGTAAAACGATTTCATGATGACTCACGAAAAGACGGTCTAAAAGATGGAACCATTAATCACCATTGGGAAGTATTCACTATTAATGGTGAAAGTTCAAAAATTGAAAGAAGTAAAATAAGCTTACAGGATGACTTACTATTTAAAGATCTAAAAATCTTTGAAGGAGCCGATGACGATATTATCATTACGGGTTACTACGCAAAATCTCAGAAAGATGCTGCTGCTGGTGCATTTTTGTTTTATCTATCAAATGCTGGAGAGGAAATCGACGCAATCATTACACCTTTTGAACAAGAAGAATTTAAAAAATTTGTAGCCGAAAGCAAAAAGGATAAAAAAGACAAAAGCAAAGAACCAGAGGAACCTACTGTTCGTAATTTAGTAGTTAGAAATGTCGAAATTCTAGAAGATGGATCCATTACAACAGCAGGGGAAATATATTATTTCGTCACTGGCATAGACGTCAAAGGAAACCCATATACAAACTTCCTCTCTGAAGATATTTATGCGATAAACATTTCGAAAGAAGGCGATGTAAATTGGTTTAGAAAAATACCTAAAAGACAAATAAGTGGTGGTACTTATGGGCTAGGATATCAACTCATTATTAAAGGAACAGATCACTACTTCATCTTTGTAGACAATCTAAATAATATTGATATCAAAACCGACCAATCTGTATCTGCTTGTTCTCCATATAGAGCAGACATTTTAAATAGTTACCTAGTTACTAAAGATGGAAATCTAGAGCAACATGTAGTTCTTAACACAAAAGAGTTTGGAGATTATAAATTGTACCAATTCGACCCTTCGCGTATTACACAATTAAATGATGGATTTGGTGTTGAAGTTTATATCAAACAAAAGAAAGACATCATGATACGAGTTAACATTAATAAGTAATACTTCCTCATTAAAAGAAGAGCTTACAGTAAAATATTAGTGATAAAAAACATTTAAAGATTAAAGCCGATTCGTTGAATCGGCTTTTTTATTTCTGTCAAAAGCATTTTAAATGGAGAATCAATTCATTAACTTTGTCGCAAAACCGATTTATAGCATGTCTAAAGTAACAACTCTACAAGAATTCATTCTTGACCGTCAAGCAGATTTCCCATATGCAACAGGAGATTTATCACGAATATTGAGCGATATCGCATTCGCATCTAAAGTCGTTAGTCGCGATGTTAGAAAGGCAGGTCTTGTCGATCATATTTTAGGTGCTCAAGGTGAAATTAATGTTCAAGGTGAAGAACAACAAAAACTAGATGTTGTTGCGGACAATCAATTTATTTCCGTATTCAAAGCTGGAGAAGAAATTTGTGGTATAGCTTCCGAAGAAAATGATGATTTTATCGCATTTGAAGATGAAAAAGGAAAAAACGGAAAATACGTTGTGCTATTCGATCCATTAGACGGTTCTTCAAACATCGATGTTAACGTATCAATCGGAACAATTTTCTCTGTATTTAGAAGAAAATCAAAAGTTGGAACGCTAGCCAATGAAGCAGATTTTTTACAAGCAGGAACAGAACAAGTAGCCGCTGGATATGTATTATACGGATCGTCTACAATGCTAGTTTACACAACGGGAAGAGGTGTTAACGGCTTTACACTTGATCCGTCAATTGGTGAATTTTGTTTGTCACACAAAGACATGCGCATGCCAGAAATAGGGAGAATCTATTCCATGAATGAAGGAAATATACACATCTGCAATCCTGGAATTAAAAAATACGTTGCATACTGTCAAAGTGACGAAAATCAAACTGGAAAACCTTACTCAGGAAGATATATCGGGTCATTGGTTGCTGATTTTCATAGAAATCTGATCAAAGGAGGTATTTACATTTACCCTTCAACAAAATATGATCAAAACGGTAAACTACGTTTAATGTACGAATGTAATCCGTTAGCATTCATAGCGGAACAAGCGGGTGGTTTAGCAACAGATGGTTTTAATAATGTCATGCAAATCCAACCAACACATCTTCACCAGCGTGTACCTTATTTTGCAGGTTCTAAAAAAATGGTTGAACATGTAATGAATTTGATGGAACGATAATAAAAAATCTACAATATTTTAAAGCAGAGTATACCTCTGCTTTTTGTATGTCTTGCCGTTTATACAGACAATAAAAAGTCTTTCTTAAACCATTTTATATAGTTATTTTCTATCAACATATAGTAATAATTGATTATAACTATAAATGGATACATAGTACCTTTGTTTCAGAACAATTAGAATTTAACCAAAACAATAATAAAACATGAAGCATTTTTTATTTGCTGCAGGTTTAGTCGTAGCTAACGTAGTAACAGCACAAGATGGAGACATCACAAAATGTCCTTACATGTCTAAAGACGGTAAACCTACTTTGCAAACAACTAACAAAGATTGGTGGCCAAATCAACTTGACTTAGGTGTATTAAGACAACATTCCAATCTATCCAATCCAATGGGTCAAAATTTTGACTACGGAAAAGCATTTAGTGAATTGGATTATTACGCATTAAAGAAAGATTTAACTGCTTTAATGACTGAATCTCAAGAATGGTGGCCGGCTGATTTTGGTCATTATGGCCCATTATTTATTCGTATGGCATGGCACTCTGCTGGAACATACCGCGCAACAGACGGTCGTGGAGGTGCATCAGAAGGTCAACAAAGATTTGCTCCATTAAACAGCTGGGCGGACAACGTAAACTTGGACAAAGCTCGCCGTTTATTGTGGCCAATCAAACAAAAATACGGTAACCAAATTTCTTGGGCGGACTTAATGATTTTGACTGGAAACGTTGCCTTAGAATCAATGGGATTCCCAACTTATGGATTTGCAGGAGGACGCGCTGACGTTTGGGAACCACAGAATGTAAATTGGGGAACAGAAAAAGAAGCATTAGCTGCTAATCGTACCAACGAAAAAGGAGAGTTAGAAAATCCTTTAGCTGCCACTCAGATGCAATTAATCTATGTCAACCCAGAAGGACCGGGAGGAAATCCAGATCCCTTATTAGCTGCACATGATATTCGTTTGACATTTGCTCGAATGGGAATGAATGACGAAGAAACAGTAGCCTTAATAGCTGGTGGACATACATTTGGAAAAACACATGGAGCAGGTGATGCAAAACATGTAGGTAAAGATCCGGAAGCTGCAGGAATAGAAGAACAAGGTCTTGGATGGTCAAGTACTTACAAATCAGGAAAAGGAGCAGATGCTATCGGATCAGGTTTAGAAGTTACATGGACACAGATGCCGGCGCAATGGACTCATTTATTCTTCCAAAACTTATACAACTATGAGTGGGAATTAACAAAATCTCCTGCTGGAGCTCACCAATGGGTTGCTGTAAACGCAGAAGCTAACATTCCTCACGCATTTGATAAAGATGTAAAGCAATTGCCAACAATGCTAACAACGGATTTATCGCTACGCTTTGATCCTGAATACGACAAAATTTCTCGTCGTTTTATGGAAAATCCAGATGAATTCACAAAAGCTTTTGCAAAGGCTTGGTTCAAATTAACTCACAGAGATATGGGGCCAAAAGCTTTATACCTTGGGCCTGAAGTTCCAACAGAACAATTGATTTGGCAAGATCCACTTCCAGCTTCTGAAGGAAAAATAATCGGAAAAGGAGATGTTAAAAAATTGAAGAAAGCAATAGAAGAGTCTGGTTTAACTATTGACGAAATGGTTGAAACAGCATGGGCTGCAGCATCAACATTCCGTTCTTCTGATAAAAGAGGTGGTGCTAACGGTGCTAGAATTCAATTAGAACCACAGATTAATTGGGAGGTTAACAACCCAACACAACTGAAAAAAGTTTTAGCTACCTACGAGAAAATCCAAAAGGAATCAAAGAAAAATGTTTCTATTGCTGATTTAATCGTACTTGGAGGTTCTGTCGGAATTGAAAAAGCAGCCCAAAATGCGGGAGTAACTATTGAAGTGCCTTTTATAGCAGGACGTGTAGATGCTACGCAACAACAAACAGATATCGTTTCTATGCAAATGCTAGCTCCAAAAGCAGATGGTTTCCGTAACTACAGAAGTAAAGAAGCTATTGAAATAACTGAAGCGTTACTAGTTGATAAAGCAGAGTTACTAGGTTTAACAGCTCCTGAAATGACTGTTTTAGTAGGTGGTTTACGTGTATTAGGAACAAACTATGACAACTCAAACACAGGAGTTTTAACAAACCAAAAAGAAACGTTAAGTAATGATTACTTTGTAAACTTACTTAGCATGAACAACGAATGGAAAGCAGCTGATGAATCTAAAGAAATTTTCATCGGTAAAGACCGCAAAACAGGAGCAACAATTTGGACAGCTTCACGCGCGGACTTAATCTTCGGTTCAAACTCTGAATTACGTGCTTTAGCAGAAGTATACGCAAGTGACGATGCTAAACAAAAATTTGTAACTGACTTTGTGAACGCTTGGGTTAAAGTGATGAACGCTGATCGTTTTGATGTAAAAAAATAAGCTAAAGCTTAATTGTTTATAAGATATCCTTGGCAGAAATGTCAGGGATTTTTTTTTACTTTAACAGAGCTACCACAACCATTTTCATTGTCAAACAACCGAATTGCAATATCTTTGTGATTAATGAATATTAAGGACATACGGTTACAGTTTGAAAAACTCTCACAAATAGAGCAAACTGCTCAGCAATTACAGACATTAGGATCTCATATCTTGTGGAAAGGACATGTGGGCTCTTCCCTATCATTTTGTTTCTCAGAAGTTGTCAATCAAGTACCAGGCAACCACTTGATCGTTCTCAATGATAAAGAAGAAGCTGCTTATTTCTACAATGACTTAGAAGGAATTTTCCCAAATCAAGCAAATGTTTTGTTCTATCCAGCTTCCTTCCGAGTACCTTATCAATTTGAGGAAATTGACAATGCAAACGTCGTAGCGCGCGCTGAAGTATTGGAAAAGGTGAATACAGGAAAAAATGTTTGGATCGTAACCTATCCTGAAGCTTTATTTGAAAAAGTTCCCAACCAAAAAGTTTTAACTAAAAACACCATGCGGTTAGAAGTTGGGAAAACTTATTCTATCGATTTCATTAATGAATTGTTATTGGAATACCATTTTGATCGAGTAGATTTTGTTTATGAACCTGGCCAATTTTCTATTCGTGGAGGAATAGTGGATGTTTTCTCTTTTTCTAATGATCATCCGTTTCGAATTGAATTTTTTGGAGATGAAGTAGAAACAATTCGAACTTTTGATGCCAGTACACAGCTTTCGATTAACAACCATCAACACTTCAGTATCATTCCGAATGTTCAAGGAAAAATTACTCAAGAAGGTAATGCTAGCTTTATTGAATTTCTAGGGCAAAGCACAACCATTTGGTTACAATCGATGGATGTCACACAAAATATCCTCAAGAAAGAATACCAAAAAGCTCTCGAGATTCACAGTAAATTATCCGATACAATAAAACGAACTATTCCAAGTGAATTATATTTAAATCCTGTACTTTTTGAAGAAGAACTAACTAAACATTCCATTGTAGAATTTGGAATAGACAGCTTCTATAAACCTGATCTCATCGCTCAATTTGAATTTCAACCCCAACCGGTTTTCAATAAAAACTTTGAACTCCTGCGCGACGATTTAGTAAATAGAAATAAATTAGGATTCAAAAATTTGATCTTTTCTAACCAAACCAAACAGTTAGAACGATTAGAGCAAATATTAAAAGACCTCGACGGTGAACCAAAACAACATTTCATCCCGATTGGTTTTGCAATAAAGGAAGGATTTATTCTCCCTTCTTCAAAAATAACGTGTTACACTGATCATCAATTATTTGAACGTTACCATCGCTTTAAATTAAAAGAAGGTTTCCGTCAAGCGCAGCAAGCCTTAACTCTAAAAGAAATCTATAACCTTCAAAAAGGAGATTATGTTACGCATATCGACCATGGCGTTGGACAATTTTCGGGTCTGGAAACAATTGATGTGAATGGAAAACCACAAGAAGCCATTCGACTTGTCTACAAAGACGGAGATGTACTTTATGTTGGAATTCACTCTTTACACCGAATCTCAAAATTTACGGGTAAAGAAGGTACCGCTCCGAAAATGAATAAATTGGGAACCCAGGCTTGGGCTACCCTTAAAAACAAGACTAAAAAGAAAATTAAGGAACTGGCATTTGACCTTATCCAGCTTTATGCAAAACGAAAAAGTCAACCTGGGTTCCAATTTTCACCTGATACTTACTTACAAAATGAATTAGAAGCGTCTTTCATGTATGAAGACACTCCCGATCAATACAAAGCAACGGAAGCTGTTAAAGCCGATATGGAAAAACCAACACCAATGGATCGTTTGGTGTGTGGGGATGTTGGTTTTGGTAAAACAGAAGTAGCCATTCGTGCAGCATTTAAAGCCGTAGCGGATAATAAGCAAGTTGCAATTTTGGTTCCAACAACCATTTTATCTCTACAACATTATAGAAGTTTTGCGGCTCGTTTGAAAGATTTCCCATGTAAAGTAGATTATATAAATCGTTTCAAATCTACCAAAGCAACCAATCAAACGCTAAAGGATTTAGCAGACGGAAAAGTGGATATTTTGATAGGGACACATGCTGTAGTTGCAGATCGCGTAAAATTCAAGGATCTCGGCTTAATGATTATTGATGAAGAGCAAAAATTTGGTGTTTCTGTAAAAGACAAACTAAAAACTTTACGCGCAACCGTTGATACATTAACGTTAACGGCAACACCGATTCCTCGAACTTTACAGTTTTCGTTGATGGGAGCCCGCGATTTAAGTATTATTAACACCCCACCACCAAATAGACAACCCGTTTTGACTGAAATCATCACTTTCGATGAAGAACAAATCAGAGATGCCGTTGCTTATGAAGTTGGACGTGGAGGTCAAGTGTACTTTGTTCACAACAGATTAGCGAATATCAAAGAAATTGCAGGAATGTTACAGCGTCTTTGCCCTGGAATTCGAATTGCAATTGGACACGGACAAATGGATGGGAAAGAGCTAGAAAAAATAATGATGGGCTTCATCGAGCATGAATACGATGTATTACTTGCAACAACGATCATTGAATCTGGAATTGACATTTCAAATGCAAATACCATTATCATTAATCAAGCTCATAATTTTGGTTTAAGCGATCTTCACCAATTAAGAGGTCGTGTTGGACGAAGTAATAAAAAAGGATTCTGTTATTTAATCTCACAAAAACCATCACTTTTAACAAGCGAAGCACGCAAAAGATTAGAAGCATTGGTGCAATTTTCTGACTTAGGAGCAGGTTTCAATATTGCGATGAAGGATTTGGATATCCGTGGTGCGGGAAACATGTTAGGAGGAGAACAAAGTGGGTTTATTTCAGAAATAGGATTCGAAATGTATCAAAAGATCCTTAACGAAGCAATTGAAGAATTAAAAGAATCTGAGTTCAAAGAATTGTTTGAAGATCGGCAGACGGATAATCCTTTGTCATTTGTACGCGATACTGTTTTAGAAACAGATTTAGAGGTTCGTATTCCCGATACATATGTTAACAATGTTGCAGAACGTTTGAGCCTGTACCAAGAAATGGATAATTTCCAAAATCAAGAACAATTAGATATTTTCGAGAAACAGTTAATTGATCGTTTTGGCCCTATTCCAGAGGCGGTAGTAGATCTTTTGCAATCATTTGAATTACGTTGGTTAGCTCAACAATTAGGACTGGAAAAATTAGTGATCAAACAAGGGAAAATGGTCGGCTATTTTATATCAAATCCACAATCTAAATTTTACGAAACACCATTGTTTAACGAAATATTACATTCAATAATGCGAAATTCGGCTCATTTTAAAATGAGTGAGAAAAACGATAAATTGCGCATTATTTGTGACAATGTCAATTCAATCCAAGATGCTTTTGGTAAGTTGAATCTATTACCCAGAACAATAAACGCATAATAATTACGATTAGGGAAATATGAAAAAACGCATAATTGTGTCCGTTACCAACGATTTGTTTACCGATCAACGAGTAGCAAAAGTTTGCCGTTTCCTAGTCAATGAAGGTTTTTCGGTTTTACTGGTGGGACGATTATTACCCAATAGTCAACCAATGCCCGAGCTACCATACGAAACAAAACGTATGCGCCTACTTTTCAAAAAAGGGCCTTTCTTTTATGCCGAGTATAATTTACGACTCTTTATCTTTTTACTGTTCAAAAGGTCATCTGTGCTGCTTGCAAATGATTTAGATACACTTTTAGCAAACTATTGTGCTTCCATTTTTAAACCCAAATGCGAATTAGTTTACGATTCACACGAGTACTTTACCGAAGTACCCGAACTACAAGGTAGAAAAGCAAAGAAAATCTGGGAGAAAATTGAACAGTGGGTTTTCCCAAAACTAAAACACATCTATACAGTCAATGAAAGTATCGCCGAGTTATATCATAAAAAATACGGCAAACACATTCGCGTTGTTCGCAACATTTCACCACTATGGAATCCAGAGGAAATTGAAAGTAAAGTAGCGCTTAATCTACCAACAGACAAACCACTTATTATCATTCAAGGTGCGGGAATAAATATGGATCGTGGTGCAGAAGAAGCGGTCGAAGCAATGTTACATATTGATGAAGCTTATCTTATTTTTGTGGGAGATGGAGATGTTATTCCACAGCTCAAAATTCGTGTAAACGAATTAAATATTGCGAATAAGGTGCTTTTTTATGGTAAAAAACCTTACCAAACCTTGTTACAATATACCTATCATTCGTCCATTGGATTAACCCTAGATAAGGATACAAATCTCAATTATAAACTCTCACTTCCAAACAAAGTGTTTGATTACATTCATACAAATACGCCAATAATTGCAACACCTTTAATTGAAATACAAAAGATCGTTGAGAACAATAAAGTAGGTGAAATTTTAGAGCAATTCACTAGTGAATCCTTAGCCACAAAAATCAAAAGTTTATTACATAATCCTGTTCTACTACAAGAATATCAATCGAATTGTGAAAGGATAAAAACTACACTTTGTTGGGAAAATGAAGAAAATGTACTCCGTGAAATATATCAGCCGCTAAAATGAGCGAAAAACACATCCATATCGTTTGTTTAGACGTTCCGTTCCCTGCCAATTACGGTGGAGCGATAGATATGTATTATCGTATCAAATCCATGCATAACAACGGTTGGAAAATCAACTTACATGTTTTTGATTATGGAAGAGGAAAACAGCAAAATTTAAATAATTTATGCCATAAAATATACTACTATTCTAGAAACAAAAGTCTAAAATCATTTTTCTCTCATCGTCCGTATATCGTGCAATCTAGAATAAACAAAAACCTAGAAATGAATTTATTAAAAGATAATCATCCGATTTGGTTAGAAGGTATCC
This sequence comes from Taishania sp., assembly GCA_045629585.1. Classification (GTDB taxonomy): domain Bacteria; phylum Bacteroidota; class Bacteroidia; order Flavobacteriales_D; family Crocinitomicaceae; genus Taishania. The sequence goes on along the minus strand of JAZQRM010000080.1, from coordinate 63,600 downwards.
ATTGTACTGGCATTTTAGAAAATATGAGTTTTAAAAATCGAACGATTGCAGTTCGTTTACATAATATCGAACAAGATTATTATCAAGCTTTAGCCGAACAATCAAAAGGTTGGCGAAAAATTTTCTTTAAAACAGAAGCCTATAAATTAAAATGCTACGAACAAATATTAAAGAAAGCGACAGGATTATTTGCCATTCAAAATAAAGATGTACAACATTTCCAACAGATCAATCCTGAAACGTTTCTATTACCGGCAGCTTTTCCAATTGTTGAAATGCAGGATTATGATCTGAAAGACTACCATCTTTTTCATGGAAATCTAAGTGTCGCTGAAAATGAAGAGGCTGCGATTTGGTTAACCGAAAATGTATTTACTAAACTAAAAAACCAACACTTCATCATTGCTGGCAAAGAACCGACTGAACGTTTAAAACAATACATTAAATCGCAAAATAACATTGAAATAATCGAAAATCCTTCAGATTCAGAATTAAACAGATTGATAAACGAAGCAAAAAATCATGTGTTATATACCGAACAAGCTACAGGTGTAAAATTAAAACTGATTCATGTTTTACAATCAAAAGGAAACATCATTGTAAATGATTTAATGGTACAAGGAACCGAATTTTCGTCTTTATGCCAAATAGCAAACAAACCCGAAGAATTCATTGCTGCAATAAACAATGAAACATCACACCACAAAACTTCGTTAGAAGAAAGGAAGAACTATCTACTTTCGATACAACCAGACAAAACAATTTCAGAAACGATTAATCCTTTTTTATCTCGTTATCTCTAAATGCTGAAGGAATTAAATCTGGGATAATTTTAAGAATCAGAGGTAACAAAATTGCTCCTCCTGGCAACATAAAAATTCCTAAGGCAGGAACAGTTTTTACAATATCGCGAAATTGTTGCTTTACCTTAATCTTTTCTTCAGACGTAAGTTCCTGCGTTGTCGACTTACTCACTAAACTTATCAATTCTTTACTTTCGACTAATTCTTTAACGATTTTATCTTTGTTTCTGAGCAATATTTTAGACCATCGATTACTAAAGCTATTGAATACTTTTTCATAGCTATTCTTATTCGAGAAAATGTCGCTTTTCATCTCCGAATCGATAAGATAAAACTGCATAAATGATTCAGCTGATTCTACAATATCTGCAGGTAACTGTAATTGCTTCGCAACATCCATTAAAATGCAATTTTTAACCTCATCCTCGTGATTAGTGGAAAAAAACAAAAGCGTCATTAAATCAATGTAAAACGCTTTAATATTGAATGAATAATTCCCGAAATCGGCAAAATTAACATTTACCTCATCATCGTGTAAAAGATCCAAAATTTCATTTTTCTCCTCCTCTCCTAAACGACTAGAGGCCAAATAAAGGTTAATAATTGTCTTGACCGTATTGGATATCTGATTATCTTTTTGAGATGCATATACTAAAGAATACAATGCTCCACGTTCAAAATCTTGCAACAATTCGATCGCACCATTATTACCTTTTAAATATTCATGAAATAACAACACATCTAAATAAACCAGTGTATTACTCATCGCGTATTTCCACCACTTAAAGTCAAAACGTTGTTCATTAAAAACTAAACGTTGATTAAGAATATTTTCAACCTGAAGAAAAACATCTTGTGTCTGTTTATTCAAGGATAAACCTAAAAATGAAGAGGACCGTATAGCATCACTACCATAAAAATCGGATACTTTATGAATAAATGCATCTATATCCAAGGAAAAAGGATTTTCTAAGCGATAAACCTCTAAAAGACATTCAAACAAAGCCACCTTCTGCACCTCCAGATCAGTCCACCTGACAATTTCAAATGATTTAGGATACAACGTACGAATACAGTGACCATAAGTTAAACCTGTTAATGCACCAATATTTCGTATCGTCTGTTCGGGTGAACTGAGCTTCGCACGATCTTTAATTGAAAGAAGAATATCTCCTTCTTCGTGAAGTGCAAAAAACTTTCTAATCCATCCTTTTGATCCAGGTAATAACATACTACAAAATTATAAATGATTTGCTATGTTTTACAATTTACCAGAAACAGTAAATGCTTTCTTTGCTTTGAATGGATCGCCTTCAAGATTATAAGCCTCGACAACTAGGATATAAATACCGATTTTAGCTTTTAATCCATCATCGCGCACACCATCCCACATAATCGACCCTTTCGCTCCTAACAATTCATTATTAACAAGTAACTTAACAACTCTACCAACATCATCATAAATACGGAAGGTGGCAATCATCCCAGGTGATTCCATTTGATAATTGATCTGAAGAAAATCCTCAAACCCATCATTATCAGGGGAAATAACATCGGTAGTAAAATTAATACTTCCATTAAATTCTGCTGCTGAGAACTGAGAATTTACCATCCCGGGTGTTCCCCACCCCATCGACTCAGCCGCAGTATGCCAATTGTTTCTATCCTGTGTAGGAAGATCTGCACTCAAACGTTCCAATGATTTTCCTTTTTTAGATTCTAACAAGGTGAAATGCCACTTATTAGAATAAGAAAATTGATCCATTAACACATCAATATCATTGCTTTTTGAATAAATATAAAGCGTAGATGAATCAGCATTCAATGAAGGAATAGCCATTTGTATAAATTTGCCAGCTACTGTAAATGGAAAGTTATTTCGAACATAATTAGAATCAGCAGTAATGACAACATAGTCGTTGGGCTCTAATAAATAATGCTCGTTAACTTCTCTAATAACGTTAGAAGAATATTTTGTCAACTTCCATCCTTTTAAATCAATCCATTTATCAGATTTATTATATAATTCGATAAAATCACTACCTCCTGTTTCGGGATCAAAAAGCACCTCATTAATTACAACATCACCTTTAATGGCCAAAGAAGGAACACCAAATTCAACCAAAAGATCTGCATAATTACCAGCACAATCTTGTACGTTACCCCAATTAAATAGGTATAGCGTATTAGGTCTTAAATCCGCAAAAATAAATTGAAATTTATTGGTTATACCGCTACTTGGATAAAAACCAGATACCGCAACATTAGGAGTAACTTGCGTTGTTGAGCTCACCAAATCGCTAGCATTAACCCATTCGTCCAAAATGATAAATAAAGAATCCCCCTCCAAATAAAATTGCTGAATCCCAACTGGACGAAGATCGGGGTCTAAACTAAAAATAGAATTTTGCATAGCGGGAGTACCACCATCTATATTGGTAGAAGCACGCCAATTTTGCTCAGAAGAACATACTAAATCAACATTAATACGCTCTAAAGTCCACCCTCCATTTTTCTTTGTTTCGTCCTTATACCAAGCATCTGTATAAGACAATTGATCCACCAATTGCCCTTCTAAAGACAAAAGTCTAATTTCATCAGCAGCATTTCCTAAAGAAGGAAAACTTGTTACACCGACAACATTGCCAATAAAAACGGAAACATTTGCGTTAGCAGTAAGTACAACATATTCATTTGGCATCAACCAAAAATCACCAATCGTTCCATAGGTTGAATTATCACCAATCTTCCAACCCCTCAAATTAAAAACTTTAGTACTTCTATTAAACAATTCTATAAATTCGACTTCAGGTAAACCTACCACAGGAGTTGGATCTGCCATAAATTCATTGATGATTATATCACCAGCAACTGCAATTTCAGAAACACGTTTTATAAACTGACCTTGTAAACCAACCGACACGTTTCCAGAACAATCGAGTAAATCCGGGAAAGAAATAGTATAAAACTGATTTAACGGTATCGCATCCATAACAATTGCAAAATGGGATCTTAACCCTGAAGGAACTATAAAATTCGAAATTGTAATATTTGGTGAAAATACGATGGCATTCGCCTCAAATAAATCCATATTTACCGCCTCAGAAAAAGAAATATAAAGCGTGTCATTGGATAAACGTATATCCTCCAACTCAGGTCCAACCACATCCGGATTTATGTTATATACTGAATTAAGTAACCCTGGTGTACCACCTATTCCATCTATTGAAGCTTTCCAATTATTATAATCAGAACAATCTGTAAGCGGATTTATACGTTCCAAAGTCCACCCCCCTTCTTGCTTTGTAACATCATGATACCAATCTAAAGAAAATGTCAAACGCTCCAATTCCAACCCTTCTCCGCTAATAATCGCTACATCATCAGCCGAATTATTTAAAGAAGGCCAAGTAGTCACACCAACCGAACCAGGATAATGAACAACATTTGCATTAGCTGTCAACACAGCATACTGACCCGGTAATAGCCAATGGGATCCACTAATGGTTCCCTGTGTAGAATTATCGGCAATCTTCCAGCCTTGGAGGTTAAATATCTTATTACTGCGATTATATATTTCCACAAATTCATATTCAGGTAAACCTACCACTGGTGAAGGATCCGGAAAGAATTCATTAATAATCACATCTCCAACTAAAGCACTTTCACTGACTAAATAAACAAAATCACCTGTTAAAGGATTAGCAATATTTCCAGACAAATCCTCTGCATTAGTGACCTCATAAGCATATGTTTGTCCATTCACTAAAGGCGTTGAAAACTGAATATCTACCGCTAAATTTGCACTAGATAACCAATTAATAGATTCAATAGCAATCGACGGGTTAAAGGACCATCGAGGAAATGATAAAACTTCGTTTGTAACCGGTTCTGTAAAAGTGATTCGTATAGATTGATTAGACAAAACGGTTGTATTCTGAATGGCAGGCGGTGTAAGATCTACAATCCAATCTCCATAATACACATCATCTAGATAAAAACGATTAGAATTAGTTGCTGTATAAACATTAAGGTATCCAAAATTAGAACCAATTGGCAATCCAACCTCACTGGCGGACGAAATGAGGTTTAAATCTTGTCCCCCTGTTAAATCAGCAAAAAGTTCCCATAATCCATTACTATTACGACGAACTTTTACCCGAGCTGCAAAACTATTAGCAATAGAACCATCTGCCGTTGAACATAAAATAGTCGTCGTACCATTTAAGCGCTGTACTAAACGAATTGCGTCAGTTGCATTAGCCTCTCCTAATTGCAAGTAAACCCCTTCAGGATTAGCACTTAAATCATTACCATTAGCTATCAAGTAAATACGACCATAGTTCGTTCCTGACCCCGCAAACGTTTGTCGAACCCAAACATTCCACTCCTTATCATCAAAGTCAGTATCAATTAAAGGCGTATGTAAAAAAGAGGTGCCAGCTATCGTCTGATTAAGCTGCAGTTGCTGTGAACTATTAATGTTATAATTAGCCGTAGTACCATACCACTGCGGATTTGAGGTAAAGTCTCCATCCGTAAAATCATCTTGTATTTGAGAAAATCCTGCTGTGGTCAGTAGTAAACCAACAACTATGAAAAAGTATTTCATTCCTAAGTATTAGTGACCATAAATATAATTAATTTTAGAACGGCTTAAAAATAAACACTTCAATATATGAAAGTAGCGGTAGTTGGTGCAACAGGAATGGTTGGACAGGTGATGTTGCAAGTACTTAAAGAATTCAATTTCCCAATAACTGAATTAATACCCGTAGCATCTGAAAAATCAGTAGGTAATACATTGGAATTTGGAGGGCTCACATGTAGAATTCACTCTATGCAAGAGGCTGTTACAGCAAAACCTGATATTGCCATTTTTTCTGCCGGAGGTGAAATTTCACTGGAATGGGCTCCTCGTTTTGCTGAAGTCGGAACGACTGTAATTGACAATTCTTCCGCATGGCGTATGGATCCTACCAAAAAGTTAATTGTTCCAGAAATCAATGGCGATCAATTAACAAAAATGGATAAAATCATTGCAAATCCAAATTGCTCAACCATTCAGCTAGTATTAGCTTTATATCCTTTACATAAAAAATATGGCGCTAAACGGGTTATTGTTTCAACTTATCAATCAATAACAGGGACAGGTGTTAAGGCTGTGGAGCAAATGAACAATGAAAGAAATGCAGTGAGTGGAGAAATGATCTATCATTATCCTATTGACAAAAATTGTATTCCTCATTGTGATTCTTTTATAGATAACGGTTATACAAAAGAGGAAATGAAGTTGACCAACGAAACCAAGAAAATTCTAGATCAAAATATCAAAGTTACGGCCACTGCAGTTCGTGTTCCAGTTGTCGGTGGACATTCTGAAGCTGTAAACGTAGAATTTGAAAAAGATTTTGAATTAAGCGAAGTTCGTAGATTATTGCATAACCAAGAAGGAATCACATTAAAAGACGATACAACAACCAACTCCTATCCAATGCCTAAATATGCAGAAGGTAAAAACGATGTATTTGTGGGGCGTTTACGTCGTGATGAATCCCAAGATAATACTTTAAATATGTGGATTGTAGCAGATAACCTTCGCAAAGGAGCAGCTACAAACGCAGTACAAATTGCCTTATTATTAATGCAAAAGGGACTAATAGGTTAAGTTTACACTTAACCTACTTTATTCTACCAAACTTTGCTTTTAGTTGTTCACTTCTTGTAACAATGTAAACCCCTATAAAAATGGTTAGCATATAGACCATTTTCTCCCATGTAATAGACTTGGTGTAATCAGCTGACCATCCAAGATAAGCGAAGACGAACGTGAAAAGGACAACCATAATAGGTTGAAAATAAATATATGTACTTGTTATCGTTGCACTCACAGTTTCCATGGCGTACATAGTCAATAAGTAGGTTAAAAAAGTAACTGCAACAATCACAAAAACAATCTTATACCAAACTTCAGCTGGAAGATTAGAAAAATCAGCGGCTATTAAGTCTCTGCTAACAGGCGGAAACAAATAGATGTAAATCATACCAAAAGTAAACACCCATTTAGTTACCGTAATCGCTGAATATTTCTTCATCAATGGAGTGACGATAATCAGGTAAATAGCATAGCTCATCGCATTGACAAGAAGTAAAAAGTCGCCCAAAATACTAGAATCTCCACTTTGTGCTCCCCTTGTTGTCAATAATCCCGCACCAATGGCTCCCAAAAGAATACCACCGATTTTAAGGCCACTTAAACGCTCTTTCAATATAAAAAAGGCCAAAATAGCCACCAAAATTGGACTTAAAGTCATGATGACCCCAGTGTTAAACGCTGAAGACAAACTTAAGCCATGAAAAAAACACAATTGATTAATGGTCACCCCGAATAATCCACAAAGTAATAATCGTGGCCAGTCCGATTTTTGGATTTTATCTGTTTTAACAATAGCGCTTAACAACCAAAACAATAAGGTTGCTCCAACCACACGAATAGCAATAAAAGCATTAGCTGTTAAATACTGAGGCATAACACCTTTTGCAATAAGGGTATTAGCACCATAAATTGCATTTACGGTAAATAACGCAATGTGCGCCTTAAAAATTTTTGACATTGCTATAAAGGAAGTGCTTGTTTTGCGGCTTCTATAGTTTCTTTTGCATTACCAATAAAAACTTGATCATCGACAAGAATAAAAGGACGTTTTAAGAAAGTATATTCTTCCAACATTAACTTTTTGTAATCAGCTTCTGTCAAATTTTGATCTTTTAAACCTAAAGCTTTGTATTTGGTAGCTTTTTTGGAAAACAAAGCTTCATACGACCCGACCTTTTGTGCCAATAAATCTAAAGTAGATTCATCAATATTCTGCTCTTTGATGTTGATTAACTCAACACCATCTAAGTTCAATTCTTTCAAAATCCGAACATTAGTCGAACATGATTTAAGGTGGTATATGCGTTTCATTGATTTTTTGTTACAAAGATAAGTCATATCCCATAAAACACAAGATTTACACTTATTCTACAACTCGTTTAAACACCAAAACAGAGGGAGTATCAATAATTAAATCCCATGATGGACTAGCACGAAGTTCATCAATTTGTTTTATAAATTCATCCCAGCTTAATGGCCAACTTGACTCTAAAGTTGAAACAATGATATATTCAGCATCCAAAATAGTAGGAAAATAATAGGCTTTATCACGCAACGCTATCTGAGGTAGAATATGTGCCTGCGAACTTACACTTGCATCTTTAGGAATAATTGAGATGGCTTTTTTCACAACGTTTAAGTCATATTCTTTAACGTAATGCCTCTTTTTATAGAATCGAAATCTGAGGTCCATCAACGGATCTTTTTTCATGTCTAATAATCGACCTGTGACCACAAACGAAAGTAAAACCATCAAAATAGCCAATCCGTTCTTCCATTTACCGTTCTTCATTCCACGAATAACATCATAAGTACCTATAGCCACAATTGGCGCCATCTCAATAGAATATTGGTAGAAAACGCCCCACATATTTGGATTATTGTGATATAACTTCTGACCTATAATGGGTAAAAGCATGAATAGGTAAACAGGTTTAAGAAATAAAAGAATTCCTGTCAAAAGCGTAAATTTCCAAAAAGTGGCCTTAATACCATCAAATTGAATTTCTGCGGAATGATTAATAAACAAAAGTTGAATACTATCAATTGGATGCAATAGGACATGTAGCAATGCTTCCTTGTAATTTCCGCCTAAAATTGTATAATGAAAATGAGGGTACTTTCCAGAATTTGCAAAAGAAGGCATAACAAACCCAAGAATAAGGACGATGTAAATGACACTAAAAACCACCATTCCCAACAATTGTTTACGTGCTATTACATCCTTTCTGAATTGAAAAGCTAATCCCAAGGTCACAAATAACATCCAAATGGACATATTTTCTTTTCCAATACAAATAAAAATCAGTACAAACCAAGCCTTTAACCAATCACCTTTGTAAACAAAATAGAATAACCAAGGTAACACAACAGCTCCGACCACATTACTGTGATAATCGTAAGATAAAGCTGAAAAAATAGAATAGTAAGAAAGAAAGTAAATTAAGGCACAATACTTTAAATAACCTTTTGGTTCCCATAACTGAATCAATTTATAAATTCCAAAAGAACCAACTAAAATCGCTACTATTTGAACAATTAATAAAGTATATGTTCCAAAAATGAAGCTTAATGGAGAAAATAAAGGTAGATACAAATCAAAATGATCGGCCAATAAATTCTCTGGAACATCTTTAAAGGCTAAACTATCGTTAAATCTAAATCGTGCATAATCATACAACGCATTGGTGTACAAACCTAGATCGAGTGTAAAGGTTCTTAAATTATAATGATTAACAAGGGATATACTAGCGTAAAGTAGCCCAAACACTAGTAAAGTCCCCCATAGTATCTTAGTATTAGTCGATGTGTTAGATTTCAATTTATGTAGATTTAATTAACTCTTTTGCCTCGCGTTATCATACACTGGTGGACATGAGTTTTTCTGTTTTTTCTTAAACAAATGCGTGTATTTGACTTTGAAGTAAAGTGGAACATAATTGGAGTCAAACGTCTTCATTGCAGCTCCACCTTTTCTCCATTCATGAATTCCGAAAATGGGTGTTTGGGCAGAAAGAACGAGCATACTTCTTCGATTTAATCGGATTCCAAAACCTAATTCATAGTGAATATGCGCAACAAATGGCTTATGAAAATAAGTCGGATTACTTGTATTTGCACTTACAAAATCAACATATTCGTTGTCTTGTTTTTTACTCAAATTATAGTTCAAATTAAATCCAAACCCATTATCGATAAAGAACTTCTTACCAATGTAAAAATTCTTATGGACTGTAAAATGACCATAAACATAAGGGTTATAAAATTTCCCTTTTGCATCTTCTGTTGCGTAGGTTACAATTTGGTCATTTAGGTAATTAATGGATATGCGTTCGGTACCTCCCAAAAATTTGATTCCTAATCCCCAATCGATATAGTTAATAAAAATGTATTTCAACTTTATAGACAACTTGGAACGTTTGGGTAAATGAAGCATCCCTACTTCAGCATTAAAACCGGGTAAAATCCCACGAGATGTTGTTACTTCTTTCGAATAATCTCCATGCGTTGGAAAACTTTCTACACGTGGTTTATAATGCCACATCAAATTAGGTCCAATGCTAAATTGCAATCCGTGAGGGATATATTCATTTAAATCCATCTCGCCAAATGCAGCAGATTTCTTTTTGGAACGCATCGTAAAATCACGTTGTCCCAAAACCGATAAACTCATACAAAGGCAAACGATTGCCAATACGCTGTTTTTCATGCTTTCGCTTTAATTTTTTCCATTATTTCTTCCGTATCCCAAATTTCTTGAATGTTCGGAAGGGCCATAATTTCATCCATGATTGATCGTTGAACCTGCCCTCTTTCGAACGCAACCGAATAACGAATATCACTGAACGTAACTTGTGAATACAACGGCATCCACAATTCTGGATATTGCGTTGCAAACTTTCCTTCTATTTTTTTGCGTAATAAGAACATCGGATCACCAACCAAATCACGCATTTCTATATAATTGTATAAAGATAAATCCTGCAACGCATCACCATCTGGTTTGCGAAGAACAGAATATTCTTCAAAAATTGCTTCCCAATCTTCGTCATGTTTTTCCATCAACTCAAACATCACGGTACAATCTTCAAAACCAGCATTCATTCCTTGTCCATAAAACGGAACCGTTGCATGAGCTGCATCTCCCATCAAAGCTGTCTTTCCTTTATGCCAAGGATAACAACGCATAATCGCTAATGATGAAAGTGGATGATTTTCCCAATGGTCAGCAATATCAGGCATCAAATCGTAAAAATCAGGGAAAGTAGTTTTGAAAAATGCATCCACTTCTTCCTTTGTGTTTACTTGATCAAATGAGTTTTCACCTCCTTCGTGCGGCATAAACAACGTACATGTGAAAGAACCATCTTCATTCGGCAAAGCAATTAACATAAAACGACCTCTTGGCCAAATGTGTAAAGCACCTTTATCTAATTTATGTGTTCCGTCAGCATTTGCCGGAAGTAAAATTTCTCGATATCCGTCTGGAATGTAGTTTTGAGAAAAATTGAATCGATCTTCTTTTTGTAAACCCGAATAACGAACCGCAGAATACGCTCCATCACAACCAAAGATTAAATCAGAATTGACATCTATTTCAATACCCGAAACTCTATTCTTAAACTTTGCAAATCCAGCAACTGGATCCATATCCACACATTGGTGATTGAAGAAAACCTCTACATTTCCTTGTTCTTCCGCCAAATCCAACAAAATCCCGTTCAAATCACCTCGCGAAGTAGAATAAATCGCTTGCCCCTCTTTTCCATAAGGTTGAAAAGTAAGATTACCCGCCAAATCGTGCATCATACGACCAGTCATTGGAAGGGCAATTTCCTTCACTTGCGCAGTAGCTCCAATTTTTTCTAATGCTTTCCAACCACGATTAGACAAGGCAAGATTGATGGATTTACCCGCAGAAATATCTGCTTTTCTAATATCTGTACGAGATTCAAAAACCTGTACATTATATCCTTTTTTCGCCATAAAAACGGCCCATAGTGACCCTACAAGTCCAGCTCCTACAATAGTTATATTTTTCATAGTAAGTAGTTCTAATTATTGAATTGCTTTAACTAACGCCTGACCAAATAAATAACAATCTTCAAAAGAATTGTACAATGGTGCTGGTGCAATCCGAATAACATTAGGTTCTCTCCAATCTGCAATCACACCTTGCTCTGTTAATGCGTTAAAAAGAGCTTTCCCTTGTCCGTGTGCTAAAATCGATAACTGAGATCCACGTTTAGATTTATCTTTTGGTGTAATAATTTCAAACGTTACTTTTTCCTTATTTTCAGTAGAGATTGTTTCAATCACAAATTCCAAATAAGCCGTTAGCTGATCTCTTTTTGCTCCAATACGCTCCATTCCTGCTTCTTCGAATATTTCTAAAGATGCTAAATGAGCAGCCATTCCCAAAACAGGCGCATTACTTAATTGCCATCCTTCTGCTCCTGGAATTGGATCAAAACCGGGTTTCATTTCAAAACGCGTTTCTTTATTATAACCCCACCATCCTGCAAAACGAGGCAAATTCGGATTATAACGATGACGCTCATGAACAAACATCCCAGAAACTCCACCTGGAGATGAATTTAAGTACTTATATCCGCACCACGCAGCGAAATCCATTCCCCATTCGTGTAATTGAAGATTAATATTTCCTGCAGCATGTGCTAAATCAAACCCAACAAAAGCACCCACTTTATGACCTGCTTCTGTGATTTTTTTCATCTCAAACAATTGACCCGTGTAATAATTTAAACCTCCCATCATCACCAAAGCCAATTCATCCCCTAGTTCAGCAATTTTTGCCAAAACATCCTCTTCACGAATCAAGTGTTCGCCTTCACGTGGAGCAACATGAACTAAATCCTCTTCTACATTTAAACCGTGAAATTGAACTTGAGATTCCAAAGCATATTGATCACTCGGAAAAGCCTTTGCTTCACATAAAATTTTGGTTCTTTTTCCTTTTGGTTGATAAAAGGAAACCATCAACAAATGTAAATTTGTTGTCAAAGAATGTGTCACCACCACTTCTTCAGGCAATGCACCAACAATTTTCGCTGTTTTATCTGTCAAAAGTTCGTGGTAAGCATACCAAGGATTTTTGCCCATGAAATGTCCTTCCACGCCATAGAGTGCCCAAGTATCCAACTCTTTCAGAATATACTCACGTGCTGATTTAGGTTGTAATCCTAAAGAATTCCCAGTGAAATAAAGCATCCCCTCTTTCATAAAAGAAGGAAAATAAAATTTTTCTCTAAAGGTATTTAAGGGGTCTTTCGCATCCATTTGACGTGCGAATTCAAGCGTGTTTTCCATAGCTAACAATATCTGTGGGTATAAAAATAACTAAATTCTAACAGCGCATGACGATATCATGACAGAGTAATTAACCCCTCTTGGTTCGAAAGTTGTATCTTTGTAAAAAATATAAAGAATCATGTCAAACCCATCTATTTCTAGAAAACGTTCTGAAGAACTATTTGAGCAAGCTAAAAACTATTTTCCAGGAGGAGTAAACTCACCTGTTCGTGCGTTTAATTCAGTATTCGGTTCACCTTTATTTATAAAAAAAGGAAATGGTTCTCGTGTTTGGGATGAGGATGATAATGAATTTATTGATTTTTGTGGAAGCTGGGGACCACTAATCTTAGGACACAATCATCCAGCAGTTTACGCAAACATTGTTAAAGTTTTAGGGAATGGAGCATCGTTTGGTGCGCCTACTCGCTTAGAAAATGAATTAGCAGATTTAATCGTTTCTAGAAATCCATATATTGACAAAATTCGTTTTGTATCTTCAGGTACAGAAGCAGTAATGTCTGCTTTACGTTTGGCTAGAGGTTTTACCAACCGAAATAAAGTGGTGAAATTTGAAGGTTGTTACCATGGTCACACCGACTCTATGCTTGTAAAAGCAGGTTCAGGGTTAGTCACATTTGGAGAAACTTCATCTGCTGGTGTACCTGCAGCATTTGCAAACGAAACATTAGTGTTACCTTTAAATGACATTGCTGCATTGGAACAATGTTTTGCTGAACACGGAGCAGATATCGCATGTGTGATTATCGAGCCTATTCCAGCAAATAATGGTCTTTTATTACAAGGAAAAGAATATTTGTCGCAATTGCGTGAATTATGTACAAAATACAACAGCTTACTGATTTTTGACGAAGTAATTTCTGGATTCCGCGTTGCATTCAGTGGAGCAGCTGAATATTATGGAATCACTCCAGATATCGTTACTTATGGGAAAATCATCGGTGGTGGTCTACCAGTAGGTGCTTATGGAGCAAAAAACCACATCATGGCGAAAATTTCTCCAGATGGGAACGTTTATCAAGCAGGAACGTTATCAGGAAACCCAGTAGCAATGGCGGCTGGAATTGCACAGTTAACAGAGTGCGCTAAACCTGGTTTTTATGAAGCTTTAGAAGAAAAAACAAATGCTTTCGTAGCTGACATCAACGCTCACGCGAAAGAAAAAGGATATGATTTTAATATGGTCACAATTGGTTCAATCTATTGGTTAAACTTTGAAGGATGCAAAACCATTAACCGTGCCGACCAAATCGATCCAGATATGAGTAAATTCAAAAACTTCCATCAGGAATTATTGAATAACGGAATCTACATCGGACCAAGTGGTTATGAAGTAGGTTTTATATCAGCTGTTCACTCAACAGATGATTTAACAACTGCGGCAAATGTCTTTAAGAAATGTTTAGATCAAATTTTTGCATAAAAGCAATAATAAGACTGCATTCAAATTGAATTTGAACAATATTATATAAATTTGTAAGGTTATTTAAAACATAAGCATATGTTAGGATTAGTAGTAAGCATGCAAAACATGATCATTATTTTAGTAGTGGTTTTGTTATTATTTGGAGGAAAAAAAATTCCAGAACTAATGAAAGGTCTAGGTCAAGGGGTTAAAGAATTCAAAGACGCATCGAAAGCGGCAGACAAAAAAGAAGAAGAAGAAAACAAATAATAAGCGCACATTTTCATGTATCGAACGTTTAGAGAAGTGAAGGCAGCCCTTACTGAGGGTAAGTCTGTTGTATCCATCGTTGAGGGTTATCTTCAAAAAATAGAAGAACAAAAACACCTTAATGCATTTTTAGAAGTTTTTGAAAAAACAGCTTTGCACCAAGCAGGCCTAGTAGATGAGAAAATCAAAAATGGAACAGCAGGACGTCTAGCTGGAATGGTAATAGGCATTAAAGATAATTTATGTTACAAGGGACACCAAGTTACAGCATCTTCTAAAATTTTAGAAGGTTTTGAATCCCTTTTTACTGGAACAGCTGTCCAACGACTTATCGATGAAGACGCAATCATTATCGGACGTTTAAATTGTGATGAGTTTGCTATGGGGAGTTCAAACGAAACCTCAGCTTACGGCAACGTGCTTAATAATTTGGATAACACTAAGGTTCCTGGTGGGTCATCAGGTGGGTCGGCTGTAGCTGTATCCGCTGGTTTGTGTACATTATCATTAGGTAGCGACACAGGCGGGTCAATCCGTCAACCTGCATCTCTCACGGGGACATATGGATTTAAACCCACATACGGAAGAATTAGCCGTTATGGTTTAATTGCATATGCCTCGTCTTTTGATCAAATAGGACCTTTTACAAATGACTTAGATGATGCTGCCATCGTTCTGGAAATAATGGCTGGTAAAGACGAAATGGATTCAACCTCATCGTCTCAACCTGTAGCAAATTATTCAGTCGCAGTTTCGGAAGGAAAAAAGAAATTTGCTGTCATCAAGGAGAGCTTTGAAACAGAAGGGATCGACCAAGAGATATTAGACGGTTTAAAAAATCTAATCTCAGATCTAGAAAATCAAGGACATGAAATTACTTACGTTTCTTTTCCATACTTAGAGTACATGGTTCCGGCCTATTATGTGTTAACTACAGCTGAAGCATCTTCGAACCTTTCTCGTTTTGATGGTGTACACTTTGGCTATAGAAGTAAGGACGCACAAGGTGTAGAACAAACCTATAAGAAGTCTCGTTCCGAAGGATTTGGTACAGAAGTAAAACGTCGTATAATGGCTGGAACATTTGTTCTATCTCACGGATACTATGACGCATATTATACAAAAGCCCAAAAGGTTCGTCGTGTGTTGCAAAACAAAACAAATGAAATATTAGCAGAAAATGATTTCATTTTAATGCCTACAACACCTACAACAGCATTTGAAATTGGAGGAATCAAAGATCCGATAGCAATGTACCTACAAGACATCTTTACAGTACATGCAAATTTAACAGGACATCCAGCTATTTCTTTACCTTATGGTAATCACTCCAATGGTTTACCCTACGGAATTCAATTAATGGCAAGACCTTTTGATGAAGAAGGATTGTTTGCTATTTCAAAATCAATAATCAAGCCTGCTTAATATGCGCTATATTGTTCTCGTTTTTACACTCTTAGGATGTCATGTGTTTGCACAACACGCTACTCCGATCAAATATAATTCGGATCAGTTTGTAAATACAGTGGAGCAATCCATCGCAATGTACGCAGCTGAATACGCACGTACAACAGGGCAAGATTACAACAAGATAATAGCATCCTTTGGATACAAAGCAGATGAAGAAATTGTCTTTTCAGATGACGTTTATTGCGAACGTTTAAAAGCTTTAGACAAAACGTCTCCTTTTAGTTTCGAATGTAACGAAGCGAACCTAAATACAATCCGTTTTTTTGCTAAAAATCGTCGCGGATTTGCGCGTATCGTACTTGGAAGAAGTAAACTCTATTTTGATATGTATGAAGCCAAACTCTCTGAGTATGGTTTGCCATTAGAATTAAAATATCTTTCTGTTATTGAAAGTGGTTTACGCCCTCAAGTTAAATCAAGAGCTGGAGCATTAGGTTTATGGCAATTTATGTACGGAACAGGTAAAATGTTTGGATTAAAAGAAAATTCATACATAGATGAAAGAATGGATCCCGAGAAAGCAACGGATGCAGCATGTAGATATTTAAAACAATTACATAATATTTATAATGATTGGAATCTTGCTTTAGCTGCCTATAATGCAGGACCTGGAAATGTAAACAAAGCAATTCGTCGTTCAGGAAACAAAACTACTTACTGGGAAGTACGACCTTTTCTACCGAAAGAAACGCAAGGATATGTACCAAACTTTGTTGCAGCAGCTTATTTGTTGACTTATCACGCAGAACATAACATTGTTCCTGCACCAGCAGCGATTCACTTTGCTGAGATGGATACAATATGCCTAAATCAAGCTGTACACATGTCAACAATTACTAAATTAGTTAATTGGCACAGTGATGATATCAAAGCGGTAAACCCGGTCTATAAAACAGATTTCATTCCTCAAACTGAACCTAAGCAATGTCTATACGGACCTATCCAAACAATTGGAAAACTGGTGACTCTTGAAGACTCTTTATACGCTTTAGAACAATCCATTTATAATCCAACACGAATAATTGTTGAAGAACCAAAGGAAATAGTAGAAATAAATCAAGAAGGTGATACCGTTATTGTAAAAGTAGATACAACTCCAACTGTAACAACAGCAGGTTCGACCTTTTATCACAAAGTAAATAGCGGAGAAACATTAAACAGTATTGCTGCAAAATATGGAACAACAATCCAAAATATAATGCAGTTAAACGGATTAACAAAAACAAGTATATATGTCGGTCAAAGATTAAAGATCGAAGGAAAAGGAACCGAAAATGTTGTAGCATCTACACCAACTCAAAATACACCGAGTGCAACGGCAACGAATCAAACCAAATATTACGTTGTAAAAACGGGAGATACATTCGGGAAAATTGCACAAAAACACGGAAAGACAATTACTCAATTAAAAAGTATTAACCCTGGTGTAAACATAGAACGATTGCAACTAGGTCAAAAATTAAGAGTGAGATAATTATGATGCGATTAACAGCAGCGATAATTACTTTCAATGAAGAGAAAAATATCGCTCGATGTATTGAATCCCTACTTCCGGTCGCAGATGAAATTCTAATTGTTGATTCTTACTCAAAGGATAAAACAAAAGAAATTGCCCTGTCCTACCCCAATGTACGATTTGTAGAAAACCCTTTTGAAGGCCATATCCAACAAAAAAATGTAGCTTTAAAGCTGTCCGAAAACGATTGGGTGTTATCACTAGATGCTGATGAAGCACTTACGGATGAATTGACCAAATCCATTCTTAACATAAAATCCAACCCCAAATTATTAGGTTATGAATTTAATCGTTTGACCTATTATTGTGGACATTGGGTTAAACACTGTGGATGGTATCCAGATAAAAAACTAAGGTTAGTTAAAAAATCGAATGCCGAATGGAGAGGTGTAAACCCGCATGATCGATTAGAATTAGTGGATAATAGTGCAATTGGCTTTTTACAAGGAGATCTTTTACATTATTCTTACTACACGGCAGAACAACATTATAAACAAATAGAATACTTTGGAAATATTGCGGCCAAAGAGCTTTTTGAAAAAGGTAAATCCACCAACTATTTCACGATATACACTAAAACAATAGCTCAATTTATTAAAAGCTTTTTTATAAAATTAGGCTTCTTGGATGGAAAAACCGGTTGGATAATCTCTAGAAGAAGTGCATTTGCAACCTATAGAAAATACACCAAATTATTAGAATTAAATCGTAACAAATGATTACGCCCAAGCATATATTGATCTCTCGTACTGATAGCATCGGAGATGTTATTCTGACTTTACCTTTATGTGCTGCATTAAAAGAACGCTTTCCGAATAGTGAAATCCTATTTCTAGGTAAATCTTACACAAAAGATGTCATTCAAAGTTTTACAGCTATTGATACTTTTTTGGATTGGAGCGAATTAGGAAAAAAAACAGATTCGGAAATCGCTAAAGAATGGAAAACCTTAAACATTGACACCGTAATTCATGTTTTTCCAAATAAACGAATCGGTCAAATTGCAAAATTAGCAGCCATCCCAAACCGAATTGGAACTTCACACCGATTTCATCATTGGCTAACCTGCACGATCAGACCTAACTTCACACGTAAAAAATCGGAGTTACATGAAAGTCAGTTAAACTATAAATTAGCAGAGAAGCTTGGAATCGGTATTTTCCCAACATTGGAAACGATACAATCAACAACTCATTACTTTCAACCGAAAAAAGTAGACTTACCTGCTTCTGTACAGACTTTTATAAACACGGATACACCATATTACATTTTACACCCAAAATCGCAAGGAAGCGCTTTAGAATGGCCAATTGAAAAGTATATAAGTTTAGCAAACCAATTAATAAAAAACGGCAAAAAAGTTATTTTCACAGGTACCGAAAAAGAAGGCGAATTATTTAGAAAATATCTTCCAAAAAATCATTTTATATTCGACTCAACAGGATTATTGACTTTACAACAATTAATCTATTTAATAAGCAATGCAGCTGGATTAGTCGCTTGTTCGACAGGACCACTACACATCGCCGCATTTTGTGGGATAAAAACAGTTGGTTTATTCTCTTCAAGAAAACCGATACATCCAGGAAGATGGCAACCTATTGGTCATAAAGCAATTGCTTTAGTTTACGATGCGGAATGTAAAAGCTGCCAAAAAGGAGACATTTGTAAGTGCATAGAAAATATCTCAATCGATACCGTTTACAAGCATTTAATTTAATGGGAAATATTCTCTTTCAACGAGGATTTGCCAATTTTATAACCGCTTTAACAGCTGTATTTTTCTATCATTGCCTAGCAACAATCTATCAAATAAAGGTTGACCCAATACAATATCTTATCCCATACGGATTCACATTTATAGGATATACCTTAATTCGAAAAATAGATGAAAATAAGCGCCTTTCAAAAACAGAGTGGATACAAATAGTATTAACCTTACCTTTTTTACTACCCTTACTAATTTATTACCCTAAAAGTTGTAATCAATGGTTAGCCGGATTAATAGCTGTTCTCCTTACATTAGCCTACATTTTACCTACAAAGAAATTTAGACTTCGTGATTATTGGTGGACTAAATCCTTAACAATTGTACTTGTGTGGTTTCTATTCCTCGGGTCGTTTTTATTGCCCATAAACTGGTTACAAGAACATTATTATACTCATCCAACTCTACCCAAACTGCTTTCTATTCTTCTATTAAGTTGTTGGGCGTATGACATACAAGAATCAAACTGGAGTCTTTGTAAAATAAGAATAGTGAAACTTTTGATCATACTAACGCTAGTAGTACTTCTTGCTTTGAATCTTTTTGCTTATAAAAACAAAGAGATGATACTCTTACTTTTTATACTATATGTGATTCATATAATACGACTAAAGAAAGCGTATCATCCCTTACAAAATATTATTATAGACGTTTATCTAGGGCTAATTTTACTTTTTATCAGCTGAAGTTTTAGGAAAGAACTTCTTATTCCAGATAATCATCGCAATTAACCCTGCTGAAATAAAGAAATCTGCTACATTCCAAATTGCAGGAAAAACAGGACTACCTGCTAAACTACCAAAGCTCTTAGGCCAATACACATCAAATTTAAACATGTCTACTACATTCCCTAAAAGAAAACCCTTCGGCTTCGTTTCCATTGGCCCCCAAAACTCACAGTCCACCCATATACCAGACCCTTTAGAAATGTTAAAAGGATGACACTGATCGTATGTAAAAGCATAATCCATGTACATAGAATCCAAAAGATTACCGAAAGCACCTGCAATTATTGCCCCTAGAGCCAATAAAAAACCAAATTTGACACCTTTCTTTGCAGAGCGTATAAAGTAAATGATCATCGCCGTTACAGCAATTAACCTAAAAATACTTAATGCTAACTTATGCCACATTTTTCCACCAAAAGTAGTTCCAAACGCCATACCTTGGTTCTCGACATATTCTAAAACTAAGAAGTTATTAAATAAAGGACGAACTTCACCTATCTGAAAATTCGTTTTAACGTAAAACTTTAACCACTGATCAAATATTAAAATAGCTACTATTAAAGCACCAACAATCAGCGATTGCTTTTTCCAATTATTTTTCATTACTCATTTTTGCCTCTATGCTCAAGGTAGCATGGGGTACCAACATTAATCTTTCCTTCCTAATCTTTTTCCCTGTCTGACGGCAAATTCCGTACGTCTTATTCTCAATACGTACTAAAGCATTCTGCAAATTTTGGATAAACTTCTCTTGTCGAGACGCCAAAGAGGCTACTTCTTCCCTAGAAAGTGTATCTCCACCGTCTTCCATCATGTTAAATGTACGTCCCGTATCGTTTGTTCCGTGATTATCATTATTCGAAAGTGAAGCCTTTAGAAGCTTGAGATCCTCCTGCGCGTCACTTAACTTTTGATTGATCAATGCTCTAAACTCCTCGAGTTCAGTGTCTGAATATCTAGTTGATTCTGTCATATTCGTTCTTATTTAAGAGTTTAGCTTAAAAGCGTAATTAGTGAAAGCAAAAATAGAATAATATTCCAACCTACAAAATGAATAAGGGCTATTCTACCAATTCTTAATGATTTTTTATAGAAAACATGTGAATTATAGAATGCATCAATAATACTTTTACTTTTGTACTATGTATTTTGTTTATACCAAAAATCATCCGATTGTTTTGTTGCTTACCCCTTTGATTATCCTGGGATACCTTTTAGCACAAGCTTTATTCTTAACCAACCCACCTAGTTTAGATTTAGATCTTGGTTGGTTTGGAAACTATACACTTTCAAGTTGGATTGCTCTAGCATTAAATACTTTTGTTTTATCACTAAATTCAATCTTAATCAATTGGATTTTTAACAAAAATGAGTTCTTAGATAAACAAAGTTTTGTTCCGTCCTTGATTTATATCACATTAATTATCTTTTTTGAAAGTTCAGTTTATTTAAGTGGAACGACCATTGCTCAAACGTTTTTGCTACTTGCTCTCGCCGCTAGTTATTCATTAAATCAGAAGGAAGATGAACGACAAAAAGCTTTTAACATTGGTCTTTTTGTTGGTATTTCAATTTGTCTTATACCATCCTACTATCCATTTATTATCTTAGCTTATATCATGTTGTGGACCTTTCGTCCCTTTATAGTTAAAGAATTTGTTTTACTGACGGCAGGAATTTTAACTCCATTTTTGTACGCCCTCTATCTTAATTTATCAATCAAAAAATTAACATTAGAAGACACCTACATCATACAAAATGAAAACATTTACCTAACCTTCATTCAATACCTACCCATTGGTGTATCTGTGCTTGCTCTATTATTTGCATGGACTGGGTTTAAGGCACGGTTACAAAAGATAAACGTTCGAATAAGACGAATAATTAGGGTTCAATATTTTTGGATCCTATTTGGTGTTTTTCACATCGGAGTAGATTTAATGTTCAATGGGAAATTTGATAATAGCGTTGTTCTAGCTATACCTTTAACTTTTGGTTTGAGTTTAGCAGCAACACATAAACCCCTAAACCGATTTACAATACCATTTTTGTATATCATATTACTGATGACCATATTTAAATTTTTCAACATTTAAACACTACTAAATCGGTTGAATTGTAGTAAATTTGTCCTCAAGATTACCAGTTGTATTACGTCAGAATCACTAAAATAAAAAGATGATCTTCTATTTATTAATACAAGTAGATTAATCCATTAAAATATTTTACAAAAATCAACTAGTAAAATAATACAACAATACGGTCACAATAAAACAGAGAATTAATATAATTCAATAAGTTATGAATATTTTACTTTTAGGATCAGGAGGAAGAGAACACGCAATTGCTTGGAAATTAGCTAAAAGTTCAACATTAAACTCACTTTTCATTGCACCTGGAAATGCAGGTACTAAAGAACACGGTGTGAATGTTGACATGAATCCTTTAGACTTTACAGCAATTAAGGAATTTGTCTTGAAAAATGCCATTAATATTGTTGTTGTTGGCCCTGAAGATCCTTTGGTAGCAGGAATTCATGACTTCTTTTTAGCTGATGAAGAAATTAAACACATAGCTGTTATAGGACCGCAGAAAGAAGCGGCGCAACTAGAAGGAAGTAAAGATTTTGCAAAAGAATTTATGAAAAGACATAATATTCCAACGGCAAAATACGCGACTTTTACAGCTGATAATTTAGAAGAAGGATATAAGTTTCTACAATCCATGCAACCTCCATACGTGTTAAAGGCAGATGGATTAGCAGCAGGAAAAGGAGTTTTAATACTTAATGACTTACAAGAAGCTCAAGATGAATTAAAAGCAATGCTTCAAGATGCAAAATTTGGAAACGCTTCGTCGAAAGTCGTAATTGAACAATTTTTATCAGGAATTGAACTTTCTATGTTTGTCATCACCGATGGAGAATCCTATAAGCTCTTACCAGAAGCAAAAGACTACAAAAGAATTGGTGAAGCTGATACTGGACTAAACACTGGTGGAATGGGTGCAATATCACCTGTACCTTTTGCGGATGAAACTTTTAAAGAAAAAGTTAAGAACCAAATTATCATACCTACTATAAAAGGTTTGAAACAAGATAACATTCCGTACAAAGGTTTTATTTTCTTCGGATTAATAAATGTTAAAAATGAACCATTTGTTATAGAATATAACTGTAGAATGGGTGATCCGGAAACAGAAGTAGTTATTCCACGATTAAAATCAGATTTAATTGATTTACTTGAAGGTGTAGCAAGTGGAACGTTATCAGAAAGAGATGTGCAATTTGATGACCGAAGTGCAGCTACTATTATGATGGTATCTGGTGGATATCCTGAAGACTATGAAAAAGGAAAACAGATATTTGGATTAAATACCATTAAAAATTCTATCGTATTCCATGCTGGAACTCGTCCAGACGGACCTGCGGTACTTTCAAATGGTGGACGCGTTTTAGCTGTTACATCTTACGGGAAAAACCTTGCTAGCGCTTTAGAAAAAAGTTATACAAGTATAGAAAATATCGAATTTGAAAAAGCTTACTTTAGAAAAGACATTGGGTTTGATGTAGCCTTATAATTTACAATTAAATGGAATACGACCTGATTATAATCTTCATAACCTTATTGTTATCGGCTTTTTTTTCCGGGATGGAGATTGCCTATCTAAATTCTAATAGACTAAAAGTACAATTAGATATATCCAAGGGGACAGTAAAAGGTAAAATCCTTAATAAATTTTACAAAAACGAATCAACATTTATAGCTATGTTATTACTCGGTAATAACATAGCTCTAGTTTTATATGGAATTTATTTCGCAAAACTCCTTAACCCTGTGATTATAGGCTGGGGTGTAACGGAGGAAGGTGTTATTTTATTGACCCAAACTGTTATATCAACAATTGTTGTACTAGTAACGGCAGAATTTTTACCTAAAGCTATATTCCAAATTAACCCTAATACATCGCTTCAATATTTAGCTTTTCCAATGCGGGTATTATATGACATTCTTTACATTCCGACTATGTTGGTCGTTGGATTAAGTCACTTAATAATGCGCTTATTTGGAGCAGATACTAAAAATAACGTGAAGGTTTTTTCTAAAATCGATTTGGAACAATATGTTCATGATATAAATGAACGTATTGATGAAAAACACGAATTAGGCAACGAGGTTCAAATACTTCAAAATGCACTCGATTTTTCTAGTATTCGTGCACGAGATTGCATGATTCCTAGAACAGAAATTATTGCTTTAGATTTGCATGATTCAATTGAAACACTGCATAAAACATTTATAGAAACTGGACTCTCTAAAATATTAATTTACACCCATTCAATTGACAATATAATTGGATACGTTCATTCATTTGAACTTTTTAAAAAACCTCTTTCCATCAAGCAAATACTGCTACCAATATCTTATGTGCCCAGCTCAACATTTGCCAAGCATCTATTAACACAATTCGCAAAACAAAGCGGAAACATAGCAATTGTTGTTGATGAATTTGGTGGTACGGCTGGAATTGTAACGATTGAAGATGTAATCGAAAAAATATTTGGGGACATTGAAGATGAACATGATTTAGATGAATGGGTTGAAGAGCGAATCTCTGACAAAGAATTACTATTCTCAGCTCGAGCAGAAATCAATTATATCAACGACACCTACAATCTATCTTTACCTGAATCAGAAAATTACGAAACTCTTGGAGGTTTAGTGATTGATGAGCTAGAATCCATTCCTGAAAGCAACACGATTTTAATCATAAACAATTATAAATTAACGATTGAACAAGTCAGTGATCAAAAAATCGAACTAATTCGCTTAAACATACCTTAATGGAGCAAATAAAACAACAATTTAAAGCTATCATCTTTGATATGGATGGAACTTTAACCGATACAGAACCCTTGTGGAAAGATGCAATGGAAGAAGTGTTTCATGCTATTGGTTGTCCATTAAAAAGGAAGGATTTTGCAATCACAGCTGGAATGAGAATTGACGAAGTAATTGAATTTTGGTATACTAAAATTGGTTGGAAAAACGTTACACCAAAAGAAGTTGAAAAACGAATAATAGACAAGATGGATGAGCTCATTCGCCAAAAAGCAACTCCTCTTCCTGGCGTATTAGAAACATTAAATTTCGTTGCTAAACATAATTACAAAGTTGGCTTAGCTTCTTCTTCCTATGAGCAACTTATTTACGCTGTATTGGACACACTTAAAATAAGAGGGTACTTTGAGATTATTCATTCTGCAGAAAGGGAAGAGTATGGAAAACCTCACCCCGCAGTTTTTATTACAGTTGCAAAAGCCTTATATGTACAACCAAATGAGTGTTTAGTAATAGAAGATTCGTTAAATGGCATTGTATCAGCAAAAGCCGCAAAAATGAAAGTAGTTTGCATACCCGAAAAAACTCATCAGCCGGAACCAAAGCTCATTTTAGCTGATTATCATTTTAATACGATGAGCGATTTTTTGACAGATTTACAAAAAAGTTTATCTATTTAAAGAATATTTCTCCTTCGTCAACTAAAGAATAAGCATTTAACCTTAAATATAACTGCGCCAAAGCAACAACGTCTTTACTGCAATAGTTAGCAATACGATCTAACCCACTTTCTTCGTAATATACTCTTGCAACATCAGCACCGTTGATATCATCCTTAGAAGTTGGTATGTTAAAAACATGACATAATAATTCTAAAGATGTATAGGCCTTATAGTCACCAAACTTCCATAATTCCATCGTGTCAATGTGTGGTATTTCCCATGGTTTTTTACCTGATATTTGGAGAATATTAGGAAGTTCAATCCCATTTATAAGGAAACGACGACATAAATACGGGAAATCAAACTCTTTTCCGTTGTGGGCGCACAAAACAGAATAGGGTGAATTATACTTATCCTCTAACAAGCTTTTGAATTGCTTCAAAAGAGTCTCTTCATCATCATGTTTAAAGGATTTAACAAAAAGCTGTTTAATCCCACTTCTTTCCGTAATAAACCCGACTGAAATACAGATAACCTTCCCAAATTCGGCAAATATACCTCCCTTCTCATTGTACGCAAATTGCAAAGATTCCAAATATTCAGATTCCGATATATCTTTATCTACAAATACTCTAGATTTCTTTGCAAATAAATACTTTGTGTAATCATCCATATCCTCCACTTTATAAGTTTGTGGAACAGTTTCTATATCTAAAAATAATAGGGATTCAAATGATATTCGCTTTTGCATAATAAATCTAGTTTGTATTAATTTATTAAAAAAAAATGAAAACACAAAATAATGATCCTAATTAGGAGCTTTAACAATTTAAAGAAAGCCATTAAGTTGCAACTTCAAATGAAAAAAGCCAATTTTGTTATTAAACACAAATTATGGCAGAAAGCAGTTTTACATTTTCTGGTACTAAGGCAGAAAAATACGAGCAATTATTACCCCAATTATACCTACTAATTGAAGGTGAAAAGAATTTAATTGGTTTATTAGCAAACACGACAGCAGCGCTTAAAGAATGTTTTGACTTTTTTTGGGTTGGTTTCTATCTTGTCCAAAACAATCAATTAGAATTAGGTCCTTTTCAAGGTACTATAGCTTGCTCCACTATAAAATATGGAAGAGGAGTTTGTGGTACTTCATGGGAGACTAAAACAACACAATTGGTACCTGATGTAGAGGCTTTCCCTGGTCACATCGCTTGTAGCGCGAGCTCTAAAAGTGAAATAGTAATCCCTATAATTAAAAACGATGAAGTAGTTGCAGTTCTCGATGTTGATAGTGACCTTTTAAATGATTTTGACGACACTGATGCTAAATATCTAACTCAACTGTGCCAATGTTTAAGCAAATTCTTCTAACAAGCGCTATTGCAGTTTTTCTTATCGGTTGTGCACAAGTCCAAAGCTTATCTGGTGGACCAAAGGATGATATCGCTCCTCAAATTGTCGATTTAAAACCACACAATGAGACCGTATTTTTTAATTTTAATAGCATAGAATTTACATTTGATGAATTTGTCAAATTAGACAATCCTTTGCAAAACATCACTTTGGTTCCGAATCACAGCCCTATCAAAGCACAATTAAAAGATAAAAAACTAAGCCTAACTTTTGAAAAGGAATTAAAAGAAAATACAACTTATTCTATTTTCCTTAATCGTGCCGTAAAAGATATACATGAAGGAAAAGACAGCATCATGCAATATGTTTTTTCAACAGGAGAAGTTATAGATTCTCTTCAATACAATTGCTACCTAGTAGATGCTGTTAATAATCAACCGGTTAATGGAGCTACCGTTGGATTATTCGAGCATCCAGATTCGCTTAGACCTCTTTACTTTACTCAAAGTGATCAAGGGAAAGTTCAATTTAAATACCTAAAACAAGGTTCTTTTTATCTCCGAGCTTTTGATGATGCAAATCGAGATGGAAAAATTGGAAAAACCGAAAAAATGGCGTTTCACGTGGAACCCATAACAATTCCTCAAGGAGAAGACACCGTTACTTTACGTTTTTTTCAACCTGAACTACCCGCAGATATCACAACTTTCCAATATGAAAAACCTGGAACTTTTTTAGTAGGAGCAAATAGACCATTACTGACGAAAAATATATTGTTTAATGGCCAAGAATTGGATACAACCAAAATGCGTTATTTCAAATATGACAGTTTAGCAATTTATGATTTTGGAATAGCAAATGAATCTAATCGATTAAAAATAACCGGTGAATGGGAAGACAGTTCGAGGGTACGTGTACCAACCACAAAACAAAAAACGTTTAAACTCACAGAAGGCGCAAAAGAACTAACCTCCGAAGATACCTTACAAATAACAACAACTGGTTTTATCTATTCCATTGACACCACTAAAATCAAATGGATAAATACTGCAGATACGTCAATAATTGAATTTGAGTACATCATTGATAGAAACAAGGTTTATTTTATGCCGAAAACAAATTACTTGAAATCGAAATTGGAAATTGCCATTGGAGCAGTTAATGTAGATCCTGATTGGAAAAGTTTACCTTTAAACGTAAATATTGTTAAACTAGCTCAAAACGAAGTCGGTATATTAAATATTAACACTAGCTATTACCAAACTCCTATTATATTAGATGTAATTAAAGCTAATAAGGTAGTCCAAACATTCTACTTAGACAAGGTTAAAAATGTACAATTAAAAGACTTAATACCAGGTGAATATACCTTCAAAATCATATTGGATAACAACAATAATAGACGATGGGACACTGGGAATTTCGAAACATTAACCCAACCAGAACAAATAGAAATGTACTCTACACCAGTTAAAGTACGTGGGAATTGGGAAATGGACGTACTGCTAGAACCGACGAAAATAGATGAATAACGAAGAACAAGATGTTTTAGCAAAGAACTTTCAAGGATGGAAAGTATGGTTGGCAATTATCATTGGCTTAAGCATTTCTATAGTTCTACTTTATCGGGCAATCAATCAACATAATTATATAGCAGTCGATTCTGGTACGGGAAATTACAACTGGGTTGATTTAAATAAAGATGGCGTAAAAGATAAAAATGAATTTATCGCAACTTTATCGGGCGACTATACCGACATAGATTTCTTGTCTTCTCTGAAAACAATGGATTGGAGCACAAAAGCTTTCCTGTACCTAGGTTTGGCTATTCTTTTTATGATAGGAAGAGATTTTTTCTACATGATTCGGATACGAATTTTGACGAAAAATCAACTTACTTGGAAACAATCGTTTTACACAATAATGATTTGGGAGTTTGCCTCCGCTTTATCACCTGGAGTTGTGGGAGGAGCAGCAGTTGCGATGTTCATTTTAAAGAAAGAAAAGATTGCATTAGGCAGATCAACAGCTATCGTCGTAATTGCGACTATGCTAGACAACCTTTTTTACGTAATTCTAATTCCTTTTATCTTTCTTTTTATTTCTAATAAAGATCTATTTTCGTTACAATCCACCGCATCTATGGCGACATCTGTCATATTCTGGGGTGGATATGCCGTTATCACTTTACTTTGCATCTTAATGGCATTATCCATTTTTAAATACCCTACTTTAATCAGCAAACTCTTAAAACAAATTTTTAGACTACCTATTCTAAAAAAATGGAAAGATTCAGCTATTCAAACAGGCACTGAAATAGAAATTGCTTCACTTGAAATAAAAAATGAGAAACCAAAATTTTGGATAAAAAGCTTTTTAAGTACAATAGGCAGTTGGTTATGCCGTTATTTTGTAATAAACGCAATTTTAAATGCATTTTTACCATTATCTTTCTTTGATAATATTCTAATCTTCGGGAAACAATTCGTTTTATGGATTTTTATGCTTGTTAGTCCGACACCTGGCGGAAGCGGTGTGGCTGAATATGCATTTAGTGAGCTTTTAGCCCCTTTCTCCCAGTCCGCTATACTTTTAGTCGTACTAGCTATTATCTGGCGTTTAATATCTTATTTTCCATATTTATTTATTGGAGCAATTATGCTTCCTCGGTGGATCAAAAGAACAGACAAATAATCAGAAATCTTCATTATTCAACCAATTCACAATAGAAACTGGAATTAAAATAACCCAAAGTAATACAGCCTCACTTGCTTGAACGGTTGATGCCAATAAAGAAACAAGGACAGTAAATATTAAAACCGAAAATTTTAACCGAAAACTGCGTTTATACAAACCTTTAAAAGGAATTAAAAATTGCTTACCTGGTAAAAGAAAAGTAGCCTTGTATTGCGTATAAACCATCAATCCGATAAGAGGTATCAGAACATAACCTTGCTGAATACCCATCTCTTTATAGTTTAGAAAAGCAAGTACTTCTTTCCAAATATTAAAATCAGGATGGTACGCATACATTCCTAAATGAATAAAAACCAAATTCAAAGCTAAAAGTAGAAAACTAATAAATTGAAACGATTTCCAATACTTGGTTTGAGAATCAACTTGAACTTCCTTAATTTTCTTCGCTTTTAAATATAAGATGACCTCACCGCCTATCATATCAAGGCAAAAGAAAAGGAGTATAAAATATAAATTCCAATCCCAAAAATAAAAACCTAGAACTGGAATCGCTAAATCACTTACTAATTGTATTAATTTTTGATTTTTCATTTAACGTTTTCGGATACGCTCGTACGCTTTTTTAGAAAGCTCAAATTCTGGATCAACCTTCAACGCTTCCAAATAATTAAACATTGCGTTTTGCACATCCTTTTTTTCTTCGAAACACATACCTCTATTGTGATACGCTTCCAAATAATCTTTATCTAAATCAACGGCGACCGTATAAAAATAAATCGCACTATCTATTTCCATTTCACGCAATTGCTTTACACAACCCAAATGAAAATTACCAACCGCACCATAGTTTCCATTACTTGAACTCGCTAGTTTACGGTAATAACTTTTAGCCTCCTCTATTTTACCAAAATCTTCTAGTGCATATGCATAAGCATACAACAATTCATCAATTGGTTTTAATTCATAAGCAGTCTTATAATACTCTAAGGAAACAGGATTGCGTTCATTTTGATAAATCGAAGCCAAAAAGATATAACCTTCATAGTATTTAGGATCCATTTGAATGGCCGTCTCATAAGAGGATTTAGCAAGATCTATCTTTCCTGTTGATCTATAGAGCGTACCTTTGTAAACATAAGCATCTCTGTTTTTATCATCAACTTTTAAAGCTTCATTAATTTGACTAAAGGCACTATCAAAATCTTGCATAAAACCAAATGTAGTTGCTAATTCAACCATTACCCCAACATTTTTA
Source organism: Taishania sp. (assembly GCA_045629585.1). Classification (GTDB taxonomy): domain Bacteria; phylum Bacteroidota; class Bacteroidia; order Flavobacteriales_D; family Crocinitomicaceae; genus Taishania. The sequence continues at coordinate 32,840 of JAZQRM010000080.1, read as the reverse complement.
GGGTCGCGTTTCAAAATATATTGAAAATGGCGTTGTGCGTTTGCTACTTCCGCAAAAGAACGATTCTCTTTATTATTCAAACATGATGCATAAATATGTCTAGATTCTAAATTATTCGTATCTAAACGAAATGCTTTAGCTGCAAACTCCAAAGCTTCATAATATTTGTAATCGCTAGACAACTGTTCCGCTTTATAGACTAGCAGATTAACACTGTCAGGATAAAGCTGTAATAAACTATCTATAGAATTGGTGTTAGGGGTAATACTATTTGCCGTTTCAGTTTTACAACTAGCAAATAAAAAAGTAGATAACACCAAAGTTGAATAAATCCATTTTTTCATAAAAACAAAAATAATAAAGTTTTCTGCACTACACCACTTAAGAACGTTAGCGATAAGACTAAAGTTCTGTTATTTTGAAACGCTATATCTTTATAATTTGTAAATTTAGGTCATGAAAAAGATGGTCCTTCTATTGATTCTACTAACAATAGTAGATTTGGCTTACGGACAAGGATGTTCGCAATGTAAATTGGTAATGGAACAAGCAACAGAAGCTGATGAATCCTCTTTTGGTAGTAATATCAATTATGGGATACTCTATTTAATGGCTGTTCCCTATTTGATTATTTTATTTCTATTTAGGGATAAAATTAAAACCTTCTTCAAAAAGAAATAGTATCTGCTGAAAAAAAGTAATTTTAGAAATACAGTTAAACAAAAAAGCCATTCAGTTTGAATGGCTTTTTTGTTATTTCTTTTGAATCACTAATCCAATATCAACGACCTCATCAATCACATCTGTAGTGACAGCTTGCTCTAATTTGAATTTATAATTACCTGGAACTGCAATTTTTCTTGGCTGAAAGGTCAACTGATTTTCAACCATCGAACCACTTTTCTTTCCTAACCAATTACCTACCTCATCAGTTATCCTAATCATGAATGGCTCTCTAACTTCCACTCCATCTGGAGTAATTGAAGTCCAAAAAAACCATAAATTATTATACTGATAATCCGTAGTTGTGCGGATAGTCAAGTTAAATTGATAAATCGCACTTGTGTCCGAGAAATCAACATCAAAAGTAGCAATCTCATCCATGTTCCAAACTCTATCTTTAAATGAATATATCTTTTCATAATAAGACGATTTAGAACAAGAAGTAAGCCCTAAAATTATAATTAGAATGGAAAAAAAATATTTATTCATTGGTTGACGAATTGGGCGTACTTCCTTTTGACTCGTTCACCTGCCCTCCCTTTTCTGGACTTTGTCCACCAGAAGGTCGAGGTTTACGCTTATTTCTATTATTTGGACGTTTTTTAGATCCTGCCGCTTCCGCAGAATCTACCGTTTTGTTTATCGCATTAGTTTTACTAAGTTCTAATAAATTGCGTCCTTCTTCCCTAGTTCCATTTCCTTTCGCAGCTTGCGGACGGTTAACAGATTTTGGAGCATTTGGAGCATTTGGATTCGTAACGGTCGCATTCGGATTTACCGGCTTCTTCTTTCTTGGACGTGGTTTTCTATCTGTTCCTTCCGTGCTATCCCCCACTCTTGGATTATTAACAGGATTAACAATAGAAACGTCGTTTGCATTACCAACAATTTTTTTTCGTCTATTCTTCTTCGGATTTACTTTTCCTTTAAAAGTATGCTCAAAACGATTTAAACTATCTTGACCAACAACATTTTCATAATCAGGTGTAACGATGACTTCAACTTGTTCAATATACTCGTTTAAATCTTTAGGTACAACACCATTTTTATTCATATCAATTAACTCCTTGACGCGTGTTGGCGACAATGGAATAAGACCTGAACCTATAGCTGCTTCGCCCGAGTATGCAAACCACATTTGACGTTTAAAAACATCTGTTTTAATGTGATTGGCCCATCCTTTAGATGTATTAATCCTAACATCATTTTTTGGAAACTCTTTTAAAGCATCCAAATACATATCCAATTCATAATTAAGACAGCACTTGAGTTTACCACATTGACCCGCAAGTTTTTGAGGATTTAATGATAATTGTTGATAACGTGCCGCTGAAGTCGATACTGATCTAAAATCTGTCAACCAAGTTGAACAACAAAGCTCTCTACCACAACTACCAATTGCGCCTAAACGAGAAGCTTCTTGCCTAGCACCAATTTGTCGCATTTCGATACGAATCTTAAAGGCTTCAGCCATGTCTTTAATCAACTGTCTGAAATCCACTCGCCCTTCCGCTGTGTAGTAAAAAGTTGCTTTCGTTAAATCTCCTTGATATTCAACGTCAGAAATTTTCATTTGTAGTCCCAAATTAACCGCAAGGGTTCTGGAAGAATACATCACATCTTTCTCTAAAGATCTTGCTTTTTGCCAATTATCAATATCCTTTTGATTACCAACACGCAAAACCTTTTTCACCTCGCTCATTTTGAGATTTGGAGCTTTTTTGCTGACCTGAATTCTGGCTAACTCACCAATTACTGAGACCACACCTACATCATAACCTGGAGCAGCTTCTACCACTACCACATCACCAATATATAGGTCTAATCCTTTCGAATTTCTATAAAATGCCTTACGACTATTTTTAAATCGAATTTCTAGTATATCATAAGCTTCTTGACCTTGAGGAAGTGTAATATTTCCTAACCAATCATAAACTTCTAATTTGTTACATCCGCCAGAACTACAGGTACCATGATTTTTGCACCCACGTGGAGTTCCTCCTCCTGAGCTACAACTTGAACAACCCATAATTCTATTTTTCTTAATTTATTACTTGTAAAGTTAACAATTCCAACTTAAAATTAATAACCTTTTATTTTAAGCAAAGTGAATGAATCGCATTACCTTGAAACAAACATTAGTAAGTACAATCTTCGCATTGGCATTCCTATCAATATGATAGATTGCATTATTAAATGTTTCATTAAAATCTATAATATTATTTCCAGTGATAAAACGAGCAAAATTCTTTAAAAAATCTGTTTCATCATCTGTCAATCTCACTAAAATATCTTGTGTATAATTTTTTAATATACTTTGACGAAACATGTGCAAACAATAATGTAAAAAGGACTTTTGTCTATCTCTAGCCTCACTCCCCATAGCGTCAGACCACTCTAACATTGCAATTACATCCTTTTTATAACAAATTCGCATAAATTGAATAAACTCCTTTAATTCGTCACCATTAATATCGTTATTCTCCGCCATTTCTATGCCTAATCGCAAATTACCTTCTGAACGAGTTGAAATATTACTCGCTGTCGTCATTGGTATCTTATTTTTAAGATGCAAATAAGCAGCAATTGCGTCCGTATCTAATCGAGGAATTTTAACAATTTGTGTACGCGATAAAATGGTTTTCAACATAGTATCTTCAGTCTCAGCAATTAAAATAAAAAGAGTTTTTGCTGGTGGCTCTTCTAAAATTTTCAACAATTTATTGGCTGCTGTAACATTCATGTCATTAGCACACCAAATAATCATCACTTTATAGGATCCTTCATAAGACTTTAGAGAAAGTGCTTTTACAATTTCTAAACTTTCTTCTGAACCAATTATCGCATTTCGCCCTTTCGGATCAATAACACTTACCCAGTCTTTTAAATTAAAGTAAGGATTTTCGGTTATTTGCTTTCTCCATTCTGGTAATTTTTCCCTTGAAAATTTGGCTTCAGCCTGGACGGTTGGGAAAGAAAAATGTAAATCAGGATGCTGTAATTGGGAAACTTTAATACATTGATCGCATTGTCCACAACTATCAACACTGCCTTTGTTTCTACAAAATAAATATTGAACAAATCCAAGTGCTAATGGAAGAGTTCCTGAACCCGCATGACCTAAAAATAGGCGTGCGTGCGAAATTTTACCCGAATTTATTTCTTGGATAAAATGTTTTTTTAAATAATCCTGACCGGCAACTTTAGAGAAAAGCATCAGTAAAAATAAATCAAAAATATGTTAGTACTCTTCTTCTTTGTTGAAATTGTTTGATTTATTTCGTATCTTGAATCAAAAGATATAAAATGAAAAAGATTATAGTTCTAATTTCTTTGATTTTATCAGGGGCAACATTTGCATTTTCTCCTGCTGAAGTTAAAACGGATGTTATTGAAAATATCGAAAACGACAATGTATCGTTTACAGTAAAAATCACTAGTAAAGATAAACCTGTAACTGGCGCTTTAGTTAAAGTAACACATAATAATATGGCAATTGGTTCAGGTCTATCAGATGCGGACGGAAAAGTTAATATTACTGTTGCGAAATACGCTGGCGAATTAGTACGTATAGATGTTACACACGCTTTATATTCAAGCGATTCACAAAAGGATATAAAATTAGAATCAGGAAAAACGTATAGTTTTCTACTAAAAGCTAAATCATCTTCAATTGACGAGATTTCTACAAAAGAAGCTGACCAAGCTAAACGAGCTGATGAAGCCAAAGCAGCAGCAGCAGCAGCATTAGCTGAAAAAGAAAGACTACAACAATCAGCTTCAGAATTAAATACAAGTGCCGAACAAACGCGAACACAAGCAGCACAGCAAATTGAACAAGCTAAACAAGTAGCACAAGCAGCAGAAACGAAAAAACAAGAACAAGCTGCGCGTTTAGAGGCTGAAAAGAAAGCACGTGAAGAAGAAGCTCAAAAACGAATAGAGGGAGCAAAAGAAAGAGCTGGAACACCTGTACAAGGACAATTGGAAAATAATAAAAAAGAAACTAAGTCTATGGAAAAAGAGGCTAAATCTGTCCAAGAGTCTCAAAAACAAGAGTTAAGTGATGCTAAAAATAAATTAAAACAACAAAAAGCAGAAGCGAAACAGCAAGAAGCTACTAAAAAACAAGCTTTACAAGATCAAAAGAGTGCAAAAAAAGCACAGAAAGAAGCTGAAAAAGCGCATAAAGATGCCTTAAAACAAGCTAAAGAAGCTCAAAAACAAGTTAAAGAAGCGGAGAAAAAAGCCAAAGAAGCAGATAAAGTAAACGCGAGTCTAGCAAAACTGGATAACACTCAAAACAAATTGGATGCAAATCGTAAAAAAATTAGTGACCAAAGAAGTAAAATAGAAAAACAAACAAGCAAAGGAAAACTGGATGGTTTGAAAGCTCAAACAGCACACGCTAAACTAGACCTATCTAATGCAAAATTAGATGAACAACAAAGAAAAATTGATGCAAAGCGCTCTAAACTTCTAAAATAATAAAAATGTAAAAAGGACGAATCTTCTCTGAATCGTCCTTTTTTCTTTAGTTTTGCGGCATTATTACATTTCAAATGTTGCAGAAATACCAAAATCAAATTTTACTTCACCTTACTATTTTTATTTGGGGATTTACAGGAATCCTTGGCAAATTAATACTCCTTGATCCAGTAGTGATTGTTTGGTATCGTGTGTTTATAGCAGCCATAGGGCTTTTTTGCTATATTTATTATCTGAAGATACCTTTTCTAGTCAAGAATAAAAAACATCTTTTTTACCTCATAATAGTTGGAATCATTACTAGTTTACATTGGATTACCTTCTATCAAACTATAGCACTATCTACTGCATCATTAGGAATACTTTGTTTATCCACTGTCACATTACACGTTACTTGGCTTGAGCCAATTATCATGAAAAAGAAATTTTCATGGGCTGAATTTTCTATGGGCCTTGTGGTCATTTTTGGTATCTATTACGTTTCAACAGACCTAAAAGTGGAAGAAATGGCAGCACTTTCACTGGGTTTAGTTTCTGCTTTTTTGGCGGCTCTATTTAGTGTGGCTAACGCCAAATTATCTCAATCTATTGAAACACCTATCATCACTTTTTACGAAATGATTATCGGATTTATATTTATAACCGCTTTATTATCAATAACTAATAAACTAAATTGGGATTACATTGCATTATCAAGTTCTGACTTTTGGTGGCTGCTATTTCTTGGATTAATCTGTACTAGTTTTGCTTTTGTTACCATTATAAATGTCGTGAAAAAATTAGGTGCATTCACTGTTTCATTAAGCATAAACCTAGAACCCGTGTATACCATCATTTTGGCAATTTTTATACTAAATGAACATGAATTAGTAGGTCCTAAATTTTATATAGGTTCCTCTGTCATAATTATTACTGTGCTCGCTAATTCTATATTAAAAACCTACCAAAATAAAAGAATTAAAAAATAAAACTGAATCTGACAATTAAACGACATAACAATGATTTTTTTTTGTCATATTTGAATCACCATAGCTAAAACAAAAAAACGAATGAAAACAAAAACATTTGTTGTTCCACATGATTTTACATCAGTAGCCGACGTTGCGTTAGATCATGCGATATCAACCGCTATAAATATTCAAGCCCAAATTATATTATTGCATGTCGTTTCAAAAGCGAAAGAAATCGAAAGCGCGGAAGCTAAATTACAAGCCATCATACAATCAAAAAAAGGATCTATTGCTATTCATCCACATGTGAGAATTGGCAATATCTTTGAAGATATTGGTGAATTTGCAGCCGAAAACAATGCAGAATTAATTTTTATGGGCACGCATGGTATCCAAGGATGGCAACATCTAACTGGAAGTAATGCACTCAAAGTAGTCACTAATTCGAATGTTCCATTTATAATTGTACAAGAAAAAACCACAAAAATTACGGAATATGACAACATTGTTGTCCCATTGGATTTAAATAAAGAAACGAAACAAAAATTGGCTATTGTCGCCGATTTAGCAATGTACTTCAAGTCTCAAGTTCATTTGATCACACCTGATGAACCAAATCCACTACTAAGAAAGCAAATTGCTAGTAAAATAGAATTTGCTAATAACTTTTTTGCAGAACGCAATATTACTGTTACCACTAAAATTGCCTCTACACAAAATTTTGATAGAGAAATAGTAACACATGCAAAAGCTATAAATTCGGACTTAATAGCTTTTATGAACATGAATAAAAACAATCTTTTTGGGGTTGCTACAGCCAATTCTGAAACCTACTTACTAAACAATACTGCAAATATTCCTGTACTAGTTGTAAACCCAATTGAAGGTTTATTTAACTAACACACTGTAATTATTGTTAAACGGGTATAAATGCATTTATACCCGTTTTTTAGTCCTTATAATCGTCTTTCTCTATTCGTGCTAATATTTCCTTTAGATTAGCCTCTTTCTTTGATTCTCGAAGCTGTTTAGCTGAAGCTGTGAAATATTTATGTAACCTAAAGAACTTTACTTGTATTTGATCCCATTCACGATCCGAATTGATTTTTCCGTGTTCCCGTAATTCCAATTTTAACCGATCCGAAATTTCATGAAAATCAGAACGTCCTAAATAATCTAAATCAGCATCACATAAAATAGCTTCTAAATGACTTTTGGGCTGATGAGGAATAGTAGTAACAAAAATCAATTCTTTAACGGTTTCAATATGTTCAGGAGTATAACCATATCTTGGAAGAATATTAGAAGCCATTCTGACACCAATCGGTTCATTTTTATCATATTGTTCGATAAAACCAGCATCATGATAAGATGCAGCTGTTTTTAATAAAAACAAACCTTCATCGGTTACATTTTCTGATAAAGCTAAACGTTCAACCGCATTTAAAACATCCCTAGTATGTTCAATACTGTGATAATGCAATTTTGGATCTAATTTTTCTTCCAATAATTTCATTATATAACGTTCTGCTTTATTGTAATTTATAGTGCTATAATTATATAAATAGAAGATTTTTCGGAATCGTTCATTTGGAAAGATACCTTCCCCATTTATAGAAAGTTCCGGTTTAATTCTATCTACTTGATACATTGTGATCATACCTTTGGATTTGGAAGGTACCTCCCCCATATAAGTACATTCAAAATAAGGTTCGATGAAATTAAAAGTAGATTGAGTGATGGTCACTTTTCCGGGTTTACCCATCATCTCCATTCGTTGCGCATGGTTAACAGTTGATCCCCAAACATCGTATGCTAATCTACTCGTTCCAATTACACCAGCCGTTACCTCTCCTGTATTAATACCAAGTCGCAAATTCCATTCTAATTGACCATTTAGTTTAGCGTGATTATTAAAATGCAACATATAATTTTGAATCTGTAATCCTGCCAAACAAGCGTCAATTGGATTCGTATTATTGCGAACAGGAACCCCTCCGGCACACATGTATGCATCGCCTATGGTTTTAATTTTCTCTAAATCATTATTGGTGATAATTTGATCAAACTCTTTAAAAAATATATCTAATTGTTGAACCAATGCAGATGGATCCATTTGGTCAGCGAAGTGGGTAAATCCAACAAAATCGGTAAACATTACTGATACTACTTTAAAAGCGCGTGCACTTGCTTTACCCTTCTCGAGTAATTCATCGGCCATAGTATCGGGTATAACGTTTCTCAGTAGTCGTTCTGACTTTTCTTTCTCTCTTTCCAGTTGTTCTCCTTTTAGCTCTAATTCATTCTTTTGTTGTTCAATTTTTATGTTTTGCTGACGAATTTCATACGTTCGTTCAGCAATCTTCATTTCTAATTTTACTTGACCAATTTTAACTTGTTTAATTCTACTTTTAATAATCCATCTGATGGTAACGATCAGGAGTACTCCAATAATAGTCCAAAACCACCAAGTCATCCAAAAAGGAGCAAGAATCGTTATATACACCACCTTTGGTTTAGATACCCATTCACCTTGTCCATAGCGCGCATATATTTTCAAAATATAATCGCCAGGTTGAAGAGAGTTAAAACGCAATTCGTTAGAGTTACCTATATTAATTTCACGTTCACCTGAACCGATTAATTGATATTTAAAATTTACCAATTCAGGAAAACTTAGATTCGAAACATGATAAAGAATAGTAAAACTTCGTTCATCATATTTCAATTCTATTTCATTTGTTTTAGAAAATGTTTTACTTAAAATGCCCGATTCGTCATTCGGAAACACTTGCTTTTGATTAACAAATAGTTTACTTAAAACTACCTCTAACTTAGTATCAAAATTGATTAAAGCTTGAGGATGAAAATAGTTTAATCCACTTATTCCTCCGAAAAATAATTGACCCGTCCGAGATTTTAAACTAGCTCCTAAATTAAATTCTCTACTTAATAATCCATGTATCTCCTTATAATTTGTAAATCTTGCAGTCGAAGTATTGAACTGGCTTAAACCTTGATTAGTAGAAATCCAAACATTATTATAATCGTCTTTCAGCATTGAATAAATAACAGAATTGGGTAGACCATCCCTATCGTCATAACGTTTAAATGAATTACTCTTTTTATTCCATACAATAATACCTTCTCCACCTGTTCCTAGCAAATAAGTAAATTTATCCAATTGTAAAATACTAGTTATATAACTTTTAGAAACAGCTAACAATTCAGTATTAATTGCAATAGGTCGAATAAAAAACTCTCCATTTTCAATTAATAATTGCGATAATCCACCAGTAGCCGTCCCAAATAAAATAGTACCCTCATTATCCTTAAAAACTAATCGACAAAAACCAGGGGGAATAGTATTGGCTTTATCTTTAGGATTATGTGTAAAGCTCTTGTAAGTTTTGTTTTTTAAATCAATGAATAATGCACCTCCACTAGTTGCTAGAAAATAAGAAGAAGAATCAAAATGTTGAAATTTGTAAATACGGGAATGAATTTTGTTGATATATTCAGGTATAAAATCAAGTTTTTTAAATATTGATTTGCCACCATCTATAGTCAATCTAAAAAGTCCATCATCGCATCCAATCAAAAGTTCCTTGTCAGAAATCCATTGTATAGCTAAAACTAGATTTTCCAATGCACTAGATTCTCTAGGCTTGGTAAAATGTGTAAATTTTCGATCTGATCTATCATATCTTGACACCCCTACATTGGTTCCAATATATAGATAGCGTCCGGATGAATTTTCGGCAATACTCCAAATATTATCCGATACTAAACCATGATCTAGATCCCAAGATTTTGAAATACCTAAAATTCCTTGATAAGTTGGGTGAAAAGAAGAAATACCTCTTGCAGTTGCTATCCAAATATTATCAAAATAATCTTTAAATAATTGATTTATTTCATTACTGATCAGTGAATTACGCTGAAATTCATCCTTAACAATTTTAATAAAAGTACCATCTGGCTGAATGATAATTAAACCTTCATTTGCTGTTGATACATATAATTCATCCCGGTCACCAAAAATAATTCCAGTGACATTCAACATTCCATATTTTTCATCCAATTGTTTAAAAACAGGAATAGCTTTATAGGTCTTTAAATTGAGTAAAAATATTCCTTGATTGGTACCTAAATATACTTCTCCATCACCTATCTGGGTTGTAAAATTAACCCTTAACGGATAATTAGCTAACTTGGTTTTTAATTCAATTTCAATGCTTTTATTACTCGATACATTATAAACTTGTAACAACGGTTCATCACTAGCTAATAAAACTTCTCCTTTAGTGGTTACAAATATTTTTTTTCCTAATCGCGTTTTAAATATAGCATTTAGATTACTAAATTTTTTAGACACGTAATCAAACTTCCATACACCAGAATTGGTAGTCACCATCCATATATTACCTGAATTATCAACGGCTAAATCTTCTATACTAAATGTTTCTTCTGAAGGTCTAAAATTTTGGAATTTGTCTAAATTGGGATTAAATAAGGTTAAACCATTCCCTGTTCCAAACCATAAATATCCATTTTTATCTTTCACACCAGCATGAATGAAGTTATTAGACAAGCCTGGGGTGTTAAGCGTGTTCTTAACTTCAAATGTTTTACCATCAAAACGATTTAAACCATCTTGCGTACCTACCCAAATTGCATATTGATCATCTTGTAATACAAAAAGGGCTGTACTTTGAGACAACCCTTGATCAATTGAAAAATTATTAAATCTATAAAAGCTTTGCGCATAACAATTGCCATTTACAAAAAAGTAAAACAGCATAAGTAGCAAGCTAAAAAATCTATACATTACTAGTCAATAACGCTTGTTATTTTGCTGGCGAACTATTAGTATTAGCACCAATAGTAGAATTTTCTAAATCCTTGTCAAACGAGTACATTCCACCTTTATCGTTACCAATTAATTTAATTTTATCCAAAATAGTACGTGCTAATGCTTCCTCTTCCAATTGCTCCGCTACATACCATTGTACAAAACTATTTGTTGTATAATCCTTTTCGTCCAAGCATAACCCAACAAGTGAATTAATACTTTCAGTAACACCTATTTCATGCGCTAACAAACGAGAAAATAAATCTTCCAAATCTTTAAAATCATGAGGTGGTTGTACCAAAGAAGGTATTATTGCTTTTCCACCGCGTTCATTAACGAACTTCACAATTTTTAACATGTGAAAACGCTCTTCATCAGAGTGCGTATACATGAACTGTGCAGTTCCACTTAATCCATTATTTTCGGCCCAAGAAGCCATGGATAAATAAAATTGAGATGCATTCGCTTCTTTTTCAATTTGGGCGTTCAATGCTGCTTCTATTTTTGGATTCATGTGATTTTTTTTATTTTATCTATAAATATTGTATAAAAGTAGTGAATTAAGAGTAAATTATAAACGAAAGGGGTTAACTTCGCATTATATGAGTAAAAAACCGAAGCAACCCAATAAAAAGAAAAGTAACTTTAAAGGCAGTTTAAATGCTTTAATCGTAAAACTTTTTGAAAAAAATGCAGATTCTGAATTAACACACAAACAAGTGTGCACTATTTTGGATTTACGTGAAAATGCGCTTCGAGAATTAGCCTATAATTTACTTCAGGAACTTACTGAAAGTAAAATTCTAACAATGATAAGTCATAATACCTTTATTTATAATTCAAATGCCGAAATATACGAAGGTATAATGGATCTAACGGCACGAGGATCAGGTTATGTTATTGTAGATGAACTGGAAAAAGATATTTTCGTTCCAGAGCAATTTACAGGACAAGCTATGAATGGCGACCGTGTAAAAGTTAAATTGACACCAACAAAACGAAGATTAGAAGGAAAAGTACTGGAGGTCGTTAATCGCCAAAGAAGTGTATTCGTAGGAACACTACAATTACATGAAAAATTTGCATTTCTTGTACCAGACAATGCACGTGTTGGAACGGATATCTATATACCTAAGGAAAAATTAAATGGTGCTATAAACGGAGAACGCGTAATGGTCAAAATTAATGTTTGGCCAAAAACTGCTTCTAATCCTTATGGAGAGGTAATCGAACGCTTAGGTCAAAAGACAGCCAATGATGCTGAAATGATTAGTATTTTATGTAATCATTCTATCCCAATGGAATTTCCGTCGGATGTAATTAATGAAGCAGAAAAAGTAACAATGGATTTAGATAATGACGAAATAAAAAAACGCCTTGATCTAAGAAATATTAACACTTTTACCATTGATCCAGTTGATGCAAAGGATTTTGATGATGCCTTATCATTTGAATTTTTAGAAAATGGTAATTATAAAATTGGTGTTCATATCGCTGATGTTTCTCATTATGTTCAAACAGGAACAGAAATGGATAAAGAAGCAGAAAAACGTGGAAACTCCACATATCTAGTAGATAGAGTGGTACCAATGTTACCAGAACAACTTTCTAATTTTGCTTGTTCATTACGTCCGAATGAAGATAAATATAGTTTTTCTGTCATCTGGGAAATGACCCCAAAAGGAAAAATATTAGATACTTGGATTGGAAAAACGGTGATTCATTCTAATCGTAGATTTACCTATGAAGAAGCTTTAGAAATTTTAGATGGCGCTGAAGGTGATTTTAAGAAAGAACTTCATATTCTAAATAATATTGCAAAATATTATAGAAAAGAAAGAATGAAGGCCGGAGCATTGGATATTGAATCTGAAGAAATTAGATTTCAGCTAGATGACCAAAAAGAACCTATCGGTATTATCGTAAAAACATCTAAAGATTCGCATAAGTTAATTGAAGAATTTATGCTTTTAGCTAACAGACATGTTGCTGAATATATTGGAAATCTTTCTAAAGCGGAACGTCCTCCTTTTGTATTCAGAATTCATGATAAGCCAGATACTTCAAAAATCGAATTATTCAAATTGTTTATTGATAAATTTGGCCATGAATTAAAGGAACATAAGTCAGAATCAGTTGCGGCAAGTATCAACACTTTACTAAATGAAATAAAAGGAGAAAACGAATACCCAATTATTCAATCAATGGCTATTCGATCTATGGCTAAAGCTTCTTATGACATTATTAATATTGGTCACTATGGTTTAGCGTTTGAAGATTATGCCCATTTTACTTCACCTATACGACGTTATGCAGATCTTTTGGTACATCGTATCCTTTTTGCTACTTTAAACAAGCAGAGCATAAATACGGCCAATTTACAGGAAACGTGTAAACATATATCAAGAACCGAAAAACGTTCGTCTGAAGCAGAAAGAGAATCAAGTAAATATTTTCAAACTATTTATGTTGCAGACAAAATAGGAGTGGAATTTGAAGGAACAATTAGTGGAATTGCAGAACATGGATTATGGGTCCGTATGGATGAAAATGCGTGTGAAGGTATGGTTCCGATGGCAGAAATTCCTGGAGATCACTTTTATTTTGATCAAGAAAACTATAGAATTGTAGGAAACAAAACTAAAAAGGAATACAATTTTGGAGATAGAGTTAAGGTCAAAATTAAGGATGTTCATCCTAGAAAAAGACAAATAGATCTAGAGTTGGTTTAAGCCAACTCTTTTTTTTTAAAACATGCTTATTCTATTATTTAATTCTTCTCTGTAAGAACCTCCAATTGGAATAACCTTCATATCCTTTGTTAGAACTAAACTAGATGAATCTATGGACGTTATTTGATTCATTCTAACAATAAAAGAACGATGTACACGCACAAATTCTGTCTGTCCTAATTTTGCTTCAATATCTTTCATGGTAGAGTGAATAGTAAACTTACCTGTAAGCGTATGAATGTTTACATAGTCTTTTAACGCCTCAACAAATACTATTTCAGTTTTAACTAAACGTACTAGTTTACTATTACTTTTTACAAAGATATGCTCCTCGGTTTGCTGCTGCTTGACCTCTTTATTTTCAACCAAACTATAGAGTAAATTACGTTCATTTAATAATTCTTGCGCTTTAGAATGTTTATAAATGGCTAACTCAATACTCGTATGTAAATCAATATCTTTAAATGGCTTCAAAATATAGCCATAAGGCTGAACAGTAATAGCTTTAGCTAATGTAGACTGATCAGCATAAGCAGTCAAAAATATGATGGGTAGATTTTTTTCCTTAATAATATGCTCTGCACATTCTATTCCATTCATTGAACCTTTTAGCATAATATCCATTAATATTATGTTTGGTTCTGTACTTAATGCTAATTCGATCGCTTTTTCGCCAGTTGCAGCTGCTCCAACAATAAGATAACCTAATTTGATTAAACTATTCTGAATATCCTTTGACACAATAAATTCGTCTTCAACTACAAGAACTTTAATCTTTTCCATGTTATGTTAGAGATTTTGCATTTCAAATGTAATTAAAAAATTAGTTCCTAAATCTGAACTATATTCCATTGTTCCTTCTAACTGTTCAACTAATGTTTGAACTAACTGTAAACCTAAGGAATCATTTTGATCGATTATCATTTCTGGAGGTAAACCTTTTCCACTATCTTTTACGTTCAACTGGATAAAATTATTCATCACTTGAACTGAGATAGTAATCACGTTAAGTTCACCTTTAAAAACAGCATATTTTAATGCATTGGTAATTAACTCATTTAAAATCAATCCAGAAGGAACTGCTTGATCAAGCGCTAAATTCACTTCTTCTAATTCATAATTAAAAACCACATGCGTATCTTTATCGTAATATAAAGTGCGTAAATTAGTAACAAGATTTTTTATATAAGCTGCAAAATCTATACTTGCAAAATTCGTTGTACGGTAAAGGTTTTCGTGAATAAGCGACATAGACCGTATTCTATTTCTACTTTCTTGCAAAACACCTAAAGTCCGTTCATCATTTATATAATTACTTTGTAAATTCAAAATAGAGGAAATAACTTGTAGATTGTTTTTTACTCTATGATGGATTTCCTTTAACAATATTTCTTTTTCTTTGAGTGAATTTTGTAATTCTCTCTCATATTGCTTTTTATTAGTTATATCATGTGCAAGAATAGATATTTCAGCAATTTTTCCATTAGTATCATAGATTGGATTAACAAAAATATTTAACCATTGTTGATTAAAATAACCAATAGATAAATCGAATTGGAATGATTCACCTTTAATCACCTCTTGTATTTTTTCATATAAGAAAGAAATGCTTTCAGCTCTGAATATATTTCTGATAAAACGATCAAAACTCATTCCTTCATATATCATTTCATGCTTCTTAAAGTAATCTGAAAAATAATCTTTTACATGTGAATTAAAGTAGGTTAAATTTAAATTTATATCCAAAGTTAAAACTAAATTATTGGAAGATGAATCGTAAATAGATTTCGTTTTTAAGAGTAAATTTTCCAATTTATTTTCAGTTCTAACTCGGTCACTAATTTCTTTTTCTAAACGAATATTTGCTTCTTGAACTATCTGAAGACGTAGTTGTTCTTTTTCTAATTTATTTTGAAGTGTAATATCCTTCATCATCACTAAAAAAGAATCTTTATATTCATATTCTGTATGTACAATCGTTACATCTACTTCTGTTTCTTCATTATTTACGCTACTAAATAATCTTAATTTGTTCTGAAAACCATTTTCTTTAATACGATGAAAATCTAATGCTTCTTCAAATAATTTTTGATCTTTACTTGTAAATAATTCATTTAAACCAATATTTTTATTTTTAAATAGCTTAACAAATTCGTCATTACTATAAACTATTTTATTGGAATGAATAATAAAGATAACCTCCGGAATATTTTCGAGCATATTCTGAAAATTTTCTTTTCTTGCTTCTAATTCTTTAAAGGTCGATAACCGTTCAGTTATATCATGTATTACGCACTGATGATAAACATTGTTTCCTACTACTAATTCCGCTATAGCTACTTCTCCATCGATAGGTTGAAATTTGCCTTTAAATTGCCAATTGAACTTGGTTATTCTAGATATAGATATTTTTTCTTTAATTTTCTTTATTTCTTCTAATGATCCAGGCGTTAAATGATTAGATAAATCCCATAAAGTATGATTCAGTAATTCTTCTTCAGGAATACCAAATAATTGTTCACCTCGTTTATTAACATCAATTATTCTATCTCCATTTAATAGGAAAATTACATCATTAGACTCTTCATAAACTAATCTATATTTTTCTTCACTTTGTCTAAGGGCAATTGATGCCTTTTGAACTTCAGTTATGTCAACAACAGTACCATCTATAAAATCGGTTTGTACATCATAGTAAAAATTGAAAATAAACCATTTAGTATTTTCCTTTTGAATATGAATTTGAGTTTGATAATTTTTTAAATTATTTCGACTCATTACAATGTCCATCAATTCTTCCCAATCTTCAAAAAACTCCTTTTTAAAGAACTTTTCATTCAATTGTATAGTGTTTTCAAACATTCTATTAAAAGTGTTGTTAAAATCAATTAAAACACCATCCATATTCAGTGTAAACACTCCTGCTTGATTTTTATTATAGAGATTACGATATTTTTGCTCCCGCGAAATCAAATCTTCTTTTTCTCGCATTCTTTCACTGATGTCGGTACAATGTAAGGTTATGAACTCATTAAATCTCAATACTAATTTTGTAAAAACAATTTCATATCTACTACCTTCAACAGTAATAATCTTTGTATACCGTTGATCTCTATCTAGATTTTGAAGAGCATTGCTATCGTTAATATCTAATCGACTATTTAAAAAGTACTGAAATTGGTCTAATCCCTTAAAAGTGTTTTTAAATAATTGCTCCATTTGATTACCGTATTCAATCACTGTGAATTCAGAATTTATCCATCTAGTTAGCGCAAATCCGTATATGCTTGAATGATTAACATGTTTTAGATACTCAATTTGATCACGCATGTATAAATATTGCATGTCTTTTATTAGAAAAAATAAATTGACAACACCTATAACTAACAAAAAAATGAAAAAGATAAAAAGCTTTGACGTTGGTTGATGATTATTTAAAAACAGATAGCTATACAGCAGTAAAGAAATTATAAAACAAGAATAAATTAAAGACGCTTTAAACCGTTGAGTTAAAAATTGAAAGACGATAACTAATCCTAAAAAATTTAAAAGATAATAATTGGAGTAATTTGAATGAACTAAACGGATAAATAGGAAAAAGCTAGTGATGAATAAGCTTAAATGAAATAAAGTGATGAAAAATTTATCAAACCATTTTATTCGAGTAGCAAGAAGGGTTAGTAGTGCAATATAGAGAGAAAAAATAATTGCAACAACAAAAGTTCCTCTGTTAATAACGTTATAACTAAATAGTAATGAAGTAATTAAAATAACTAAGAAACTGAGCAAAAAGTAACCAATTGTGTAACTGTTCACTTTCTTATATCTAGGTTGTGTAGAACTTTGAAGTAAGTAAGCACTTTTTTGAAGGTCAAGTAGATGAAATCTGCGAAGCATTAAATTGCTAATTATCTAATTTTTAAATAGTTGTTTTTTATTTTCCTGAGTATACCTTCTAAGATATTGTTTTTTTTGAAATAACCAAATTTCTGTTTGTTGTGAGAATATATAAATAAGAAAAAGAAAGATTTATATAAATTCTTTTTATTCTTTATTCTTTAGCAGTGTTAATATGTGTATAAATGGTATTCCTTTAATTAGGTTTTTAATTTTATTTGATGTTATTATTGCTTTTTACACATTTATATTTTTATTAAAGTGTTATTAAATAAGTACTTTCAATGGTTATTAACATTTTAGGTTGTTTTGTATTTAGTTGATAAATTGTGGTAGTAGTTTTACCCATTTTGTATGCTTTTTCGAGTTGATAATTCGGATACAAATTGTTTGTTTTTCACTTGCTATTCTGGTTTATATAATTGTATATACAGGTTTATGAGAAAAGCAAGAAATAGATTTTGATTTTTATCCACAGCTATTAACATTTTTATGTCTTTTTATGTTTATTCTTTTAATTCTATAAGTATTGATTTATAAGGTAGTTATGTTTTTTGAAAACTTCTATTTGTTTATAAGTTGGTCACTTTGTTAAAAGCATTTACCTTTGTATCAAAAACGCTATTATGGTAATACCTATTGGATGTGATCACGCTGGTTTTGATTTAAAACTAGCTGTTATTGCTCACTTAGAAGCACAAGGATACGAAATGAAAGACTATGGATGTTTCTCTTCTGATTCTATAGATTATGCTGATTATGCTCACCCTGTGGCTGAATTAGTTGAAAGTACGAAGGGAATGAAAGGTATATTAGTATGTGGTTCCGGAAATGGTATAAACATGACTGCTAATAAACATCAAGGTATTCGTGCAGCATTATGTTGGGATATTGAAATTGCAAAGTTAGCTCGTGAGCATAATGATGCCAATATATTAACTATGCCTGCTCGTTTTATTTCTGAAGATTTAGCTTTGAATATGGTTGATATCTTCTTTAGTACTGATTTTGAAGGTGGAAGACATCAGAATAGAATTGAAAAGATACCTCTTTAAGCATCTATTTTAAAAGTTTTTTTATTAACTGGTTAGTTTGGTGTGTGTAGTTTTTGTAAAACTTTCCTGTACTAGGACCATTAAAACCAGTATGTATTTGAACAATATTTCCCGTTTTATCTAATAAGATTGTTGTTGGAAAAGAAAATATGCCGTTGAAAATGTTTTTAAATACTTCTGCGGCATATTTTTTATTAGCGTTTCCACCTAGGTATATGGGATAGTGTAAGTCAAATTTTTGGTGATAATTTTTTATTGTTTCTAATTGGTGCGATGTGGTAGTTCCTATTTCAAATGCTAATCCTATAATAGTAAGACCTTTCTTTTTGTATTTTTTATCTAGTTTCTTTAAATAAAGTGTTTCATCCACACAATTAGAACACCAGGTTCCCATTACTTGTATCAAGGTAACTTTGTTTTTGTAATCTTCAGTATGGAATGTTCTTGGTTCATTATTTACAGTTAGCATGTTAAAGGTTAATGGTTTAATCTCTTGTACATATGTGATTTCTGTAGATTTTTTCAATTCAAAATTTGAATCTCGTTCACTTGTGAAGTAGTTATGAAAATGAGTACCGCTTTTAAAAACACCTTCTATTTTTTGTGTAATAGAGTCATATTTTGCTTTGAATAAGTAAACATGGCTACCATCAAATGCGGTTAATTCCATTTCATTAGCATATATATTTCCTGCTAAATATCTGTAATCACCTGTTTCTGTAAGAAATGTTCCGGTTATTCTATCTTTTTTTTGGTCAAATAAACCGATTGAATAATAGTAGGTGGTGTCAACTTTAGTATAAAATTTGGTTTTCCATTCTCCTTTTATTTGTATACTTGGTTTTTCATTGTTATTGAAATTAGTTCGTTCTAGATTTGATTGAACAGCAGTAAACGGAATAGAGTAGTCTTTCTTTAATGAATTGATCCATCTGCCATTGATAGAATCTTTCGATATTATTTTAAATTTTAGTAGGGTAGGGAAGTTTATAAATTTAGCAATAACTGAATCTTCATCTAGCTTAAGTGCTTCCAATCTAATTTTTTCTTTGCCATTAAGTATGGTGATGTATTTGTTTTTCTGTTTTTCACTTATGGTAAATTCAAAGTTTATTTTTTCTTCATTTCCTATATTAAATGAACCAATCCATTGATTATTAATTAACTGTATTTGTGGATGTAGTTTAGTAGTTAGTATAAATAGGAAGGAAATAGAGAGAAGTAATTTTTTCATTATTGATTTTATAGTTTGTTAAAATTATAAAAAAGTTAATCTAATTGTATTTTTCTGCAACTTTAGTTCCTTAAAAAGCGTCATAGTATTAATAAGTTGAGATGGATTTACAATCAGTCATAGAAGGATGTATTGCGGGTAATGCGAAGTCTCAGCGTATGTTATTTGAATTTTTTGCACCAAAAATGTTAGCTGTTTGTATTCGTTACACATCTAATAAAATGGAAGCAGAAGATGTATTGCAAGAGGGTTTTATTAAATTATTTCAGCGAATTGATAGCTTTGAGTTTAAAGGTTCATTTGAAGGATGGTTAAGAAGATTATTTGTTAATACAGCTTTGGATTATTTGAGAAAGGAAAATAAGTACAAGTTTTCAGTGGAAGTTGATGATGCTTTATTAGATAATAGTACATCTAATTTCATTATGGAAGGTTTAGAAGCTGCAGATTTATTAAAGGTTTTAGATTCTTTACCAAGTACTTATAAAACGGTGTTTAACTTATTCGTAATTGAAGGTTATTCACATAAGGAAATTAGTGTTTTACTTAATATTTCTGAAAATACGTCGAAGTCCAATTTTTTTAGAGCAAGATCTATCATTCAAAAAAAATTAGAAAAAATAAATGTCACAAGGTACTGATAACATAGAGGATTTATTCAGATCTAAATTAGAAAATTTAGAAGTGCCTGTTGATGCTAAATTATGGACATCAATAGAATCTAGTATAAATAGAAGTTATCAAGGCTCTAGTGGTTCCTCTTTATTATCTAGTTCAGTTATTAAAGGTATTGTAATAAGTTCTAGTGCATTTTTATTGATTTCTGGTGTTATTTTGTATTACAACAAAGATAATTCATCTAACGTGAGAAAAACAGCTAGTAATAAGAATATTTATACTGAAATTAAAGAAGCTAGTTTCGACATTGACAGTGATAGTAATGATCTACAATTTAATGTGGAAGAGGAAGTTGCTTTATCCTCTTCACCTATATCCTCGGAAAAGGCAATGAATGTTAAAATCACAGCGCTTGTAACTACTAAACAGGAGGATGATTCCAAGGATTATGATTCTATAGCTATTATACCGCCTACAGCTATTAAATTAAATGAGAATAAACAAATTGATATAATTTATAGTACTGTTGAAAGTAAAATTAAGGAATCTGTAGATGTTAAAGTAGAAGATATTACTGTTTTATCTGCACCATTGTTAATTGAAAAAACAGATGTTACGTATCTACCTAATATTTATATTTTGTCTAATCCTGAAGCTTTTAAAATACGTTATTCTGGTGAGTTCAGTGATTTTTCAATCAGTATTTTAGATAGTAAGCAAAACACTGTTTATCGATCAGAAAAACCTGATTTTAAATGGTTTGGAGATAATTTATACGGTGAAAAAGTTGCTCCTGGAGATTACTTGTATCTTATTATTGGTTTTGATAAAGAAAATAATAAGATACAAAAATACCAAAGTTTAAAGGTTATACCGTAGTGATAAATCTATCATTCTTATAAAGATTTCGTATTGCTTTATAATAGAATATTAAAGAAATGACAATTAATAGGTGACTTAAATCATTTCTGTCAAACCATGGATGGATATTTAGCTTGATTATTTGGATGATTCCTGCAACTATTTGTATTAATGTAGCTATCCAAAAGTATTTAAAATTCGAATCGATTCTTTTTTGGTAGAAAACAGCATACAGACTTAATACCATTCCCATTCCAACAACAGATGATAATGAACTAAATAACACTCCTTTTTCTGATGTGATATTTTTTCCGTAATAGAGTAGAAGTAGCGTCTCTGTTAATAAAAAAAGTACCAGTATTATTTTGGGATATTTTTGTAATTTTTTACGCTTATCGGCATTTTGGTGGATAGATAGGATTGCTTGAGCAGCAAAGTATGGAAATATGATTCCAAGATACCAAGAAAGGTACTTTCCGTAAATTCCGATGTAGTTGTAGAACAGATGACCTAAAGATCCTGAGAAGAATGTCAATGCAAATATTATGTAAAATAGAATCCAGTTTTTGTAGAATGGATGGTTAGATACAAAAGTTCTTATTTTGTTGGCATAGTATAATGCAAAGGTCGCAATGAGTAAGTTTCCTATAAATCCATTTGGCTCTAGTAAATCTAAGCCAAAAAGTTGAAATTCTATTTTATCAAAATCTGATCCTATTTTCATAGTGTAATATATTGAATAAAAAAAAGAGCTTCAGAAATTCTGAAGCTCTAGAGGTCCCGAGCGGATTCGAACCGCTGTAGACGGTTTTGCAGACCGGTGCCTAACCACTCGGCCACAGGACCCTTTTCCGTTACTTGGAAGGCAAATATAAGTAAAAGTTTTAAATAAAAGTATCCTCTATTATAATTGTGCAATTTTCCACGTCTCCATTGATGGGTGGGTTTATCTTTACTATGCTGACTTTCAGACTGTATATGTTAGAAATTGTTTTTGTTATTTTTTCAAAAATTCTTTGTCCAACGTGTTCAATGAGTTTACTTCGGATTGCCATTTCTTCTTTAACAATCGTATTTATATCTACATAACAAATTGTTTTTGATAAATCATCTGTCAAAGCTGCTTGGGTAAAATCAGTGGTCAGCTTAACATCTATACGATAGTGACCACCAATTTTAGCTTCTTCTTCTAGACAACCGTGAAACGCATATACTTTTATGCCGTTAACTTCGATTGTATGTTTCATTTTTTATTTCGGTAAAGTATCTATTCCTTTAGTCATTCTTGAAATTACTTCATCCTTTCCTAAAAATTCTGAAATTTCGAACATACTTGGCCCTGCGCCTTGTCCTGTAAGTAGTAAACGGTAAAGTGGGAGTACTGCACCAATACCTAATTCTTTTGCTGTTATAAAGGCTTTAAATTGATTTTCTATTTCCTCCGCTTTAAAATCAATTATAGCTTGTAGTTTTTCTAGCCATTCAGTCATCAAAAGAGGCGAATTTTCTTTCCATTTCTTAGAAACAGTTTGCTCATCATATTGAGTAGGTGCAGTGATTAAAAACTGTCCTTCAGCAATTAAATCCTGTGGGAAAATAGCTCTTTCTTTTACTAGTCGAATGATTTCTGCTAATCTTTCTAATTCTAAATCTACTCCGTAGTTTTTAATTAAAATTTTAGCTAATGTTTCATTAGGTAAAGCACGTAAATGTTGTTGCTGGAACCATTTTGTTTTATCTGGATCAAATTTAGCACCTGATTTAGATACTCTTTCTAACGTAAATGTTTGCTCTAACTCCTCCATTGAAAAAAGTTCTTGTGTTGTTCCAGGATTCCATCCAAGGAATGCTAACATATTAACAAACGATGAAGCGAAGTATCCTTTTTCACGATATCCACTATATAATTCACCTTCTGCTGTATGCCAATCGCAAGGAAAAACAGGGAATCCTAATCTATCACCATCTCTTTTTGACAATTTACCATTTCCATCTGGTCTTAATAACAAAGGTAAATGCGCAAATTGTGGAGCATCCCAACCGAATGCTTGGTATAATAATACATGCATAGGTGCTGATGGCAACCATTCTTCTCCTCTAATTACATGTGTGATTTCCATTAAATGGTCATCGACAATGTTTGCAAGGTGATAAGTTGGCATTCCATCTGATTTGAATAAAACTTTATCATCTAAATTATTCGTATTGACAGTTACCCATCCTCTAATGATATCTTCAAATCTTAGATCTTCATTACGCGGTATTTTCATACGAATTACATAAGGATCTCCTGCTTCAAGTCTTCTTTTTACTTCTTCGGCTGGTAATGTAAGCGAATTTTTCATGTTTGAACGCGTAACATTGTTGTATTGCCAGTTAGGCATACCCATTGTTTTTGCTTGTTCTCTCATTGCCTCTAATTCTTCGGGTGTGTCAAAGGCATAGTACGCTTTTTCACTATTTATTAGAATATCCGCGTAAGGAGCGTAGATATCTTTACGTTCGGATTGAACATAAGGACCAAATTCTCCTCCAATACCTGGACCTTCATCAGGAATCATTCCACACCAAGCTAATGCATCCATAATGTAGTCTTGGGCACCTGGTACAAATCGTGTTTGATCTGTATCTTCAATACGAATAATGAATTTTCCGTTATTTTTTTTAGCAAATAAATAATTGTATAATGCTGTACGAACACCTCCCATATGTAATGGACCTGTCGGAGATGGTGCAAAACGTACACGTACCGGTTTTGACATAATGCTTGTTATTTTTTACAAAGTTACATTAATGGACGTGAAAACTTGTCATATTCCTTTTATATATTTTAAATCATTGTGATATGTATTAGCTGTTAGTTCTTAACTTAGTAGGTTGTACAAACTCGTACCTATGGCAGCGATTAATTTAATTATCCATCAGATAGATGGTTTTATCCGAAAATATTACAAAAACCTTGTTTTAAAGGGCGTTATTTGGTGCATTGGAATATTCTGTGCTACCTTACTTTTTTTTGGTGGTTTAGAATATTTTGGATGGTTTTCCTCTACGGTCAGAGCAATTTTATTTTACACATGGTTGTTTTCTTTTTTATTTGTTTTTGGCAAGCTAATCGTTTATCCGGTATTGCAGTTATTTAGAATTGCCAAAGGTTTAGATTATTTGGAAGCAGCAAGAATTATTGGTAATCATTTCCCAGAAGTAGGGGATAAGTTATTAAATACTTTGCAGTTGTCTGATAGTAGCTCAGATAGTGGTGGTAGTTTGGATCTTATTCAAGCAGCTATAGAACAACGCTCAAAATCTTTTAAGTTGGTCGAATTTACAACGGCTGTTGACGAAAAGAAGACTTTGGCTTTTTTGAAATATGTCATTCCTTGTATTTTGTTTTTGGGAGGTATTATTTTGTTTAAACCTGCTCTTATAGTTGATTCATCTAAACGGATTATTAACTATAACATGATGTTTGAAAAACCAGCACCTTTTCAGTTTGTTGTCGAACAGTTTCGAGGGGATTATGTAGAAGGCGAAAATATTAAGTTTCGATTAACTCTTGTTGGAGATGCTATTCCGGATAGGGTTTTTATTCAGTCTAGTAAAGGAAAGGAGTTATTGTCCAAAGAACGTGATGGTTCTAATTCTGTGGACTTAGGTAAAGCTGTTGTTAACGGTTTTTTTTATTTTGAAGCAGGTGAATATAATTCCAAGAGTTATACTATTTCGGTGAAAAATAGACCTAGTTTAATTCAATTTTCAGCCGATGTTTCTTTTCCTTCTTGTTTTGATAAGAAGAGTGAAAGTTTTCTTAATGTGTCAGATTTGGTTGTTCCTGAAGGTTCTTATATTCAATGGAAAGGATTAACAAAGAATTGCTCCCTTGTTGATTTTTACTTAAATGATTCTTTAGTTTCTTATAAATCTAAAAGTTTTAGTAGATCTTTTAAAGCGTTTTCAAACCAACGTGGAGTCGTATTATTGAAGGATGATAACAATTTTGTTTTCGATTCTCTTATCTTCCAAATACAAGTGGTTAAGGACGAATATCCATTAATATTGGTGGATGAATTTATTGATTCAATGGGTCTTTATAAACGTTATTTTAAAGGAAAGGTGTCGGATGATAATGGCCTTAAATCATTAAAATTTAATTATACCATTACTAACACAGAAGGTAAAAGAAGTAATTCTATAGAGGTTAAAAAGGTCAGTGGATTAGAATCTTCTTTTGAGTTTGCTGTTGATTTTTTAAGAGAAAAGATAGCCAGTGATGATGTGGTCGAGTATTATTTTTCAGTAACTGATAATGATTGTGTACATGGTGGAAAAACTTCATTTAGTAATAAAACGAAACTGATAGTACCTTCTAAAGAAGAATTGATTCAAAATAGAGAGGAAATGCAGAATAAAATGCAAACGAATCTTTCCGCTATGCAACAAGATATTTTTTCTTTTCAAGACCAATTAAATAAATTGAAAAGAGATATTAATTCTAGTAAGTCTTTAGATTGGAAACTGCAAAATCAAACCAAGCAACTATTCAATGATTATAATCAATTGATGGAGGATGCTAAGAATGTGCAGAAAGAATTGGAGGAAAACGCGAAGGAATTGGATAAATTAAGTAAAGAAGATAAAAGTCTACTGGAAAAACAAGAGTTGCTAAACGAACTACTCAAACAATTGATGGATGATGAAATGAAAGCTTTACTGGATAAGTTGCAAAGTATGGTTCAGGATAATAAAAAGCAAGATGTTAATAAAACTTTGGAAGATTTAAAGAAGTCTTCTGAGGATATGAACCGTAATCTAGATCGTTCCATTGAAAATCTAAAGAGGATGCAAGTGGATGAAAAAATTGACAATCTTGAAAACCAACTTAAGTCTTTGGCTGAAGAACAACGTTCTTTAGAGGAACAAATTCAAAAGAAGAAAGATGCAGATAGTAGAGATGTACAAAAACAAAAGGAACTAAATCAAAAATTTGATGATGTAAAAGATAAGTTGAAAGAACTGAGTGAGGATAATCAGAATTTGAAAAGACCATTTACCTTACCTGATTTGGAGGGAAAGGCCAACGAAACGAGTGATGATTTGAATAATGCTTTTGAGAAACTAGAGAAGAGTAATAAGAAGGAGAGTTCTAAATCACAGAAATCTGCAGCTGATAAAATGGAAGAGATGGCCAAGCAATTAGACGCTGCTCAAAATAAAAGTAAGGAAGAACAGCAAGGGGAAGATATTGATTTATTAAGGCAGATTTTAAAATCTCTTGTGTCTTTATCACATAGTCAGGAGTATTTAATCGATGCTTTTTATAAGGTTAAGAGTAGTGATCCTTATTTTAAAAATCTATCTAAAAAACAAAGTAATCTTGTAGATGATTTTAAACCGGTTTCTGATTCACTTTATAAACTTGCAGAACGTCAAGCTAAGATTGCCAAGTTTGTAGATGATGAAATTAAAAATATAAATAGTAATCATGTTCTAGCACTAGATGATATCCAGGAGAGACGTATTTCTGCGTTGAATATGCATCAACAATACGCTATGACTTCTTTTAATAATCTTTCTTTAATGTTGAATGAAGCTTTACAACAGATGCAAAGTGATATGCAAAGTATGAAGGATGGTGATGGTTCTTGTGATAAACCGGGTAGTAAAGGTAAACCAAAACCAGGTTCTGGTGATTCACTTTCTAAGATGAAAGAACAGCTTAAAAAGCAGTTGGAACAAATGGAAAAAGGTTCTAATCCTGGTGATAAAGATGGTAAAGAAAAGGGTGGTGAAGGTGAAAACGGTTCGTTAGGATTAGGTGCTAGGGAAATAGCCAAGATGGCAGCGGAACAATCTTTAATACGTAAGCAGTTGGAGGAACTTAAAGGTCAATTGAAGGAGGGTAGTAAAGGTGCTAATGGTCTTAGTGAAGCGATTAAAGATTTAGAAAAACAAGAAGAAGATATAGTAAATAGACGCTTTAATCAGCAAATGATAAATCGACAAAAGAATATTGTTACTAGAATGTTGGAAAGTGAGAAAGCTTTAGAAGAAAGAGAGTGGTCTGAAGAGCGTGAATCAAAAGAAGGAAAAGATGTTAATCCAAGTAACCTTATTTTAATTAATGAGTATAACAAAGAGAAATTAAAACAAATTGAAGAAATTCAAATTATCGACCCTAGGTATCAAAAGTATTACAAGGAAAGATCTAATGAATTTCTAAATCATTGATTATAGCATATGGTTTTTATGGATACATCTTTTACAGTTATTGATGAATTAAAGGTTAATTCAGATTTGGGAAATTTACACATCGTTGAAAGTTTAATTGATCGAGTTTGTAGTAATGTAAATGTTATAAACGAATACGGGAATGTTTTGATTGCTGTAACGGAAGCATTTAATAATGCTGTTATTCATGGTAATAAATACAAAATTAATTCCAATGTTTTTATTAAAGTTTTAGAAGGAGATTGTAATTTTGTATTTCAAATAGATGACGAGGGAAATGGTTTTGATTTTGACAACCTTCCTGATCCAACTCAACCTGAGAATTTAGAAAAGGAAAATGGTAGAGGTGTTTTTCTTATGAAGAGCCTTGCTGAGGATGTTGTTTTTGAAAATAACGGAACGAGAGTTAAAATTTTATTTAATAAGTAATGGTTGATTTACATTATCAAAATATAAGTGAAATTCCGGGTTTAGACTCGGAATTTTTGTTTTCATGGTACACGGAAGTTTGTATTATTGAAAAGAAAGAATTGGGCATGGTTAATGTCATTTTAGTTAATGATGAGGAAATTTTAGAGGTTAATCAGATTTATTTGCAACATGATTATTATACAGATATTATAACATTTGATTATTGCGAGGGTGATGTTATAATTGGTGATTTATATATTTCTGTAGATACAGTTAAGTCTAATTCTTTGAAATTTGGAACAGATGTTAGTGATGAATTTAAAAGAGTTTTAGTTCATGGTATTTTGCATTTGTGTGGGTATGGTGATAAGACAGATGAGGATGAAAAAAATATGAGATTAAAGGAGGATGAAATGCTCAATCTTATTGTTTCACGTGAAACAATATTAACATTGTAATTCGGTCTCGCTGTTTCACGTGAAACATTCTGGATATAGTTTGTGTTTCACGTGAAACAATTTTTGTAATCGGTGGGTTTGGAGTAATTTTGTTTCACGTGAAACGCGAAAAATATGTTGAATGAATATGATGTGATCGTCGTTGGCGCCGGTCACGCAGGGTGTGAGGCCGCGAATGCGGCCGCGAAAATGGGTTGTTCAGTTTTGTTGGTGACAATGAATATGAATACCATTGCGCAGATGAGTTGTAACCCTGCGATGGGAGGTGTTGCAAAAGGTCAAATTGTGAGAGAAATTGATGCTTTAGGTGGTGGTTCGGGAATTGTTTCGGATTTGTCTGCAATTCAATTTAGAATGTTGAATATGTCAAAAGGACCAGCTATGTGGTCGCCTCGAACGCAAAATGATCGAATGAAGTTCGCTGAAGAATGGAGATTACATTTGGAGCGTAATCCGAATGTTGATTTTTGGCAAGATATGTGCAACGGGATTATCGTAGAAGGTGAAAAGGTTGTTGGAGTTAAAACTGGAATAGGTTTGGATATATTTGGAAAAACTGTGGTTTTGACAAATGGAACTTTTTTAAATGGTTTGATTCACATCGGAACAAAACAAATGGGTGGAGGTCGTGCTGGTGAACCTCGTGCAACTGGAGTTACTGAGGATTTGTTGAAGCTAGGGTTTGAAGCTGGACGAATGAAGACCGGAACACCCCCACGTGTGGATGGTCGTTCTTTGGATTATTCTAAAATGGAAGTTCAAGCAGGAGATGATTTGAATTCAAAATTTTCATATACCTCTTTGACGAAACCTTTAAGTATTCAGCGTCCTTGTCATATTACGTATACGAATGATTTGACACATGAAATTTTGAAAACGGGATTTGATAGATCTCCAATGTTCAATGGTCAAATTAAATCTACTGGTCCTCGTTATTGTCCAAGTATTGAAGATAAGATAAATCGTTTTGCGGATCGCGATCGTCATCAAATCTTCGTTGAACCGGAAGGGTGGAATACAGTTGAGATTTATGTAAATGGTTTCAGTACCTCTTTACCAGAGGAAGTTCAACTTCAAGCAATGCGTACAATTCCTGGTTTTGAAAATGCTAAAATGTTCAGACCTGGTTATGCTATCGAATATGATTATTTTCCACCGACTCAGCTGAAGCATACTTTGGAAACTAAGTTGGTTGAAGGTTTATATTTTGCTGGCCAGATTAATGGTACAACTGGATATGAAGAAGCAGCGGCTCAAGGTTTGATGGCTGGTATGAATGCGGCTCGTAAAGTGAAAGAAGAAGCGCCGATAATTTTGACCCGTGATCAAGCTTATATTGGAGTGTTGATTGATGATTTGATAACGAAGGGAACAAAGGAACCTTATCGTATGTTTACGTCAAGAGCGGAATATCGTATTTTACTTCGTCAGGATAATGCCGACATTCGTTTAACTCCGCTGGCTCATGCAGTCGGTATGCAAGAGGATGAGGCTTTACGAAGAGTTGAATATAAAGTGGAAGGGACAGAATTATTAAAGAAAGCTTTGAGAAAAGAAGGTGTAGTACCTGAAGTTATTAATCCTGTTTTGGAAGCTAAAGGATCGTCTCCTGTTACACAACAAGTGAAATTATCTCAATTGATAGCTCGTCCAAATATTAGTATGGAAGATTTGTTGTCAGTAAGTGTAGATTCTAAATTGGTGGCTGAGGAATTAAATGCTAAGCATGGTGATATTGTTGAGCAAACAGAAATACAATTAAAGTACGAAGGATATATTCAAAGAGAAGAAGAAGTCGCTGCTAAGATGAATCGTTTGGAAGATGTTAATATTCCTGATCACATTGATTATCGTGCAATGAAATCATTGTCGTCAGAATCCAAAGAAAAATTGACAGCTATACGTCCGACAACAATTGGACAAGCTTCTAGAATTTCTGGAGTGAGCCCTTCTGATATTTCTGTGTTGTTGATTACTTTGGGAAGATAGTATTAGTATTTTTCGCAATATTTCAATTTAATCCTTTTAAATGATTGAAGTACAGTTGTTTAAAAGGATTTTTTATTTTAAAAATGTGACCTCTTGTATTTAACGAACGCGAACTAGGTAAGGTATTTGTACCTTTTTACAGGTGAAACAACCTTAAATCGCTTAGAAATGCATTTTGAATCGTCTTTGAGTAAGATTTTAGGTTGATTATTTAGTTAACATCGTTTCATGTGAAAAAAAAATCCGGTTGTTAGCTTACAATCGGATTATATAAATAAAAGTTATTAAAATTATAAATTCATCGTTGGATCATTTGTCCGTAAATATTATTTCCTGTTTGACCAATTCGTAGTAAATAATAAACTAATAATCCCCAACCGATAATTGGAATGAATAACCAGAGGATATTCCATCCTGATCTATTGATGTCATGTAGTCTTAGTACAATGAAATAAATTTGTAGTATTGAGACAAAAGCTATAAATAGAGATTGAAGTTGTCCGTTTAAAAATTGTAGGATTAAAAATGCGAAGATTGATAATATCAATGTAACTAACCAAAACAAAGTTCGTGTAACGCGTTTGTAAGAAAAGAAACTGTTCATAATAATTGGGGTTAATAGCTTTTTAAATATATTAAAAAAATAACTGTTTAACCCCTTTATTTTGAATATTTAATGTGTTGGGTCTATCCAATCACCATTATCAGTTATTAATTGAATTAATGCATCTACAGCATCTTCTTCGTTTATATTTCTTTTGACAACCTCTTTTTCTTTGTACAAATTGATCTTTCCTACACCTGATCCAACGTAACCATAATCTGCGTCCGCCATTTCACCTGGTCCATTTACGATGCAGCCCATAATTCCGATTTTTAATCCTTTTAAATGACTTGTTTTCTCGCGAATTTTTGCGGTAGTTTCTTGTAAATCAAATAAAGTACGTCCGCAAGATGGGCAAGAAATGTATTCTGTTTTTGAAATTCGTGTACGTGTAGCCTGTAAAATTCCAAATGAAAGTGAATTGATGAATCGAGTGGGGTGGTTACCTGTGATCCATAATCCGTCTCCAAAGCCGTCAATGAGATGAATACCTAAATCAGATGAAATATGTAATTGGAAGGTTTCTTGATCGATTGTTTCACGTGAATCTTTAATTATTACAGGGTTTTTAATTTCTTTAATATCAAGGAGTAAACGAAACTTTCTTAAAATGGCTGTTTTATGATTTTTCTTGGTTTCAACCACCAAAATCCAGTTGGGTTGAATGGCTTCCCAATCTAAATTGTCTAAATTGTTAATGTCAATGTGGACGTAAGCGTATTTATTTCCAAAAATCTTGGCTTCGTCCATAGTACAATAGGGAGTGTATTTCGCTGCTGGATTTTTAATATACGTTTTGTAATCTTGTAAAACGGCTAAGGTTCCAGGTACTTCAAAATCAATAGAATTTATTCCGATGTAAACGACATCCGCTGCTTGATCTTGTATATTCCACTTGTCTAATTCTACTGAATAATTGTAACCAAATCCAAAGAAGTTAGCTGCAGTTATGTTTTCCTTTTTGCTTAAATCTGCAAATACAACTGGAACTTTAGATCCTCCAATGTGATGATTTTCTAATGTTTCACGTTTGTTGTAAGCAAATGGATTATAAGTTAAGGGTAAATTTTCAGTGTTTATTTCACTGTCAATTAGGGCAAATTTTTCTACTAATTTACGAGCAACAGGAATTTCATATTCTGGATTTTCAGTTAATGAAACACGAATCGTATCTCCTAATCCATCTTCTAGTAACGCGCCAATTCCGACAGCACTTTTTACGCGTCCATCTTCACCATCTCCAGCTTCGGTAACACCTAAGTGAAGTGGATAATTCATGTTATTTTCCTTCATTGTTGCGACTAATAGTCGGTAGGCTTGCACCATGACTAAGGTATTAGACGCTTTCATGGAAATAACTAAGTTATGATAGTCGTTTTTCTCACAAATTCGAATGAATTCCATTGCTGATTGGACCATTCCTTCAGGAGTATCACCATATCGGGAAAGGATTCGATCGGAAAGGGATCCGTGATTGGTACCAATTCGCATCGCTCGACCCAAAGCTTTACATTTTAGAACCAAAGGAGTAAACTTTTCCTCTATTCGTTGTAATTCTTTTTCGTAGGAATCGTCGGTGTAGTCAATTTCCTCAAATTTCTTTTTATCCGCGTAGTTACCAGGGTTTACTCTGATTTTTTCAATATAATCAGCGGCCACTTCAGCGGCGTTTGGTGTGAAGTGAATATCAGCGACAAGTGGAGTATTATATCCACGTGAAACTAATTCTGCTTTAAT
>JAZQRM010000079.1:0-40341 GCA_045629585.1 Taishania sp. | reverse complement strand
TGCATCGCATCGTCGGGATTTTTTGTTTTGTACATATCCTTCCCATTACGGCGTGCAACGCCTATGCTCTGTCTTCAATCTTAAATCGTCAATGCTCAATCGTAAATTTCTATTCCCTCTAAAAGGGCTGCCCTTTTGTATCTTCAATATGGACGTATTGCAATACGTCCATATACTAGCAAAAATAGCTCCCTCGTCGAGGCATATCGTAATCAACGGTCGTGACCGTTCAATTAATAGGATAAAGTAAACATTTTTCAACCGTATCTTCGGTTGTGTTTTAATACTGTTTTTTAGACCTTTACAATCTAAACCCTTAGTCTTGTGGGTTTGTAGCGATTTTATGTTAATATTCGATACTTGGTAAATGAAGCGTAGTTACCCCGTAGATAAAGCATAGATAAAGCGTAGTTAGTGTATGAAAATGGACTTATCACTCCTAATGTGCACTGTTTTAGTTCTAGAATTCTGTGGTTAAATTTGTTTGTGCGTATTAGAATCCCCCTTTTTTTGCGTTAAG
Source organism: Taishania sp. (assembly GCA_045629585.1). GTDB lineage: Bacteria > Bacteroidota > Bacteroidia > Flavobacteriales_D > Crocinitomicaceae > Taishania. The sequence goes on along the minus strand of JAZQRM010000079.1, from coordinate 39,821 downwards.
GATTACCTTCGGTGCATACTTCGTAAGTGCAGCGACATCCTTTGGGGTTTTGGCTTTCTCAGCCACCAAAGATATAGCGGAAAGCCTGACCTACACAAGCGCAAGAAGGTGTAGGGAACGCCCTAAATTGTAGACTGATAAACTTTTTTAGTACCTTTAAGCACACGCTTGAATTGTTATGGAACGAAAACTTAATGTGCTTTTTTTATCTTCTTGGTATCCCAATAAATTAGATTCTCATTTAGGGAATTTTGTACAAAGACATGCCGAGGCTGTGGCACTTTTAAATCACGTTGAAGTTTTATATGCGGTTGGTGATCGTCATCAGAAGCAGAAATATGTCTTGGATAGTGAAGAAATTAGAGGGGTTCATACCTATATTGTTTATTATCGTAAATCATTGTTTCCCTTGCTTAATCTTTGGAGGCGGAATCTGGCTTATTCCTTTGGATTTAATTATGTAACAATGCCTGATATTGTACATGGGAATATCCTTCAAACTCACCTTCTATTTGCTAAAAAGTTGAAGAAAGAACGAGGGATTCCATTCATTGTTACGGAACATTGGTCGGGTTTTTTTAAGGAAAATGTGAAGTCACTTTCGAAGTATAAGCTTAAAGTTGCAAAGTTGATTGCACAAGACGCAGATTTGATTGCTCCTGTCAGTATTGCTTTAAAAAATGACATGCAGTTATTAGGAATTGGAAATCAATATGATGTTGTGGGTAATGTTGTGGATACGGAGTTGTTTGTCCCCGCTACCTCTAAGCAAGCTGTTAATGAGTTTGTTTTTTTACATGTTTCTAATCTTGTTGCATTAAAAAATCCCTTTAAAATTATTGATACTGTTATTGATCTTCATCTTACTTATCCATTCGTTAGATTACAAATTGGTGGTGATGGAGATTCTGATAGTCTGTTGCTGTACATTAAAGACAAAAAAGCAGAGGGATTTATAACTGTTTTTGGAAAGATATCTTTAGAAGAGGTAGCAGATTTGATGCAATTGAGTGATTGTTTTGTGCTGTTTAGTGAGTATGAAAATTTACCTTGTGTTTTGTTAGAGGCTATGTCTTCTGGTGTTCCAGTTATCTCTTCCAATGTAGGAGGTGTTTCTGAAATAGTAGACGATAAAAGCGGGGTTTTAGTGAAGCTTGATAGACAAGACTTAAAAAAAGCAATGCAATTATTTGTTGATCATGCCGTTGATTTAAGTTCTTCTGTAGAATTGCACATGAAGGTTAAACAGCAATTTTCTAAAATTGAAATAGCAAAAAGGTTCACATCTATTTATAATAGGGTTTTAAAAATGAATTGAAATAAATTTGTATTTTGTATTTTGTATTTTGTGCTTTGTGATTGTTTTTGAGATTTTTATGGTATAGTTTTTGGTTAATTTTTATCAGTTTTAGAATCTAATTTCTTAAATCAGAGAATGAATTTTTTAGTTCTTGCAAATTATATTAAATAAAATAATTTGTTATAAGTGAATATTTGTTTTGTTCTGCTGTGTTTATTGGATATAGATTTGTAAATTTGTATAAATTTCTTATAAAAGGTTTGAGTCGTTTTCTACATAATATAATTATTATATTTCTTTTATTTGCGAAGATCTCTTTTGCGAGCGCTGTAGTTGAAGAAATAATAGATCACAAAAATCGACTTGCATCGAATAATTTACAAGATCATTTATCAGTTATTGAAAATATTAATTTTGATAATATTTCTGATGACTATGATGTAGATGAAGCACAGTTAAATAGTAGTAATTCAGGAAGACGATTTAGTTCCGAGCAATCGTTTATGAAATTTAGTGATTTTAATTTTCTTGACTCTTTTTCTGCAGTACAATATCCAATATTACTTAAGCAAAAACAAGTTTCTTTTATTCAAAGGAGACTTGCTACTTGTAGGTTTCAGTTTTTTACTGTTCATCTTATGAGTCCCTTCTGATGTAGAGTTTATTATAGTTCTACCCCATTTTATATTATTTATCGTACTAAATTTTAAAAACGAATATGAAATTTAACCATTTCGTGTTTGCAACGCTTGTTTTTATAGCTGTTGGTTGTTCAAATGCAAAAAAAGATGGAGCTTCTGATGATATTAAGTCAGTTCCTACTATGTCTGTCTCTAAGAGAGATACAATTATTAATAATGTTTATGTCGCTGATATTCAAGCGAAAAAAAATGTTGAAGTTCATGCTTTGATTGGTGGTTTACTTGAAAAGGTACACGTCAATGAAGGGCAGGTTGTAAAGAAGGGTCAATTAATGTTTAAAATTTCTGACCTTCAACTGCAAATAGATCTACAAAAGTCGATAGCAATTCAAAAATCTGTCCGAGCAGAGTTGAAAATTGCCGCTGTGGAGTTAAAACAAATGCAAACTTTATTTGAGAAAAATGTCGTAGCGGACAATGAATTGGAGTTAGCTAAGGCTAAACATCAGGCTGCTGAGGCTAAGTTAGAGCAAGCTAATGCTGAAGTTAGTGGAATTAAGCAGATTATTTCTTTTACAAACATTCTAGCTCCTTTTGATGGGATAATTGATAGAATTCCGTTTAAAGAAGGTAGTTTGATTCAGAATGGTAGCCTATTAACGACTGTTTCTGAATTAGATGAAGTTTTTGCTTATTTTGCATTGTCAGAGGATGCTTATTTTAATTTGATTCAAAATGGTGATTTATCTCGTTCAGGTGACATTTTACTTATTCTTCCTAATGGGCAACAATTTGATTTTAATGGTAAGTTGGAATCTGCAGAAGGTGAAATAGATCGCGCAACTGGATCAATTTCCTTTAAAGCTAAATTTCCAAATCCAGGGAATATTATTAAACATGGTACATCTGGTAAGTTGTTAATTCAAGAAGACAAAAAAGGAGCAATATTAGTTCCTCAAAAAGCTGTTTTTGCTATTCAGGATAGATTTTATGTTTTTGTATATAATAAAACAAGTAAAAAGGTTAAACAGCGTCAAATTGAAATTAGTAATACTCTTTCAGAGGATTACATCGTTCGTTCTGGACTTAAAGTAGGAGACATTATTGTCGTGGAAGGAACGCAATCATTACGTGATGGTGATATTATTGAATCAAAAAAATATAATAAGGTTGTTAAATAAGACAATCAATAATCAATTAAGACATGGTTGAAACTTTTATCAAACGGAAAGTATTTTCGTTAGTAATATCAATTGTGATTGTTTTGTTAGGGGTACTTTCCCTTTTTAGTTTACCAATCACACAATTTCCTGACATCGTTCCACCATCTGTTATGGTGACAGCTCGTTATCAAGGAGCAAATGCAGAGGTAGCCATCGATGCGGTTGCCCTTCCATTAGAGCGATCAATTAATGGTGTACCAGGAATGACTTATATGACCACCGTGGCATCTAATGACGGTGTGGTTATGATTAATATCTCTTTTGAAGTTGGAATTGATCCCGATGTTGCTTCTATAAACGTACAGAATAGGGTTTCAAAGGTGGTTAATGAGCTACCAGAAGAGGTAATCCGTGCTGGTATCATTACAGAAAAAGAGGTGAATTCGATGTTGATGTATTTGAATGTTATATCAACAGATAAGGATTTGGATGAACAGTTTATCTTTAACTATACGGATATTAACGTATTGCAGGAGTTAAAGCGTATCGATGGTGTAGGTCGTGCTGAGATAATGGGGCAAAAGGAGTACTCCATGCGAGTATGGCTGGATCCTGAAAAGATGTTAGCATATAATGTTTCAACTGAGGAGGTTAATGATGCCTTACGCAAGCAAAATATTGCAGCTGCACCAGGAAAGGTGGGGGAAGGTTCAGGTAAATTTGATAGCCAATTACAGTATGTAATTAAGTATAAAGGGAAGTTTAGAGAGCCTTTTGAATATGGAGAAATTCCCATTAGGTCCAATTCTGATGGAACAATATTAAAAATCCGAGATATATCAAATGTCGAATTTGGCGCCATGTCCTATGGAATGATTTCTAAAAATGATGGCCAACCTTCTGCATCTATCATGATGAAACAACGACCTGGATCAAATGCTTCTGAAGTGATTCAGAATGTGAAAGATAAAATGGCTGAATTAAAGGCTACATCTTTTCCTCCAGGAATGGATTATACATTGGCATATGATGTCTCAAATTTCCTTGATGCATCTATTCACGAAGTGATAAAAACATTGATTGAAGCTTTCATTTTGGTGGCTTTGGTTGTATTTCTATTCTTACAGGATTGGCGCTCGACCTTGATTCCAATCTTAGCCGTTCCGGTTTCGTTAATTGGTACGTTTGCCTTCATGTCGATGATGGGATTCTCGATTAACCTATTGACGCTTTTTGCCTTGGTGTTGGCAATTGGTATTGTTGTGGATGACGCGATTGTAGTCGTTGAGGCCGTCCATGTGAAGTTAGCTGAAGGTTTAGCTCCATACGAAGCTACGGTTGCTGCTATGAAAGAGATAACAGGAGCCGTGATTGCTATTACTGTTGTAATGGCTGCTGTATTTATTCCAGTTGCTTTCTTAGATGGACCTGTTGGGGTTTTCTATCGACAGTTTTCTTTAACTCTAGCAGTGAGTATCTTTATTTCTGGTGTTAATGCTTTGACTTTGACTCCTGTTTTATGTACGTTGATTTTAAAAGCACATGATCATCATGCTAAAGAAACAGTATTAACAAAGTTCTTCGGAGCTTTTAATAGAGGTTTTGATAAAGTAACATTTGGTTACACAAATATATTGAAGAGATTTGCAACGCGTAAAGTGGTAACTATTGGTTTGTTGATCGTATTCTATTTCCTTGCATTTGGAATGGCCAAAATTGTACCTTCTGGTTTTATTCCGATGGAAGATCAAGGGATGGTTTACATTGATGTTAAAACCCCTCCAGGAGCAACAGTTGACCGAACAGGTGATGTACTAGATGAGATTACTCGTGTTGCAAAATCTATGAAAGGGGTTGATAATGTTACTACTCTGGCTGGTTATTCAATCGTTACGGAGATAGCAGGTTCTTCATTTGGTATGGGGATGGTTAATTTAAAGTCATGGAATGAACGTGATTTTGACGTTCCTAAATTTATTGAGGATCTAAAGAAGAATTTAAGTCACATTTCTGATGCAGAAATTGAAATATTTGCTCCGCCTACTGTACCAGGATTTGGTAATACTTCTGGGTATGAGTTGCGTTTTAAGGACCGTTCTCGTGTTTCTATTGAACAAATGGATCGTGTGAATCGTGATTTTATACAAGCTTTAAATGCCGCTCCAGAATTGTCAAATAATTTCACTTCCTTTGATGCTTCGTATCCGCAGTATATTTTAAATATTGATTATGATTTAGCCGCTAAAAAAGGGGTTTCTGTTGAGAATGCGATGTCTACTTTGGAAACCTATTTAGGATCTTATTATGCCACGAATTTTATTCGTTTCCAACAAATGTATAAAGTGATGGTACAGGCAAGTCCTGAGTTTAGACGTAATCCTGAAAGTATCTTAAATCTTTATACGAAGAATGACAGTGGTGAAATGGTTCCTTATTCTACATTTATGACAATGGAACGAATTTATGGACCTGAAATTCTTACTCGATATAATATGTATTCATCAGCCATGATTAATGGTGAACCGGCTCCAGGATATTCATCTGGGCAAGCGATTGCAGCAGTCGAGAAAATTGCTGATGAAAGGCTTCCAAGAGGGTTTGAAATTGAATGGTCAGGTATGACACGAGAGGAAATCCTTTCAGGGAACCAAACCATTTATATTTTTGGATTATGTATCCTTTTTGTCTACCTTGTTTTAGCAGCACAATACGAATCTTTTTTAATTCCTTTTGCAGTGTTATTAGGATTACCAACAGGTTTATTTGGTGCTTACTTTTTTCTTTATATGACAGGACTACAAAATAACATTTATGCTCAAGTAGCTGTCGTGATGTTGATTGGTCTTCTCGCTAAGAATGCGATCTTGATTGTAGAATTTGCCTTGGCACGATACCATGAAACTGGTGAGATTTATGAGGCAGCAATTGAGGGTGCTAAAGAGCGTTTTAGACCAATTTTAATGACATCATTTGCCTTTATTGCTGGGTTGATCCCATTGTGTATCGCCAATGGTGCCGGCGCGATAGGTAATCGATCGATTGGAACAGCAGCTGCAGGAGGGATGTTAATAGGAACACTGTTTGGTCTTGTTATTATTCCAGGGTTATATATCATTTTTGCTAAACTTCAGTTTGGCTCCAAGAAGAAATAAGAGATGAGAAATATTATTATAGTAGCAGGAGGATTACTTTTTTTATCTTCTTGTGGTGTAAATAAACAATTAGAGGAGAACCGTCAGAGTATGGCGGTTCCTTCACAAGTGAATGGGATTGCAATAGATACAACAGCTACTTTTGTTGCTCCAACAATCAATAGTTTCTTTGCTGATCAAGGTTTGATTGATTTATACAATCGAATGAAAGCTTCAAATCTAGATTATAAAATTGTTGAGGAAAGAATAAAAATTGCGAATCAATATTTGAAACGCTCTAAGATGGCTTTTATACCTTCGTTAAACGCACGAATTTCTGGCTCTGGAACCCGTTATGGGAAATATACCATTGACGGGGTTGGTAATTTTGATACCAATTTATCTCAAAATATTGATCCTGATCAACGTGTGAATACGAATGTCACTCCCGATCTATTTGTAGGGTTGGAAACAAGTTGGGAAATTGATGTGTGGGGTAAGTTACGCAATGAAAAGAAGGCCGCTCAACAGCAGTTTTTTGCCACACAAGAAGGATTGAAGTTATTACAAATTGAGGTCTTTACTAATATCGCAACTTTGTATTATGAATTGGTTTCTTTGGATAAGCAATTAGCTATTTACCAAGATAATTTGACAATTCAAGAAAGAGCGTCCGACATTGTGATGGCGCAAAGATCTACAGGTAAAGCTACTGAGTTGGCTGTTCAATCATTTTTAGCACAAAATAACAACTTAAAGGCATCAATTGAAGCGATTAAGGCAGATATCTTTGAAAGAGAACGCGCTATTTTGGCACTTACAGGTGAGTTTAATGGAACAGTTAATCGATCAAATAATTTTATCGTTGGACAATTAGAATATTTGAATTCTACTCATAATGTTGATACCATTATTCATGCAAGACCAGATGTAAATAAAGCTTATTTGGAGTATGGAGCGTCGTTGAGTAGAGTAAAAGCTACAAGAGCAGCATTCTACCCACGACTAGAAATTGGTGGTTTTATTGCTATGAATGCTTTTTCAGCTAAAACGTGGTTTAATCCTGGATCTTTGGCTTTTCAGTTTTTAGGAAATTTGGTTGCACCGATTTTTAATAAGGGTGAATTAAAAATGCAATTTAATATAGCATCAGCTGAACAGAATATCGCTTTTATTGGATACCAAAAATCCGTTTTAAATGCTTATAATGAATTAAGTGCAATGCTTAATCAATTAGAAGCAAATCAAAAGGTTTTAGAGTTTAAAGGTTTAGAAGTACAATATTTAGAGAGAGGTGTAGTAGTGGCAAATGATTTATATGTTACTGGTTATGCTAATTATCTAGAGATTATTACTGCTCAAAAGACAAAACTACAAGCGCAATTGGAATATGTAGATTATCAATTACGTACTTCACGTGCCTTAGTTAGCTTATTTAAGGCAATGGGTGGAAAGATGTAGTTCACTAAAATATTTTTTTTAAGAAATAGGGGGTAGCTTTAGTTGTTCCCTATTTTTTGTATTTTGTCATTTCAAAACACATGACTACTATTCAGAATATATCATGAAAAGAATTATTATCTTATTATTTGTAGGAATATGTCTTCCGGCTGTGGCACAAGAAGTCCCAGGCTGTTTGGATATTGAGGCTTCTAATTATAATAGTAGTGCAACTATTTCTGATTTTTCTTGTAGTTATGAATTTGTTTCCATTAATCTAGAAGCTGATCAGAGTTTTTTGTTACCGTACTATCTAAACGAAAGTTCAGCACTATGTTCTTATAATAATCTACTTTGGACGCATAATGATGATCATACAAGTAAAATATTCGGAATTGATAAAAGCAATGGGCGTGTTGTTGACTCCATAGATTTTGGTTTAAACATTTTTGATTGGGAGGAAACACACTACTTTAATGGTAAGTTTTATATAGGTGATTTTGGAAATAATGGAACAGGTGTTAGATCTGATTTACGTGTTTTTAGATACGATGTAAATACTCAAATTGTTGATACGATTCAGTTTAATTACTTTAATCAATTCGATTTTAATGTGGTAGCCGCAAATCAGACGAATTTTGATTGTGAAGCATTTTTAGTAACAGATTCGATGATTTACTTATTCACAAAAAGATGGTCGGATTATAATACGGAGCTCCATAAGCTACCAAATCGTTCGGGGTATCATACGACAGAATTAGTGGGTAATTATAATTGTGAAGGTTTAATTACCGGTTCAACGTTTAGTTCTGATGGTATTACTTTGGTAGGCTATACTACTTTATTATCTCCTTTTTTAATCGTTTTAAAGGATTATGAATCCGATCATTTTCTTGAAAGTAATAAGCGTAAATATCAATTGAATCTTCCTTTTCATCAAGTAGAGGCAATAACTTATGAGGAAGGATCAAACGCTTATAGTATCACAAATGAGCAGTTTTCTATCTTTGGACAAATAATACCAGCTAAACTCTCCAATTTTAGGTTAAATCGTGAGGATAATTTAATCGTTAATAATCTCCCAAAAAAAGAAGAGTGGATTGCCTTTGATTCTGTTTACAATCAATTGACAGCTAAATCTTACTTGGAGTCTATCGAAATTGTAAATAGTACTGGACAAGTTGTTTATAATGGAAGTTTGGACAAATATGGAATCTCTTTAGGTACGTTCCCAAAAGGTATTTATTTGATCCATAATCGAAAAGATGGTCAGGTTGAGCGGATCTCTATCTTAAAGTAAGTAAAAATCTATCTTTTTAGTAGATATTCAAGCTTAATTGTAATGGAGGCTGTTTTATTTTTCGATGAAGTATTGTAATTTCCACCCCATGAGTAATCTTCACTTGTATTTTTTCCAATGATTTGAATCACTCCCATACTAGCGACTCTTAGACTTTTTATTTTTCCATTTGCCTTTTGGGCAATTAATTCAGCTCTTTTTTGGGCATCAGCAGTTGCATTCTCAATCATTTTGAGTTTTAAATCCGTTAATTTCGTGTAAAAATATTCAGGATCGTTGGACGTTAACTCAATGCTTTCTGCTATTAAATCAGATACCTCTCTTGACAATCGTTCAACTTTCTCGACTTCTGTAGATTCAATACGGACCGTTTGAGAAAGTGAATAACCTGTAAAATAGGATCGAGTAAACATTCCGTTTGAATCATAAACATTCTCATACATTTGATTTATTCTGACTGCTGAAAAAACGATATCTTTTTCGTTGATTCCAAAATTTTTCAAATAGGAAACAATCTTTTTTTTGTCTCTTTCTAATTCGATCGAAGCTTGCTTTAAATCAGCATTTGATTTCGAAAATTGACCTTCCCATACGATTAAGTCCGATGTAAAATGTTCTTGAGCTTGTCCCGTTACTGCAATAATATTGGATTGGTCAAATTTTGCACGGTATGCATTTGCTGCTATCGTAACACTGATAATTGCTACAATAGAAAAGAGTAGAGGTCTTAGAAGTTGATTCATAGAATTTAATTTCTAGTAATGTATGAAAAAATACGATTAGATTGTTATACTCTCGCAATAAGTAGTGTAATTTGCTCTTTCATCAAGGAAAAGAATCCTTTTTCATCTTCATTTCTAAGCCAATTGTGGGATGTTCTTACCGCATCGAGCAATAATTGTTTTAATTCTTTCAGTCGATTTTCATCAAAATATTCTATAGACGGATTTACTACGATCTCTTCCATCTCGTCTAAATAATTTGCTACGGATAATAAGGTATACATTTTGTCGTGGATTAATTGGTTATTTTTCAGTGATACAAAAGTATTGAAAGAGTTTTATATTTTCGTACGTATTTATGAGGGTTTTAATGTATTTTATGCTAAGAATTCTTAAAAAGAGATAGGAGACATTTCTTTGAAATAAAAAATCCCTTCCTAAATAAATAGAAAGGGATTACTTTGAAAACAATACTGTGTTTATTATAGTCCTAGTTTTTCTTTGGAGAACGCACGTGTTTCTGCCAATAACTCTGGATTTTTATTTAGATCTGTCCCTAGTGTAGGAATTAAATTTTTAAATCTATTCTGCCATTCAGGAGTTACGTATTCTTTGAAGCATTTTTCAATAACGGTTAACATTGCTGAAACACTTGTTGATGCTCCTGGAGAAGCGCCAAGTAGTGCTGCTACAGTACCATCTTTAGAACTAACAATTTCAGTTCCAAACTCGAGGGTTCCTTTACCATCTTTACCTTTTTTTATAATCTGTACACGTTGTCCAGCGATTTCTAATTCCCAATCTTCTAATTTTGCGTCAGGATAGAACTCTTGTAATACCTCTACTCGTTCTTCTGGTTTTAACATTACCTGTTGAATCAAGTAGCGAGTTAGAGACATATTACTCCATCCTGCTTGCATCATCGGAACGATGTTTTTTAGGTTGATAGACCCTGGTAAATCCCAGAATGTACCTTCCTTTAAAAATTTGGTTGAGAAACCTGCGAATGGTCCAAATAGTAATTCTTTTTTGCCGTCAATTACACGTGAATCTAAGTGAGGTACAGACATTGGTGGTGCGCCAATTGCAGCTTTACCATATACTTTAGCTTCGTGATTTTTTATAACCTCTTCATTTTTACAACGTAACCATTGTCCACCTACTGGGAAACCACCATATCCTTGAACTTCAGGAATACCTGTTTTTGATAGCAAAGGTAAAGCTCCTCCACCTGCTCCAATAAATACAAAGTTCGCGTCTATATTAAATTCTTTTCCTGTATTTAAATCTTTAATTTCTACCTCCCAAGCTTTATTTTCTTTTTCAATATCTTTTACTTCACAATTGTAAAGAATACTAACATCGTCATATGTGTTTAGGTAGGCGATTAAAGAACTTGTTAATTTACCGAAATTCACATCTGTTCCTAAATCCATTTTAGTCGCTGAAACGGGCGTAGATGGATCACGATCTTCCATCATTAGAGGAAACCACTCCTTTAATGTGTTTTTGTCATCGCTGTAAATCATTTCTTGAAATAGTGGCTGAGCTTTAAGCGCTTCAAAACGTTTTTTCAAGTAATTTACATTAGATTCACCATGTACAAAACTAAAATGTGGAACAGAATTAATGAAATCAACATTTGTTAATTTCCCTTGTTCAACTAATGAAGCCCAAAATTGTTTTGATACTTCAAACTGTTCACTTATACTTATTGCCTTTGAAATATCGATCACTCCATTCTTTTCTGGAGTGTAATTTAATTCACAATACGCTGCGTGACCCGTTCCAGCATTATTCCAAGCAGATGAACTTTCCAATCCAGATGCATCTAACCTTTCTATTATTTGAATTTTTATATCTGGTTTTACCTCTTTCAATAATACTCCTAGAGTGGCACTCATGATTCCCGCTCCAATCAACACTACATCTGTTGAATTATCAGCCGACTTTTTTTTCATCGCTTGTATACTTAATTAATATTAAGGTGTCAATAGTTCTTGTACATGAATAAAACATATATCGCTTGATTCATATATCTACAAAATTAGGATATTTCAAACGGATTCCATAAAAAAAAATAGTTAAATATTAGAATTTGAATAAAAACAAAAGATTTTCCTTCAAAATGATTGTAAAACGATTTAGTTTTGGGATTTTTCATTCCATTTTTTCATTCCTAAAACGAATTGTTACCATTAAAATTGATGATAATCCAATCAAAATGGGATAAATGACATATGGAGCCAAAGAAAAACTATTTATTTCTAATCCGGAAAGGGCTACCGCTAATAATAATTGTGCTCCGTATGGCAATAGACCTTGAATAGCACAAGTTATTGTATCAACTAAAGACGCACTTTGTTTCATTGATATTTCGTTGTTTTCCGCAATATCTTTTGCTAATGGCCCCACTATTATTATCGCTAAGGTATTATTTGCTAATAAGGTATTTATAAATGCTGATAAGCCGATTATATTTAATCCAGCCGATCTTGGTGATGTAGATTTCTTTTTCAGTTTTTCTAGAATCAGTGTAAATCCTCCATATAATTGCACTAATCCACTTAATCCACCTAATAGGATAGCGATTAGTGAAAGCTCTGAAAGGGAAAGGATTCCTGCGTTCATTACTGAAAGCATGTTAGAGAATGGAATGTTAGAAATAACTAAACCTGTTAATGCAAAGCCAATAATTCCAATAGCTAATGTTAGTAATAGATTTAATCCGAAAAATGCCAGTATCAACACAAGGAAATACGGTGTTACTCGCAAAATGTTTTCTGTTGTGAAGGTACTTGTTTCTGATTGTAGTGGTGTAGTTTCCCCAGGTAAGAATAAGTATATAAGCAAGGTGATAATTGCAGCCGGGAGAACAAGTCGAAAGTTAGCCTTAAATTTCTCCCTCATTGGGATGTTGTGTGTTTTGGTAACTGCGATAGTTGTGTCTGAGATAAAGGATAGATTATCTCCAAACATTGCTCCTCCAACAATAGCTCCTAATAAGAAATAGGCCGTGGTAAGAGTTTCAAATTCCACTTGACCTGCTAATGGTGCTAATGCGACTATGGTACCTACTGATGTTCCTATGGTCATTGATAATACACAAGAAAAGATAAAAATTCCAGAAATAAATAAGGAGGGTGGAATAGTATTTTGGGTCCAATTAATTAAAATTTTTAAGGCCCCAGTTTCTGTGCCTAATTGACTAAATACACCAGATAATAAAAAGATGAGTATCATGGTTATTATTAGCTCATTACCAGCTGAATTGGAGAAAGCTTTTAATTTTGTATCTAAGGGAATTTCCTTTTTAAGGAGTAAACCAATTCCTAAACTAGTAAGTAATAAGGGAAGAATAGGAACCGAATAAAAATCATTTAAACCAATCGCGAAAGAAAAGTATAAAATGATGAAGGACGTTATTGGAAGAAGCGTTTTAAAAAGATGCATGGGTTTTGTATAAAAGGGAAGTGGGGTTATTTGCTTATCGTGAGTATTGAAACAGTTTGATTAATACATTTTAGCTTTAAAGACAAGTACAAAATTGCGATTTAGCAAAGCATGTTCTGAGAATTAAAGAAAAAATGATCCATTCACCATTTATATAAATAAGCAGGAAGTAAAATTAGTACTTTTTGAATATGATAAATAGCTTTTTATGTTAAAATACGCGCGTCTGATAGGCGTCCATTAGTAATAGCTGGTAGTTGTACTTTTCCTGATAATCTATTAATTTATCAAGTGCTTTTGGTACATTATCAGCGATTTTGAAAATAGGTGTTAATGGATATTTTAAAGGTATTAAGAAATCATCCCAATGAATAGGGACAATTAGTTTAGGGTTAATTTCCTGGATAAATTCTTGAAAGTAGGCATTTGTCTTTTTTGCATTTGCTTTTCCGAGTCCCGTGATACCTAGAAAAGCTACATCTATTTTAAAATTTGAATACTGGTCTTTTAAGCTATTAAAGCTTGATTTTATCAGGAATTTCTTTTTACCATGCGTAATTAGGAAGTCGTAACTACCTCCTTCTTTAAACTCTGAGTATTTATAAGGAAGACGCTTGTTTGATGTAAATACCTGATTAAGGTCGTTGTTAACGATAGTCGGTTCTGAATGAATGGATCGGATTGGGAGTACATGAAATTGACCAATTTTATGTCCCTTTTCCAAGTCATAATCGGATAAAAGGTTTTCTTTAGTTCTATTTGCTATACTGTAATTCTGAGTACTTAATGAACCATAGGTAGAAGCATTTGTAATATCACTTATTAGCGGTAAATCAAGGATATGATCAAAGTGAGAATGGGAGACATAAATTCCTTTTAAATGCGTTAAATAGTTTTGCGTGATTGAATCAATTAATAAGCTATCTATTCCTATTGTGGAGGAGATCGCTTGCCATTTTGTAGGTCTCGAAAAATAGGGGTCAAATAGAAGTTGAGTTACTCCATCATCAAACAGTAAGGTGGTGTTACCAAAAAAGGTAACATTTATTTCTCCTTTTTCAGCTTCTCTTTCTGTAACAGGGAAATAGCTATTATAGTTTGATAAATCACCACTTGGCTTGAAAAGATAATAGCTTGTTGCAAATAAAATAAGGATTAGAAGAAGTACTATCTTACCGATTTTTTTCATGTTTAAAATGTAAAAAAGCCTTAGGAAAACCTAAGGCTAAATAAAAAGGAGGGATACTATGATTAATTTCTTAATATCAATTCCGAACTAACTCCCGTGCGCCCATCAGTTTTTATGCCATTTGTCGATCCTGAATAGCTTATACCGTTTAATAGAAATGCGGATGTCACACTCCAGTTATCGTTTTTTTCTAATTTCTGGAAAGTAACAGTTCCATCATTAGATGTCGTTGCAGATTGAACTTCATTTCCTTCTTTATACAGTTTGACCACAACATTTGTTGCAAGTGTTTTTATATTCGTTTCAGCCTCCATATAATAAACTTGAATTCGAATGGTACTTGTAGATTTAGAGCAACCAATTAATAAAAGAAGCGTTGCTGCGAATAAAGCTAAAAAAGAATGGTGAAAAGTTCTTTTCATAATTTTACAGGTGATTAATATTTAGACTACTAAACTAATGAATTATTTAAAATTTTACTTTCTGAAAATGAAAATGCTTTGAAAGGTTGAATGTTTTTAGGTCTTCAGTGTACGATTTTTCCATTTCGGTTGAATAAAAAGGGCACTTAAAGCTATAAAAATAGAGTATAAGGGGAAATACAATTCAATAAATGGTAACAGTAGAAGATAAAAAAACTCTTTTCGATGAATAAAAAAACGAAGACAGATTAAAAAATCTAAGACAGTTTTTGATGAATAAAGCATCAATACGAATGAATGGTTTTTACCAAAAAGTCCAACAACAAGCAGTGATCCCCAAAAAAGATGAAGAAAAAACTGTGTGAAAGCAATTGTATTACTTTTCTTGTCCTTGATTGAAGGTGTTTTTGTCAACCAACGTAATCTTTGGTGAATGATTGTAATAAGATTCGTTTCACAAGGAGTTGTAACCACTAATTGTGGGTCCGAAATTAATTGCACTGAACCTCCATTTTTGATTATGGATTGTAGTAAAAATTGATCATCCCCACTTGCAATATGTTGGTGAGATGTCAAATGATGCTTTTCTAGATACGAAGTTTTTCGAAACAGAAGATTGGCACCACTTGATAGAATCGGATTTCCGAAACCCGCTTGTGCATAGTTGGTGATCTGAGCCAATTCGGTGTCAAATTGAATGAATTTCTGAAGTAGATTACCTGTAAAACGAATTGGAAGGATGAGAAGGTCTGCTTGATTTAACATTTCCAACTGGTTGAAATAGTTCTCTGAAAAACATATATCTGCATCCCAGGTTAATATCCATTCTCGTTTAGTATGGTTTATCGCAGTGGCTAAAGCATGTTTTTTTCCAACTTTCTTATTTTTTAAAATGGTCGCATTTGGCAAAATATTGGTAATTATTTTACAACTATCATCTTCGGAGTGATCATCAACAAAGAGGAGTTCAACAGACTCAGGAAGATATTTATGTATACATTCTAGCAAAGGCGTTATTCTGGATTCTTCATCTCTGAAGGGAATAATTACACTTAAGTTATCTAACGGTATGTTTGTGTGTTTTTTTATTTTCTCTGATCTTCTAAAAAAACGCCAGGTACCAACAACACACCATGCTGTAAAACAGGTGTATAAAATTATAAATATTTGAAAGAGGCTGGTCATTTTGTTTTACAGATGATTAAACCACATAGGGCGGGCAAAACTAAATTAATAAACCAAATTAAAAGAGATGCTGTAAGAATTAAACTTGCATTTGTCGTGAAACTTGCCAAAACCAATAAACTTACGCTCTCGCGAACACCAATTTTGCCAAGGAAAACGGAAGGGATTAAGGTTGATATAAAGTAAATGGTAAAAACGGCGTAAACTAAATGAATGTCAAAAGATAGGCCGCAAGCTGTTAATAGAAGTACATACTGTGTACTGAAAACGATATAACGAGCAATTGTCCAAACAGCTGTTTTAATTCTAAATTTCGGGTTCTCTTGGAGTATATTTTTTAAACGTAATAACCATTTCCATTTTCGTGGATAGATATTCCATCTTTCGAATGTGAAATAAAATAGAAGTGAAAATACTAGGAAAGTCAGACCTAAACTATTTACCAATGAAGGGTTAATATCATCGATTACAAAAAAGTACGCGCCTATTAACCCAAAACCTATTGTAATCCATAACGCAGCAAAGTTACCAAGTAGGGTGAGTAAAGTAATCGAGACTCTTTGTTTTCGGTCAAAATAGTAGATTCGACCAAGGAAATTACCCTGCATGTTAGGGGTTAATAGGCCGGTAATAATTCCAGCAAAAAAAGATTGGACCGTTGTGCTTTTTCGATTGTTGATGTTAAGGGTGTTTAGTACTAATTGCCATTTTTTGTATTCAAATAGATAGTTAATAAATACAAGTGATATGGAAATATAGAATGCTGGATGCGTAATGAATTGCCAGCTAAATGAGTCAAATCTCAATTTTGATTGGTAGGTAAAAAAGAGTGTGAAAACAACAGACAACGCGAATAATGTTCGCAAGATCCATCCCCAAGTCCCTGTAATTTTATTAGTTTTATCCAAAAGCTTATATTTCGATGGTTGAAGATAAAATAATTCTTGGAATTGACCCTGGTACAACTGTATTAGGTTATGGGATTATTCAGGTGAGTGGAGATAAAATGAAGATGTTAAACTTTGGAATTGTGCAATTGTCTAAGTTGGAAAATCAACCTGAAAAACTAGCTCGTATATTTTCTCGTATCGACGGACTTATTCAGGAGTATAAACCAACTGAACTAGCTATCGAGGCACCTTTTTTCGGGAAAAATGTTCAATCTATGTTGAAATTAGGACGAGCACAAGGGGTTGCTATTGCTGCTTGTCTAAAAAATGGGATGTCTTATGAAGAATATACCCCCAAGCGAATTAAACAAAGTATTACGGGCAATGGAAATGCATCTAAGGAGCAAGTAGCGGGGATTTTAGAAAAAATGTTTCAAATCAAAGATATGCCAAAATATCTGGATGCAACGGATGGTTTAGCAGCTGCAGTTTGTCATCATTTCTCTAAAGGGGTAGGAGAGAATTACAAAAAGAAAGCAGGCTCTGGATGGGAAGGATTTCTGCGTAAAAACCCTTCCCGAGAGGTTAAATGATTATTTAGATTGTCCGATAAGGAACAATGCTGGCTTTTTATTTAAATCATACGCTTTTTCACGCCAATCTTTAATTGTCATAGACCATACGGATTCGTCAGGAAATGTAAGATTAGAGGCAATACATAATTCTGTTGTATCACTTAATTCATTCAAAAGGTCATCTAGTACATTCATATTTCGGAAAGGTGTGTCCATAAATATATGTGTGGCTCCAGTTCTACGTGCATCACCTTCATAGTCCTTAATTTTACGAATTCGATCTTTTCGTTCACGCGGTAAATAACCATGAAATGTAAACATTTGTCCAGAGAAACCACTTCCCATTAGTGCTAGTAATATGGAGGATGGTCCAACGAAAGGTGCTACTCTTATACCTTCTTGATGTGCAATAGCAACAATTTCCGCACCAGGATCCGCTACACCTGGACATCCAGCTTCACTAATTACACCTACATCAAATCCTTCCTTACATGGTTTAATATAACGTAAATAATCTTTTGAACTGTGTCTGTTTAATTCAAAAAATTGACATTCATCAATAGGGAAATTTCTATCTAAACGACGTAAATAGCGACGTGCTGTTTTTATATCCTCTACAATAAAATGACGCATTTTAATGATCTGTTCGATTACATTTGCAGGGATAACATCTTGTACTACTTCTCCTCCCAAAGTTGTTGGGATCATATATATTTTACCACTCATTTTTTTCTATTTTTTCAATTATTCGATCTGTTGCTTTATCCAACATGTTATATACATCAATGAAACCTTGTTCACCCCCATAATAGGGATCAGGTACTTCAGCATTACTGTTTGGTGAGGATTCGTTTAAAATCAATTTCACCTTTTTTTTGTCCTTTTCATCTCTAGCAAGCTGTATAATATTGGACAAATTGCTTTTATCCATTGCAAATATTATATCGAATTGATCAAAATCAGACACTGTGAATTGACGAGCTCGTAAATGGTCTATTGAACAGCCTAATTTTTTTGCTGTAGCGCGCATTCTTGAATCGGGAGCTTCTCCAACATGGTGATTTGATGTACCTGCAGAATCTACATTGACAGTCAACTGTCGTTGTAAAACCTTTTGACGCAGTAAACCATCTGCGATAGGACTTCTGCAAATGTTACCTAAACATACCATTAATATATTCATACTACAAAATTAATCAAATGTTCACGCAAAACAGGTTTTTATTTAGTCAGATTATCTCTATGGAAAAAAGATATGGTTGTATGTCATAATTTAACATAAAAAATAGATGTACATGATTGCTATGTGGTTATAAATAAATAAATTAAGCTGTAATATTTTAACACCTTTTACTATGAGACAGCTTAAAATCGCCAAGCAAGTTACAAATCGGGAAACGGCATCCTTGGATAAATACCTTCAAGAAATCGGTCGTGTAGACCTTATTACTGCAGATGAAGAAGTAGAATTGGCACGGCGTATTAAAGCGGGTGACAAAGTAGCACTTGAGCGTCTTACAAAAGCGAATTTAAGATTTGTTGTTTCTGTTTCTAAGCAATACCAGAATCAAGGATTAGCTTTACCTGATTTGATAAACGAAGGAAATTTAGGCTTGATAAAAGCCGCTGAACGATTTGATGAAACAAGAGGGTTTAAATTTATTTCATATGCCGTTTGGTGGATTCGACAATCTATTTTACAAGCGTTAGCGGAGCAAGCCCGTATTGTTCGTCTTCCCTTAAATAAAATTGGTACAATTAATAAAATTAATCGTGCGTTTTCGGAACTGGAACAAAAGTATGAACGCCCTCCAACAGCCGAAGAGTTAGCCGAATTTTTGGAATGTAGTATAAGTGATGTAAAACAGTCGCTTATGAGTGCGGGTAGACATGTGTCAATGGATGCTAATTTGGTAGAGGGGGAAGAAGCTTCTTCTAATCTTTATGATATTTTACCCAATGACTCATTAATTGGTCCGGAAGAAAATCTGATGTTAGAGTCTTTACGTAAAGATATTGATCGATCTCTATCCACTTTGACAGGTCGAGAGGGGGATGTTGTAAAATTATATTACGGCTTAGGAGGTAAGCATCCAATGACTTTAGAAGAAATTGGTGAGCGCTTTGATTTGACACGAGAAAGGGTGAGACAAATAAAAGAAAAGGCAATTCGCAGGTTAAAACATACATCTCGAAGTAAGATGTTAAAATATTATTTGGGTTAAGCTGGATCAACATCAATATGTATACGAATAGCTTTAAATCCTACATTTTGATAAAAAGCGTCCATTAGATGCATTATGCTGTCTTTAACTTGTTTGTCTGAGGCTTCTTTTTCGTATTTTAAGCGAATTTGTTTGTGATAAACATTTTGAATTCTACGTACCGGAGGGTAGTCTGGACCAATTACTCGTGTTCCAAAAATCTCGCGGAGACTATTGGCAAACAATAAGCAGGCGTTATCTAACAGATTCGGATCTTTGTGCTTAAATGTAAAGTTGATTAATTTATAGAATGGAGGATAAAAAAAGTTTTTACGTTCTAAAATTTCAGCATCATAAAATCCTTTGTAGTCATGTTGATGAATGAGTTCCATAACCCAATGGTCCACATCTCCTGTTTGGATGATTACCTTTCCGCGTTTTGATTTACGTCCTGCTCGTCCAGCAACTTGCGACATCATTTGAAAAGATCTTTCAAATGCTCTGAAATCTGGACGATTCATCATCATATCTGCATCCAATATACCAACTAAAGTAACATGATCAAAATCAAGTCCCTTCGTAAGCATTTGCGTACCCACCAAAATGTCAATCTTACGATCTTCAAAATCTTGGATTATTGTTTCGTATGCATTTTTGCTACGCGTACTGTCTAAATCCATGCGTTTAATGATGGCTTCGGGAAACAATACCTCAATGTCATCTTCCACCTTCTGTGTTCCAAAACCAATCATCTTTATTCGATGACTACCACATGATTCGCAGCTGCCCATAGGAGCTTGGATATAGCTGCAGTAATGACACTTTAGCTGATTGCTAAACTTGTGATAGGTTAAAGCGACATCACATTGTTTGCAGCGTGGTGTCCAATGACATACTTCACACATCCAGACAGGTGTAAAGCCTCGTCTATTCTGAAAAAGAATGATTTGTTCCTTATTTCTTAACGCCTCCTTGATGTGGTCGATGAGGTAAAATGAAAAATCACCATTGATTGCTTTTTGATGTCTTGCTTTTCTCATGTCAGCACAAAGTATCTCAGGCATTTGCACACCAGAAAAGCGTTTCAGTAACTCAACCAAGTGATACTTTCCGTTTTGGGTATTATAATAGGATTCAATAGATGGTGTTGCTGAACCTAGTACAATTTCAGATTTATGGATTTTAGAAAGGACGATTGCTGAATCTCTAGCATTATAACGCGGAGAAGGATCATATTGTTTAAACGATGAATCATGTTCTTCATCCACTACAATTAGACCTAGATCTTGAAAAGGTAAAAATAAAGAAGATCGAGCTCCCAAAATGATTCTAAATCTATCTGAATTGTTATTCAGTACAGCACGCCAAATCTCAACACGTTCATTTTGATTAAACTTGGAATGGTATACACCAATTAGTTCACCAAAGAATTTTGAAAGCCTCTGAATCAGCTGCGTAGTTAGAGCAATCTCAGGAAGTAAAAATAAAACTTGTTTTCCTTTGGCTAATTGTTCTTTTATTAATTCTACATATATTTCCGTTTTACCTGAACCTGTCACTCCATGTAATAATACGGGTTTATTTAAAGAAAAACCTTCTCGAATGGATGTAATTGCTTGTTGTTGATCGTCACTCAGTTGTACATCCTTGAGGTCATCTATTTGATTTCGTTTTAAACGACTGATTTCAAAACGTTCAGTAACAACAATACCGTTTTTTATAAGTGTATTCAGTGAACTTACTGAAAAATCACTTGCCACAAAAGTACTTTTGGGTACTAACGGAGCACGTAATTCTGCCGTTTTTTGAATGATTCTTATAAGGGTTTCTAACTGTTTTTCTTTTCCTTTTTTTGAGTCAAGTGTTGTTAAAACATCTGAAATATCATCTTCACTTAAGATGGGATTTATACCAATAAATGTTTCTGTTTTTGGTGTGAATTTCTGTTGGATATCTTCAAGGGTAATCAGTGCCCCTTTGTGGATTAATTTATTGACAATGGGCATTATCGCTTTTACGCCTATAATTTCAGCAAGTTCTTTTACATCTATTTGTTCTCTCGCACTAACAATATCAATAACCTCTTGTTCCCGATCTGATAATTCAGTTTCACCTCTTTCAAAATTTGGATGTAAAACAATCTTCGTTTCACTCGCTAGTTTGTAATTGGAGGGAAGTGCTGCGTTAAGAATATCACCAATTGGGGCTAAATAATAGCTAGACATCCAACGCCACAACTTAAGCTGATGTTCAGTGATGATTGGACTTTCGTCTAATATATACTCAAGATATTTTGCTGCATACGCAGGAACTTCATTATGGATATTGGTTATTACACCAGTGATAAATTTGGATTTACCAAATGGGACGATAACTCTTAGTCCTTCCTGAATAAATGTATTTAGTTCAAAAGGAACTCGATACGTAAATTCGTTATTTACAGGAATTGGAAGAATAACATCTACAAAAAGCGTAGTTCGCTCTTCACTCATGTTTTATAAATAGTTTCTGAAAATTATTGACAAGCCCAACTATAGTTCGTGTTTTTGTCTACGACATGCCATGAACAAAAACGTAAATTACCTGTATAGGGACCAGTGCAAAGCTCTCTTCTCGAATTAATCGTTAAAGCTTGAATTTGAGGAACTTGTGATGCGTAAGGCTTTATTAACGTCATTGTTGTTCTAGATGCAAAGATTCCAATAACATTTAATTTTTCTCCCTTAATTACTTCAAGATTGGTGAACTCAGGCTTATTTTGAGCTATCGAGAGCGAAGGCTTGTTTACTGTCATGTAGGTAGTTAGCAATTCATTTGCCCCTGTAACATTGATAACCATAGCTGAACAACGTCTAACGGTAACGTTTGGATTTACAGGAATAACATTTCCTAATCGTTCGTAAAATGTTTTTCCATTTAATGAAAAATTATAAGCCTTTACGCCTTCTGCTAGATCAACTTCTCCCAAAGGAAAAGGAACAGAGTGAAAAGTAGAATCTCCTGAAGTATAAGTTTCATAGTAATTGAAAAGCACTTCTCCTGAGATTCTTTTTGCATTTCCAACATTTGTCACTTGAATAGTTTGTGCACGATATTCACCTGGGTTATTGATGAAGTTGAAATTACTGTAAGGACCACCTATGTTACCCCAAGTCATTCCTGTAACAATGTCTGTTACAGCTTGCACAATAAATTGGTCGTTATTAATATTTGCGGTCATTCTATATTTACAATCTCCTCGTAGGGGTGCATTATCAGTGGTGTAAAAAACAGAAACTTTTTGATCAGGAGCGAAGAAGACACCATTTTCGTTTTTATTCTGAATGATTGTGTCATGAAGTTGAAAGGTTCTTAAAACATTTGTTCCTAGAAGCTCTTCTACTTTAACGGTTACATTGTTAAAATATAAAGAATCGGGTATTTTAGCAATGTTTAAATTGTTGGTCACACCATCTCCAATAAATGAACGAGTTACTTTTATGAAATGCGCATTGTCATTCGGGTTTAATAACCCAACAATTACTGCTGTATTCTGGTCTGTCGCTAATTCTAGTTCCTCGCGGCAACTAACTAAATTAAAAGTTAAAAGAACCGTTGAAATTATGTAAAGTAATTGTTTCATTTTAATTAAGATCGTTCAAAAATCAAATATAAAACTTATCCCCGATAAAATAACATTTACCGGGGATATAAATGATTTTGATTTATTGAAATCCTAATCTTTAACTTTATTTAGGCCCATTGCAGAAAGCATCCATTTGGGAAGCGATTTTTTAGGGTTGCGTTTTTTTAAGTTGATATACCAGTTTAATTTCTTAAGAACAGGAACTTTATGCGTTTCAACAAATTCAAGCCAAGTTCCATCGGGGTCTTCAATGTATGAAAAACGTCCTCCAGCTTCTCCCATGTCAAAAGTTGATCCACTGTCAACCGTGAATGGGAATCCTTTTTCTTCACATTCTTTTTTTAGAAGATCCATTCCTTGTATGTCCCAACAAAGGTGAATGTAACCCCAATCTCCCCAATAGCGATTCTCGAATATTTTTTTACAATCAGTTCGATCTAAAGATTGGATTAGTTCTATTTCTGTTGGTCCTAATAATGGAGCAAAAGGACCTGTTATTTCTCGTTTATGAGTTAATAAAACACGTCTAAAACGCCCGTCTCCTTTTGGAAATCCGTGTAGGTCTTCAAAAATTCCAGTTACATCATATTCGATTGTTTCATATTCTAGTAAATCCTTGTATAAGGGAAGTGCTTTTTCAATATCACTTACACAGATGATAGCTCCGCTTACGCCCCCCGTCTTGGCTGGGTGACCCGTATTCTTGAAAAATCCTCTTCCTTCCACAACTGTGAATATATTACCAAGCGGATCTTCTGCCGAAAAAGTTAATTTACCATTTGGACGTTTAGCTAATGGTTGGATGATTTTAGCGTCATTTTGTGTAAAAAAATCATACGAAGCTTTTACATCACGGGACTTGATTATGCAAGTATAGATACCATAATCTCCCAATTGTATATCAAAAGTTGGTTTTTCTGTATTTCTAGATGTATATTGCCAAATCTCGAATCCACCACCGCCTTCCATTGAAATCGCAAGTGCGGAATTACGGTCGTGAACCGTATCTCCAGTATATCGTGTCATATATGGAGCTGGAGCAGCTTCTTCAAATACACGAACATTAGTACCAAAGAATTTTCTATACCACGTCCATATAGAATGTACATCCGGTACTCCAATTCCGATTTGTTGAATTCCACTTATATTCTTTTTCATAATTAGAAAATATGTTTGAGCAAAGATAGCAATCCAAATATTTATCGAATTGCTCTTTTGTTAAATAAGATGTAACCAAAACTTAAATTCATGCTAAAACGCTGGATTTGTTGCGGGAAGTAATTTGCCGTAAATCGCAAAGGTCCAACTGGAGAATGAAAAATCATACTACTTGAAAGAATGTAACTATCCCCTTTAAATGGTTTGGCATAACCAAAAGACCCATCTTCATTTTGCATTATTGTTCGGAAGGGTTGGAAATAAAAAAGATCTGCTCTCCAATCGAAATTTTTCAAAAATGTAAATATTATATTGGTACCGAACCCTAGGTATTGAGGACTTCTGTACTCGGGCATAAAGTAGGTTGTCATATCAGGTAAAGGCGAGAAGCCGGTCATAGCAAGTACACTTGCAGTGTAGTTGGAAAATAATGATTGTGAATTAAACACTGCTTTCCCTTGGAATCCTAAATGGAAAAATTTATTACTTATTGGGAAGGATTGGAAATCTGCTGAAAACGTTATCCAATTGTGTACTTTCTTGTCATCAAAAGGCAAAACGGATGTGTTACCAGATATCGAGTGTTCAACTCCGTTTACATATCTTAAGTTTAGAGCTAAAAAATGCCCTGAAGATGCAAATTGTTTGCGGTTTAAAGTATTATGTTCAATCCCATAATTTACAGTGAATCCTTGAAATTTTGTGCGGTCTGTTGTATCTGCATTATTGAAATTGTTATTTTGAAAATATCGATCCTCCAATAAAAAGTATCGGTTTGATAATTCTCCCGTAATGGAATTGTTGAAAGCGTGTTTTAGATCGAGGCCAGCGAATATTTCATTAGAGACAAGAAAGGAAGGGCGTGTAGGTGCGAAAAAAGTGGCGAAATTCCTAAAGTAATCGATCTGATTAAGTATGAAATAGGTCTTAATAGTTACTGGAAATAATGAAGGAATGTCAAGTGCATATTCGGCTTTTCCAGAAGTGTAAAATTTACCAAAATAAGTATTGAGTGCAAAGTTTTGTGCAACCTTACCAATTCTGCTATAACCTAAACCAATATACCCAGTATTGATGGACCTTGTCGAGAAAAAACCTCCGGCATCGATTTTAAACTCCTTCGATTTTTTTACAAGTATGTTTAAAGTATATGTCGTGTCAGAATTTAATTCAACTGTAGGGAAAAGGGATTGTATTTGAGGTGTTGTGTTTAATCTAAAATATCTATTTTCCATTTGTTTCAAGGAAATGACTTTTATCTTCTTTTTGGGGATAATTGAATATTGAGCAAATGAAATTATTTGTTCGTTTTTTGATTGGGCGGTTACTTTGTTAAATTGTAATTTAACTAAATTAGATCTATATTCTTTTCTTTTGTTATTGAGTTCTTCGGCACTAATAGTTCTGTCTAAAATCTTAGAAATGGAGTCCGCGTAGGGAAGTGCATATTGATATCCCATTTGAATAATAGTTTTTACCGCATAAAAATCAAAAGTAGAGTATGGGATTTTGGGTTCAATTAGGATTCCATTTTCACAAGGAATATTAAAATCCGATTGGAAGGTGAGCATGTTCGAGATTTGGCTCATAAAATCGTCATGTTCTGGTTTGTCCATTTTAGATGACACATTTGATCCAATTATGAAATCAGGACTGAACTCGGCGTATAGAACTTTTGCAGGGAAATTGTCGTACAGACCACCATCAAAATATAATTTTTTATTGATCTCAATGGCTGGGTAATAAAAAGGATATGCCATCGAAGCACGTACACTTTGATTTAAAGGAATGTCATTGAAAATTATAGTTTTTTTATCTTCAATATCAGAGGCGACACATCGAAAAGGAACAAATAGATTGTCGTAGTTATTATGTGCAGCAGCAGAGGCTGGACCGAGCAATTGCATTAAGGTGAAGTCAATATATGCAGAGTTTCTATAATAAGTAGGTAGGGACTTGAATATATTTTTATCTAAATTAAAATTAAAGCTTAATAAACTCGATTGATACTCTGGTTTTCGATAGGAAAATTCTTGATGCGCTTCATATTTACCATTAGACATTAATTGAAAAGATTCACTTGTCACAATTTTTATCATTTCTTCAGGGGAATATCCAGAAGCATACAAAGAACCTATTAACGCACCAGCAGATGTTCCTGTGATGTAATCTATGGGTATTCCTTTTTCTTCAAAGGCTTTAATAACACCGATATGCGCCATTCCTGTTGCACCACCGCCACTTAAAACTAGCCCAATTTTCTCTTGGGCAAACAAAGTGTTCGCAAGCAGATAAAAGCAAAAAAGGAATAAATACCGGATATTTGTTGCCAAATTGTTTATTTTGTACAAAATTAATAGTATTTCTGAAGTAGGTAACATGATCGACAACAACACATCACAGGGTGATTTCAACACTCAAGACATAAATATAACATTAAAAACGTTATTCGGATTAGAAGAAGCATTGGTTGAAGAACTAAATGAGTTTGGATTTAAGGAAGTAAAAGTTCTTAATCGTGCTGTACAAGTAAAAGGTACTTGGAAGGATGTATATTTCTTAAATCTTCATTCGCGCCTAGCGCTTACGGTTTTAGTTGAGATTGCTCAATTCAGAATCCGAGAGGAAGACGATTTATACAAGAAATGTATGAAAATTGATTGGACTGAATTTTTTAGCTCTTCCAGAACATTTGCTGTTAAAGGAGCCATCCACACGACCATTTTTAAACATAGCCAATATCCATTTTTACTTGTAAAGGATGCAATCGTTGATACGTTTAGAGATAAATTGAATACACGTCCAGATGTAGACATTAAGAAACCTCAAGTGGTATTTGATTTGTATATCAGTAATGATCTTGTGACGATTTCTTTAAATACGAGTGGTCAACCATTATACCAAAGAGGCTATAGAACAGAAACAGGTGAAGCTCCAATCAATGAAGTATTAGCCGCTGGACTATTACGTTTGGCTAAATGGGATAAAAAAACGCCTCTACTTGATCCTTTTTGTGGTTCAGGAACTATTTTGATAGAGGCCGCTTTGTATGCCACTGGAATTCCATCGATGATAGAAAGACAGCATTATGCATTTAAAAACTTTAAAAATTATAATGCAACTGTTTGGGAAGATATGTACGAAACAGAACTGGAGAAAGCACGTAAAATTAAAGAATTACCAGTTCCTATTTTTGGAGGTGACCTATCCGATGAAATGGTATTGAAAGCAAGACGCAATTTGAGAGCACTACCGATTGGTCGCTTTATCGAAATTAAAGCTTGTGATTTTTCGGAATTCAAAGGTTTTGATTTTGAATCTGGTATTGTTATTACCAACCCACCATACGGAGAACGTTTGAAAGATGATATGTCTGAATTGTACGATGAGATGGGAACTTGGATGAAGCATGAGTTGACAGGTTTTGATTGTTGGATGATTACAAGTAGTGAAGAAGGTTTGAAGTCTATTGGGTTAAAACCAAATGCTAAAATTAAATTGTTCAATGGTAATTTGGAGTGTAGCTTCAGAAAATATTCCATCTTTAAAGGTTCTAAAAAAGAGTTTTTAGAAAAAGGAGATGAATAAGATGCAACGTGGTATTATAAATAAATGGATTGGGATTTCCGCCGTAACTTTTCTTGTGGCATGTGGAGTCAAGGTTCCTGTTAAAGATGTAGTGATGAGCCGAAATCAAATTGTTTATCCAGAAACAAAAAGAGAGGATAAGGTATTTACCTACTTTAATGCAAATGTTGAAGATCCTTATTATTGGTTGGAAGACGATCGCTCTTTAGAAACAGAAGAATGGGTGATAAAACAAAATGAAACTACGTTCGGTTATCTAAATGAAATCCCCTACAGAAATCAGTTTGTGGATAGAATGACACAATTGTGGAATTACGAACGTATTTCAGCACCGTTTATTCGTGGAAATTACACGTATTTCTATAAAAATGATGGCTTGCAAAATCAATCTGTCGTGTATCGAAAAAATGAAGATGGAGTTGAAGAAATCTTTTTAAATCCGAATACTTTTTCAAATGATGGTACAAGCTCATTGGATGGTTTGAGCTTCTCAAAAGATGGTAGTTTATGTGCTTATACAGTCTCTATTGCAGGGAGTGATTGGAGAACTATTTTCGTGTTAAATGCAGAAACAAAGGAATTGTTGTCGGATCGTATTGTAGATGCAAAATTCACAAGTGTATCTTGGCTTAATAATTCAGGATTTTATTATTCTTCTTATGATAAACCTGAAGGTTCGCAATTATCTGCTAAAACCGATCAGCATAAACTCTATTTTCATGAGTTAGGAACTCAACAAAACGAGGACAAAGTAATTTTTGGTTTAAAAGATAAATACAGATATATTGGGGGATATGTGACCGAAAATCAACAATATCTTATCATTTCTGGAGCTAATACAACCTCTTCAAATAATCTGTTTTATCAAAAAATAGGTACGACAGAAATTTATCCAATTGCCACAGAAATGGATGGTGATTATTCTGTAATGGATGCAGATAGAGATAATTTCTATATTTTAACAAATTATCAAGCGCCAAATAAGCGGTTGATTACCACTCCAATTGTTAAAGCTTCTGATCGAAATGTATGGCAGGATTTGATTGCAGAAAAACAAGATGTTATGTCTATTTCTAAAGGCGGAGGGTATCTATTTGCGCATTACATTTCGGATGCAATTACTCGGGTAGATCAATACGAAATGAATGGTAAATTTATTCGTGCTGTTGAGCTTCCAGGATTTGGAACCGCAAGTGGATGGAGTGGGACAAATGAAGATGAAAAACTTTATTTTTCGTTTACCAATTATTACACACCTTCCAGCGTGTATTCATTTGATCTGAAAACGGGAGTTTCTACGCTGTATAATGCTCCAAATGTTGATTTTAAATCGTCTGATTACGAGTCAAAACAGGTGTTTTATACCTCAAAAGATGGTACTAAAGTTCCAATGATTATTACATATAAAAAAGGATTAGTGCTCGATGGTACAAATCCAACTATTTTGTATGGATATGGAGGGTTTAATATCAGTCTAACCCCGTCTTTCAGTGTTGCAAATGCCGTTTGGCTGGAGGCTGGTGGAGTTTATGCGGTGGCTAACTTACGCGGTGGTGGTGAATATGGAAAACGCTGGCACAATGCAGGTACGCAAATGAAAAAGCAAAATGTGTTTGATGATTTTATTGCTGCAGCTGAATACCTGATAAAAGAAAAATATACTTCACCTGCTTATTTGGCAAGCTCTGGTCGATCTAATGGAGGTTTGTTAGTTGGTGCGACAATGACTCAACGTCCCGATTTATTTCAAGTGGCTTTGCCAGGTGTAGGTGTTTTGGATATGTTGCGTTATCACACGTTTACAGCTGGAGCAGGTTGGGGGTATGATTACGGTACGGCAGAGGATTCTCCAGAGATGTTTAAGTATTTGAAAAATTATTCACCTGTACACAATGTTAAAAAAGGAGTTAAATATCCTGCAACATTGGTGACAACAGGTGATCATGATGATCGAGTAGTGCCTGCACATTCATATAAATTTATTGCCGAATTACAAGAAAAGCAAATGGGTGATAATCCAGTCTTAATTCGAATAGACGTAAATGCAGGTCATGGCGCTGGAAAACCAATATCAATGACTATTCAAGAATATTCCGATATGTATTCTTTTACGCTTTTTAATATGGGGATTAAAACCATAGATTTCAATAAATAAGCAAGGAAGGACGGATATTTAATAAAACGATGTTCATAACTAATCCTACTAAGGAGTCCAAAAGACAATTTAGTAGGGTTTTTTGTTTAAATTTGTGTATCAACGATACTTTTAAAGAGTAAAGATGATGAAACATTGTAATTGAATTTTTATATTTAATTGTCGAAAAGGGAAATAAAGAGTACGAAAACCTTTTTTTATGTTTCTGGAAAGAATTTTTTCTTTCGTCAAATAAAGAAAATTAACTTGAAAATTAATAGAAGATAAGATGAGTAATGCAAAACCATCATTTGCAATTGAAACAGTAAATGAACCAGAAGATTTAGTAAAGGTTTCAGAGTATATTGTAAAGAAAGTAAAAGCGGACAAAGTTTATAATGAGGCTTTCAAAAATGTAGCCACTAATGGACAAGTGTTGGTAACGATGGCTGTTAATGCATTATACTTAGATGCTAATTTATCGGTTGGAGCGGCAATTGCAGTAGCTGAGATTACACGTGTGATTTCTTGTCAAGGAGCTGTTCCGCAAGAACTATTAGTGAATGATTCTCTGGATGCAAAGACAACGTCTGCAATTATTGTGGCAGGTGAAGCTTTTGGTTTGTCGGTTTCGAAATCAAATAAATTAGAAGAGCCTATTGCTATCGCAGCAAAAGGAACTGTTGAAGAAGCAAGTGCTTTTGTGACAAATAGTTTCAAAACAAAAGGTGATTTGATATTTTTGGTAGGAGAATATCCAGAAAACATTACATCTTCAGTGTATTTGAATGAAGTACATAAAGTTACAAATTCAGACGCTCCTTATTTTGAGTTGCAAAAAGAAATGGTCACACAAGACATCGTACGCGGACTTATAACTAAAGAACTTGTAAATGCAGCCAAAAGTGTGACAAAGGGTGGCGTTTATGCAGCTTTGGTGGATATGGCTCATGAGAATAATCTGGGTTTCGATATAGAAGCCGATGGAGAAGTACGACTTGATGCTTTCATGTTTGGAGAAGGACAAGGACGTGTTCTGGTTACGGTTAGTGAAAATACAGAAGATCAATTCATTGAATTTATTGCTAATTTAGCAATCCCAGCAACTTTACTTGGTCACGTTACTAAAGGTAAAATGGTTGTGGATGGTGAGCATTTTGGATTCGTAAATGAGTTGGTAGGATAAACCAATCTACACACCAAATTGAAAAAAGAATAAAATTTTATGGAATATAATACAACAAGAGATTTTCTTTTACTTCCAGAATATGGTCGTAATGTACAGAATATGATTGCTCATGCGATTTCAATTGCTGATAGAGATGAACGAAATCGTGCCGCTCAAGCTATAATAGAAGTGATGGGGCAATTAAATCCACATTTACGTGACGTAGATGATTATCGTCATAAACTGTGGACTCACTTGTTTGTTATGTCCAATTTTCAATTAGACGTTGAATCTCCTTATCCACGTCCAAATATGGAGGTGTTGTATGAAAAACCCGGGAGAATGCAATATCCGAAAGGACGTATCCGTTACGGTCATTATGGTAAACACACGCAAGATATTTTAGAAACTGCAATTGCTGTGAAGGATCCAAACGAGCGAGAGTACTTAAAAAGTACAATGGCGAATTTCATGAAATACCAATATTTAGCACATAATAATGGTGCTGTAGAAAATAACGTTATTGCGAATCAGTTGAAAGAATTATCTGGAGGTGTTTTAGAACTCGAAAATCCAGACGAACTAGTGTCTACCAATTCTTTATTACGTCAAATGGGAACAGTCAAAAGGACGAATAATAACAGCGGTAAAAACTACGGAAAGAAAAACCATAACGGTGGCAGTAACAACAACAATAACAACGGCAAGAAAAAATTTATTAAAAAATAATATTCATGGCTTCTTTCGAAATCTACGGAGGAAAACCACTTAAAGGTGAGTTGATCCCTCAAGGGGCTAAGAATGAAGCGTTGCAAGTTCTTTGCGCGCCACTTCTAACGGCTGAAAAAGTTACAATTTCTAATATTCCTGATATCGTTGATGTTAACAAATTAATTAATTTGTTACAAGCTATGGGAGTTAAGGTTGAAAAGGTTGAAACGGGAACGTTCATGTTTCAAGCGAAAGAAATCGACTTAGAATTCTTACAATCTAAAGAATTTAAAGACAGAGCATCCTCCTTAAGAGGATCAATTATGATTGTGGGACCTTTATTGGCACGTTTTGGAAAAGGGTTTATACCAAAACCAGGAGGTGATAAAATTGGACGACGTCGATTGGATACCCATTTTGAAGGTTTTCAAGCGCTTGGTGCAAAGTTTGATTACGATGCTGGTGAGTACTTCTATTCTGTTAAAGCGGAAGAAGGACTTAAAGGAACATATATTCACCTTGATGAAGCATCAGTTACCGGAACAGCGAACATTGTAATGGCTGCTGTAATGGCTGAAGGGGTTACCACAATATATAATGCTGCTTGTGAACCTTATTTACAACAACTTTGTAAGATGTTGAATCTAATGGGAGCAAAAATTAGCGGAATTGGTTCAAACTTGTTGTCTATTGAAGGGGTTAAAGATTTAGCCGGATGCTACCACAGAATTCTTCCTGATATGATTGAAATTGGATCATTCATTGGTTTAGCAGCAATGACAAAATCGGAGATTACAATTAAAGACGTAAGCTGGGAAAACCTTGGGATTATTCCAAATGTTTTCAGACGATTAGGAATCAAATTAGAGAGACGTGGCGATGATATTTTTGTTCCCGCTCAAGAATCTTATGAAATCGATACATTTATTGATGGTTCAATTTTGACGATTGCAGATGCTCCTTGGCCAGGTTTTACTCCTGATTTATTGTCAATTGTATTAGTTGTTGCGACTCAAGCAAAAGGTTCGGTGCTTATTCATCAAAAAATGTTTGAATCCCGACTTTTCTTTGTCGATAAGTTAATAGACATGGGAGCACAAATCATTTTATGTGATCCACATCGCGCAACAGTAATCGGATTGGATCATAAATATCCTTTAAAAGGAATGTCAATGACATCACCTGATATTAGAGCAGGGGTTTCCTTGTTAATAGCAGCACTTTCGGCAGAAGGGAAATCCGTTATTCATAATATTGAACAAATTGATAGAGGGTATCAAAACATCGAATTGCGTTTAAATAATATAGGAGCGGATATTCGCCGTATAGGATAATGAAAGGATTTACACTCATTTTTAGCTTACTACTCACTTGTCTGACGTTTTCACAAGAAGCACCACAAGTTGCTACATCTTTTGAGATTGGTAAAGTAGCACCACTATTTGAAGGTGTTCGTATGGATGGTAATAAAATTGCCTTGAAGAAACTCAAAGGAGATTTGATTTTACTTGATTTCTGGGCTTCGTGGTGTGGACCATGTCGAATGGAAAATCCAAATGTTGTTCGAATTTACGACCAAATGAAAGGCGTTAAGTTTATTAACGGAAAAGCCTTTAGAATTGTGTCTGTTTCTCTTGATCGACAAGAACAACCTTGGATTGCAGCAATTGAGAAGGATAAACTAAAATGGGATGATCACATTTGGGATCAAAAAGGGGAAATAGCTTCCTTGTATAAAGTTAAATTCATTCCTACGGCATATTTAATTGATGGGAAAGGAAAGGTTATTGCATCTGGTGACCAATTGAGAGGTGACAACCTTCTAAAGACCTTAGAAAAATATAAAAAATAAAAGACTGCCAAAATAACTATAGACATGCTGTCAAGATTGCAATAATCTGACAGCATGTCTTTTTTTAGGGGTATGGCAGACAATTTGTAAAGATTAAAGAAATTAATACAACTATCATGGCAGAAGATAAGGAAATCGTTGAAAACAACGAAGAGTTGAACGATCAAGCGGGAACACAAGAAACAACAGAATCAACAGAAGGTGTTAATTCGACTGACGAAATGTCATTGGAAGAGAAATATGCGGATGTTAATGACCGTTTTGTTCGATTATATGCCGAATTTGATAATTATAGAAAACGCACAAACAAAGAAAAAGTTGACATGATCACGAATGCTAGTGAAAGTGTTTTAAAGGCGATATTGCCTACAATGGATGATTTTGAACGTGCTATAGCAAATAACGAAAACAGTACAGATATAGAAGCCGTAAAAGAAGGTTTTAATCTTATTTTCACTAAGATGAGAACAACTTTAGAAGGTAAAGGTCTAAAGGAAATGGCTTCGACTGGTGAAAAATTTGACAGCGAAATTCATGAAGCTATTGCCAACGTTCCAGGTGAGGAAACTCAAAAAGGAATCGTTATTGATACCGTTGAAAAAGGGTATTATCTTGGTGATAAAGTGATTCGTTATGCAAAAGTTGTGGTAGGACAATAAGAAATACGCAAGATGAGCGATAAAAGAGATTATTACGAAATATTAGGTGTAGATCGAAATGCGGATGAAGCAGCGATCAAAAAAGCATATCGTAAACTAGCGGTTAAGTATCACCCGGATAAAAATCCAGATGATGCGGCAGCAGAAGAAAAATTTAAGGAAGCCGCTGAGGCTTACGAAGTTTTAAGCGATAGTAATAAACGTGCTCAGTATGATCGTTTTGGTCATGCAGGAATGGGCGGTGCCGGTGGTTTTGGCGGAGGAGGTATGAATATGGATGACATATTTAGCCAATTCGGTGATATTTTTGGTGGAGGTTTTGGCGGAGGCGGAAGCTTCGGAGGATCTCGTGGAGGCGGTGCGCGACGTGTGCGTGGTACCAACTTACGTGTGAAAATGAAATTGACACTCGACGAAATTGCCAATGGAGTACGTAAAAAAATAAAGGTTAACAAATTAGTAAATGCTGATGGCGTTACTTTTAAAACATGTACTACTTGTAACGGAACAGGGCGCGTATTGCGTGTACAGCAAACCTTTTTAGGAGCAATGCAAACGCAATCTCCATGTACCACTTGTCATGGAGCAGGTAAGATGATCGATAAGAAACCATCTGATGCGGATGCACAAGGATTAGTGCGTAAAGAAGAAATTATCGAAATCGACATACCAGCAGGTGTGGAAGATGGAATGCAATTAAGCGTAACAGGTAAAGGGAACGCAGGTGGATTTGATGGTGTACCTGGAGACCTTATCGTAGTGGTGGAAGAAATCGCACATGACGAATTACGTCGTGACGGTGACAACCTTCATTATGATGCCTACGTGAATTTTGTAGACGCAGTGCTTGGAGAACATATTGAAGTACCTACTTTAGGCGGAAAAGCAAAAATTAAAATTGATGCAGGAACACAAAGCGGTAAAACTTTACGTTTGAAAGGAAAAGGAATCCCTAGTTTACAAGGATACGGAACTGGTGACTTATTTGTTCATGTTAACGTTTGGACACCCAAAAAAGTATCGAAAGAAGAAAAAGAACTTCTAGAGAAATTGAAAGGAAGTGATAACTTTAAACCAAGTCCAGGAAAGGATGAGAAAGGTTTCTTCCAACGTGTAAAAGATATGTTTCAATAATATTTAAAAGCCTTGTCATTTGATAAGGCTTTTTTTTATACATTCATTGTACAAACAATGTCGTATGCTATTCTATAAAGAAGGTTCATCTTCTGATTTTCTTAAAATCTTAATGACTTTAGTTTTATCTATACTTTTCTATAGTGTAGGTGTGATTGTCATGCAACAGTGTATAGCACTGTTTAATCCAACAGTCTTTGCGACGGATCCAATTAATGCATTACAAAATTCGTCTGGAAATAATTTAGCATTGGTATTTATCGTTTTCCCTTGGGTCAGCGTGTGTTTAGGTTTAATAATTGGCGCAAAATACTTTCTAAAATGGCCAATCGCTTCTTTGTTTTCTGTGCATAAAAAGGTTAATTACAAAAAGATAAGTTATTCTGCGATTGTTTGGTTTCTAATCAATACCATTGTTCTTACGTTTTTTACAGAGAATTTAGTGTGGAATTTTGAATTGGGTCGCTTTACAATATTATTGTTGATTTCAGTTACCTTGATTCCCTTGCAATGTATTGGTGAAGAATTACTTTTTAGAACTTTTTTAACCAAAATGCTCGGTAAATATATCTCTACAGGTTGGGTAATTGCAGTCGTAACTGGAACTGTTTTTGGCTTGTTGCACATGTTCAATCCAGAGATGAAGGCGTTAGGTAATATTGCGATGGTTTACTATCTAGTTGCTGGATTAACATTAGGATTCTTGGTTATTGTGGACAACGGAATAGAATTAACAACGGGTTTTCATATCGGAAATAATTTGTCAGCAGCTTTGATTGTTACAACGGATTGGCAAGTTTTTAGAACGGATGCAATTTTCAAAGATTTGTCGACTCCAAGTGTAGGTTGGCTATCAGGTTTAATACTTTTTTTATCGCTGGCTATCTTTTTAATTCTTATGAATAGAAGATATAAACTAAAAAATGGCTTATATCGATTAGGAAAAAGTGCTTAAAATCCCTTCGTTTCACTATTTTTGAACCATGCTTAAAATCAGTGATATTTCAAAATCATTTAATGGGAAACGCGCACTTGACCAAGTGTCATTTGAGATGCAAAACGGATCTATTTTGGGTTTGTTGGGTCCAAATGGTGCTGGTAAGTCGACGCTTCTTCGAATTTTAAATAAGATTATTACACCAGACGAAGGCTCGATCCAATGGAACGGAAACCTTTTGCGGGAGTCTGATTTAGTGAAAATTGGTTATTTACCTGAAGAACGTGGTCTTTATCGCAATATGACGGTTGCCGAGCATGCCTTTTTTTTCGGACAGTTGAAAAATCAAAAGAAAGCAGATATTAAGCAACAATTAGATTTGTGGCTTAAAAAGTTTGAAATAGAAAGCTGGAAAAATAAGCGTATTGAAGAACTTTCCAAAGGAATGGCTCAAAAAGTACAATTCATTTGTACCGTTATTCACCGTCCTGAATTATTGATCTTAGATGAACCATTTAGTGGTTTTGATCCTTTAAATGTAGATCTGATCCGTCAGGAAATAAAGGGAATGAAGGAAAATGGAACAACAGTTATTTTTTCAACGCATAACATGAGAAATGTAGAAGAGATCTGTGACCACGCTGTGTTGATTAATAACTCTAAAATGATTCTTAACGGAAATGTTCAATCTATTCGGGAAGAAAGAAAGAATGGAATATTTACCATTCAATTTAGAGGAAATATGATCGCTTTTGCAAATGCACTTTGGGCAGGTTATGAAATCGTTTCTTCACAAAATATATCAGGAGATTTGAATGTAGTTCAAGTGAAAATGCGCGGTGAAAATACAATCGATGAATTATTAAGTACCTTAATCGGTCAAGTAAAAATTGTTGCGGTAGCTGAATACATTCCATCTATGCATGACATTTTTATCAATTTAACGGCTAAAACGGTAGAAGCATGAAAAGTTGGATCATAGCAAAAAGAGAAATTAGTGAACGTTTAAAATCCCGTTCCTTTTTATTATTAGCCTTATTTGGACCAATCATAATCTTAGGTTTACTGTACTTGGTGATTACCTTACAAGGTGCAGAAACGCAAAAATGGAATGTTTTAGTAGCGGATCCAATTGAGTTGGCAGACAATAAAATGATGTCGGCAAATGACCCGAATATGAAATTCAGTTTCATAAATAAATATGTTGGTCATGAAGATTTTGCAGACGGAAAAAAGTATCAAGAATATGATGCGCTCGTCGAAATAAATGAGAAGATTTTAAGTAATCGAGTTGTCTTTGTATTTTACCGAAATAAACCCTCATTCCAACTGCAACGGAATGTCCAATACATAGTTGAAAAAAGGATTGAAGAGTTAATGGTGAAAAAGTACACTGATTTATCGTTAAAAGAATTCCGTGAAATTAAGCAGCCTTTAACTTTTGGTTTTAGAAATGTATATGATCCGTATGATCAAACTTCGGACATTCGTGGGTGGGTCGGATTTGCATTTGGCGGATTAATTTTGTTTTTCATCGGTTTGTTTGGAATGACTTTATTGAGAAGTGTTTCCAATGAAAAATCAAATCGAGTGATTGAAATTATTCTTTCTTCAGTAAAACCTGGAGTGGTAATGCGAGGAAAGTTACTAGGAATTGGAATCACAGCTTTATTCTTATTTCTGATTTGGGTTCTTTTAATCGGAGGAGGATTATATGTTCTTCGGGAGTTCATTTTCACCGATTTGTATGATGCTTCCAAAATGATCATAGAGACTTCTTCGGATTCATCTAATCGTTTTTTAACGATTCAAGAACAATTGTATAAGGGAAAGGAATTTAATGCTGTTGTGGATTTAATCTTTGAAAGAATCAACTTTTCAGTGATGATTGGTTTCTTCTTAGTGTTCTTTGTTTTGACCTATGTATTTTATGGATCTATTTTCTTATCCATTGGTGCAGCTCAAGGTTCGGAAGGGGATGGACAACAGTTTATTTTACCTATTTTGGCTGTCCTTTTATTAAGTGTTTATTGCGCTTATTATGCTTTGTCTAACCCAGAAGGAGATGCTATTGGCTGGATGCAGTATTTCCCATTTACAGCAGGTCCAGTTTGGTTGGTTAAACTCTCTCAAGGTATAGTTACAGGTGCAATAGCAGAATTATTTGTAGCCATATTGTTGTTGATTTTGACTTCGATTATCTTTCTTTTTCTTGCTGGACGGATCTACAAAAATGGAGTGTTAAATCATGGTCATCGTTTAAGTGTAAAGCAATTAATTCAATGGATTCGCAAGTAAAAGCAGTTATCGATTTAGGAACAAATACGTTTAACCTTTTAATCGGGCAGGTGACGAGTGGTCAATTGACGATTTTACATTCTGAAAAAGAAGGAGTAGGATTGGGGTTAGGTGGTATCAACGATGGTTTTTTGGCGGATGACGCTATAGAACGCGCGATTGTTACACTTAAAAAATATGTCCATAAAGCGCAGGGATTAGGAGCGGTTTCTATCCGAATGATTGGAACATCTGCTATTCGTGATGCGAAAAATCAAAAGGAATTTTCGGAGCGTGTTTTCAAAGAAACAGGTATTCATGTTGAGGTGATTTCAGGTCAACAAGAGGCAACTTTGATTTATGAAGGAACAAAATGGACCTATGATTTTTCTTCTCCAGCTTTGATTATGGATATTGGAGGGGGAAGCACGGAATTTATTCATGCGGATAAATCGGGTGTTTTATGGGCGGATTCGTTCAATATTGGAGTTTCCCGCGTTTATCAAAAGTTTTCTTTTTCTGATCCATTGTCAAAAGCGGATGTAGCAACCATTCGTAATTATTTTGAAAACGGTATTTCTGATTTTTTCAAAAATTTAAGATGTGATTTGTTAATTGGTAGCTCTGGAACCTTTGAAACGTTGTATGAAATGGCGTATGAAAAACCTTTTGAAGCAGGAGTGGTGGCTGTTCCAATCGAAGAGGACGAATTAAAACGCATTGCAAATGAACTCATCGCCTCCACGCAAGCGCAAAGAGATAAAAATGACTGGATTGTTCCTATCCGCAAGAAAATGGCTCCCATCGCAGCCGTAAAAATTCTGTGGATTTTGGAAATGTGCCAAGTGAAAAAGTGCATCATTTCACCCGCTTCTTTAAAAGAAGGTGCGTTGAGGTGATTGAAAAGATACTTTTTTTCCAATTAGTACTTCGGGAATTCTCTTAAAAGTTAAGTCTTAGAAC
>JAZQRM010000078.1:0-2940 GCA_045629585.1 Taishania sp. | reverse complement strand
TGAAAAAAGTACTTATTCTTGCTTACGATTTTCCACCTTATGTTTCTGTAGGTGGATTAAGGCCGTATGCTTGGTTAAAGTATTTACCTGAATATGGTATAGAACCCATTGTTGTCACTCGATCTTGGAGCAATGATTTTGGTAATGGTTTGGATTATATTGCCCCGAGCGCTTCAGATGAGGTAGAGTTGGATGAAATGCCTCGAGGTTTGGTTATACGTACGCCTTATATTCCTAATTTATCGAATCGGTTGTTGCTTAAGCATGGCGCACATCGATTTCGTTTGCTTCGAAAGAGTTTGACAGCTTGGTCAGAGATTACTCAGTTTTTGTGGGTTACGGGTACGAAAAAGGAGTTGTACTATGCTGCAGATGAGTATTTGGAGGAGTATAAAGTAGATGCTATCATTGCGACTGGTGATCCTTTTATTTTATTTGATTTTGCGCGGAAGCTGAGTGTTAAATATGATATTCCTTGGATAGCTGATTACCGTGATCCTTGGAGTGCGACTGATTCTGGTCACTCGATATGGGATAGTTATTCTCGTTTTTGGGAAAAGCGCATAGTGAATGATGCAGCTCTTATAACAACGGTTTCTAGTCCGATTAGCAAGCTCATTGGTTCAATTGTGGAGGATAAAGAAATTCGGTTATTGCCCAATGGTTTTGATCCGGAGGTGCTTGATTCTATTGCGTCTATTGAACAAAACAGTGAGATTCTA
The DNA here is from genome assembly GCA_045629585.1 of Taishania sp. Taxonomy (GTDB): domain Bacteria; phylum Bacteroidota; class Bacteroidia; order Flavobacteriales_D; family Crocinitomicaceae; genus Taishania. The sequence continues at coordinate 2,218 of JAZQRM010000078.1, read as the reverse complement.
ACGATTTCACTTGCTGGTAGTTTATATGGTTGGCATCCTTGGAAGCAATTTTTGAAGGTAGTGAATGATTTTGTTGGTTTGGGCGGTCATTCTTTAAGGATCAAGTTTTATGGGGTGAATATTCAGTCGGATATTGAGGCTTATTTGGCTTATTTTATTCCTTCGTTAGTTTCTAAGGTTGAATTTATTCCTCGATTAGAGAATGAAGACTTATTGAGAGCGTTAAGACAGGATAATGTTTTACTTCTCTTTAACGATTATAGTATTCAAGGGACGAAGGTTTATGATTATATAGGTGTGAAACGGAAGATCATCCTTTGTTTTGAAAATGACAGTTCCGCCCAACTTTTGAAAGAGCAGTATTTTAGTTTTTCAGAAGAGTTATATGGTGTTGGTCAGTTGCAACAGCGCATAGTTGAAGAGACGAAGTCTGGAGTTATTGTGGAGCACGAAGAACATTTATTGGAGGTTCTCGCAGATTTACACAGAGAGTTTATAGCGAATAAGCAAATAGCTTGTGATTCTGAAGGAGTTGAAAAATACTCTCGAAAAATACAAGTAAAGCGACTAGCTGAGTTGATCACTCAGATTACTTCAGTTGGTTAGAATCTGTAATTTTTGTTAAGATAACGGTTGTTCTTAAATATGTTACCTACTTTAGTTTATAACGGTAGGTGATGAAGATGAGGTTGTTTTGTAGCGTTTGAATATAAGTTACCTGTTTTTTTATGCTCCATGAAAAAAGTACTTATTCTTGCTTACGATTTTCCGCCTTATGTATCCGTTGGAGGGTTGCGTCCTTATGCTTGGTTAAAGTATTTACCTGAATATGGTGTAGAGCCCATTGTTGTCACTCGATCTTGGAGCAATGATTATGGTAACGGTTTGGATTATGTTGCGGCAAGTTCTAGTGCAAACATAGAAATAGATGAGTTACCAACAGGTTTGGTCATCCGTACGCCTTATGCTCCTACCTTGTCCAATCGTTTATTGCTTAAATATGGTTCTGGTCGTTTTCGATTACTGCGTAAGAGTTTGACAGCTTGGGCAGAGATTACTCAGTTTTTATGGGTTACGGGAACCAAGAAGGAATTGTATTACGCTGCGGAGGAATTTTTGTCCGAAAATAAGGTAGATGCTATCATCGCGACAGGAGATCCTTTTGTTCTATTCAAATATGCTTCTCTTCTCAGTCGTAAATTCAAGATACCTTGGATTAGTGACTACAGGGATTTGTGGAGTCAGTTTTATTCCACTTCGAAATTACCTCTACTAAAGACGTTGGACTCCATTTTTGAGAAGCGTATTGTTAAATCCGCGTCTGCAATAACTACTGTTTCATCGTTTTTAGAAGGTTCGTTATTAGAGTTGTTTCCGGATAATCTCCTACAAGTTCTTCCGAATGGTTTTGATCCCGAAGCAATAGCGATTGCCAGTCAAATACCTCAAAATACGGATAAGTTGACTATTTCTTTTGTGGGTTCTATTTATCCTTGGCATGCTTGGGAGAGTTTTATCGCTGAGTTTTCCAGAATTTTAGAGACGAATCGTTTTGATATTGATTTGTATTTTATAGGAGTCAATATTGCAGCAGATATTGAGTGTTATGTTGATGGTCTGCCAGAAAAGAGTGCAAGGTCAATTCACGTATTACCAAAATTGGCAAATACTGAGTTGCTTTCCTTAATAGCTACCCATAATGTTTTACTTTTGTTCAATTATTATGCTTTTATGGGTACAAAGATTTATGATTATATTGGTGTCAATCGGAAAATTTTATTTTGCTATACTAATGATCCTGAATCGAATCGATTAAAGAAAGCACATTATTTATTACAAAACAACCCTCCTACCATTGAAACATTGCAAGTTGATCTGCTACGTGAAAAAGATGCAGGTATTATTATTGATAATATTGATGGATTGGAACAGGCTTTAATTGATTTAGTTATGGAATTTGATAAAAATAAACGTATCCATAGTTCTGTGCATAATAGAGATGATTTATCCCGTAAGGGTCAAGTTGCAAAATTGGCTAAATTAATACAAACGATTACTGAAAAAAAATAAAAATGAATACGCATACGACTTGTTTGATTTGTAATAGCGGAGCGCTTAAGGCTATGCCTGTTTATGAAAAAGATTATTTGTGTAAATGTTCATCATGTTCTTTTGTGTTTAGTCAACGTATTCCTACGTCAGAAGAGTTAAATGATCA
>JAZQRM010000077.1:0-94850 GCA_045629585.1 Taishania sp. | reverse complement strand
CGCCATAATGGGAAATAAGAAGAGTATGATCAACAGTAACATCACAGGTTTGGGTACCCAATCGGCGAAAGGTCCTCTATTGTACATAAATAATTATTTAATAAAAACCTCCACGTTCATACCAGCACGCAATGCTTTCATTGCTTCATTAGCATTTTTGTCCGAAAACTCAATACGTATTGGCAAACGTTGTTGCACTTTAACGAAATTCCCAGTTGAAACATCTACAGGCACCGCAGAATATCTAGCACCAGTGGCTCCTGAAACGGCCTTTATCACTCCTTCATATTCTTTTCCGCCTAAGGCATCCACTGTAATCTTCACTTTTTTGCCTACTTCTACTTCATGCATTTGCTTTTCGCGGAAATTAGCAGCTACCCATTGCGTACGCGTATCAACGATTGTAGCAACTTGTTGTCCTGGCATAGTTAATAACTGTCCTTCATTTACCATTCTGCGTCCCATAATTCCATCATGTGGAGCAACAATCACTGTATAACTCAGGTTCAACTCTGCCATTCTTAACGCATTTTCTGCACGTTGAATTTCAGCTTCATTGATAATCAATCTTGATTTCACTTCCTCTACGCTCAATGAAGTTGTTCCCTTCGTGTTTACCAATGCATCATACTGCGCATTTGCAGCATCGAATTCTGCTTGAATTTGATCAAATTGTTGCTGAGAAATAGCGTTTTGAGCTAATAAATTTTTATATCTATTATAATTTTGTTCCACAATCCAAACTCTCGCTTTTGCTGCGTTTATGTTTGCCTCCACTGTACTGATATTATTATTTACAGTGCTCACACTTCGTTCTGTCACTCCTCGTGAAGCTAAAGCCATTTTGTACGCAGCCTCGGCTTGACCCAATTGCGTTAAAATCTCACGATTATCCAAAATCAGTAAAGTATCTCCTTTTTTAACTTGTTGATGTTCAACAAATCGAATCTCTTTAATATAAGCAGAAACCCTTGTGTTTACGGGATTTATGAACATCTCCACTTGCGCCGAATTGGTATAATTATCTGTTCCAATATTCAAATAAGCCTTAATCATATACCATAAACCACCTAGCACTACTGTTAATGCAATTAGGTTAATGATTATTGTTTTTATTGGCGACTTCTTCTTTGTATCTTTTCCTTTTGACATCTCTCTATTTTTTCTGATCCTAAATTCTTTTATTTACTATAATTTCCCTGTTTCTTTTAACAACTTGTAATAGGCGAAAATGATATTCACCTCTGTATTTGCAAATTGCAATTCGGCATCTAACTTAGCATTGCTTGCGTCTAATAGATCTAGTATAATTACCAATTGGTTATTATACTTATTCTCCATAATACGGTAATTTTCATCTGCCAATTGTTTGTTTTTTGCTAATACAACATTTTGAGAAATTGCTTCATTATGTTTTATAATGGCCGCATCCACTGCTACCCCAATCATTACTTCAGCTTCTAATTTTTGAGCTTCAGCTTTACTCACTTCAAATTTACGTTGGGCAACTACTCTTGGATTTTTCCATAAAGAAGCGATATCATATTTTAGAGCTATTCCCGCGTTCCAAGCGTTGTAATACATATCCACAGGCGTACCACTCGTTACTGGTCTATTCAAATTATTACCCGCAAAAAAGGCCAATGAAGGATAGTAATTTTTACGCGCAATTTTGTAAAGTGAATTTTGAATATCTACACTTTTTTGCGTCAATTGTAAAAGTGGATTGGAAGCATAAGCTGTTTGCTTATACTCTTGCGTCGCCCCAAGTACAAACCTTCTTTTATTTGTTGATTCATCTGGAATTACAATCACATCACTAGGCAATCCAATTGCAGCATTCAATTGCTTATTGAGAATCAAAATATTGTTATCCACCACTTGCTTCATCAAACGTAAATTTGAAATTTGCAACTCAGCTCTAATAAGGTCATTCGGAGCAATCATACCTTGTTTAGACATGGCCGAAATATTCTCCAAACGTTGATTAGCAAGTTCAATATTTATAGTGAACACACGTGCTTGATTTATTAATTTGTACAAATCCAAATAATAACCTAACGCCGCTAATTTAGCCTGCTGTTCACTCGAAGAATATTGCAAATGCGCTATTTCTTCTTGAATTCTAGATAGACGTATGGTTTCTTGCACTTGTCCACCTTTCCATAATAATTGATTTACTTCCACACCAAACGCATTTCCGAAGTTGGGTAAATCTTGTTTGAACTGCGTTTCCAAATCAGGTGAAAACAAATTTATATCACCTAAATAAAAAGCACTTAAGGAAACAGATGCATTGGGCAGATAATTATTTTTAGCGACCTTAACCCCTTGTTCCGCGACTTCAATGTTTGCTTGTTGTACTTTTAGAGAAGGGTTATTGGCTAGCACCAAATCAAACAGTTCTTCCACTGTCAACTTCACTATCCCTTGTTCTGATTGAGCAAAAGAACCCTGTATCGAACCTAAAAAGAGAACTCCTACCCAAAATGGTAAAAAGATTTTTTTTGACATTAACATACTCACCTTTAATTTAAAGGCACAAAATTACAAGTAGGATACCTTGAAAAGAAGGGCAAAGAGTCTACAAACAATGTCCAAATGGTAACAAACGGTAATTCATCAATTATAAACGATCACTTGAAACACGTCATATAATATAGATAGGACAAATAAAAAATGGATAAAAGCAGAGTGGGAAATAAATAGTTTAAATGGTAACCGTCTGAAAAACTCGACGTTTAAATTCTGAAGGAGAAATATTCATTTGCTTTTTAAAAAACTTGGAAAAGGTATATTGATCCGAGAAATTTAGTTGGTCCGCTACCATTGAAATGGTATTTTCTTTATCGGACAATAAAACACGAGCTTCATACATTAACAATTGTGCGATAATAAAAGTTGGGCTTGTTTTGGTGGTAACTTTAACACAGATAGATAAATATTTTATAGAAATATGTAATTTATCGGCATAAAAAGCCAGCTCTTTTTCTTCTTTGAAATACTTAAACAGCAATTCTATAAAATTAGAACTTATCATTTCCTTGCGGTTATTGTATTTATAATCAACATCCCCTTTTTTTGCTTGCAATAAATTGACAATTGCATAGATCAAAGTAATTTGCAAATGCCTCAACATGTCCATTTTAAAAGATAAGTTTACGCTATCATTATAAACATGGTGCAAATTATCCAATAATCCCCAAAAGAAAATCCTTTCAGATTCTGGTAAATCGAATGCATTATTTATTTCTAAGGCAATTAGTCGAAATAGCTCAAATTGATTAAATCGATAATTTGCAAGATGATTAAAATCCCTATTATTGATACATATATACAACTCAACCTCTTCAGAAAGGAAAGTTAATTCATATGTATTACGGTTCGAAATAAAAAACAGCTGTTGTTCCTTATAATCGATTACTTCTCCGTTTACTTTTAATGCAAAGGTTCCCTTTTTTAGAAAACCAAACGCTGTTTGCCGAGGCCGAAAAGTACCCTCCTTATTCGCTATGAGAATACGTAATTCAGCTGCGTTAAAAATGTGTATTGGCGAAGAAGTAATATCCATCGTTAAGAAATCTTATTCGCTTTTTTCAATTTAACGTGCAGCTGAAGCTCCTCGTCCAAATACTTTGCTGTAAATGATTTTTTCTTGAATTTTTTAACAACTTCCTCTGGTGTTCCTTCGGCTATGATTTTACCACCATTTCGTCCACCTTCTGGCCCAACGTCAATAATGTAATCGGCTACTTTGATAATGTCCAAATTGTGTTCTATCACCAAAATGGTATTTCCTTCGTCGACTAATCGTTGAAGAACGTCTAACAGATTATTGATATCCTCAAAATGTAAACCTGTACTTGGTTCGTCAAGAATATAAATCGTTTTTCCGGTACTCTTTTTAGATAATTCAGCGGATAATTTGATACGTTGTGCTTCACCACCAGAAAGAGTCGTTGAAGATTGCCCCAATGTTACATATCCTAACCCAACCGAATTCAATGTTTTTAAAACACGGTGAATTTTCGGAACCGCTTCAAAGAACGTTTCTCCTTCTTCGATGGTCATTTCTAACACATCTCCGATTGATTTCCCTTTAAAACGAACTTCTAAAGTTTCACGGTTGTACCTTTTTCCAGCACACGATTCACATTCGACATACACGTCTGGTAAAAAATTCATTTCTACCAATTTCATTCCACCACCTTTACAGGTTTCGCAACGTCCACCTGCTACATTGAAAGAGAAACGTCCTGGTTTATAACCACGAATTTGCGCTTCTGGTAATACAGCAAAAAGGGAACGAATTTCGTCAAATACTTTTGTATAAGTCGCTGGATTGGATCGCGGAGTTCGACCAATTGGACTTTGATCAATCTCGATTACTTTATCCAAATATTCTAAACCAACAATTGATTTGTACGGCAACGGTTTACGAACGCCGTTATATATTTCCTTTAATAAAATAGGATAAAGAGTTCCATTAATTAGAGAAGATTTTCCACTTCCTGAAACGCCAGTTACGCAGGTAAATGTTCCTAAAGGAATTTTTAAATCCACATTTTTCAGGTTATTTCCACTTGCTCCTTTTAATTCCAAAAACAATCCATTTCCTTTTCTCCGTTTTTCAGGTAACTGAATTTGACGAATTCCTTTCAAATATTGCGTTGTCATGGAATCGGTCTGCATCATTTCATCGACCGTACAAGCATTCAAAATTTGCCCACCATTTCGTCCAGCACCGGGACCAATATCCACCACAAAGTCAGCGGCTTCAATCATTTCACGATCGTGTTCCACCACCAAAACAGAGTTTCCTGTATCTCGAAGACGTTTTAATGAGTTAATCAATCGTGTATTATCGCGTTGATGTAAACCAATTGATGGTTCATCTAAAATGTACAATACATTCATTAATTCTGTTCCGATTTGAGTTGCCAAACGAATTCGTTGAGCCTCTCCACCCGAAAGTGTTTTAGAAGAACGATGCATTGTTAAATAATCCAAACCGACTTCTAAAATGAAAGACAAACGCGTTCGGATTTCCTTCAGGATTTCAGTCGCAATAATCTTTTGATCGGCATTCAAATCCTTTTCAACCTCGGCAAAGAAAATGGCTAAGTCTGATAGATCCATTTGAGCCAATTCGCCAATATTTTTGCCTCCGATGGAGAAAAACAGTGATTCTTCTCTCAACCGAGTACCTTTACAAGAAGGACAGGTTGTTTGGTTCATAAAACTTTGTGCCCACCGTTGAACAACAGCAGAGCTTTCTCCAGAGTGACGTGTAATAAACGGAATAATTCCTTCGAAGGATTTCGCGCTTTTAATTTGGGCTTCCATTCCTTCATTTCCTTGTAAAATAACGGAAATGATTTCATCAGAAATATCTTTAATTGGTGTTTTCAGGGTAAAGCCTTCGGACTCCAAATACGTTTCTATTTTTTCAGATAACCATGAATTTTTGAAATCTCCTAAAGGCGCAATTCCACCTTGTTTGATTGATTTAGATGAATCTGGAATAATTTTATCCATATCCACTTCCATTACTTCACCTAAACCGTTACATTTTGGACAAGCGCCATAAGGTGTGTTAAAAGAAAATAAGCTAGGTTCAGGCTCTGGATAAGAAATTCCTGAAGTGGGACACATCAACTTTCTAGAATAATGTTTAATTTCTTCTGTTTCGAAATCCGCCACCATCATCTCTTTTTTACCTAACTTCATCGCTAAAACGATAGCGTCATAAATACGTCTTAGATCTTTACTATCCACCGCCAAACGATCAACGACCACTTCAATATCGTGAACCTTGTAGCGATCGAGTTTCATTCCTTTCACAATGTCTTTGATCTGTCCATCAACACGAACTTTAGTATATCCTTGACGTAATATTTGCTCAAATAACTCACGATAATGTCCTTTTCGCCCTTTGACCAAAGGCGCAAGAATCAAAACCTTACGACCATTGTAATGTTGTACGATTAGCTCCGCAATTTGATCATCACTGTATTTAACCATTGGTTCACCTGTAACATACGAAACAGCCGTTCCAACCCTTGCATAAAGTAAGCGCACAAAATCATACAATTCGGTAACTGTACCTACGGTGGAACGAGGTGAGCGATTTGTAGTTTTCTGTTCTATAGAAATTACAGGGCTTAACCCTTCAATTTTATCTACATCGGGTCTTTCCAATCCACCCAAAAATTGACGTGCGTATGCGGAGAACGTTTCCAAATAGCGTCGTTGACCTTCAGCAAATATCGTATCAAATGCAAGCGATGATTTTCCACTCCCACTCAAACCTGTAAAAACAACCAACTGATTTCTTGGAATCTTTAGGTCTATATTTTTAAGATTATGTTCTCTTGCTCCAAAAATCTCTATATAATCTTGATCTGACTTACTCATTATGATTTATATGGTTTTAGTGAAGAATCGATAGGTAAATCGACTTTAAATTCTATCCCCTTAGGTAAAATATCCTTTATTATCCAAGGATTTAGGGTTCGAAGAATTTTATAGTTTATTCCTTGTTCTATTGCCCAAAGTTTAAGATTTCCAACTGATGCATCTATCCATAACGATTTCGTGTGAATAGGGTAATAATAATCATAGTCCGTTAAGTGAAAACCATAATCTGCTGGATTCTCAAGTATTATTTTGTAGGCCAATATTCGGAAGAAATAGCGACTACTTTCTTGGTTTAAATAAGTATCAAAGAAAAGTTCTGTTTTTTGGTCTTCTAATGCATTTTGAACGCCAGCCATCCCTCTATTGTAGGCCGTAATTCGAGTTGGCCAATCCTGAAATAAACTAGCTGAATGATGAAAATAATTGGCTGCTGCAACTGTACTTTTGTAAACATCTAGTCGTTCATCTACCCATTCATTGACTAAAAGTCCATATTCTTTTGCTGTTGGCTCCATAAATTGCCAAAAACCTGCTGCACCTGCTGGACTTGTAACGTTAGCTAAACCACTTTCGGCTACAGCTACATATTTTAGATCTAAAGGCAAATTATGAGCTTTTAAGATACTATCCATTAAAGGAAAATACCTTCTTGTTTTCTTTAAAATTAAAGTTGTAGCACCTACATTATGTTTTATACTTAAAATTTCTCGATCCAGCCTTTCTTTAAGGTCCCAATCTCCTAAAATAATTTTTTCACCCGCAAAATTAATATTACTTGGAATCGTTGGCATCAAAAGATCCTTATTAACAAACTGGCTTTTGATTTCAGGCACAGACAACATAGAGTCACCTTCTTTACAGCTTAATAAAATGAAAGAGAGTGCAATTAACTGAAAAATGGTTTTGCGAATCATTCTCCAAATTTAATGAATATTACAGTTTTATCTTACAACTTCAGGATACTTCCTTGTTATAAAAAACAAACGCACAAATACAGAAATAGGTATTAACCAAGACGCGAACCACCAAAATGACGACCATTCTTTTCCAAATTGGATAAAAAGCACTGTAACTAAACTTGAAACCAAAGAGATCCCTAAGAAAATCAACCACACTTGACGATCACTCCAACCTTTGTAAACAAGGTGGTGGGTAGTATGATCTTTACCACCAACCATAGGTGATTTACCTTTGGATAACCGATTGATTACCACACTCATTGTATCTGCAAAAGGGACAGAAAATGCCATGGCTATCAAACTCAATCCCTGCCAATTAATTATAGCGTCAGCCTGTATTTCCCCTACGTTAAAAACACAAAACAAGGACATAAAAGCCACATAAAAACCAATAAACTGTGAACCTGCATCCCCCATAAATAGTTTCGATGGATTTACATTGTGATATAAGAAGCCTAATAAACCACCCAAAATTGCAAAATTGAGCGCAATCCAAATTGTAAAATTACTATCGTCATTAAAAAGTAGTGATACTTGACAAATAGATAAAATAAAGAAGCAAATAGTTCCAGTAATTCCATCCATATTATCCAACATATTCAATGAATTCATCAATAATACTACCCAAAAGATAGTTCCAATATAATTCACCCAATCGTTTGTGGTCACCTGCATAACACACTCCCCCAAACAAAGTAAAATACCACATAATATCTGAACAAGGAGTTTAATTTTAGGTTTAGTATTATAAGCATCATCAGCTAGCCCCATACAAAACGCAAGTGCTCCACCAATAAACAACATTATAAAAGTCGTATTATGAAAAATATTATTGACGTAATCAAAGATTGGAAAAACAATTACAGCGAACAAAAAAACAATATAGAAACTTATCCCACCTAATGAGGGTTTAGACTGATTACTCCAACGAATTGTTACATCATTATTATTCCTAATTCCTAGCGACTGAGAAAAGCGCAATAAAAGAATATTTACAACTAGCGAGGTGAAAATCCCCCCTATGAAATATGCGAACATCTCCATAAGTTAATCTAAATAGTTGAACGTGGTTATAAAATCTTTCAAGTGAACACCTTCGGTGTCTTTCAAAGATATAATATAATCCTCAATTGACCAATCTATATTTATTTTAGGATCGTCAAATCTTATACATACTTCAGACTCTTTATTATAAAACCCAGTACATTTATAAAGAAACTTGGTTCCTTCTTCCAGAGCTACGAAACCATGCGCAAAGCCTTCTGGTATCCAGAATTGCAGGCCGTTTTCCGCACTCAGTTCAACCATTTGGTATTGACCATAATATGGCGAATTCTTTCGAATATCAACAGCAACATCTAAGACTTTTCCTTGTGTAACGCGAACAAGTTTACCTTGACCATAAGGAGCTTGTTGTAAATGTAAGCCTCTAATGACATTTTTTTTTGAGACTGATTCATTATCTTGAACAAAAACCACCTCTTTGCCAACGATTTCATTAAACGTACTTTGATTAAAACTTTCAGAAAAACAACCTCTTTCGTCTTCAAATTTACGCGGTTGAATAATCAACAAACCAGGAATCCTCCCTTTAATCACTTCCATCTATTTCCTTTTTTGAATAATTTTTTCAATGAACGATTTCTTAACCCCTTTTACGTCTGAAGCTTTATCGTCATCAACGTATCCACCATAGCCGTAACCATAGCCATAGCCATAGGCACTTTTCTTAGAATGAGGTACACCGTTTAGAATTACGTTTAATGACTTAAGCTGCTTCAATTCAAACAATTCACGAATTCTGAACACGAAGTTACGCTTAGAATATTGTGATTTGAATACATAAATCGGAATATCTGCATCCGAAAGAACACGCACACCATCTGACACCAGCCCAACTGGCGGGTTGTCAATGATTATCACATCATACATCTCCTTCAATTGTTCCAATATATTTTTAAAACTTTCACTTAGCAATAATTCAGAAGGGTTTGGAGGAATTGGTCCAGCGGTGATTACATCCAAATTTGGTTCAGCTTCTTTAATTATTGTGTCCTCCAAAGATGACTTTCCAATAATCAAACTACTCATTCCTTTAATATTGTTAAACCCAAATCCTAGATGTACTTTAGGTTTCCGCATATCTAAATCGATCAAAACGACCTTTTTACCAGTCATTGCGATAATGGCAGATAAATTTAATGCAACAAAAGTTTTCCCTTCTCCTGAAATAGACGAAGATATCGCTATTGTTTTATAATTCGGATGGATATAACTTAGGTTTACTCGAATCTTTCGCATCGCCTCAGCCATCATTGATTTAGGCGAATTAGTCACGATGATTTGTGAATATTCCAACCCATACTTGAACAAAGGAACACCACCTAAAACGGAAGCTTTTTCGGGTAGAATATTTTCCAAATCTTCTAACATATTAATCTCATTAAACGTTAGATATTTAAACAAAAGGAAACCAATTCCACCAACTAATCCTAATAAAATAAAAGATCCGTAGATAATATTGGAACGCGGTTCTACCGGCACAAAATCTAAAGAAGGCCGTTGTAATATCCGATTATTAGATGCAAATCCAGCTTCGGAAATAGAATATTGGACTTTCTTTTCTGTTAGTAATTGATAATACTTTTCATTTAAGTCTTGAATATTGCGCAGACGATTGAATTCCATTTTTTTCTCAGGGATGGATTCAAATTCATATTGTAAAGCTGCCAATTTCTCATTTAAAGTCTGTCTCCGAGCCTCTAACCTCTGCTCTATGGCATCAATACTTCTTAAAATCTGGTTAGACTTTTCAGTTATCCGCTTCTCCAATCTTTTAACCTCACTACTCTCTGGTGTCAATCGAAATAAAACATCCTCTTTATCTTCCAACAATACATGAAGTGCTTCAATATGTGCAGCTATCGCGGATTCATAACTTTTCCCTAATAATTCGGGTAAAATGCGATATACTTCTAATCGATTTGGATTTTTTTGGATACGTGATTGTATTATACTTAAAGACTGTAATTCCCCACTTATGACATACAATTCTTCCTGCAGTCTTTCTACCTCCGCTTGGAGATTAGTTGAAGTTTGTTCGGGGTCAGAAATTTTGGCTTGCCTTTGAAAAAACATTAAACTATCCTTAGATTGCTTTAACTCTGCCGATAAAGAATCTAGTTGTGCATCAATAAAAGCAATAACATTTGCAGAACTTTGCTTTAACTGCTTTGCTGTATATTCCATGAAAGTACTGGTAACATTCATTACCACGTCATATCCAATTCTTGGATTGTGATTTCTAAAACGAATAGAAACTGTTCTTGCACCAGCATCTATTGGCATAACAGTTAGATTTCTTAGCATCCGTTTAGTTAAAGATGCAGCACTGTTAAACGTAAAGAAGAGCTCATTCGACTCTGATTCCAATTGAAAAAATGGAATATCCGTCGACTTGATTACCACTATAAAATCTTTACAATTGATAGGTTCATTTAAATTCCCCACACAACTTTTTTCTCCATTATGCGAATATGTGAACTGAACCTTATTATCACCTATATACTTCAAAAATATTGGAACACCAATCAGCGTTGAATCAATCAGTTCGTAAGGTGTTACATAAAAAGAGCTATTTTGATATTTTTCTTCTGTTAAAAGTTTCCCTTTGGTAAAAACGCTAACATTCATCCCAATATTCCCCATTGCTTTTTCAAAGAGAAACTCGGAACGCAAAAGTTCTACATCTGAATAAAAGAGATCTTTTCGGGTGTTAATATTCTCAATTTCTATAATAGATTTAGCATTATCCTCCGTATCCATCTGCAATATCACTTCAGATTCGTAGATAGGTTTAGTATATCGGAGATATAAAATGGCTATCATAAACATCAATCCGATAAAAACGGGTATCCACCACCAATATCTGCGTATTACTGTTCGAAACAATAAAGCATCATAGTTTTTATTAATTAGTATACTATTAATTGAAGACGCCATTACTTACTTTAAATTACTAAAAACGGTAATTATCACTAAACTACTTGACACAATTTGTATGATTGGGGCTATATCTTTAATGATTTCACGTGTAAACTTAGTTGTTGGTTCTACATAAATATAATCATTCGCTTGTACAATTAAATCTCCGTAAGGCAAGCCTTCCATTGTTCTCAGATCGATAGAATAGACTTTCCTTTCCTCTCCTTCCTTTCTAATTAAGCGAATGGTGCTTGCTTTCCCTCTTTCTGCTATCCCTCCAGCAATTGCAAGCGCTTCCATTAATGTAGTATTATTGTTGTCCAATGGCACAACCATCGCTTTACCTGGTTCACCAGGAAAGACAAGTACTCGTTGGTTCAAAATTTGAACTTGTACAAAAGGATTTAGATATTCCTCACCGTATAGTTTTTCTAATAAATCTTCACACTCTTCGATGGTCAACCCTTGAATTTTCACCTTACCTAATTTGGGTAATTCGACCATTCCGTACCTATCAACTGTAAAAATAATTTCTTGTTTTCCACCAACACTTGAACCATTTAAATTCACATCTGCGTTTGATAAGAGCAAAGCTTCTCCTTGGTTCGTATACAATTGGAACTGGATTTTATCATCTATTGAAATAACATACGCCGTTTTTGGTTGCATTGGGATTTCCGAGGCGTTGGTGTAATGTACCTTGCGTGGTGACTTTAACATGATGGAAGAATTCACTCCACAACCTGTTACGATTAATAGTATAGTAATAGCAAAAACTATTCTTTGACTAATTTTCATGTTTTAATAATCTTTTATACAACTGACTTATGTCATCAGCTAATCTATTGTAATGATATTTTTGACTCACAAAATCCCATCCATTCCTTCGGAAAGACTCACGGGTTACATCATCATCAATCAACTTAAACAATTTGTTAGTATACTCTAATTTATCCAATTTTGTTACAATACACCCAGTTTTTTCATCTGCTACGACATCTCTTACACCTCCAACATCATTTGAAATCACAGCAACATTAGCTGCTTGTGCTTCAATCAAACTCACTGGCGTACCTTCATTAAGCGAACAAAGCGCAACAATATCCATCGCTGGAACAAACTCATTCACTTGTTTAATCCAAGAAGTAAATTCAATTTTAATATGCTCTTTCCATTTTTTAGAAGCAACAAATTGTTCAATTTCAGTTCTTAATTCACCATCACCAACAATAAAAAAACGAATCTTTTTGTTGGTCATTTTTTGAACATCATCCAGAACATCAATCAAAAAGGTGTGATTTTTGATCGCCGTTAATCGACCAATGATAGCTATTGCAATTTCATCTTCTTGAATGTTATAAATCTCTCTTGTTTGTTTTCTATATTGACCAGCGGTTAACTGAAAATTTTGTAGATCAAAACCAAGAGGTACTACCGTTGTTTTTTTTGCTGAAACAATCTTGTGATCCAAAACAATTTCCTTTTGTTGTAAAGGAGAAATCACAACAATCTGAGTCGACAATCTAGCTAAAAAACGTTCTATCCACTTAAAAACTGTCGTTTTTGTTCTTCCAAAATAAGAATGAAAAACATGCCCATGAAAAGTATGGACCCTTACCGGAACACCACAGCTCCACGCAGCAAATCTACCAATTGCACCTGCTTTAGCAGCATGTGTATGTACAATGTCAGGTTTGTACTCATTGATGATTTTCCTGATTCTTAAAAATGCTTTTGCATCATCTGAAAAATTCGGATTTCGCGTTAGTTCATCAATCAAAATAGGTTCTACATCATACGCTTCACATATATGTAAAGAATCTGTTTCCCCTTCCTCCGGTCTACCACCAATTAATAAAGTTTCATATTCATCTCCTAAATAACGAGACAAGAACACGGCATTGTATGTAGGACCACCAATATTAAATCGATTTATTATCCGAAGTACTTTAATCTTCTTATTATTTTTCATTTTAAATGGTGGCATTTTTTTTGTAAAACAAATGTACTGCTTAAATACAAAATCAATGTTACTTTAGTAGTCCTGTTTTATTATTTTACCAGATTTGTAGTTATGAAAACACTTCTTGCATTACCATTACTTATTTCAATAGCTCTCTTTAGTCATTACTCGAACTCACAAACTATTTACAGTTCTGTTAAAAAATTTCAGGAACAAGAGTTTGTTCAAAATGGAAGTATTGGTATTCAAATAGTAGATGTAAATACAAAGGAGGTCATTTCGGCTGTCAATTCGAATAAGATAATGCCAACTGCATCAACTACAAAACTTTTCTCAACCGCTTATGCCTTGGAACAACTAGGCCCAGAATATCGATCCAAAACAATTCTCGGAAGCAATGGAACAATAGAAAAGAACATATTAAAAGGAGATTTAATCATCCAGTCATTTGGGGATGTTTCTTTAGGAAGTAAATATTTCAATGAACATAAAGATTCCTTTTTAAACGTTTGGTTAAATGTTCTCATTGCAAAAGGAATTCAAGTTATTGAAGGAAAAATTATTGTTGACGGCTCTTATTTCGGTTATGAAGGTTCTCCAGCTGATTGGCAATGGGGAGATATTGGAAATGCATATGGGGCACATTTTTCTGGAACCAACTTATATGATAACATTTTACTTTACACATTCAAAACTGGAAAAGCAGGAACTATAAGTGAATTACTCTACACAACACCTCCCATTCCATTAAGTTTCGACAATCGCATTTTTGCTGGAAAAGTGAATGGAGATAACTCTTCCCTTTTTGGAGCTGTATATTCCATTGATAGATATGGTACTGGTGAATTACCCGAGTTAAAATCCAATTATACAGTAAGAGGAAGTATGCCTGACCCTGAACAGGCTTTGGCATATGTTATTGAAAATCATTTAGAACAAAACAACATTCGGGTTAATACCGCAAAAACAAGTAGGTTAATATCCAACAGTACAGAGATAAAAGATACTTTTTTAATCTATCAAGGTAAACGACTAGAAGACATTCTACGAGTAACTAATTTTGAAAGCGTAAACTTATTTGCCGAAGGTGTCATGCGAATTGCCGCAGCAGAAACGAAAGGATTTACAAGACATGTAGATGCTTGCTCTGCAATGGAAAATTATTGGAAAGATAAACTCACTGTACAACACCTCATCTTAAATGATGGAAGTGGATTATCGAGAACCAATTGCATAAGTGCTTCAATGCTGGTAGACTTACTTATTTACATGCAAAAATCAAAATATTCAACTATTTTTTATAATACTTTGCCGCAAGCGGGTTTACAAGGAACGTTAAAAAATGTAGCAAAAAATAAGCCCGCACAAGGTGTTATGCGAGCTAAAAGTGGTACCATGCGTCGAGTTAAATCCTACGCAGGTTATGTAGATTCAAAATCAGGTAAACGACTTGCCTTTGCGATAATTGTTAACCAACACACTTGTTCAAATAAGGAACTCGTAACCGCAATGGAAGACATTTTTAATGCAATGGCAAATTATTAAGCTAAGTTGTAATCTAAAATATCCTTCCAAAAATCAGCAATTTCAATTTGCTCGTGTTTTAGCATTCTGGGCACAATTGATTCACTCGTGAAACCTGGTGTTGTATTGACTTCAATTACAAAAGGCACGCCATTAACAAGCATGAAATCAATACGAGCCACTGAATTTAATCGAATGATTTGATAGACCTTTTTCGCTACCTGTTGCACCAATTGTGTATGTTCTTCGCTAATTCTAGCAGGCACAATTTCTTGTGATTTACCTAGGTATTTAGCCTCGTAATCAAAAAACTCTGTTTCAGAAACAATCTCTGTTAGAGGTAATGCTTGTATTCCTTTATGCGTTCGATAAACACCACAAGTAACTTCTGTTCCGTCTAAAAAAGATTCAATTACAACTGAATCACCTTCTTTAAAAGCAACATTAATCGCTTTATCCAAATCCTCTATTTTATTAACTCTTGAAATTCCAAAAGACGAACCCGAATCACAAGGCTTAACAAACAAAGGTAATCCTAATCGATTTACGATCTCTTCGCACACATAGGGCTGTCCTTCTAATATTAACTGAGATGCAGCAACATTAATGTCAAAACCTTTTAAAAACTGGTTACAAAACCACTTATCAAAAGACAATTCCGACGCTAGAGCAGAAGAATTGACATAGCGATGACCGTAAATATCAAACATTGCTTGTAATTTCCCATTTTCACCTGGATCACCATGTGTATAAATTATGAAAGCATCGATTTTAATAATCTTTTCGTCTTTCACAAAAGATCCCGACGCCAAATCAAAAGGAAATTCTACCTCATCCACAATAACATTACAAGCCCCCTTTCTTAAAACGATCCGATAAGCAACATAGGGCGCTGGTAAATGATGAGCAATCGTTGCTCCACTCTTCAAAGAGATTTCATACTCGGATGTAAATCCCCCACAAATAATTCCAATATTCATAGCCTTGCTCATTTACACAAATGTAAAAACTAAAATACTCTTAGAAAATTAGGAAATGGGAAGTTATACACGGTAAATAGTCAAGAACCACAAATTATAAATTCGAATTCCAAAAATATATTTACATTTAGGCTCTACGAATGAAAATTAACAATTAATTCTGCTACATGAAAAGACTTCTACTTTTATGTGTGATTGTCGTATTATTTACGTCAAAAACACATGGGCAAACCGTTCTTTTTTCACAAGATTTTGAAAACACATTCCTTGTCAATAGTACAGGAACACTTAATCATTTCATAGTAAACAATTGTGCAGGAAATGGACCGAGCCAAACAGGAACTAAGGCCGCCTATATCGCTCCAAACATAATGACAACAGGTGATTGTTCGACATATTCAAATACCTTTTATGGAATAAATCAATCTTCAACTGCAGAAGAAATTTCTTTTGACATTGTACTTCAAGTAGCATGTGCTCAAAACCTAACATTGCAATTTGATTACAAAAAACACAATGCGAGTTTAGCAGCTATCTCCTACCGTATACTTGGGACTACTCCTTGGATACTTATTAGTAATTTAAATAATTCAGCAAGCTGGACAACATTTACACAAGCACTACCTATTGAATTAAATAATCAAGAGTTTGAACTAAAATTTTCAAATTTGATTGATAACTACGATCAAAATTACCAACCACTTGCAATTGATAACATTACCGTTGAAGGGACTACAGACGGGACTCCACAAATAACTTGTCCAACCTCATTTGACTACCCCTTGAGTGCAGGTTGCACACCAATACTCCCCAATCTAACAGGTGTCGCAAGTTTAGAGCATGTGTGTCCAGCTTTTGTCAGTTTCACCCAAAATCCTATCGCCGGAACAGTTGTCCCCGCTTCACAAGTGGTAACGATTACAATGACCGATCAATTTGCTCAATCTCGTTCTTGTTCTTTTACGGCAAACGGTGTAGACTTATTGGGTCCTGAACTTACATGTCCTCAAAACTTTCAACAAGCACGCGACGCAAATTGCACCGCATTCATGATGGATTTAAGAAGTGAAATACAGATTACAGACAATTGCTCTGCTACTGGTGATATGATTATTGAATTTAACTTAGCAATTGGTACTTCTCTTATTGAAAACAACAATTTGATTACAGTACGTGTAACCGATGAATTAAATCACACTTCATTCTGCTCCTTCAATCTCGAACTAATAGACAACACACCTCCAACACTTACAGATTGTCCAACTTCTGTAAATATTTATAAAAACGTCAACTGTGAGGCAATAGTACCTCTCCTATTTGGAAATGTTACAGCAACAGACAATTGTACTCATTCTTCTTCTATATTTATTAATCAAGTACCAAGCGTCAACTCAATCATTACTGCAAACACATTCGCAAGTATTACGGCTCAAGATGAAAATCAAAATACAAGTGAATGTTTAGTCCAACTTATTCTTCTGGACACGCTAGCTCCGATCATTGATTGCGCAACACCAATCATAGTACCTTCTACTTCCGATTGTTCACTTACAATACCGAATCTTTCTGAATTCGTTGATTTCTCCGATAATTGTACAACAACCCAATTCCTTTTTAATCAATCGTTAAGTCCTGGATCGACAGCACAAGGATCTACCGCTGTTAATTTCACCGTTACAGACCAATCCGGCAATAGTCAATCCTGTTTAATAACAGTTCTTCCAGAAGATTTAATTCCGCCATTAATTACTTGTCCCGCTGCACAAACGGTAAACACAACAGGTAATTGTGAAGCCATTTTATCTTCCTATGTTATTTATGCTCCTGTAATTGACAATTGCAGCAATTACACGATTGATCAATCTCCAACAGTAGGTACTGCATTGACCGTTGGAATACATCCAATCACCTTAACTGTTACAGATATTGGAAACAATACAGCGCAATGTATATTTGAACTCACAATTATTGACAACACCCCTGCAACACTTATTTGTCCAAGTAATGTAGAAAACTGTGGTACTTATGTAGAATATCCTGAACCAGCAGTAACAGGTTCATGTTCAGGACAAGCAATTAACATCAGCTCCAGTGGATTAACATCTGGCGAGATTTTCCCAATAGGGATCACGACGATAACCTACCAAGTACAAGGAGCTATAAATTCCCCTTCCTGTTCATTTACGGTAACAGTTATTGACTCAACTATTACCGCGAATGTCTTAACTCCTTTCATCGCTTTGTGTAATGAAAATAGCTTAACGATAGCAGCTTCCCCAGCAAGTGGAGGACTTTGGTCCTTCAATGGCAATAACTCAACCATCATCAACAACCCGAATGAGGCCATTACCGGTGTCAATGGATTAACAGCTGGCAATTATCAATTTATTTGGACAGTAAACAATGGCATTTGCGGACTTTCTTCAGACACGATCCTTGTTAACAACAACATGCCTGCCAGTGTAACTATTCAAAACACAGAAGAATTTGCTTGCAATAGTAACTATCATAATCTATCTGCTCTATCAACCACAGCAGGTATATGGACATCAACGACCAATGTACGTTTTGCCGTACCAACCGCTATGACAACAACCGTCACTGACATGCCAAATGGTTGGACGACTTACTACTACACCGCCAATCCTATTCAAGGATGCCCAACAGCAAAAGATTCAATTCGCATATTCAAAACTGCTGATATTGCTTTCGAGGCACTTGACTCTATCTATTGCTATTCTTACAATCTAAGAATACCTGTTCCAAATTATACGCTAGATGGAGTAACAAATAGTGTTTGGGGTTCATCTAATATAAACACAATCGAATTAGATAGCATAACATTTTTTACAGGATTCTTAGTTGGGGGAAACAACTTGACTTTGACCTTGAACTATGAAAACTGTCCGCCACGTACACAATATATAACCATAACAACAGAATCTTGCGGTGATTTAACTAGTGAAAATTTAGTAAACCTCATTACTCCAAATGGAGATGGCGATAATGATGAATTTTTACTTGACTTTACCTACAATGAGATAAAAATATTTGATCGCTCAGGAGTTATTGTATTCCACGATTTAGGAAATGCACCAGCTTGGAATGCCACTAATCCAAAAGGCGAAAAAGTACCAATTGGAGTCTACTTTTACACCATACGTACCAGCGACGATTCAGACAAAGACGTAAAAGGTTCAATCACTGTAATTTACTAAGCCATGAAAAAACTAATTATTCTAATCAATGTGTTGTGGAGTATACAAGTAATGGCTCAACAACAACCTACATTTACGACTACATTAAACAGCCCCCATTTGTTAAACTTTGCATTTGCAGGCACGAATGAGGTGGCTCAAATTGATTTAGTTAATAGAATGCAATGGCTCGGACATAGTGACAACATCAATACCGTATTAGCTAATGGATTTGTGACTTTAGGCACAAACAAGGGAGGGTATCAGACCACAGAAGGAGTTGGTTTATATTCCTCACCCAGCCGCACACTTGGAGTTTACAAACACGTGGTTGGAGGAATGCTTTATAACGACCGTCTTGGATTAATTAACCAAACTGTTATAAGAGCTAATTACGCCATCCATTTACCTGTCACAAAAAAACTAATGGTTTCAGCTACATTAGGAATAGGATATGGCAATTTAACCCTTAATAGAGGAAATGCTCGCGTACAAAATCAACAAGATGCACTTTTGCCACAAATAGCACAATTAAATCAATCGTTACTAAACACTTCAGTAGGTATAGGTTTATACACCGAAAAATTAACCTTTGGTTTTGGTATAGAACAAGCAATCCCCAATCGAGTGGAATTTAACGACACAGAATTAAAAGGACGATACATCCCCCATTATACTGCTACTATTTCCTACGCTTTTCAAGCTGGAAAAATCACCATTGCACCACAAGCAATTTACCGCTTTAACAAGGACCTTAAAAGCTTTGCTGATTTTGGAATTCAACTTCAATACAACCATTCCATTTGGTTAGGACTATACGGCAGAACAACGAGTACGTTAATGTTGCAAGTTGGCGCAAATCTATTTAAACGCGCCTACCTATCTTATGGAATTGATATCCCAGTTGGAAAATTAGTAAACGTAAACAGTGCGGCACATGAAATAAGATTAGGAATTTATATTGGTAAAAAAGAAAAATCAAAACAAGAAAATGTTGAAGTTAATCAAAAAGTGAAAAGTGAAAAAAGTAAGGTCGATAAAGAGAAAATAAAACTAAAATTTGAGGATGAGGACACGATTGAATAATACTTTTTTCTATGGACTGAATAATATTTTTAGGTTATTTGAAATAGGTCATTAAATTTGCAATCAAAATTGAAAACACTATGTACCGTTTTTTCTATGCAAGCTTAAAACTTACTTTACCCTATACATTAAGAGTATTTTACCCTCGTAATAAAGTCATCGGCTCACCAAATGAACGTTGCGGTCGAACTATTTACGTAAGTAATCATGCGGCTTCATTTATGGATCCATTGATTGTTGCATCTTTCCGAAAACCTATTGTTTTCTTTATGACTCGATCAGATGTTTTTACGCCTGTGACACGTCCTATCTTATGGGCTGCCCATATGTTCCCCATTTACAGACAGCATGATGGTGGAAAAACAAAGGATAAGAACGAAGAAGTTTTCCAAAAATGTGCGAAAATTCTTGATAAAGGACGAAATATGTTAATCTTTGGAGAAGGATTTACAGACGACATATTTGTTAGACGATTAAAACCCTTGAAAAAAGGCGCTGCTAGGATGGGATTTACGGCTCTAGAAGAGAACAACTGGTCAAAAGACATATACATCTGTGCAGTTGGTGTTAACTACTCTGATCCTAATGAAATGCGCAGTGACTTATTGTTGTCAACAGGAAAGAAAATCAGGCTTAATGATTTCAAGGAACGTTACTTGACCAATCCTAACCACGTAATTAACGAGGTTACTGCTCTAATTGATAAAGACCTAAAAAATCAATTAACACACATTGAAGATATAGAAATGTGTCCATTTCATGAAAACGTAATGAAAATTACAAGAAAAGGAATGAATGCACGTTGCTCTGACACAACAATACCTCTTGAAGACCGTTGGAGATATAGCCAAAATTTGGCCAAATGGTTTAACGCAAATGTTACTACTGATAATGCTCCTCTAATGGAGTTACGTAAAGAACTTAATGACTATTTTGCCTTAGAAAAGAAGTTAAAAGTAGATGAAAAATACTTCTTCCCTTACATGACAAATCCATCGACATTCAAAGAAATATTATTTTTAGTGACAATGTGGCCTTTCATGTTATTAGGAATGTTTCACTGCGGTCCATTATACTTTATCATCAAGAAATTTGTAGAGAAATCTTTCAAACGAGCAGTATTTCATGGTTCAGTAAAACTGCTCTTAGCAAAGATCTCGATGGGATTAGTAAACATCCCAATTGTACTATTGATGAGCCGATATATTTTCAGCCACATTCCAGGCTATCAAGGATGGATGGGCTTCTTGTATTATGCAGCTATAGGTTTATTTGGTTTAGCAGCTTATATGTGGTTTAGAAACTTACATGCACTCAAAGAAAAGAAGAAATACGGAAAGATGAAACTCACTGGATTGTGGGAAAAGCGTAAAGCACTTTACGACAAAATAAAACAACTTATACCAGTTGCATAAAAAAAGGGAGAACGAACTGTTCTCCCTTTATATTTTTTGTGTAAATTTTAAACTGAAACGATAGAACAAATAACCTACTAGCACACCGATTAAACCTCCCACCAATACATCTGTTAAGTAATGTACCGCTAAATAGATACGACTGAATGAGACCAAAACAGCTATAGAAAATAAAACCCAAGGCCAACTTTGACTTAAAGACCTAAATGTCAAAGACAAAAAAGTTGCCAAACAAAGAAAGTTTCCTGCGTGTGACGATACAAATCCGTATTTACCTCCTTTATAAAAAGAACCATCTTCAAATTGATGAAAATGTAATAATCCATCCAATGCAGCTTCATGCGAAGGCCTAAATCTTTCAAAAAATGTCTTGAACAAACCGGAGCAAACAAAATCAGTCAATCCAATTGCTAACAGCAAAAAAAGTAAACTTATCATCCCTTTCTTCCATCCAAAAGCTCGGAATAAAATAAAAAGAAGAAATATGTAAAAAGGAATCCAAATAATTTTATCTGAAAGAAGCCACATGATTTGATCAAAAAAGGGTGTATTCCAACCATTCACCCAAAGGACAATCTGTTGATCTACACCATTTATAAAATCTATCATTAATTACTGTTTATTCATTCGTCAAATTCTTCCAAATCAAATCCTTCAACTCCGTAAGTCCTTGTTGTGCAACTGAAGATATGAATAAATAAGGAATATTTGGTAAATCTTTACGCATCGCATCCTTCAATTCATCATCTAACATATCTGACTTTGTAATAGCCAAAAGACGATCTTTTTGTAATAACTCCGGATTGAAAAGCTTTAACTCATTTAAAAGAATTTCATATTCTTTACGGATATCATCTGCATCAGCTGGTACCATAAATAAAAGCAATGAATTACGCTCAATATGACGTAAAAATCGAAGACCTAATCCCTTTCCTGTATGAGCACCTTCAATAATACCAGGAATATCTGCCATTACAAAAGAACGATGATCACGATAAGACACTATACCAAGATTTGGTCGAATTGTCGTAAAAGGATAAGCACCAATTTCAGGTTTTGCTGCAGACAAAACAGATAGTAAAGTACTTTTACCCGCATTTGGGAAACCTACCAAACCAACGTCAGCTAAAACTTTTAACTCTAATATCTTCCAACCTTCTAATCCAGGCTCCCCTGGTTGTGCGTAATGAGGTGTTTGATTTGTAGATGATTTAAAATTATTATTTCCTAAACCACCTCTACCACCTGGTTGAATGATATATTCTTCTCCATCGGTCGTAATTTCAAATAAAACTTCTCCTGTCTCACCATCTTTTACTACAGTCCCAAGTGGAACTTCAATAAAAGCATCCTTTCCTTGAGAACCCGACTGTAAATTTCCAGAACCATGAACACCATGTCCAGCTTTAATATGTTTTTGATACTTCAAATGAAGTAAAGTCCACAATTGACGATTCCCTCTAAGAATTACGTGACCACCACGTCCACCATCCCCTCCATCAGGCCCTCCTTTTGGAATATATTTCTCTCTTCTAAAGTGTGTTGATCCTCCTCCACCATTACCTGAGGTACAGTGAATTTTGACGTAATCTACAAAGTTATCCGTTGCCATTATCTGAAAAATCTATGCTTAGCAGCAATTTGAATCCACAAAGGTAAGTAAAAAACATGGATTTCAAGATTAAGAGTTTGATAAGCGATTCATTAGGTAGTATCAATCTTAAAAGGACTTTATTATCTTTGTATGTAATGATGACTGTAGAACAAATAATGGCCCCCGTTCAAGCGGAAATGAAGGAATTCGAAATTCGTTTTCCTAAAAGCATGAAAAGTAATGTCGCCATGCTTAATCATGTAACTCGTTTCATTGTACAGCGCAAGGGCAAGCAGATGCGCCCTCTATTTATTTTCCTGACGGCAAAGATGTTAAGCGAAGTAAAAGATGATACTTACGATGCAGCTTCTTTAGTTGAATTGCTACATACAGCCACACTTGTTCATGATGACGTCGTAGATAACGCCAATGAGCGCAGAGGTTTCTTTTCAGTCAATGCACTTTGGAAGAATAAAATTGCTGTATTAGTCGGCGATTTTCTATTATCGCGTGTTCTTCTGCTTTCTATTGAAAAAGGAAATACCCATTTACTTGAAATCGTGGCTAGGGCAATAAAAGAAATGAGTGAAGGTGAACTTTTACAAATTGAAAAAGCTAGAATGCTAGACATAACCGAGGAAGTTTACTTTGAAATCATTCGGCAAAAAACAGCTTCATTAATATCAACTTGCTGTGAAGTAGCGGCTGCATCAGTTAGAGCTGATCTACACCAAGAAACAATGCGTAAATTTGGTAATTTAGTCGGGTTAGCCTTTCAAATCAAAGATGATATTTTTGACTACGGAACCACAGACGTTGGAAAACCAACAGGAAATGATATTCGCGAGCAAAAAATGACATTACCCCTCATTTATACATTGCAACACGCACCCCAAGAAGTACAAAAGGAATTATATCATATTGTAAAACGAAAAAATGAAAACAACAAGGCCGTTAGAAGAGCAATAGAATTAGTTGTTCAATATGGTGGTATTGAATATGCACACAAAAGAATGATGGAATTAAAAGATGAGGCATTAGCGCTACTAATAAACATCCCCGATTCTCCATCAAAACAAGCCTTAATTGGATTAGTAGAATACACAACTGAAAGAACAAAATAAAATGAAAAAGATACTCTATTTATCGATTGTTGTAGCTGGAATATTATATTCTTGCTCGAATACGGAAGACATATCTGAACAGGAAACTTCTTATTTAAAAGAAGATTACATCAAAGAAGATGATAATTACTACCAAGAATTTTATGGTGGTAACGACCAACTTAAAATGGAAGGTGCATTTGATAAGGATAAAAACCGTCACGGTATTTGGAAATACTACACTGTAGATGGTAAAACTTTAAGCATAACCGAATACAAAAATGGTATAAAACATGGTTATAGCATCGTTTACGCACCCAATGGAGCACTTAAGTATCGAGGAGAATACGCTGACGATAAACAAGTTGGAGAATGGAAATTCTACAACTCAGAAACAGGTCAACTTGACAAAACAGTAGATTACGGATACCCTAAATAATATTACACTTTGGCACAAATCCCTCCACATATAATTGATGAAATTATGCAAACCTCTCGAATCGAAGAGGTTATTGGGGATTTTGTACACCTTAAAAAAGCAGGGTCGAATTTAAAAGGCCTTTCTCCATTTGTAGATGAGAAAACAGCCTCATTCGTAGTTTCCCCTGCAAAACAAATTTTCAAGTGTTTCTCATCGAGTAAAGGAGGTTCCGTCGTGACCTTTTTAATGGAGAAAGAACATTTCTCCTATCCAGAAGCGCTACGCTGGTTAGCATCCAAATATAACATCGTAATACCAGAACCCAAGGAATTATCACCCGAACAAAAAGAAGCCTCCTCGAAAAAAGAAAGCCTTTTCATAATTAATGAATACGCAAAAGATTTCTTCAAGAACAATATCCATAATACGGAGGAAGGAAAATCTGTCGGTTTGTCCTACTTTTTAGAACGTGGATTCCGAATGGATATCATCGAGCGTTTTCAACTAGGTTATTGTTTAGAATCTGGAAATAGATTACTTGAAGACGCTAAGAAAAAAGGTTACAACCTGGAATTCATGGAAGAGGTTGGATTGATTAAGAGCAAAGAAGATAGACAATTTGATTTTTTTAGAGGTCGTGTCATGTTTCCAATCCAATCAATCACTGGTAGAGTTCTTGGTTTTGGTGGACGTACTTTATTTACGGATAAAAAAATTGCAAAATATTATAATTCTCCAGAAAGTATCATCTACAATAAAAGTGAGATACTTTATGGTTTATACCATTCCAAAGGGGACATTATAAAATACGACAACTGTTTCCTTTGTGAAGGCTATACAGATGTTATTAGTTTATATCAAGCTGGAGTCACAAATGTTGTTTCCTCCTCAGGAACATCACTAACAAAAGAACAAATACGTTTAATTCGCCGTTATACAAACAATGTTACCATTCTATATGACGGTGACGCAGCTGGTATAAAAGCATCCTTCCGAGGAATTGATCTAATACTACAAGAAGGATTAAATGTTAAAGTAGTACTTTTCCCAGACGGAGAAGATCCAGACTCTTACTCCAAAAAAGTATCCACTTCGGAACTGGAAGCATATATAAAAAGTGCGACACAGGATTTTATCTCCTTCAAAGCGGAAATACTACTTAAAGATGACAATGTAGATCCACTTGTCAGAGCGGATTTAATACGTGACATCGTGCACTCTGTTAGTTTGATTCCAGATCAAATTACACGCGCAATATTTGTACAATCTATCGCAGAAAAATTTAACATTCAAGAATCAATCCTTGATGCCGAATTACTAAAACTGCGCAAAAATAGCCTGGCAAAAGAATTTAATGAACCAGAGATACGTGATTTACCAGTACAACAACAAAAACGTGCATCAGCAACTCTAGCACCATTAACAATCCCAACATCAACGGATTTAATTCAAGAAGAATTAGATTTGATTCGTTTACTTGTATTGTATGGTACAACAGCAACTGAAGCAAACATTTATGACGAAAGACAGCAAATCGTTAAAGCTGAAGTGTCCGTAATTCAGTACATCTGTGACGAACTTGAAGTGGATGAAATGGAGTTCTCTAAGCCTATATTCCGCAAAATTCATTCGATTTATAGGGAAAGACTAAATGAGAATGAGTTAATTAAATCATCTTACCTCAAATCTTTACCCGACCAAGATATTGCTCGAGCGGTATCAGATATTGAAGCTAATGAGCAGGAAATAAGTATTCAATGGTTAACCAAATACAGTATTGACGTAAGAGGTGATGGTGATAGGCTTAGTGAAGCAGTCCCACGATGTATTTACGCATTTAAACTGCAAAAAATAAAAGCAAGATTAGCGGAAATAAACAAACAATTACATGAACAACTTACTGACGAAGAATTAACAGATTTACTAATAGAACAAATAAAACTAGATCGTGTAAAGGTGAAAATATCGGAGCAACTTGGACGAATCATTTTATAATATATGGCTACATCACTTTTTAACATTGGACCATTCGAAATTACCACTTGGAATATTGTTTTCATTACGATAACCTTACTTATTTCAACTGTACTTAGAAGAATCATACACCGAAACCTGAAAAAATACCTAGTCAGCAATAACATTTCAGTTGAAGGTAAACGCGTAACATGGCTAAGATTATTTAGTCAACTTGTTTATGTTATTGCTTTTTACGTCATCTTTTTGACCTTACAATTGCAAAATCCTGAAGTTTCCTTCGTAGATTTTGTCGAACATAAAATTATAAACACCTCCTTATTTTCACTGAGTATTTCCCATATCATACTCGTCTTTTTAGTAAGCATCTTAGCGAAACTAACTATACGAATTATTGAAGTAGCCATTTCTCAGCGACTAAGAAGACAAAAGGATTATGACCCAGGAGTTGAATACATTTATGTACAAATCAGTAAATATATTGTTTACACCATCGCTTTATTAATTTCATTTAAAATTTTCTTTAGCGATATATCTGCTATTTTGACTGGATCTCTTGGTATTTTAGTAGGTGTTGGTTTAGGATTACAAGATGTTTTTAGAGACTTTATAGCTGGTATTGTCCTATTGGTTGAACGGAATTTAATGGTCGGAGATATCATTGAATTACCTTCTCAAGACGGAAAAGAAATGATAGTTGCGAAAGTAGTTAAAGTAAGCGTAAGAACATCGCAAATTGAAACACGTGACGGAAACATTCTCATCATACCAAACACAATGTTGACCCAAAATGCAGTAGAAAACTGGACGCATGGAAATCAATTATCCCGTTTCTTCATTGACATACCAATCGCTTACGGCGCAGATACCGAATTAGTAAGTCGTTTATTAAGGCAGTCAGCACTAGCACATCCAAAAGTTAATAAAAAAGAAGGTGTTACCGTTCGATTAAAAGAATTCTCAGAAAACCATCTTCATTTCCAACTCATTTTCTGGGCAGACCAAAGTTGGTTTATAAATAACACACGTTCTGAAATTCGACTAGAAATTGACCGACTATTTAGAGAATATAAGATCAATATTCCATATCCACAACTGGATATTCATATTGCCAGCGATAAAAGAAATAGCACAAGGAATACTGGACACTATGATGACAAGTGATAAGAAACAATAAAAAAAGGCACAAATCATTGTGCCTACCTCCTTTACAGTTTTAGAACTGTCTACTATTTTAATAACGACTTATACCGTTGAATTGTATTTTCCAGACCAAGATACAATGCATCACTTATTAATGCATGGCCGATAGATACTTCTGCCAAATGAGGGATCCTCTCCTTAAAAAACTTTAGATTTTCTAAACTCAAATCATGCCCAGCATTTACACCAAGTCCAAGTTCGTGTGCTAGATTAGCAGCAACTACATAAGGAGCTACAGCTGCCTCTTTATTTACGGAATACTCCTCCGCATAAGGTCCAGTATATAATTCTATTCTGTCCACACCTGTTTGTGCGGCATATTTTATATTCTCTAAATTGGTGTCCACAAAAATACTAGATCTTATTCCCATATGCTTTAATTGCGAAACTAACCCCTTTAATAACTCTAAGTTTAATTTTGTATCCCAACCAGCATTAGAAGTAAGTACATGTGGAGGATCAGGAACTAAAGTCGCCTGTTCAGGGCGAATTTCCTCCATCAGCTTCATAAATCGCTCATCAGGATATCCCTCGATATTATATTCCGTTTTAACAACCTTCTTTAAATCATAACTATCTTTAGTTGTGATATGGCGTTCATCAGGACGTGGATGTACAGTAATACCATCAGCACCAAATCGTTCACAATCCATAGCCACTTGAATTACACTCGGAACATCTCCTCCACGTGCGTTACGCAGAGTCGCAATCTTATTCACATTCACACTTAATTTTGTCATCTGGTATTATTTTTGTTCAAAACTATTAAAAAACAACGAATGTTTTTTTAAATTGTGATACTCTATGATAGCTTATAACATAATTACAGAAGAAATTCCTCCATTAAACCACACGGATACTGGAGAGAAAGCTCTATTATGGATGGACGAATTTAAAGTAAACCACTTACCTGTATTAAAACATGGTAATTTCGTTGGGGTAGTTTCTGAATCCGACATCCTGGATAGAGTAGACGCATATAAAACATTAGATGAACTTTTTGATCATCTTCCCCGCCCATTTGTATTTGCCAATGCACATATATACACGGTGTTTGCATGCGTTTCAGAGTTTAAACTATCGACCATACCTATTTTGGATGAAAACGAAGAATACCTAGGATGTACAAGTACTCATTATCTTATACAACTAATTGGTAACTTAATTGGTATGCGGGAAAAAGGTGGGGTAATTGTTCTAGAACTAAATCAAAATGATTACTCAATGGCACATATTGCACAAATTGTTGAACAAAACAATGCGAAAATATTAAATGCCTACATTACCTCCATCGCTGATTCAACAAAAATTGAGGTTACTTTAAAACTAAGCGAAACCGATTTAGATAGAATTTTACGTACTTTTGAACGTTATGAATATAGCATTAAAGCCTATTTTCACCGTAGTCCATTCGAAGATGACTTAAAAGATCGTTTTGACTCGATGATGAACTTTTTGAATTATTAAGAATATGAATGTTGCTGTTTACGCACGGAAAATAACGAAAGCCAATTTACAATACTTTAAAGATTTTTTGATCTCTATTGAAAAAATGGGCTGGAATCCAATCATTATCGAAGATTTACATCAGCAATTAGTCAAAAAAGAAGCCTGTACAAGAAATTACCAAACCTTTAATTCACATACTGATTTTACATCAGGAATAGATTTTGCAATCTCCATTGGAGGTGATGGTACTTTTATCGATTGTGTAAGCTATGTGAGGGATTCCAACGTGCCAATGATAGGTATTAACACTGGTCGTCTCGGCTTTTTAGCAAACATTGCAAAAGATGCAGTTGAACAAGCATTTTGTGAAATAAATAAGCAAGATTATCATCTTTTACCACGAACTCTTTTAGAAGTTAAAACAGAAAAAAATCATTTTTCAGACTTTAATCACGCCCTAAATGAAGTAACGGTTTCACGTAAAGATTCATCAGCGATGATCATTGTTAACGCAGAATTAGATGGTGAATATTTGAACTCCTATTGGGCTGATGGATTAATCGTAGCAACACCGACAGGTTCTACAGCCTATAACTTGGCTTGCGGTGGTCCAATAATAGATCCAGAAAGTAAATTACTAGCGATTACCCCCATAGCACCACACAACTTAAATGTTAGACCACTCGTAATTCCAGATCACAAATCAATTCATCTAAAAGTTGAAGGAAGAAGCCGTCATTATTTATTAAGCTTAGATGGACATTCCGTAAATTTACAAAACGGAGAGGAAGTCGAAATTACAAAAGCTAAATTTGACATTAAAATGATAAAATTACCCTCAAACAGTTTTTATGAGACAATTCGTAATAAAATGCTTTGGGGCTTAGATAGAAGAAATCAATTTTAAATAAATCATCAAACATGAATAAAATCATCGCGAGTACAATTACTGCAGGAATGCTTTTTTCATTTGCTGCTACTGCCCAGAAGAAAGAGAAATTATCTGACGGTATTTATGCGAATATTCAGACACCAAAAGGGCTAATCGTTTTAAAATTGGAAGAAGAACGTTCTCCAATGACAGTCGCAAATTTTGTGGGATTAGCAGAAGGAAAATTTTCTTTCCAAGATTCCATTAATTTTAAAGTCCCCTACTATAACGGTTTAAAATTTCATCGCGTTATTAAAGATTTCATGATTCAAGGAGGAGATCCAACAGGTAC
The DNA here is from genome assembly GCA_045629585.1 of Taishania sp. Classification (GTDB taxonomy): domain Bacteria; phylum Bacteroidota; class Bacteroidia; order Flavobacteriales_D; family Crocinitomicaceae; genus Taishania. The sequence goes on along the minus strand of JAZQRM010000077.1, from coordinate 64,355 downwards.
GGGATCGAGTGGACCAGGATACCAATTTTATGATGAAGTTAATAACGGACTAAAACATACTGGACCAGGTGTACTTTCGATGGCAAATGCAGGTGCAGGTACTAACGGAAGTCAATTTTTTATTACACATAAAGAAACACCATGGTTAGATGGAAAACACACCATATTTGGACATGTTATTGAAGGACAAAATGTCGTAAATGCAATCGAGCAAGATGATGTAATGGAAACAGTAAAAATTGTTCGAATTGGTAAAACTGCGAAAAAATTTGACGCAACAAAAGTGTTTAACACCAACTACATACAAATAGCAGAAAAATATAAAAAAGAAGCTGCTGAAATCGAACGTTTGAGCAAATTATCCAAGGAAGATTATGCCGCTGAGATGCTTGCTGCCGTAAAAGCAAATTATCCAAATGTGCAGCAAACATCAACAGGACTATTATTTGTTGTTGAGAATCCCGGAAATGAATTGCGTCCAGAAACAGGAACGGAATTAACAATACATTACAAAGGAACATTCCGCAGAGATGGAAAACAATTTGATTCTTCTTATGATCGAAAAACACCTATGAAATTTCAATACATGGTAAATCGTATGATTCCAGGTTTTGAAGAAGGATTAAAATTAGTTGGTAAAGGAGGGAAAATAAAAATCTTCATCCCTTACTATGACGCATACGGAGCACAAGGACGTCCAGGAGCTATCCCTCCGTACTCGGATCTTATTTTTGACCTAGAGGTACTCGATATTCACGATCACTCCTCACACGCGCCAGGTGAAGGTCATTAAAAACAAAAAGTCCCGTTTGCAATAAACGGGACTTTTTTATTGTAGTAAACTACTTATTTTTTGATGAACTTGAAATTCATTCCAGGATAATAGGCAGAATCGCCTAATTCCTCTTCTATACGCAATAATTGATTGTATTTAGACATACGATCAGAACGAGAAGCAGAACCCGTCTTAATTTGCCCACAGTTTAATGCTACCGCTAAATCAGCAATTGTATTGTCTTCTGTTTCACCAGATCTGTGTGACATCACTGATGTATAACCATTACGTGTCGCTAACTGAACCGCCTCAATAGTTTCAGTTAAAGTACCAATTTGATTCACTTTAACCAAAATGGAGTTAGCTGTATTTGTGTCAATTCCTCGTTTAAGACGTTTTGTATTTGTTACAAATAAATCATCACCGACAAGCTGAACTTTGTCTCCAATCTTTTCAGTTAACAATTTCCAACCTGCCCAATCATCTTCAGCTAATCCATCCTCAATCGAGATAATTGGATATTTTTCACACCAATCCGCCCAAAACTGAACCATTTCTTCTGAAGAAAGAACTTCACCAGTTGATTCAAAATGATACTTACCATCTTTGTGAAATTCAGAAGAAGCAGCATCTAAAGCAATATACACGTCTTTACCAGCAACAAATCCAGCCTTTTCTATAGCCTCCAAAACCACTTGAATAGCTTCTTCGTTAGACCCTAAATTAGGAGCAAACCCTCCTTCATCTCCAACGTTAGTAGACATTCCTTTCGCTTTTAAAACAGACTTAAGGTGGTGGAAAATTTCAGTTCCCCAACGTAAACCTTCAGAGAAAGAAGACGCGCCAAAAGGCATCACCATAAATTCCTGAATATCTATCTTGTTATCCGCATGAGAACCTCCATTTAAAATATTCATCATTGGTACAGGTAAAGTAACAGCACCAACACCTCCTACATATTGAAACAAGCTTAACCCACATTCGTCTGCAGCCGCTTGCGCAACAGCCAAAGAAGTCCCTAGTATAGCATTAGCACCCAAATTAGATTTATTATCAGTCCCGTCTAATTGCAAAAGAATATGATCAATCATTTTTTGCTGGGTTACATCTAAACCTAACAAAGCATCATTAATAATTCCATTTACATTAGCAACCGCCTTCAAAACACCTTTCCCAAGATATTTTGACTGATCACCATCTCTTAATTCAACAGCTTCATGTATGCCTGTTGAAGCTCCAGAAGGAACAGCAGCTCGTCCTAATACTCCACTTGAAGTGATCACATCAACTTCAACAGTTGGATTTCCTCTGGAGTCCAAGATTTGGCGTCCAATAACCTTTACAATTTGTGTCATTTTTTGAAGGATTTAATAGTATCAATAAATTGATCAAATAAATATCTTGAGTCGTGAGGTCCTGCAGATGATTCAGGATGGTACTGTACCGAAAATACAGGTTTCCCAATCAATTCAATTCCAGCGACAGTATTATCATTTAAATGTACATGAGTTAAAGCAATAGCATCATTAGCCTCTAGGGACTCACGTGATATTACGAAACCATGATTTTGCGAAGTGATTTCACCTTTTCCAGTCTTAAGATTCTTAATTGGATGATTAATCCCACGATGTCCATTAAACATCTTCTCTGTCTTTAAACCTTGAGATAAACCTAATAATTGGTGCCCCAAACATATTCCAAAAGTTGGCAAACCACCTTTTACAACTTCCTTAACCAATTCAATTTGCTTTGGCATAGCAGAAGGATCACCGGGTCCGTTTGACAACATTATTCCATCAGGGCTAAAGGACAATAGATCTTCATAGCTTGCGTCCATTGGAAAAACCTTGACATGGCAACCTCTATCAACCAAACAACGAACAATATTCGTCTTTACCCCAAAATCAATTAAAGAAACACGATAAATCGAATTCTCATCTTTAACTTCGTAAGGATCTTTAGTAGCAACAAAAGAAGAAAGCTCTAATCCATCCATTGAAGGAACCAATTTTAGCTTCTCTTTCAAAACCTCAACATCCAATTCATCAGAAGAGATAATAGCATTCATTGCTCCTTTTTGGCGAACATGACGAACTAAGGCGCGGGTATCAATTTCTGAAATACCTACGCAGCCATTATCATCCATATAATCTTGTAGCGATGATTCCGCTGAAGGCCTTGAATAATCTCTAGAAAACTTCTTGGTTACTAACCCAGCAATTTTAATTGATTCAGACTCCACTTCCTCAGCATGCACACCATAATTACCGATGTGAGCGGTAGTCATAATCAAAATTTGACCATAGTAGGACGGATCGGTGAACAATTCTTGATAACCGGTCATTCCAGTGTTAAAAGCTATCTCACCAGTTGTAGTACCAATTTTACCTACAGCTACACCTTGAAACACTGTTCCATCTTCTAAAACCAGAACAGCTGGATTATTGTTTTCCATTCTTATTTTTTTTGCAAAATTAATCGATTTAGTAAAAGGTTTGCGATAATAAGTCATAAAAAAAAGGGTAATGTTAAAAACACTACCCTTTTATATGAACAATCATTCAAATTATTCTTCAGTTTTCTCTTCTGCAGCTGGTGCTTCAGGAGTTTCAACATCCTCAACAACATTTGCCTCAACAGCATCAGTTGCTTTAGTTCCAGCTCTTCTAGAACGACGAGTTGTTTTCTTTTCTTTACCGTTAGAATAGATTTCATTGAAGTCTACCAATTCGATCATACACATTTCTGCGTTATCACCTAAACGGTAACCAAGACGAATAATACGAGTATATCCACCTGGACGATCAGCAACTTTAGGAGCTACTTCGCGGAATAACTCAGAAACAGCTTCTTTGTTTTGTAAATAACTAAAAACAGTTCTTCTGTTGTGAGTAATATCTTCTTTAGATTTTGTAATTAAAGGCTCAACGTAAGTACGTAAAGCTTTTGCTTTAGCAACAGTCGTAGTAATACGTTTGTGCATAATCAAAGAAGCTGCCATATTAGATAACATTGCTTTTCTGTGAGAAGCAGTTCTACCTAAATGATTTACTTTTTTTCCGTGTCTCATTTTATTAAATTTCGTAAGTAACGGTTAATAGAAACAATAAAGTATCGCGCTGTATCTACCACCTATTACGTCATTTTACATAGTAATTGCGATACTAATCCTTGTCTAATTTATATTTAGAAACATTCATTCCAAAGTTTAAACCTTTAGAATCAACTAAGTCTTCTAACTCCGTTAATGATTTTTTACCGAAATTACGGAATTTCAATAAATCATTTTTGTTGTAAGAAACTAAGTCACCTAATGTTTCAACGTCTGCTGCTTTCAAACAGTTCAAAGCGCGTACTGACAAATCCATGTCAACTAACTTTGTTTTTAACAACTGACGCATGTGTAAAGAAGTCTCATCAAACTCTTCTGTTTCGGCTTTAACTTCGCTATCTAAAGTGATTCGCTCGTCGGAGAATAACATGAAGTGGTGAATCAAAATCTTTGCAGCTTCTTTCAATGCTTCTTTTGGATGCACTGAACCATCAGTTACGATATCAAAAACAAGTTTTTCGTAATCCGTTTTTTGCTCCACACGATAGTTTTCGATTTCGTACTTAACGTTTTTAATTGGAGTAAAAATAGAATCTACGAAAATTGTACCGAATGGTGCACCACTGATTTTATTTTCCTCAGCTGGAACATATCCACGACCTTTAATGATCGTTAACTCCATCTCAATTTTAACAGATGGATCCATGTTACAAATAACTAAGTCTGAATTTAAAACTTGGAAAGCAGAAGTAAATTTACCTAAATCACCAGCAGTCAAAGTTTCTTGACCAGACAAAGAAACTACTACAGTTTCGTTATCTGTCCCTTCAATTTGTTGCTTAAAGCGAACTTGTTTTAAGTTCAAGATGATTTCAGTAACATCCTCTACCACTCCTTTAATAGTAGTAAATTCATGGTCAGCTCCTTCAATTCTTACAGAAGAAATTGCGAAACCTTCCAATGATGAAAGTAAAATACGACGTAAAGAGTTACCAACTGTAATACCATAACCTGGTTCTAACGGTCTGAACTCAAATTGTCCGTGGAAGTCATCCGATTGAATCATGATAACTTTATCCGGCTTTTGAAAGTCTAGAATTGCCATTTATTGTTCTTCTTTTTAATTGTTTTGGAGTTGCGCGGCCTAAAAGAGTGAAGAAAATCTAATAGGCCCTTTGGCTCCAATCCAATGATTGTTAATATTTATTATTTAGAGTACAATTCTACGATCAATTGCTCCTTGATATTCTCAGGAATCATATCACGTGCAGGAATAGAAATTACTTTCCCATTCTTAGCTGTAGAATCCCATGCTAACCAATCGAAGTTTTTCGAGCTAGTTGACAATGAGCTAGTAATTGCCTCTAAAGACTTAGATTTCTCACGTACACTAATAACGTCACCAGCCTTCAATGTGTAAGAAGGAATGTTTACGATTTCACCGTTCACAGTGATGTGTTTGTGTGTAACCAACTGACGAGCCGCTCTACGAGTAGGTGCTACACCAAGGCGGTAAACAGTATTATCTAAACGTAACTCACACAATTGTAATAAGTTTTCACCTGTAATACCTTTCATAGCAGAAGCTTTCTTAAATAAATTAGAGAATTGACGCTCTAAGATACCGTAAGTATACTTTGCTTTTTGTTTTTCACCCAACTGAATAGCATATTCAGACTGTTTGTTACCACGACGTTTGTTAGGTCCGTGTTGACCTGGACCGTAAGGTCTTTTTTCTAACGCTTTGTCCGCTCCGAAGATAGGATCTTTAAAACGACGAGCGATTTTTGAAGTAGGACCAGTATATCTTGCCATTATTATAAGTTTTAAAGTGGGTACCATGAATTAAGGCTAATTCCTTCGATGGCATACCTCCCACAAGTTATTAAATTATTATACGCGACGTCTTTTTGGAGGACGACAACCATTGTGTGGTAATGGAGTAACATCAATGATCTCAGTTACCTCGATACCAGCATTATGCAAAGAACGGATTGCAGACTCACGTCCCGCTCCAGGTCCTTTAACATATACTTTAACACGACGTAATCCGAAGTCATGTGCTTCTTTCGCAGCATCCTCAGCAGCAACTAATGCAGCATAAGGAGTGTTCTTTTTAGAACCACGGAAGCCCATTTTACCAGCAGAAGACCAAGAAATAACTTGACCTGCACCGTTAGTCAAAGAAATAATAACATTGTTGAAGGTAGCTTGAATATGCGCTTCACCCAATGCATCTACTTTGACATTCTTCTTCTTTTTTTGATTCGACTTTGCCATTATTTAGCTATTGTAATTTTTAAAAAATACAAACAAAAACAGATAACAATCAGAAGATTACTTCTTCTTGTTAGCAACTGTTTTTCTCTTACCTTTACGAGTACGAGAGTTGTTCTTAGTTCTTTGCCCTCTTAAAGGAAGACCAGCACGGTGACGGATACCTCTGTTACATCCAATATCCATCAAACGCTTGATGTTCAATTGAATCTCAGAACGCAAAGCACCTTCTGTTTTGATTTGATTAATCGCTTCACGAATAAGACCGATTTGATCATCATTCCAATCTTGAACTTTGATATTCTCGTCAATTCCGTTATCGATTAAAATCTTCGCAGAAGTACTTCTTCCGATTCCGTAGATGTAAGTCAAACCGATTACACCTCTTTTGTTTTTTGGTAAATCAATACCTGCAATACGTGCCATAATTTCAAATATTACCCTTGTCTTTGTTTAAGTTTAGGATTCTTTTTGTTAATCACATAAACTCTACCTTTTCTTTTAACGATTTTGCAATCTGCAGTACGTTTCTTAACTGATGCTCTAACTTTCATGTTATTATTTTTAATATTTTGAGCTTCTTATTTGTATCTGAATGAAATACGTCCCTTCGATAAATCGTAAGGGGACATTTCAACCTTTACTCTATCTCCTGGTAAAATTTTGATGTAAAACATTCTCATTTTTCCAGAAATATGTGCTGTAATCACGTGTCCATTCTCCAACTCAACGCGGAACATTGCGTTAGATAATGCTTCGATGATTACACCATCTTGTTCAATAGATGTTTGCTTAGCCATAATTAAAATCCTGATAATTCATTTGCGGATCTTCTACCCTTAATCTTGGTTCCTTCCATTAAACCATCCATATGACGATTTAATAGGTAAGATTCGATTTGTTGTAATGTATCCAAAACAACTCCGACCATTATTAGTACAGAAGTTCCTCCAAAGAACATTGCAAATTGACTATTTACTCCTGCAATCTTCGCCAAAGCGGGAAGAACAGCAATAGCAGCTAAGAAAATAGAACCAGGCAAAGTAATACGAGAAACTAAATCATCGATATACTCAGCTGTATCATCCCCTGGTTTAACACCTGGGATAAATCCTCCACTTTTCTTTAAATCGTCTGCAATCTTCTTCGGGTTGATCATAATAGCAGTATAGAAGTAGGTGAATACTATAATCAATACTGCCAACAAGATATTATACGACCAGCCATAAGGGTCACCTAGAATCTGTTGCAATTTACCACCGCCTGTATTTCCAACGATCATCATTGGAATAGTAACGATAGCTTGTGCAAAGATGATAGGCATTACTCCAGCGGCATTCACTTTAATTGGAAGGTAATTACGAGCTCCGTTATCTTCAACTGCTCTTGCTCCAACAACACGTTTAGCCGTGTTCAATGGAACACGTCTCACCCCCTGCACAATCAAAACAGTCACCATAACAACAAGGAAGAAAGCTACAATCTCTAAGAAAATTTTAATCAAATTCCCTTGGTTTGTACCTATTTCAGCCATGAATGCTTCTGGTAGACGAGCCAAAATACCAACTGTAATTAATAATGAAATACCGTTTCCAATACCGCGATCCGTTATACGTTCACCTAGCCATACAGCAAACATAGAGCTTGCTATCATAACAGCGATTGTTTGGATCCACCAAAATGTAGATTCATCAACTGGCATTGCACCTTTACTTTTCACATACAAGGCGATATAGGAAGGAGCTTGTAATGCACAGATTACAATCGTAAGAATACGAGTATAATTGTTCATACGCTTTCTTCCAGATTCACCTTCATTTTGCATTTTTTGAACGGCAGGTACTGCCATTCCTAATAATTGCATAATGATAGATGCACTGATGTAGGGCATAATACCAAGAGCCATGATAGACGCATTCGTAAAACCTCCTCCTGAAAAAAGAGAGAGGAGGTCTTCGATTACGTTATCAGAACCCTGACTAGCTGCTTCAGCTAATTTTGTATAGTTAACACCAGGAATAATGATGAAAGATGCTAATCGATAGATAGCTACTAAACCAAATGTCAAAAGAATACGATTACGTAGTTCTTCGACTTTCCAGATGTTTTTAAGATTCGATATAAAACGCTTCATTTTAATAAAATGTTGGCAAAGTTAATTAGATTTCTGAAACATTACCACCTTTTCCTTCAATTGCCACTTTGGCAGTTGATGAAAATTTGTGCGCTGTTACATTAATCGTAGCTGATAACTCACCTCTTCCTAGGATTTTTACTAAGTCATTATTCCCGATTAATCCGTTTTCACGTAAAACTTCAGGAGTAATTTCAGATACATTTTTGCGGTCAATCAACGACTGTATGATGTCCAAATTAATCGCTTTATACTCAACGCGGTTAATATTTTTGAAACCAAATTTAGGAACTCTCCTTTGTAGTGGCATTTGTCCTCCTTCGAAACCAATCTTTTTAGAGTATCCAGAACGAGATTTCGCTCCTTTATGCCCACGTGTAGAAGTACCTCCGTATCCAGAACCTTGACCACGTGCAATACGTCTTTCCGATTTTACGGAACCTTTTGCAGGTGTTAAATTAGATAAATTCATGTCTGTTCGTTTTTTAAAGTTACTCAACAACTTGAATAAGGTGTTGAACTTTTTTTACCATTCCCATAATTTGAGGAGTTGCTTCTTTATCAATTACTTGATTCAACTTCTTAAATCCTAACGCTTTAATCGTAGCCTTTTGATCAGCAGGACGATTAATAGCGCTTCTTACTTGCTTAATTTTAATTGTAGCCATGCTTGAATTCTATTAACCGTTAAATACTTTATCCAAAGAAATACCACGTTGACGAGCTACTGTATTTGCATCACGCATTTGCGATAATGCATCAATAGTTGCTTTAACTACGTTATGTGGGTTGGATGAACCTTGTGACTTCGCTAATACATTACGAACACCAACGCTTTCCAATACAGCACGCATCGCACCACCTGCGATAACTCCTGTACCTTCAACAGCAGGCTTCAATAATACTCTAGCACCACTATATTTACCTTTTTGAGGATGTGGAACGGTACCTTTAAGAATTGGAACTTTAATCAAGTTCTTTTTTGCATCGTCAATTCCTTTAGTGATTGCCTCGGTAACCTCTTTAGCCTTTCCTAAACCATGACCAACGATTCCGTGCTCATCACCTACAACAACGATTGCAGAAAAAGAGAATGTACGTCCACCTTTAGTTACTTTAGTAACACGGTTTACAGCAACAAGCTTATCCTTAAGCTCAATGTCTGAAGATTTAACTCTATTCATTACTTGTGTTGCCATTTCTTAAAATTTTAAACCGCCTTCTCTTGCCGAGTCAGCTAATTGTTTAACTCTACCGTGGTACAAGTACCCGTTACGGTCGAATACTACTGATTCGATACCCGCTTTAACTGCTTTCTCAGCGACTTCTTTCCCAACAATACCTGCTTGTGCAATCTTAGCGATTCCTTGTGCTGATTTGTTCGTAAAAGATCCTGCTGAAACTAATGTTTTCCCAGTAGTATCATCTATGATTTGCGCATAGATTTGTTTGTTACTACGGAAAACAGACAATCTTGGAACCAAAGAAGTACCAGAAACTTTCTTTCTAATTCTTCGTTTGATTTTTGCTCTTCTGTTAAGTTTACTAAATGCCATAACCAATCAATTATTTTTTACCTGCAGATTTACCAGCTTTTCTTCTAATTTCTTCACCTACGAATTTGATACCTTTTCCTTTGTATGGCTCCGGTTTACGCATAGAACGAATTTTGGCAGCAACCTGACCTAAAAGTTGATTGTCATGAGACTCTAATGTTACCACTGGAGCTTTACCTTTTAGTGTTTCTGCAGATACCTTAACTTCATTCGGGATCTCAAAAATGATAGCGTGAGAGAATCCTAATGCTAACTCTAATGATTGACCATTAGCCGTTGCACGGAAACCTACACCAACCACTTCTAACTCCTTCTTAAACCCTTGCGATACACCAAGAATCATATTTTGAATCAACGCACGGTATAAACCATGTTTTGAACGATGATCTGGTGAATCGGATTCGCGGCTGAAAGTGATAGTTCCGTCTTCAATAGACAAAGAAATAGCTGAATCTAACACTTGTGTCAGTTCGCCTTTCGAACCTTTAACAGTAACTACGTTACCGTCTACTTTTACTTCTACTCCACTCGGGATACTTACTGGGGATTTTCCTATCCTTGACATTTTTTCTTAGTTATAAGATTAATATACGAAGCAAAGAACTTCTCCACCAACATTTAGTTTTCTTGCTTCTTTGTCTGTAATTACACCTTTTGAAGTGGATACAATAGCAATCCCTAAACCATTTAAAACACGTGGCATCTCAGTAGACCCAGCATACTTACGTAAACCTGGACGTGAAACACGTTGAATTTTAGTGATTGCGGGAACTTTTGTAGAAGGATTGTACTTCAAAGCGATTTTGATAAATCCTTGTTTGTTATCCTCTTCAAACTTGTAATTAGTGATATACCCTTGCTCAAACAAAATTTGCGTCATCGCTTTCTTCGTGTTTGAAGCAGGAATATCAACTGTTTTCAAACCAGCGGAGCTCGCGTTACGAATACGCGTTAAAAAGTCCGCAATTGGATCTGTATACATATGATAAAAAATGCGGTTACGGTTTTCGCCATGCGCCTAGAATAGGGGCATGGCGAACCTTCAACCAGTTAATAATACAAAACTGTTGCTGCAAATATAGCAATTATATCTTACCAGCTAGCTTTTTTAACTCCTGGGATCTTCCCAGACAATGCCATTTCACGGAAAGTAACACGTGAAATACCAAATTGACGCATATAACCTCTAGGACGTCCTGTTAAACCACAACGATTGTGCATGCGGTTTTTTGCAGAGTTCTTAGGCAATTTTTGCAATGCCATCATAGCATCCCATTTTTGCGCAACAACTTCTTCAGAGGAGTCTGTAGATTTTAATACAGTAGTTAACTCTGTTCTTTTTTTAGCGTAACGTTTGTAAAGTCTTTCTCTCTTTACTTCACGTGCTTTCATTGATTCTTTAGCCATCTCTTATTTTTTAATGAATGGGAAACCAAACGCATCCAATAAAGCCATACCTTCTTCATCTGTTTCAGCAGAAGTAACGAAAGTAACGTCCATACCTAAAATGCGGTTAACTTTATCGATATCTATCTCAGGAAAGATGATGTGTTCTTTAACACCGAAGTTAAAGTTACCACGTCCATCAAATCCTTTAGCGCTAATACCACGGAAGTCACGAGTACGTGGCAAAGAAACAGCAATTAAACGATCTAAGAAATCGTACATATTGTCTCCTCTTAACGTCACTTTCGTTCCGATTGGCATCCCTTTTCTCAATTTAAAGTTAGAGATATCTTTCTTAGAAATAGTCGCTATAGCTTTTTGACCAGCGATACGAGATAAATCATCAACAGCTGCATCGATAATTTTCTTATCAGCTACTGCGTCACCCAATCCTTGGCTTAAAACGATTTTTGTAAGTCTAGGTACACGCATGACGCTCTTGTATCCAAACTTTTCAGTCAATACAGAAATAATTTCTGCAGAGTACTTTTCCTTAAGTCTTGGTGAATAACTCATTATTTAATCTCCTCTCCTGATTTTTTAGAAAAACGAACTAATTTCCCTTCTTTGTTCTCTTTACGTCCGATGCGAGTTGCAACTCCGTTGTGAACAACCATAAGGTTAGAAATATGGATTCCCGCTTCGCGTTCCACAATTCCACCTTGAGGGTTTTGTGCATTTGGTTTCGCGTGTTTTTTAATAATATTAACACCTTCAACAATTGCACGACTTTTCTTTCTGTCGATCGCTAGAATTTTTCCTTCTGCATCGCGTGAATTACCACTAATTACTTTAACGGTATCACCTACTTTGATATGTAACTTCTGTTGCATAATAGTTTTAGATTAAAGCACCTCAGGGGCTAGTGACACAATTTTCATGTAATCTCTCTCACGCAATTCGCGAGCAACTGGTCCAAAAATACGGGTTCCTCTAATGTCTCCCGCTGCATTCAAGATAACGCATGCGTTATCATCGAATCTGATGTAAGAACCGTCAGCACGACGTACTTCCTTTTTCGTTCTTACTACTACCGCCTTGGCAACTGCACCCTTTTTGACAGCTCCAGAGGGCGTTGCACTCTTAACAGCAACTACGATTTTATCTCCAACGGATGCATAACGACGTTTTGTTCCACCTAATACGCGGATACACAACACAGTTTTTGCACCTGAGTTATCTGCTACTGTAAGTCTTGATTCACTTTGTATCATTACTAATAAAAATATTATTTAGCTCTTTCAACAATTTCTACTAATCTCCAGTTCTTTGTCTTAGACAAAGGACGAGTTTCCATGATCTTTACCGTATCACCTACGTTACAATCATTTTTCTCATCATGAGCTACAAATTTAGTAGTTTTTTTGATGAACTTACCATATTTTGGGTGTTTTACTTTTCTCTCTACCGATACGACAATTGATTTGTCCATTTTATCGCTAGTTACAACACCGATACGTTCTTTTCTTAAATTGCGCTTTTCCATTGTAAGCTAATTTTTGTTTTACAAGCAATTAAGCTTGTGCACGTTTAGTTAACTCTGTACTCAATCTAGCAATCGTCTTTCTCATTGCACGAATTTGCAAAGGATTCTCCAAAGGAGAAACTGTATGATTTAACATAAGTTTCTCCAAAGTTCCTTTTAATTCGGCAATACGAGCTACTAGATCTTCAACAGATAATTTGATGATTTCTTGCTGCTTCATATTCTACTATTTTCCTGGAATTACATAGTCATTACGAACTATGAATTTACATTTAACCGGTAATTTTTGAGCTGCCAAACGCATAGCTTCTTTAGCTGTTTCGTAAGGTACTCCATCAGCTTCAAATAAGATGCGTCCAGGTTTAACAACAGCAACCCAGTGAGAGGGTGCTCCTTTACCTTTACCCATACGTACTTCAGCTGGCTTTGAAGTGATTGGTTTGTCAGGGAAAATACGGATCCAAACTTTTCCTTCACGCTTCATGTAACGCGTAACTGCGATACGAGAAGCTTCAATTTGACGTGAAGTAATCCATCCTGGCTCCAAAGTTTTAAGCGCAAATGTTCCGAAAGAAACAGTACTTCCTCTATGAGCTAGACCACGGTTTCTTCCTTTTTGTGCTTTTCTAAATTTGGTTCTTTTTGGCTGTAACATTTTTCTAAAATTTTACTGTCCTAATTACTTTTTTCTTCTTTTAGCACCTGCGGGCTTTCTTCCTGATCCTTGACCTCCTTTAGAAGATCCTTGGCTCATTCCAACATTTGGCGATAAGTCGCGTTTTCCGTAAACTTCACCTTTGCAGATCCATACTTTGATCCCCAATCTACCGTAAGTAGTGTGAGCTTCAGAAAGAGCATAATCGATGTCAGCTCTGAACGTATGTAACGGAGTACGTCCTTCCTTGTACATCTCTGAACGCGCCATTTCTGCACCATTCAAACGTCCGGAAATCTTAACTTTGATTCCTTCAGCTCCCATACGCATAGTGTTCGCGATAGCCATTTTAATTGCTCTTCTGAAAGAAATACGAGCTTCTAATTGACGAGCAATTCCATCCGCAACTAAACGAGCATCCAATTCTGGACGTTTAACCTCGAAAATGTTGATTTGAATTTCTTTTTTCGTTAATTTTTTTAACTCTTCTTTCAACTTGTCAACCTCTTGTCCTCCTTTACCGATGATAACTCCAGGACGAGCTGTGTTAATAGTAACAGTAACAAGCTTCAAAGTACGCTCGATAATAATCTTCGCGATAGAAGCTCTAGACAAACGAGCGTGAAGATATTTACGGATTTTATCGTCCTCTACTAATTTATCTTTGTAGTTATCTCCACCGTACCAATTAGATTCCCATCCATGGATGAAACCTAATCTATTTCCAATTGGATTTGTTTTTTGTCCCATTCTCTTACTTATTTAACACCATCAACGATAATGGTAACATGGTTAGATCTTTTTCTAATTCTGTGCGCACGACCTTGAGGAGCAGCTTGGATACGCTTCAACATAGCACCACCACTAACTTCAATTGTACGAACAATTAGAGTTTCGTTTTCAATGCTTTTTTCCGCATTCTTTTGCTCCCAGTTAGCAATTGCAGAACGCAATAATTTTGCTAAGCTAACTGAAGCTGCCTTAGGATTGTGTTGCAAGATATTTAGGGCCTTGTTCACCTCTACACCACGCACAAGATCAGCGACCAATCTCATTTTACGCGGAGCAATCGGTGAGTCGTTCAAACGAGCAATCGCCGTTTGAGACTTCTCAGCCTTTAATTTGTCTGCTTTTAATTTTTTTCTAGCACCCATAACTTTGCTATATTAAATACTATCTTTTCTTATCCTTTTTATTCCCACCGTGCCCACGGAAGTTACGCGTTGGTGAAAATTCACCTAACTTGTGACCTACCATGTTCTCGGTAACGAATACAGGAATAAATTTATTTCCATTATGAACTGCGAATGTTAATCCTACGAAGTCTGGAGTAATTGTACTCGCTCTAGACCATGTTTTAATTACATCCTTTTTTGTAGCTTCTGCAGCTGCATCCACTCTTTTCATTAATTTATAATGAACAAAAGGTGGCTTTTTTAAAGAACGACTCATACGCTATTATTTTTTTCTTCTTTCGATGATGAACTGATTAGAATACTTCTTCTTAGAACGAGTTTTGTACCCTTTAGCTGGCATACCGTTTCTAGAACGAGGATGTCCTCCTGAGCTACGTCCTTCACCACCACCCATTGGGTGATCGACAGGGTTCATAACTACACCACGTACACGTGGACGACGACCTAACCAACGACTTCTACCTGCTTTACCAGATACAACCAAGTTATGTTCAGCATTCGAAACAGAACCAATAGTAGCCATACATGTTGTCAAAATCATTCTCGTTTCCCCTGAAGGTAACTTAACGATTGCATAACGACCATCACGAGCGTTCAACTGCGCGAAAGTACCCGCACCACGAGCGATAGATCCACCTTTTCCAGGCTTCAATTCGATGTTGTGAATAACGGTACCTAATGGAATATCACTTAAGAAAAGTGCATTTCCTACGTTTGGAGCAGAACCAGCACCAGCTGTTACTGTATCCCCTACCTTAAGACCTTCTGGAGCTAAGATATAGGCTTTTTCTCCATCAACATAGTACAACAAAGCAATGTGTGCAGTACGATTTGGATCGTACTCAATCGACTTTACAGTCGCAGGAACACCATGCTTACTACGTTTAAAATCAACCAAACGGTATTTCTGCTTATGTCCACCACCAATGTAGCGCATAGTCATTCTACCGTCATTGTTACGACCACCTGACTTAGAAATACCTTTAACTAAGCTTTTTTCAGGCTTAGCCGCAGTAATATCAGAGTAATCACTGTTGATTTTGTGTCTTTGCCCTGGAGTTGTAGGCTTGAATTTTTTAAGACCCATTTTAATTTAATTTCTTAAAAATTATTAAATAAATCAATCGTTTCTCCAGCTGCTACAGTAACAATGGCTTTTTTCCATTGTTTGCTGCGTTGCTCAACGATACCTTTGTTAGTATATTTAACAGAGGATTTTCCACCGCCATAATTCATTGTACGAACTTCAGTTACCTGAACACCATACACTTTCTCGACAGCTCCTTTAATCTCAAGTTTGTTAGCCTCACGATCAACAACGAAAGAAAAACGATTAAATTTCTCGCTAGCTCCTGTTGCCTTTTCTGTAATGATTGGCTTTTTGATAATTGTCTTCATTCTAATATTAATTATTTAGAATATTTTCGATTACTTCAATTGAACTTGTAGTCAAAACTACTTTTTTAGCATTCAATACATCGTAAGTGTTGAATGAATCAGCAGTTACAACTTTAACATTTCCAAGGTTACGAGAAGACAAATATACATTTGAGTTCTCTGCTCCTAAGATTACTAAAGTTTTAGTATTAGCAACTTCTAAAGCGTTTACTAAGTTGATAAAAGACTTAGTATTTGCTTTTTCGAAGTTTAAATCTTCTAAAACTACGATAGCATCTTGTTGAGCTTTGTAAGCGAATGCACTCTTACGAGCCAATCTCTTCAACTTAATGTTCAATTTGAAGTGGTAATTACGTGGTCTTGGACCGAAAATACGTCCTCCACCAACTCTTGTACCAGACTTCGCACTACCTGCACGAGCCCCACCAGTTCCCTTCTGTTTTTTCAACTTTCTAGTAGAACCAGCGATTTCCGCTCTTTCTTTTGCTTTGTGCGTTCCTTGACGACGATTAGCTAAATGTTGCTTAACATCTAAATAAATCGCGTGATTGTTTGGCTCAATTCCGAAAACAGCATCAGATAAACTAACCGTTTTAGAAGTAGCCTTTCCGTTTACATCAAATACTTTAACTTCCATGTTACTTAAGAATTGTTACGGTTGAACCTTTTGCTCCAGGGATAGAACCTTTCACTACGATTAAATTTTTGTCAGCAAGAACTTTCAAAATTTGTAAGTTCTCCATTGTAACAGTTTTGTTACCCATTTGTCCAGCCATTCGCATTCCTTTGAAAACTTTCGCAGGATAAGATGCTGCTCCGATTGAACCTGGTGCACGTAATCTGTTGTGCTGACCGTGAGTAGCTTGTCCAACTCCACCGAAGTTATGACGTTTAACTACCCCTTGAAAACCTTTTCCTTTAGAAGTACCAACTACGTCAACATATTCACCTTCAGCAAATATATCCACGATCACTGTATCTCCTAAAGAGAGACCATCGAAACCTTTAAATTCAGCTAACTTTGCCTTAGGCTCAGTATTTGCTTTTTTAAAGTGACCCTTCAAAGCATTTGGAGTATTTTTCTCTTTACGAGCTCCAAACCCTAATTGAATGGCATCGTAACCATCTCTGTCTTGTGTTTTAACTTGCGTTACAACACAAGGACCAGCTTCAATAACTGTGCATGGCATTGCTTTGCCCTCGGCACTGTAAATGCTAGTCATTCCGACTTTTCTACCAATAATTCCTGGCATTACTCTATTTATTATTAATTAAACTTTGATTTCAACATCAACCCCACTAGGCAATTCTAAACGCATTAAAGCATCTACAGTCTTAGAAGAAGACGAATAGATATCTAATAAGCGTTTGTAAGAACACAATTCGAACTGCTCACGTGCTTTTTTGTTAACGTGTGGAGAACGTAATACAGTGTAAATACGCTTGTGAGTTGGTAAAGGAATTGGACCACTAACAACAGCTCCAGTTGCCTTTACAGTTTTAACGATTTTCTCAGCAGATTTATCCACTAAGTTGTGATCGTAAGATTTTAATTTGATTCTAATTTTTTGGCTCATTATCGTTTTAATTAAGCGTTCTATTTTCCGTTTGCTTTTGCTACTACTTCTTCAGCAACATTACGAGGTGCTTCAGCGTAGTGAGAGAATTCCATTGATGAAGATGCACGTCCAGAAGACAATGTACGTAATTGAGTAACGTAACCAAACATTTCTGATAATGGAACATCACCTTTAACAACTTTAGCACCATTTCTATCGTCCATACCTTTAACCATACCACGGCGGCGGTTTAAGTCACCAACGATATCACCCATGTTTTCTTCAGGACAAACTACTTCTAACTTCATGATAGGCTCCAATAAAACTGGACCTGCCTTTTTCAATGCAGTTTTGTAGGCCATTCTAGCAGCAACTTCGAAAGACAAAGAATCTGAATCGACTTGGTGGAAAGAACCATCCAATAATTCAACAGTCAACGCATCCATAGGGTATCCAGCCATAACACCATTTTTCATAGCTTCTCTGAATCCTTTTTCAACAGAAGGTACATATTCCTTAGGAACGTTACCACCTTTAACACTGTTGATGAATGTCAATCCTGGTTTCTCTGCATCATCTTGTGGAGAAATCTTAACTAAAATATCAGCAAATTTCCCACGACCACCTGATTGTTTTTTGTAAACTTCTCTGTGTTCAACTGGGATTGTGATATTCTCACGGTAAGATACTTGTGGAGCACCTTGGTTAACTTCCACTTTGAACTCACGCTTTAAACGGTCAACGATAATATCTAAGTGAAGCTCTCCCATTCCAGAGATAACTGTTTGACCAGTTTCTTCATCTGTATGAACTTGGAAAGTTGGATCTTCCTCAGCTAATTTATTTAAACCAATTGACAATTTATCTGTATCAGCCTGTGTTTTAGGCTCGATTGCTAATCCGATTACTGGATCAGGGAAATCCATAGATTCTAAGATGATTCCGTGTCCTTCAGCACATAATGTATCTCCAGTACGGATATCTTTAAATCCTACTACTGCACCGATATCTCCTGCTCCTAACTCATCAATTTGATTTTGTTTGTTAGCGTGCATTTGGAAGATACGTGAAATACGCTCTTTGTTTCCTGTACGTGGGTTGTAGATATAAGAACCAGCTGGCAATTTACCTGAATAAGCACGTACGAAACACAAACGACCTACGAATGGGTCAGTAGCAATTTTAAAAGCTAAACCTGCGAATGGCTCATCGTAAGAAGGCTTACGTTCAATTTCATTACCTGTTTTAGGATCAATACCTTTAATTGCTTCTTGATCCATTGGAGAAGGTAATAATGCCATTACCATATCCAACATCGCTTGAACTCCTTTGTTTTTGAAAGAAGAACCACACATCATAGGAACCACTTTACCAGAGATAACTGCTTGACGCAACGCTGCTAAAACTTCTTCTTCTGAAATTGAATTTGGATCTTCGAAGTACTTCTCCATCAATCTATCATCGAATTCAGCAACTTGCTCTAATAGATGCTCACGCATCTCCGTTGCTTCTTCTAAAATATCTTCTGGAATTTCAACTTCAGTAAAAGTCATTCCCTTATCTTCTTCGTTCCAAACGATACCACGGAAGTTAATCAAATCTACAACTCCACGGAAATCATCTTCACCACCGATAGGTAATTGTAATGGAAGTGAGTTACTTCCTAGCATATCTTTAACTTGACGAACAACATTCATGAAGTCAGCACCTTGACGGTCCATTTTGTTCACGAATCCTAAACGAGGCACGTTATAGTTGTTTGCTAAACGCCAGTTAGTTTCAGATTGAGGCTCAACACCATCAACAGCTGAGAATAAGAATACTAATCCATCTAATACACGTAATGAACGGTTTACCTCTACAGTAAAGTCAACGTGTCCTGGAGTATCAATTACGTTGATTTGGTATGTATCCCCGTTATATTTCCAAGGAACTGTTACCGCAGCAGATGTAATTGTAATACCTCTTTCTTGCTCTTGAGCCATCCAGTCAGTTGTAGCCCCACCTTCGTGAGTTTCACCGATTTTGTGGTTAACTCCAGAGTAGTAAAGAATACGCTCTGTTGTTGTCGTTTTACCAGCATCAATATGTGCAGCGATACCGATATTACGCGTGAATTTTAAATCTCTAGCCATGTTGATTAAAATCTGAAGTGAGAGAATGCTTTGTTAGCCTCAGCCATTCTTAAAGTATCTTCTTTTTTCTTGTATGCAGCTCCTTCTTCTTTAGCAGCAGCAACAATCTCAGCAGCTAATTTAGCAGCCATAGTTTTCTCATTACGCTTACGAGAATAACCAATTAACCACTTCATTGCCAATGAATTCTTACGTGACTCACGCACTGGCGTAGGAATTTGGAATGTAGCACCTCCAATACGACGAGAACGTACTTCCACAGAAGGAGTTACATTTTCTAACGCTTTTTTGAAAGTTTCCAATCCTGTTACGTCTTCAACTTTTTTGTCAACGATTTCCATAGCATCATAGAAAATCTTAAATGCTAAACTTTTCTTTCCATCGTACATTAAGTTGTTCACAAACTTAGTTACCTGTACATCATTAAAACGTGGATCAGGTAGAACAACGGCCTTTTTTGCTTTTCTTCTTCTCATCTTTTTACAAGAGCTTTAAAATTATTTTTGTTTTGGTCTCTTTGTCCCGTACTTAGAACGACGTTGTGTTCTTCCTTCAACACCCGCTGTATCTTCAGCACCACGAACAATGTGGTAACGTACCCCTGGTAAGTCTTTAACACGACCTCCACGTACTAACACTAAAGAGTGCTCTTGTAAGTTGTGACCTTCACCACCGATGTACGCATTAACTTCCTTTCCGTTTGTTAAACGCACCCTTGCAACTTTACGCATTGCAGAGTTCGGTTTCTTAGGAGTAGTGGTGTAAACCCTTACACATACCCCTTTACGCTGTGGACATGAATCAAGTGCAGCTGACTTAGACTTCTTCGTCACCGCCGTTCTTCCTTTGCGAACTAATTGTTGGATAGTTGGCATAAAATACTCTTAATTTTTAAAATAAATAAAATCCCGAAGCAAGACTTCAGGGGTGCAAAGATAGGTAATTAAAATTACAAATCAATACCTTACAAAAAAAAAGAGGTACTTTTTCACATTCAGTTGTGAAAAAACGAAAATGATTCAAATGGTAAACAACTAGCTAAACCTAAAAAGCTATTAACCATCTATTTATTAAGAAATTTAATAAAACTAAAAATTAACAATTCGTTAAGAAAGGAGGCATAAAACAAACCTAAACAGTAAAGGTCATTTGCTAAATAATGTAAATGCTTCATCAATAAAACCAAACCCAAATCGAGGTAAATTAGCATCAGTGCAAATCAATAGTATCACATCATTACTAACTAATTCCTTTTTCAAATTCAACTCATCAACAGAAGTGAATTTTGAATAACTCTCAGGGAACACTTCTTTGTAATAATACCAAAAACGACCATCTTTAAAATAATTACTAGATAAGGAATCATAAAACATTCCCCAATAATAACTATCCGAAATAGTTAAGACTTTCGTTCTATTGGATTCACCACCTACCCTCTTGAAAGACGGATAACTCAACTCGAACTCATCAAAAGGACGCAACAAATTCATCCCCTCCCAAACATCCCCATCCCGCTTCAAGGCAATTTTTGACTTAAATTGACCAATTTTACTTCGACTAGGAAAAACATTTCCAGTTGTACTTCTTAAAAAATTTAACAATGAATCAGTCACCATATTTTCAGCAAAATAGCTCCAATGAATTCCTGTTTTGGAAAAAAGTGGATCGTAATCAGCTTTATCATCTTTTAAGCTCAAAAACCATCTATTAACATCTAATGTAGGAATATTAAATTCATCCAAAATCTGGCTGTAAACATTAACATTTGTCGCAATACCTTTAGTTGACTTATACACATCCGGAATATATTCTTGGCAGAAGCTTCCTTTACCAGGCGCTAAAAGAACCACCACATCAACACCATAAGCCTTCAACGAATCACTAACAAGCTTAAGCTTAGAAAGCTGACAACGAATACTATCTTCTCCAATAAAATCCAAACCTAAAGCCGCATTTATATACCCTTCTTCAAATAGAAAACCCTCTTTCCCGAAGATCACACCTTTAGCACGAACCTTACCATATAAATCAAATTCAATTTGATTATTTAATCGAATAAAAAATTGATTGAACCCAAAATCGGCCTTAATAGATGCTTCTTTACTACTCTGAAAATCGCCACTAAAAAAACCATCAAAAGTAAATGGAACCCACTCTGATCTAGAAATAGCGCCTCCCAATTTATGGAAATAAACCAACGAAAACTTCTTTTGTACAATTGGCAAAAATAAACCACCAATAATGACTGAAAACAAAACCTTTTTAATCCAATTAGCCCCCATTCTTAAAACCTTAAATAAATAAACGGATTAAAATCAGTTCCAGCAATACCAGCAACTGATAACATGAACAGAATAAAAGCAATCAAACCAAATTTTAAATGTCCACTTAAATTTAGTACATCCTTTTCAAAACAAAACACTTCCAAATCCCTTCCCCAACGAGTAACAGTTAAGACTGAAAAAAAGATTGCAACAACTAAAACAACACAAAACTGATAATCCATTTCAAAACCTGTTCCATTCTGAAAAGAAAACAATTTATCAATTACTAATTGCATTCTTGAGAAATCCTCCATCCGGAAAATTGCCCATCCAACTACAACAATGAAAAATGTAAACACAGTTGCCACCAAAGCACCAACACGCTCTAATAAGTTTTTAAGAAAAAGTCGGTCAAATATTAAAAAAGAACCGTGATAAGCTCCCCAAAGAATAAAATTCCATGAAGCTCCATGCCACAGACCAGAAAGCACGAAAACTAAAGATAAATTGAAATACAAGCGGGTTTTAGAAACTCGATTTCCACCCAGTGGAATATACAAATAAGACAACATGAATTCATTCAAAGTCATATGCCAACGTCTCCAAAACTCAGAAATACTTTTAGCTAAATAAGGAGAATTGAAATTTTCTGGGAATGTAAATCCCATCATTCGTCCTAACCCAATCGCCATATCCGAATAACCTGAAAAATCAAAATAAATTTGAAAGGTGTACGCTATTAAACCCACCCAAATCTTACCAGAACTAGCTTCAATAATATCACCATCTAAAATTAAATCAGCCTGCACAGCCAAAACATTTGCTATCAAGATTTTTTTACCTAATCCTATGCAAAAACGATAAAACCCTAGCAAACGATCATCAACAGTTTCGTTTCGTTCTGCAAGTTCACTTGCGATGTCATTATATTTCACAATTGGACCTGCAATCATTTGCGGAAAAGATAAAATATAAAGCAAATATTGAGAAAATTTTCGCACGGGTGGATTCACTCCTCCATAAACGTCTACGGCATAAGTAATGGATTGAAAAACAAAAAAAG
The DNA here is from genome assembly GCA_045629585.1 of Taishania sp. Lineage (GTDB taxonomy): Bacteria > Bacteroidota > Bacteroidia > Flavobacteriales_D > Crocinitomicaceae > Taishania. The sequence goes on along the minus strand of JAZQRM010000077.1, from coordinate 41,359 downwards.
AAATCCCAATCGGAAGCATAACAGATACCCATGAAATTGTATTCCAATGAAAATAAGAAAGAACATCATTCACATTATCAATGAAAAAATTAGCATATTTAAAATAAGCCAACAGACCGACATTTAAACAGATTGACAAGACCAACCACTTCTTCTTATCCGCTGAATTTATACATAAATGCATCTTCTTTACAACTTGAAAATCAATTAAAGTAGAGAATAGCACAACAAATATAAATAAAGGGGCACCCCAAGCGTAAAAAGCGAGGCTAGCTATCAAAACCCAATAGTTCCTGTACTTCTTAGGTAGAAGAACGTAACCCAATAAAAAACAAGGTAAAAAATAGAAAAGAAATAAGATGGTACTAAAAACCATAGCGCGACAAAGTAGTAAAACAAAAAAAGGTAGAATCACTTCTACCTCTTATTAAAAAACTTATAATATTAACGATACATAACCGCTTTTACCGCCTTAACAATACGCTCTACATTAGGTAATGCTTCATCAATTAAAGTAGGTGAAAACGCAAAAGGTGTATCTGTTTGTGTAACACGTTGAACAGGCGCATCTAAATAATCAAATGCATAACGCTGTAAATGATAAGCGATCTCTGAAGAAATAGAAGCTAATGGCCAAGACTCCTCCACCACAACACAACGACCTGTTTTCTTAACGGAATCAACAATACATGCGTAATCAATTGGACGAACCGTTCGTAAGTCTATTATTTCCACAGAAATACCTTCCTTCTCCAGATATTCGGCAGCTTCATGCGCAACCTTAATAATTTTACCAAAAGAAACGATGGTAACATCAGATCCCTTACGTTTAACATCTGCAACACCTATCGGAATAATATACTCTCCTTCAGGAATTTCACCTTTATCGCCATACATTTTCTCAGATTCTAAGAAAACAACTGGGTCATTATCACGAATTGCGGCTTTTAATAATCCTTTCGCATCATAGGGGTTTGATGGAGTAATTACTTTTAAACCCGGCACGTGTGCATAAAAAGCTTCAAAAGACTGAGAGTGAGTAGCTCCCAACTGACCAGCAGTCCCGTTACCTCCTCTAAATACAATTGGGCAACCATATTGACCACCTGACATCTGCAACATCTTTGCTGCACTATTTATAATTTGGTCTGCAGCTAAAATTGCAAAGTTCCAAGTCATAAATTCAACAATTGGACGTAATCCATTCATAGACGCACCTACACCAATACCTGCAAAACCAAGTTCTGCGATAGGTGTATCAATAACACGCTTTGGACCAAATTCATCCAACATTCCTTGAGACACTTTATACGCACCGTTGTATTCAGCAACTTCTTCACCCATCAAAAACACGCTTTTATCTCTGCGCATTTCCTCTGACATAGCTTCACGTAATGCCTCTCTAAATTGAACTGTTCTCATAGTTATTCTCTTGAAAATTCCCGATTATGGAATATCAAAACTAACAAAAATGTATCACAATACTTAATAACGTAACAATCTTTTATAGCCCTTTTCACTGAACAAGCAATTCATAAAGAAAGAAAAGAGAAACTTGCCTCTGTTAATTAACACTAATAGACAACCAAAGTACTGAAAAAAAATTAAATCTCCAGAATGCACACCAAAGACACAAAAACCAAGTAAATCAATAGATAAAAAAAATGAATAATTCAGAAAATACTATGCATGCCTAATTATTTCAACAAAAAACACCATAAATTTAATAGTAATTCAATATTTATTTTTTTATGTTTGTAAACAACAATTTGTAATAAAGCTAAAAAATGAAAATACTAGTTTGTATCTCTAAATCACCCGATACCACATCAAAAATTGCCTTCACAGACGGCAATACAAAATTTGATGAAAATGGTGTTCAATACATTGTTAACCCTTACGATGAGTGGTATGCATTAGTTCGTGCTCTTGAATTAAAAGAAACCCTCGGAGGAACAGTAACAATTATAACAGTAGGAAATGCTGCTGATGAGGCAATCATCCGTAAAGCCCTAGCAATAGGCGCAGACGAAGCAGTACGTATTGACGCAGATCCTAAAGATGCATACTTCACAGCCATTCAAATTGCTGAATATGCTAAAACAAATGGTTTTGATTTAATCTTAACAGGAAAAGAGACCATTCAATATAATGGATCTCAAGTTGCAGGAATGATTGCAGAAGCAATGGATATTCCATTTGTATCATTAGCAACTAAATTGGACGTTAATGGAACGACAGCAACTATAGACAAAGAATACTTAGGCGGAATACAAACAATAGAGGTATCCCTACCAGCTGTAGTATCATGCGCTAAAGGAATGGCTGAACAACGTATCCCCAACATGCGAGGAATCATGGCTGCTCGTACAAAACCTTTACAAGTAGTACCTGCAGTAGCTGTAGAAGACTTAACATCATTTGCTTCATACACAACTCCAGCTGCAAAATCAGCAGTTAAGATGATTGATCCTAACAACATGGATGAATTAGTAGCATTATTGCACAACGAAGCAAAAGTTATTTAATCATCCTTTAAAAGAAAACAAAATGTCAATTTTAGTATATATAAACGGAAATCACGGACTCGGTAAAGCCGCTTTTGAAGCCGTTACTTACGGAAAAAAATTAGGAGATGTAACCGTTATTACAAACTCCAATATAGATGATTCTCAACTTGCACAATTAGGAGAATATGGTGCGTCAAAAGTTTTAGTAGATAAAACATTAGTAGAAGCAGATGAAGCACAATTGACAAAATTGATTGCAAATGCTGCAGAATCAACAGGTGCTGATACAATTATTTTCTCTAACGATCACATCGCGAAAGCCGTTGCTCCTCGTCTATCTGTTCGTTTAAAGGCAGGTTTAGTTTCTGGAGCGATTGCATTACCAGATACTGACGGAACAATCAAGGTAAATGTATTCTCAGGAAAAGCCTTTGCATCTGTTAAAGTAAATACAGCTAAAAAAATCATTTCTCTTTTACCTAACTCAATTCAACCAGAACAAACTGGAGCTGCTTGTGCAGTTGAAGCGTTCGCTGGTAACGCAGGAGATTCAAAAGTGCTAGTAATTGCTACAAAACAACCTGAAGGTGATATCCCCTTACCAGAAGCAGAATTAGTAGTATCTGGAGGTCGTGGATTAAAGGGTCCAGAAAACTTCAAGATGACAGATGACTTAGCTAAAGCATTAGGCGCTGCAACGGCATGTTCACGTCCTGTGGCTGACATCGGTTGGAGACCTCACCACGAACACGTTGGTCAAACAGGTGTAGCAATTCGTCCAAACTTATACATTGCTGTTGGTATATCAGGAGCAATTCAACATCTAGCAGGAGTTAATGGTTCCAAGACAATAGTTGTGATCAATACAGATCCAGAGGCACCTTTCTTCAAAGCTGCTGACTACGGTGTAGTTGGTGACGCATTTGAAGTTGTTCCAAGATTGATTGAAGCAGTTAAAAAATTCAAAGCTCAATAGCATTACATAAAAAAAACAAAAGGCAGTAAATATTTTTTTACTGCCTTTTTTTATTCTATTTACTTAATCGAGTAAATATTAAAACTATTTTAAAACTTTCGTCAGTAATTTTATTTAATTTTGTCAGGTTATCATCTGTTTTTACCAACCCTTAAGCAGAAAATTCGAGGCATACGAGTTGAAATGAAAAAAATCAAATTAGAAATTGCAGGACTTTCCTACAGTAAAACCCAATCTGGAGCTTACGCATTAGTCTTGGCAGAAAGTAATGGTTCTAGAAAACTACCTATAATTATAGGTGGTCCAGAAGCTCAATCAATCGCTATTGAGTTGGAACAAATGACACCTAATCGCCCGTTGACCCATGATCTATTCAAATCATTTGTACAACTATTTGACATTTCAATTAAAGAAATCATCATCTATAATTTACAAGAAGGTATTTTCTACAGTAAATTAGTATGTGAGAAAGACGGAAAAGAATTGGAGATTGATGCTAGAACATCCGACGCCATAGCAATTGGCTTAAGATGTAATAGTACTATATATATTTACGAATCCATCCTGAAAAATGCTGGTGTTTCAACTGATGAAGATGACGCATTACAAATGGATGAAATACAAGATGTACAGTCGTACACAAACAATCCCTTACAATCTCTATCTGAAGAGGAGTTAGAACAACAACTCAAAGATGCCTTAATGCAAGAAGAATATGAACTTGCATCACAGATAAGAGATGAAATCAATAGACGTCAAGAATAACATTTAGCTAATGCAAAGTAACGTTAAGTATCGCCTAACAGCGATGAGCTTCCTACAATTTTTTGTTTGGGGAGCTTGGTTAATTACAATTGGAAATTACTGTTCAAATACAATGAAATGGAGTTTTTCAGAGTTTGGAGCAATTTTTTCCACAATGGGGATATCAGCATTATTTATGCCAACATTAATTGGAATAATAGCTGATAAGTACATCAATGCAGAACGGCTATACAGCTTCTTACATTTAGGAAATGCAATTGCCATAGGTCTTATTCCTCAAGTAACAGATCCACAAATGTTTTTTTGGGTTATACTCGCAGCGATGCTTTGCTACATGCCAACGTTGGCTTTGAATAATTCAATAGCATACCATATATTGAAAAATGAGCGAATCGATGTAGTTACCTCTTTCCCTACCATACGTGTATGGGGAACTGTAGGTTTTATAGCAGCTATGTGGATAACAAATTTAACAGGTAATAAAGCTACTGATGGTCAATTCTACATTTCAGCAGCAGCCGGAATAATACTAGCCATTTACGCTTGGACGTTACCGAAATGTCCTCCATTCCATAAAGTTGACAATGAAAAGCCGACTGCAGTGAAGCAGAACTTGGTAAAAGATGCTTTCAGATTATTCGCAAATTATAAAATGGCCTTATTCTTTTTGTTCTCAATGCTTCTAGGTGGAGCACTGCAACTAACAAATATGTATGGGGACAATTTCCTTTCTAGCTTCGAAAGTAATCCTGCATACGCAGATCTACTAGTTGTTAAATACTCCACAATAATAATGTCCTTCTCTCAAGTGTCAGAAACATTGTTCATACTTGCAATCCCCTTCTTCTTAAAGAGATTTGGAATTAAAAATGTGATGTTAATTTCAATGATGGCATGGGTCTTACGTTTTGGACTACTTGCCTATTCTAATCCTGCAGATGGATTGTGGATGATCATCTTGTCTTGTGTCGTTTACGGAATGGCATTTGACTTCTTCAATGTTAGTGGATCCCTATTCGTAGAAACAACAGCAGAGCCAAAAATTCGTGCCAGTGCACAAGGAATGTTCATGATGATGTCAAATGGATTCGGAGCAATCATGGGTAGTGCTATTAGTGGAATAATAATTGATAAATATTTCAACAATAACGGTATCTTAAATTGGACAGGTATTTGGCTAACATTTGCCGCATACGCTATGATTATTGCAATTGCTTTTGCTATCTTATTTAAGCATAAACATGATCGTAACGAAATACTGGACACAAGCCACTAAAAATGAATAGGCCGGATTTAGAAAAATTAATTTTCTCCATAAAATCACCCGAGGATTTTAACAATGTTGCCATTGAAGTCTATAAATTTCAGGTAGCCAACAATCCGGTGTATAGTAAATACATCTCCCTTTTAAATAGAAAAAAAGAGCCAAAATATTTCAATGAAATCCCTTTTCTTCCAATAGATTTTTTTAAAACGCAGAAAATCTATATCGGAGATGAAAAAGAAGAAGCACTCTTTTTAAGCAGTGGAACTACAGGTATGCAGAGGAGTCACCATTTTTTAGCTTCAACCAAACTATATGAACAGTCGTTTCAAAAATGTTATATAAAACAAATAGGGGATCCTAAAGAACAAGTAATTTTAGCTCTTTTACCAAACTATTTAGAACAAGGGAATTCCAGTTTAGTATACATGGTGGATCACCTTATAAGACAAACAAATAACCACCTGAGTGGCTTTTTGTTAAATGACTTAGATAAAATAAAAACAAACTACTTAGCCGCCTTGAAGAGTGGTAAAAAAGTAGTAATCTTTGGTGTGTCATACGCCTTACTCGATTTAGCCGATCAAAAATTTGATTTATCCCAAGCCCTAATTATTGAAACCGGAGGAATGAAAGGTCGTCGAAAAGAACTAACAAAGGAAGAACTTCACTCCTATTTAAAAGTAGGATTAAATGTTAACCACATTGCTTCTGAATATGGGATGACAGAATTGTTATCTCAAGGTTACAGCATCAAAAACACCCTTTTTGAAACACCTAATTGGATGAAAATTCTTATCCGTGATATAAACGACCCATTCACCTATCAACCCATCGAGAAAACAGGAGGCATAAACGTAATTGACCTTGCGAACTTATATTCGTGTTCATTTATCGCAACGCAAGATTTAGGAAAACTTCATACCACAAATAAATTTGAAATTCTAGGAAGATTTGACCACAGCGATATAAGAGGCTGTAATCTTTTAGTTCAATAATCAATCTCTTTTTTTCTTATTTTAGAGAAATATTTAACGTTATTTGATCGTCAATTATTTCCACTTATTAGGCAAAGAAACAATGAACTCAATCCTATTAAACCATATTGAAAAACGTTCCGAAGAACTATTCGAAAAGATAAAAAACTATAGGGAACACCTTCATCAAAATCCCGAACTTTCTTATCAAGAATATGAAACGATGGAATTCGTTGCCACAAAGCTAGCTGAATTAAACATCCCCTATGAAAAAGGTGTTGGAGGAACAGGAGTTGTTGGAATAATAAAAAGTGTAAATCATACAGAAGAACAACCATGCATTGCGCTTCGTGCAGACTTAGATGCATTGCCCATTCACGAGGAAACAAATAAACCTTACTCGTCAAAAAAGCAAGGAATAATGCATGCTTGTGGACACGATGCTCACACTGCAATATTATTAGGAGTTTCAGAAATATTAAATGAAATAAAGGACCAACTTCCTCAACCCGTCAAATTAATTTTTCAACCAGGAGAAGAGAAAAATCCTGGAGGTGCATCAATACTTATTCAAGAAGGGGTATTGAAAAATCCAAAAGTAGAAGCGATATACGCTTTGCACGTATTCCCTGACTTACCAGTCGGACTACTTGGTTTTAAAGAAGGTCTATATATGGCAAGTTGTGATGAGATTTACATCACCATTAATGGAAAAGGAGGTCATGGAGCGACTCCACATAGATGTATTGATCCAATCTATATCGGTGCACAGGTGGTCGTAAACTTACAAAATATAGTAAGTAGACAATGCGACCCAACAATACCGTGTGTATTATCAATCGGACATTTTGAAGCGAAGGGTGCTACGAATGTGATACCATCCAAAGCATATTTAAAAGGAACATTTAGAACAATGAATGAAGAATGGCGCAAACAAGCATTGCAACTCATCATTCATGAAGTTACTAAAATTGCAGAGGCTAACGGGGGAACAGCTGAAGTTGAAATAAGTAAAGGATATCCATACTTAGACAACGATCCTCAATTAACAAAAAGACTAAAAACTGCTTTATTAAACTTTTATCCTCCTGATGATCTAAAAGATTTACCTATTCGTATGACATCGGAAGATTTTTCCTTTTATGCGCAAGAAGTACCAGCCTGTTTTTTCAGAATTGGAGTTGCATCACAAAAATTTGGCTCAACTTTTGGTGTACATCATCCACAATTTGATATAGAACCGGAAGCTTTGATTCATGGAATGAGAGCTCTTGCTCTAGCACCATTTACAAATCAATGAGATTAATACTTTTCACATTTCTTCTTTTTACATTAGTGAATTGCACCAATAAGAAAGAAGACCATTTTGTCAAAGAAAAGGCAAGTTACTCCTCCGTAAAAGAGATTGGAGAACTATCGACCGTAGAATATACTTTGGGTAAAGTCTTGAAAATTGATGATAAGGCAGAATGGTACAAATTTGGTGATCGCAAAATTTTAATAAAAGTAAATGCAACAGTGAAAGCTGGAATCAACCTCAATAAATTAAATACAGAAGATCTAATTATCGAAGAAAATTCCATTCAAATTCGCTTACCAGAACCCGAACTATTCACCTTCACCATCCCTTCTGATCAAGTCCAAACCGTAGTTAATGACATCAATGGACTGCGACATGAATTTAGCCAAACGGACAAAATCAGCATACTACAATTAGGCGAAAAAAAAATACGAGAAGAAGTTAAGCAGACTGACATTCTAAACGATGCCGAAAAGAATGCAATCAATTGGTTTACGGCCTATTACAAAAACATGGGCTACAAAAGTGTAGAAGTTTCTGTTAAACGAAGTCTATTATGAAAAATGCAACAGCTTTCCTTAAAGGAACCTACCACCTTTTAATCCTTGCTCTTTTATCACTTGCAACCTTTTTTATTGTAAGTCAATTTAAAAAATGTAATCGTGCTTCTGCACAAGATCTAGCACTCGAACAAACACCTTTGATTATTGAAAATATTGAAGCAATTGCCAAAATTGCGACCTTAACCTACCGTGAAGAATTTGTCGTAGATTCAATAGAATATTACAAAACTCCCAATGACAGGATTGCTGGTGAACTCGACAAATTATTTAGCCAGGGAGATCTAAAAAATGTCCTTAAAAATGGAAATATTGACAGACGATTAACATTAATAACGACTGTAGATGCACAAATTGGCTTCGACTTAAAAGATTTAAAACAATCGATAAGAAATAAAGACACACTATTAATAAAAGTACCGATTCCACAAATACTACATATTGGCATTGACTACAGAGCTTCTGAAGTATTTATTGAAATTGGAAAATGGACCGATAATGAACGTAAGCAGCTAGAACAAAAATCAATGCAAAATGCCATCAACAAATTCAAAAATAATAAAAATTACAACGCAAGTAAGCAAAATTTCGAGTCACTTATAAGATCATCTATACCGTCTAAAATCTGTATATTTGAATATGATGCGAACAATTAACATAGCGTTACTAATTGGTTTCTCTCTCCTTTTTGCTTGTGATAAAAAGAAAGCCACTCTTAAGGCCATTGATGGTACATGGAATATTCAAAAGATGTATTTTTTTGACCCAGAAGGCTACAAAACAATCACAGTACCGAATGGAACAATCCGCTTCACCAATAATAGTGAAATTTCCAAAAATGGATCATATACCATTGCTTTAACATATAGGGTAGACACAACCGTCAATCATTTAAATTTGAATGGAAATTTCTATCAAATCAATGAAACTGATTTCATATTCACGAGGGAAAGCGAAAATGACTACAAGGCTGTAGTTCATTACTACACAAAAAATGACATGCAATTTCAATTGCCGCAATTAGACAATAAAGGTTATAACTTTATACTGAACAGATAAAACAAGAGGCTTGATAGTTATATCAAGCCTCTTGTTTTATGGGGTATAATATCTTTAATTAGCCATTTCACTCATGAATTTAATACGCATCAAACGAAGTTCTTCTTCTGAAAAATCTCCATCGAATTCGTGATAGGCAGCTTTTAAATCATCTGTTTCGGCATCCTTAAAATAATCGTAAATTTCCTCTTGGTGGTCCTCATCCAGCACCTCATCAATATAATAGGAAATATTGACTTTTGTCCCTGATGCTACAATCACTTCAATTTCATCGATTACATCTTGCAGCGATTTACCTTGTGCACGACCTATATCTTCAAGTGGAAGCTTACGGTCAATATTTTGAATCAATTGTACTTTTAACCCAGACTTATTAACCAACGAACGCACAACCATATCTTGAGGTCTATCTATTTCATGCTGCTCCACATAATTTTTAATCAACTCTAGAAAAGGAGCTCCATAACGCATTGCTTTACCAGTTCCAACTCCTTGAATGTTTGTCAACTCATCCATTGTTATTGGATATTGAAAACACATATCTTTTAGAGACGGATCTTGAAATATAACGAATGGTGGTATATTATTACGTTTAGAGATACTTTTTCGTAAATCAATAAGCTGTTTATATAGTAAATCATCAAAAACGGCTTTCGTATGAACTGTACCATCATCATCCGCTGCAGAATAATCATGCTCCTTAATCAACATAAAAGATGTAGGATTTTTTAGAAAAACATGTCCTAAATCTGTTAGTTTAACTAAACCATAAGATTCAATATCTTTGTAAATCAGACCCGCAACAAGTGACTGCCTAAGAACAGCATTCCAAAAATGTTCATCTTTATCATTCCCTACACCAAACAAAGGGTGTTCATCGTGCTTGTAAGCCTTAATATCAGAAGTTACTTTACCTGCTACAAAATTACAAATGTGTTTTGCTTTTTGAATCTCTTTTAGTTCTAGAACAGACTTGAGTAATAGTTCGACCCTCTCCTTACCTTCAGTTTTCTCTCTCGGATTTCGACAATTATCACAGTACTTATTACATTGGTCTTCGTCAAATACTTCACCGAAATAATAGAGCACAAATTTACGCCGACAAACAGATGTTTCTGCATAAGAAACAATTTCACCCAAGAGCTGTTTACCAATCTCTTGTTCTGCGACTGGTTTACCTTGGAGAAACTTCTCTAACTTTTCGATGTCCTTATACTGGTAAAAAGCAATGCATTCACCTTCTCCTCCATCTCGACCCGCACGACCCGTTTCTTGATAATAACTTTCGATTGATTTTGGAATATCATGATGAATCACAAACCTTACATCAGGTTTATCAATACCCATACCAAATGCAATTGTAGCGACAATTACATCAACATCTTCCATTAAGAACATGTCTTGATGTTTAGCTCTTGTTGTTGGATCTAAACCTGCATGATACGGAAGGGCGCTAATTCCATTAACCTGTAAAATTTCGGCAAACTCTTCTACCTTCTTTCGACTCAAGCAATAAACAATTCCGCTTTTACCTTCTCGGGCTTTTATATACTTGATAATTTGCTTTTCAACATCCTTTTTAGGACGGATTTCGTAGTATAAGTTATCCCGATTAAAAGATGTTTTGTACACTATCGCGTCGAGCATGTTCAAATTCTTTTGTATATCATGCTGAACTTTGGGTGTAGCCGTTGCTGTTAAAGCAATAATTGGCACTTTTGAAATCTTTTCAAAAATCTCTCTTAATCTCCTATATTCTGGTCTAAAATCATGTCCCCATTCAGAAATACAATGCGCTTCATCAATCGCAAAAAAAGAAATGTTTACGGCTGTTAAAAAATCGATGTACTCTTGCTTGGTCAAAGACTCTGGCGCTACGTACAACAACTTAGTTTTCCCTTCTGTAATATCTGACTTTACACGGGTAATTTCAGATCTAGACAGAGACGAATTTAAAAAATGTGCAATTGATTCATCATTACTCACATTTCGAATGGCATCCACTTGATTCTTCATCAAGGCTATTAATGGAGAAACTATTACGGCTGTTCCTTCAGAAATAAGAGCTGGCAACTGATAACAAAGTGATTTTCCTCCCCCAGTGGGCATTATTACGAATGTATTGTTTCCTTTCAATAAATTCGTGATAATTTCCTCTTGCTTCCCCTTAAATTGATTGAATCCGAAATATGTCCTTAAGGCTTCCTTTAAGTCAACACCTAACATACTCTACTATTCTTTATAAGATTATTATTCTTACCCTTTGGTACACGAATATAACATAATTTAGCAGCTTTACATAGGAATTTAACAAGAGAATGAAATAAAAGAAATTCATTTTTTATCAATAATAAAACAAATGAAAAGATTTTATCAAATCACAAATCATTAATTTTGCACTTATGAACGAAGAAAAGAACATGTCATTCCTCCAGCATTTGGAAGAGCTAAGATGGAGATTGGTACGTAGTGCAATTGCTGTGATCATCTGTGCGGCAGTTCTATTTGTATATCAAGAATGGATTATGGACAACATTTTCTTAATTCTTCTTGACAAAAATTTTTTTTCGTACCGCTTTCTTTGCGAGAATTTCAACGTTTGTATCAACGACATCAATGTGGAGATGCAGTCTACTAATGTGGCAGGTCAGTTTAGTTATGCATTCATGACCTCCCTCCTTGGAGGAATGGTCGTTTCGTCTCCATACATCTTCTACCAACTTTGGTTATTTATAAAACCTGCATTAAAAGAAAATGAATATCGAAATTCAAAAGGAATGATATTCTACGTCTCTTTTTTATTCCTACTAGGAATTGCTTTCGGATACTTTGTTGTTACCCCAATGACAATCCAATTCTTCGGATCTTACCAGATATCAAAGGGAATACAAAACATATTTACAATAGATTCCTACATGGGAATGATATTATCCACCATATTTTACACTGGGCTTTTCTTCCTATTACCTGTCTTTTGCTATGTGTTAGCAAGTATGGGAGTTCTCACAGCAGATTTCCTTAGAAAATACAGAAAGCATGCAATAATAGGGGTACTAATCCTATCAGCAATTATTACTCCTCCGGATGTAATTAGCCAAATAGTTGTCTCCATCCCAATTGCGTTATTGTACGAGATAGGAATCATTTCGGCAGCACGTGTCGATAAAAAAAGAGCAAAAGATTTAAAATAATGTGCTAAGAAAGTAGAAAACAAATACTTTTAAAGCATTGGAAAACAAAATAAAATATTATCTCCTCCTACTGTTCTTTACGCCAATTGTTATATTGGCGCAAAAAACGATTATTCAAGGAAAGGTATTAGATGGTCACACAAATGAACCACTAGAGTTTGTACGCACCCAATTCTTGAACTCAAAATATGGAACAATTACAGATTCTACGGGTTATTTCTACCTAGAAACGTTCTACGCAACAGATTCAATACAAATTCACCTTGCTGGATATAAAACTCAATACCTCCCTGTAAATTTAGAAGAGGACAATCACTATAACATCCAATTATTTTTAATTATAGATGATATTGAAGAAATATTCATCACCCCTTCCAACGAGCCTTTTTCAACAAAGCTTCATAAACTGATCGTTCGAAATAAGCCAATAAACAATCGAGAAAAACTGGAAAGCTTTGAGTATGAAGCGTACACAAAGATGCGTTTCGACATTGCGAATATCGGACAAGCATTTAGGAACCGTAAAATCATCAATAAGATTAAAGTGATCAATGATTATATGGATTCAACCGAAACAGGTAAACTCGTTCTACCTTCCATTCTCTCCGAAACTATATCTAAAGTCTACTACAACAGAGATCCTCAAAAGAAAAGAGAAATTATAGAAGCAACACAATTAACCGGAATAGAGGTTTTAAATTTCGACCAATTCACGGGAGAAATGTACATGGATTTAAACATCTATGATAACTACATTCGCGTTTTTAATAAGCAATTCGTTAGTCCAATTGCTAACTTCGCAAGAAGCTACTACAACTTCGTTTTAATGGACTCTCTTTATATAGATGGTTACTGGTGTTACAACATGAGATTCAGCCCAAAAAGAAAGGGAGATTTAACTTTTGAAGGATCAATGATAGTCCATGACTCCACCTATGCAATAAAATCAATTACAGGGAATATTTCAAAGGATGCAAATATAAATTTCATCAATAAAATTAGCTTTAAACAAGATTTTAAGCAGGTGGAATCTGAAATATGGATGATGACACATGAATCTTTGTTCCTAGATGCAAACATCACAAAAAAGACTAAGCTATTTGGGATCAACGCCCATCGAAATACGTTTAGAAAAGACTTTAAAGTTAATGTAAAATACCCCAAAGGCTTTTTTAAAACGGACTCAACAGTTGAAATGAAAGATTCAGCAAAACTGAGAACGATAGAATATTGGGACACACACAGACAGGATACACTTAATAAACGGGAAAAAGGAGTTCCCGAAATGATTGACACTATCAACAACCTTCCTTTCTTCAAATTTTTAAAAGGTTCAATCTACCTCATTTCAACAGGATATTGGAAACAAGGTTATCTTGAATACGGAAAATTATACACGGTAGCCAGCTCTAATCCAGTAGAAAAATTCAGAATTGGTGTAGAGTTAAGAACAAGTAATAAGTTCAGTAAAAGAGTTGAACTAATGGGGCGGGTATTTTATGGATTTGGCGACAAAGAGTTCAAATATGGTGGACGAATAAGATACAATATAACTCCTAAGAAAAGAGGGATGTTAAGCCTATTTTACAATAAAGATATCGAACAGTTAGGTGCCGGCCCGTCTGCATCATCAGTTGGGTCAGCTTTTGGTTCTATCATAAGAACTGGGCCATTAGATAAATTGACAATGGTTGAGAAAATTGGAATTGAACTGGAGAAGGATCTTTTTAAAGACATTGTTGTCTTTGGAGGAATACAATGGAAAGAATACAGGCCCCTCGGCCTAGCAAATTACATTAGAATCAACGAGGTAACGGGTCAAAATGACACTATCAATCGCATACAAAATGCAGAAATAACCCTCCGTTTTAGATGGTCTAAAAATGAGGAATTCGTTTCTGGTAAATTTGACAGATCAATTGTTCGAAGTAAATTCCCGGTTTTCTCTTTACAAACCTCATTTGGATTGAAAGGCCTCTTTGGTTCTGATTATTCATATCAAAAAATTGACTTTATGTATGACCACCAACGACCAATTGGCATACTAGGAAACATTCGATATGGCTTTGGTGTAGGAGTTATTTTGGGACAAGTTGCTTATCCATTCCTAAAAGTTCATGAAGGAAATCAATCTTTATTTCTTTACAAGAACTCTTTCAACATGCTCAATTATTTTGAATTCATATCAGATAAATACGTTGATGCTTTTATTGAAAATCACTGGGGCGGATTATTTTTGGATTACATCCCTGGTATTCAAAAGTTAAAAATTAGATTTGTAACCAGTGCACGAGCAACTTGGGGAACTATTTCAACAAAGCACAATCGTGAAATGATTTTACCTAACTTTACAAAACAATTTGGGAACATCCCGTACGTTGAATGTTCTGTAGGACTAGAAAACATCCTAAAGTTCATTCGAGTAGATTTATTTTACCGTGCGACACATCAATTGGAGAATAGTTCTCCCTTCGGTATTCGCGCAAGATTTGAATTTTATCTCTGATGAAATTATATACAAAAGAAATTAAAAAAACCTACAAGGGGCGTCCTGTAGTAAAAGGTGTATCTGTAGAAGTTAACCAAGGTGAAATTGTAGGATTACTTGGGCCGAATGGTGCGGGTAAATCAACCTCCTTTTATATGATAGTAGGACTGGTCAAACCAGACAGTGGGCAAGTATTTTTAGATGATGTCGAGATCACTAAATACCCCATGTACAAGAGATCTCAGTTAGGTATCGGTTATTTACCGCAAGAAGTCTCGGTTTTTAGAAAGCTTTCGGTGGAAGATAATATAATGGCGATATTGGAGATGACCAACCTAAATAAGCAAGAACGCCTAGATCGATTAGAACAATTATTAAATGAATTTAGCCTTCAACATGTACGTAAAAATTTAGGTAATCGATTATCCGGAGGGGAAAAACGAAGAACAGAAATAGCAAGAGCACTTGCAACGGATCCCAAATTTGTACTTTTAGACGAACCGTTTGCAGGCGTTGATCCAATTGCAGTAGAGGATATCCAATTTATTGTTTCTGAATTAAAGAAAAGAAATATTGGAATT
The DNA here is from genome assembly GCA_045629585.1 of Taishania sp. Taxonomy (GTDB): domain Bacteria; phylum Bacteroidota; class Bacteroidia; order Flavobacteriales_D; family Crocinitomicaceae; genus Taishania. The sequence continues at coordinate 25,688 of JAZQRM010000077.1, read as the reverse complement.
TTGATCACTGACCATAATGTTCAGGAAACATTATCCATAACAGATAGAGCGTATTTATTATTCGAAGGTTCCATCTTGAAATCAGGTACAGCTGAAGAATTAACACAAGATGAAATGGTTCGAAAAGTATATTTAGGTCAAAAATTTGAACTAAGAAAAAAATAAGCTTACAAGTCGTATAAAATTGTATTTTTATCTAAAAATTAATAACTGCTATGAAAAGACTAGCAACTCTTTTATTTACATGCTCAACCATTTTAATTCTGGCTTTAACAAGCTGTAAGAAGAAATGTGATTTGGGAGAAAGTTCAGATTCTGGGGCAATATTAACCGACGTTGTTGTTTATCCACAAACAGGATATATGACCGAATGGTTACAACCTGAACAATACTTAATTACAGCAGAAAGTGAATATACAGATCGCTTTAAAATGAGTTTAGACAAAGGATATACACAAACAGATTTTGATTTTAACTCCTATAGCTTATTGGCATTTCCAATCTCAACTAACTGTTTTGCCGTTTTTGACCGCAGTGTTGAAATTGACCATATGAATCAACAAATATTTTACAAAATAGCTGTTAGAGATTGTGGTAAATGCGACGACAAGAGGTATGTAGAAAACTGGATCGCTATTCCTGCAGTAGCATCAAACTACACTGTTCTTTACGATGTAACGCAATCCACATCATACTAAATAAACTTAAACCTGCTTCGGCAGGTTTTTTTATCACAAAAAAAAGGCCTATTGGCCTTTTAAATAAAATCTCTTAGATTTTTTCTGTAGTAGTTTCTGTTTTCATAACGTCTACTTTACCGTAAGCGTCACAATGTCCACCTCTTGATGAACCGCATGAATTCAAAACTACCAACATACCAAGTCCTACAAGAGTTAAGGCCATTAATTTTTTCATCGTTGTTTATTTGTGGGTTTTTACCTTGTTGCAGTATAAAAATAAGGAATAAACCAATACAATCATCAAGTTCAATCAAAGTACAATAAATATTCTTTTTTTTAGTTTGTAAATTTACATCGTGGATAAACTCCTTACATATCTCTGTTTACTTTGTTATTTCAGTACTTTCTATGCGCATGCGCAGCATAAGAAGAGCTTTTCGATGAGTAATAGCGAGCTTACTAAAAAAGAAAATAAAACACTCCTACTCTCCAAAGACACCTTAGATTTTAAAAAGAAATTAGCTCAAATACAAACCTACCATCTAAAAAAAGGATATGTATTAGCCAACATAGACGCCCTAACATTTGATAGCTTAAAAAATGTTCAACTAATCTATTACAAAGGCCCTAAATTTGAGAAATTATCCATTAAGGCACAACCCGAAGATTTAAAAGTACTCAGTAGATACGCTGGACTTAAAGAACAACTTCTAACGAATCAATCTTTGGTCCCTTACGAAATTCAACAACTCTACAAAAGAATTCTATCCAGTTACACAAATAATGGATATGCATTTGCGAAGGTGAAATTAGAACTCACCCAAATAGACAGTAACAAACTTGAAGCAGATCTAATCATCAACAAAGGTCCACAACTGTTTTGGAATGACTTACACCTCAAAGGTGATTCGACACTTCCGAAAAAACTCATAGCCAATACCATTCAATTTAAAAAAGGTGAACCATTTAATGAAGATCGATTTCAGAACTTATCAAGAAAATTACTCGCATTAAATATATACGAAGAAATAAAACCAGCTGAAATATTATTTACAGAGAAAGGCGTAGATCTATACGTATATCTTACTCCAAAAAAATTAAGCTCTATCAATGGGATTGTCGGCTTGCAACCCAATACGCTTACTGGTAAATTACAATTTACCGGAGACATAAACTTAAAATTAAACAATGTATTAAAACGAGGCGAATACCTAGGCCTTAATTGGTCATCTTTACAAGCACAAACCCAACAATTACGAACCGCTTTAAAATACCCCTATCTATTCAACACACCTTTTGGTATTGAAGGGAGCTTTAATTTATACAAGAAAGACTCCACCTTTTTAGAATTAGAGTCTAATATTGGTGTAAACTATAATTTGAGAGGTAACTTTTATATAAAAGCCTACTATGAAAATTTCACATCTAATATTTTAGCTGGAGGAAATTCCTCTCCTTTACGACTTGGTAACACAAAAACAAATCTATACGGAATAGCGGTTAATTATAACAGCTATGACTACATTCCTTTACCCACAAAAGGCATTGGCATCACGTCTTCTTTCTCTACGGGGATAAGAAAATCATCTCCTCTGGATGATACCATAACAACAAAAAACACCGTCTACCGTGCTGATTTGAATGTAAACTGGTATTTACAAATGGCTAAAAGACATATCTTACACCTATCCAATTTCACGCAATTTTACCACGCCCCAATCTATTATGCTAATGAAGCTTATCGATTTGGTGGCTTACAAAGTCAAAGAGGATTCAATGAACAATTTTTATTAGCAACTACACGTACTACATTTAGTGCAGAATATCGATTTATGATCGAAAGAACAACTTACTTATTTGCTTTTTTTGATCAGAGTTGGTATGAAAACCGAACAGGAAACTATTTTAGAGATACACCAATGGGGATGGGTGTAGGTTTTACTATGGGGACAAGTATTGGTATGTTCTCCTTATCCTTTGCAATTGGGAAGACTAGCCAAGAAGAATTAAAAATCCGAAATGGAAAAATCCACTTCGGATACATTGCATTATTTTAAGAACGAATTAAAGTCGTTTTTGCATATTATCGCGTATCGCTTTCATAAATTCAGACGCATAAACGAAATTCAAAATCTCTGGATTTTCAGTCGTCAAGATAGAATGCTTATCCCCTTCCCACCAATTTCGTCCTTCGTGAATAAAAACCACCTGATCACCAATTTCGATAACAGAGTTCATGTCATGGGTAATAACAATTGTTGTCATATTCATTTCATAAGTGATTTCACGAATAAGATTATCAATCAATAATCCAGTTTGTGGGTCGAGCCCTGAGTTAGGTTCATCACAAAACAAATATTTCGGATTCATAGCGATCGCACGAGCAATGGCAATACGTTTTTGCATTCCGCCAGAGCATTCCGCTGGAAACAACTTGTTTTTCCCTGCCATATTCACCCGTTCCAAACACCAATTTGCACGCCCCAAACGCTCCTCCTTGGACATATTTGAAAACATCATAAGAGGAAACATCACATTGTCCTCTACCGTCATAGAATCAAACAAAGCTGAACCTTGAAATAGCATTCCTATCTCCTTTCGAATTTGAGTCCTCTCTTCTCTACCCATTTCCAAAAAGTTCTTCCCATCATAAAGCACTTCCCCCGCTTCCGGTGTATGCAAACCAACTATACATTTAGCAAGCACCGATTTACCTTGCCCTGATTGACCAATGATGATATTGACCTTTCCAGCCTCAAAACGAGTTGAAATGTCAAATAAAACCTGATGATCGCCAAAAGACTTATTTATATTTTTTACTTCAATCATCAGAATAACATGATTTTAGTTAATATTAGATTGACAATCAAAATTACAATACTACTAGATACCACTGCTTCAGTTGAAGAGCGTCCTACATCGATTGAACCACCTTTGGTATAATAACCATAGAAAGAAGAAACAGAAGTAATAATAAAAGCAAAGAAAACTGATTTTGTCAACGCATAAAATAAATCAAATGGATCAAAAAATGCACGAATTCCAAAAATATACGTTTCTGGTGATGCAATCCCGGTAGAAATACAAGCAAACCAACCACCAACTAAGCCTAATCCTATAGAAATAATAATCAAAACAGGAAAAAAGAACATTGCGCCAATAATTTTAGGCAACACCATATAAGTAAGTGAATTAACACCCATAATTTCCAAAGCATCTATCTGCTCAGTGGTTCGCATTGTTCCAATTTCGGAAGCAATATTAGAACCAACTTTACCAGCCAAAATCAAAGACATTATCGTCGGTGAAAACTCCAAGACAATACTTGAACGGCTTACAAAACCCAAAGTGTAAGCAGGTAATAATGGACTATCCATATTGTGTCCTGTTTGCATTGTCACAACCGTCCCCATAAAGAAAGACATAATCGCAACAATAAAGATGGAACTTATTCCAATGGAATAAATTTCGTCAACAGTTCTCTTTAAAAAAACGCTCATTTTCTCTGGTTTGGAAAAGGTAATCCAAAGCATCAGAAAATATTTTCCAATTTGTTCAAGTAGTTTTCTTATCACTATTGTTAATTTAACATTCGTAAAACGTATTACACTTCCAAGTTACAAAAAAAGGAACACAGAGTATGCATATCAAAATTAGTCTTCTTAAGTGAAAAGTACAGCTAAAATACAGGATATTTTAAAGAAATATATTCCAGAAAATGCAATTGAGTACGTTCTGGGCCTCTTAAACAAATATCCAGTACAATTAAGAATCGTAAAACCACGTAAATCTAAGTTGGGAGACTTCAGGTATACCGCTGCATGGAACAAACCACAAATCACAGTAAATGGAGACCTAAATCCCTACAGTTTTTTAATAACAACCATACATGAATTTGCCCATGCAGCAACGTTTCAAGACTATGGAGCGAACCATCAACCTCATGGTAAAGAATGGCAACAAAACTACAGTAAAATGATTAGAGATGCGTTAGAGACCAACGTCTTTCCCAAGGAAATTGAAAACGCTTTAATTAATTCATTAATAAATGTTAAAGCAAGTAGTTGTACGGATGTAGCGCTTTCTAAAACACTCAGTAAGTACGACAAAAGAAATGTGAATGAATTCATGATTGAACACATTCAAAAAAACACTATGTTTGTACTTTCCAACCGCACTTTCACGAAAGGAGAATTACGTAGAACACGTTTTGTTTGTACCGAGGTTGCTACAAACAAACAATTCTTAATACACAGAACAGCAATAGTCAAGCTTATAGAATAAGATGAATAATAATTATGCCATCATCATGGCTGGTGGGATTGGATCTCGCTTTTGGCCACTTTCCGTACCTGAAAAACCAAAACAATTTTTGGATATTTTAGGAATTGGTAAGACTTTGATACAAATGACATACGAAAGGCTTTTACCTTTAGTCAATCCTGAAAACATATATGTTTTAACGAATTCCAGCTATGCTGTATTAGTTAAAGAACAGTTACCTGCATTGACAGATAATCAAATATTGACAGAGCCACAACGGAAAAACACGGCCCCATGCATTGCGTATGCAGCTGCAAAAATTAGCGCTTTAAATCCAGACGCAAACTTAATTGTTTGTCCTTCTGACCATTTGATCGTAAAAGAAGACCGTTTTCGTGCAATCATTGAAACTGCACTAGCAGATTCTGCGCAAACAAACAGTATTGTCACCATTGGTATAAATCCCACACAACCACATACTGGTTATGGTTATATTGAGATTGACGCATCGGCCGACCGTACACCTGGAAGTGTATCCAATGTTAAACAATTTAGAGAAAAACCAGATCTACAAACTGCTAAAGGATTTATAAACGCAGGAACTTTCTTTTGGAACTCAGGTATTTTCATTTGGAAAGCAAGTACGATTATTGGTGCATTAAAGAATTACCAGAATGACATTTATGAATTGTTCTGTAGTAATACAACACAATACAACACAAGTAATGAGCAAGAATTTGTGGATAGTGCTTTTAATCAATCTAAAGATATATCCATTGATTACGCAATTCTAGAAAAAGCAAACAATGTTAAAGTTGTTGTATCAGACTTTGATTGGAGCGATTTAGGAACTTGGGGAAGTTTAGCAGATCATATTCAAAAAGACGAAAATGCTAATGCGATAATAGGTAAAAACATACACTTATTCAACGCTAAAAACAATATAATCAACTCAAAATCAAATAAGATTGTATTGATAAATGGATTAGAAGACTACATTATAGTAGACTCTGAAGAAGTTTTAATGATTTTAAGTAAAAAGGACGAACAAGAACTCAAACATTTTGTCGCTAAAATAGAGCAATAAGAAATCACCTATTTTTGTTCGAAACAATAGAATACTGCCTAAAGAGAATCCTCTTTAGGCTTTTTTAAAGCTATTAACTATAGATTTAACGAATAGATATAAAACGATTGCGAAACCTTACAAGAAGTCCTCTTTAAACATCTAAACATACTTATTTATACATACATTTGGAGGGATCACCTAAACGGAAAGTGAAACCAATCCCTAAAGATGCATACCAATCATTTGACCCCGAAGTGCCTCTCATCCCATTGCGATCTTGATTGATAGATCGATTAGAGAGAGCTGCTGCTACATCTCCATTGACATAAGCCAATTCAACAGCATCTACATAAGTTCTAGACCCAACATCATCAATATAATCTGTAAATGTTGCACGAATAGCGTATTCAATATTAAAAGTGGCTCTATCACCTAAGGCAAACTTGAATCCAATACCCAGTGGAATAGCAACCTGAAATTTAGAATACATACCACGAGCACCAAAATCATGTGTTTGCCCTTCTGTTTGCAAAGGACGAAGCTCGATCCATTCGCCCTCATATTGGGTTTTTGGATTCATGTGAAACAAAGCTAATTGAGCTAGAAGATAACCTGTAGCTCTATTTTTCTTTGAACCAAGCTGAAAAGAGACATAATGAAACTCTACACCACCACCTAATTCGAACAAATCGTTACGAAAACTTAAATTTCTATTTACTGTGGCAGGATCTTTACTCCAAGCATCATTACCCGAAACTCTTAAATAGCCAATATTGAATCGTAAAGCGAGGCGAGGGTTAACATTATATCGATACAACAACCCTAAATTAGGCCCCATCCCTTTAAAAGGGTTATACCTATTCAAATCACCAATATAATATGATCCACCAGCGAGAAAGCCAAGTTCAGAACGAGAAGCGAATGTATGAAACTGAGAATAGCCAGATAGTGAAATCACTAAACTGGCTATTACCATTAATATTCTATTTATAGAAATCATACCATAAAAACGTACAATTTTCAAAAATATTGAAAATCTATTTCTAATTATTATTGCAACTTAATTGTTTCAAAGAAACGATTAAAGTTAGCGTTCTCCAAAAGAGTTTCACTTCCGATGATCAATACCTTAAAACATCCATTTCGTTCTAACCATAAATCAAAGTTGGATACGCCTACCATCAAGGTACCATTAATATCGATTCGATGAACAGGTTTTGACTTACCATCAAAGGCATTTCGTACTTCTACTGCATCTTTCTCTAGATCCCCGTTCTGATTCAATATAATCAAACCATTGATCTCGTCTCCATAGTTCTCCGTAAGAGAAACTTCCTCCACCTCAAGTCCATTATTACTCGCCCATTCAGAGATAATTGGATTTAGCGTTGAGCCGGTACGTAAAAAAATTGTTTTAAGCTTCATTTTATAATGCTCGTCTTGTGACAGGATTGCAAAAATAATCAATACTTTGAATCTTGAAAGACCTTTTAACAGATAATTAATAGCCCAATATTTTTAGGAAGTCTTTTGCGGTCTGCTCTTCACTAAAAATCTCGGTTGTTATTTTCCCTTCTTCATCCCTCATTATCAATACATGTCGGGGCTCTGGTATCAAGCAATGCTTTAAGCCTCCAAACCCTCCAATCGTTTCCTGATAAGCCCCCGTATTAAAGAAACCGATATATAAAGGATCATTACGATCAAAACGAGGTAAGTAAACGGCATTTGCATGTTGCTCTGAATTGTAATAATCATCAGAATCACAAGTTAATCCTCCCAATAACACACGTTCATAATCTTCATTCCACCTATTCAAAGGCAACATAATAAAACGCTGGTTAATCGCCCAAGTATCAGGCAGATTGGTCATAAAAGAGGAGTCAATCATATTCCATTTCTCACGATCATTTTGCTGTTTCTGATGCAATACACTAAAAATAGCACCACCACTTTCACCTACAGTAAACGAGCCAAATTCAGTAAAAATATTTGGTTCTGGAATATTATTATCTGCACATACTTTTTTAACTTGCGTTAAAATCTCACGCACCATATAGGCATAATCATAGTCAAATGCCAATGACTTTTTGATCGGAAATCCACCCCCAATATTCAGAGAATCTAAAGTTGGACATACTTTTTTCAAATCACAGTATACGCGAAGACACTTCGTTAATTCGTTCCAATAATAGGAAGTATCATTAATCCCTGTATTAATAAAGAAATGAAGCATTTTAACATTCACTCGCGGATTGCCATCTAAGATTGCCTTATAAAAAGGAATAATCTCCCGATAGCGAATCCCTAATCGAGAAGTATAAAACTCAAATTTAGGTTCTTCTTCTGAAGCAATACGAATACCGATGTTTATATCTTTATCCGTCTTCGCTAATAAATCATGTACTTCTTGTGTATTATCCACCACAGGAATAACACGTAATTTCTCTTGATCAATCAAGCGTGCTATATTATCAATATAACGAGGCGGCTTGAAACCATTACAAATTACGAATTGGCCATCCTTAAGCTTACCTGTTTCATACAACCGATTTACAATATCAATATCATATTGTGAGGAGGTTTCTATGTGTACATCATTTTTCATAACCTCATCTAGAACAAATGAGAAATGTGAACTTTTAGTACAATATGAATAGTTATAAGATCCTTGGTAACCTAAATTATTCATCGCTTCACGGAACCAACCTTTGGCTCGTTGAATGTTATGAGAAATTTGGGGTAAATAGTTAAATTTCAACGGAGTGCCATATTCACTGGCAAGCCTCATCAAATCTATCCCATGAAACATCAAGCGATCTTCAACCAAGTTGAACTCATCTTGAGGAAAATCAAAAGTTTGATCTATTAAATCAATGTATTTTGTTCTCATTATTAATCTTACCTTCTCTTTTAAAATTACAAAACGACTTTAGCCTTTTCTGCTGGTCGTGCAACAATAAACTTACCATTATTCCCAACAACTGGTCTCTCCAAGATTGCTGGTGCTTCCTTCAATAAATTAAACACTTCATCAAAGGTATAATCAGTTGGTAAATTTACGTCTAATTTCTTAGCATCTTTCACACGTACCAATTCTTTTAAATCCCCAACATAACCTTTTAACATAGTTTTAAGTTCTTCATCGGTCAAAGGGTCTTGTAAATAATACTTAACAATAGGTGAATACCCCATCTCCTCTAAAAAGCGAATCCCCTCATTACTTTTAGAGCACCGGCTATTGTGATAGATTATTATTTCAATCATCCTCAACCTCCGTACTCCATTAAATAAGACTTCAAGAATGGAAAAATCTCCCCATTCAAAACTTTATCCGGATCATTTACCATATAATCAGTACGGTGATCTTTCACTCTTCGATCATCTAAAACATAGGAACGAATTTGAGACCCCCACTCTATTTTCTTTTTATTCGCTTCAATTTCATTGCGGGACTCCATACGTTTTCTCAATTCTATTTCATACAATTGAGACTTCAATAATTGCATTGCTTTCTCTCTATTCCCGAGCTGAGAGCGAGTTTCTGTATTTTCAATGACTATCCCGGAAGGAGCATGCTTTAATCGCACACCTGTCTCAACTTTATTAACATTTTGCCCACCAGCACCTCCTGATCGAAAAGTATCCCAAGATATATCAGCAGCATTAATCTCAATATTAATTGTGTCGTCAACAGAAGGATAAACATATACAGAAGCAAACGAAGTCATTCGCTTTCCCTGCGCATTATATGGCGAAACGCGTACTAAACGATGAATACCATTTTCCCCTTTCAAGTAACCAAACGCATGATCACCTTCAATCTCCATAGTCACCGTTTTAATCCCTGCAACGTCACCATCTTGGTAATTGTGAATTTGAACTTTATACCCATTCTTTTCAGCCCACATGCTATACATGCGATACATCATCTCGGCCCAATCACAAGCTTCCGTTCCACCTGCACCCGCCGTTATTTGTAGAACAGCATTCAAGGAATCCTCTTCCTTCGACAGCATCTTCTTAAGTTCTAAAGTTTCAATCGCTTCATTTAACTTCACCCCTAACTCATCGATCTCTTCCTCGGTAGACATACCCTCTTTAAAAAATTCAAGAGTCACCTCTAAATCTCCCAATAAAGCATTGAGCTCATCAAAATTAGCCACCCAGAATTTAAGCCCTCGAATCTCCTTCATTTTCACTTCAGCTGCTTTAGCATCGTTCCAAAATTCAGGGTCTTGAGTACGTAATTCTTCCTCACTTAACTGTAATCGTTTTGCGGGAATTAGCAAATAATCTTCAATCGATTTAACACGATCTTGAAGGTCTTTAAATTGGTCTTGATTTATCATTACAAAGCAAAGTTAGCTAAAACATAAAAAAAGACCTTTATTATATACACTTTTTAACCCTTTATGAATTAAAAAAATTACATTTGCCAAAGCTTAAAATCTAAAGAAAATGAATTTACCAGCAGAATTAAAGTACACGAAAGATCACGAATGGGTTCGTATCGAAGGTGATGTTGCAGTAATCGGTATTACTGATTTCGCACAAAGCGAATTAGGAGACATCGTTTATGTTGAAGTTGAAACAGAAGGAGAAACGCTTGAAAGAGAAGACGTTTTCGGTACTGTTGAAGCGGTTAAAACGGTTTCTGATCTATTCATGCCTGTTTCAGGTGAAATTATTGAATTTAATACAAGCTTAGAATCTAGCCCTGAAACAGTAAATGCGGATGCATATGGAGCGGGATGGATGGTTAAAGTTAAAATGACTGATCTTTCTGAAGTAGCAGATCTTTTAGACGCTGAAGCATACAAAGCTTTAATTGGATAAGCTAAATAAAACGGAATGTTGATTGGCAAATTCATAACCGTACCCTTGGTTTGGTTATTCACCATATTAGTCTGTTCCTTAAGACCTTACTCAAATATTGAGTTTGAATTTTGGGGAATAAACGACTATACACTATTTACAGCTTTGCTGTATCTATTATCAACATTTACAATTCAAATAATATTAAGTCGTCAATTAAAATACGACTTTTTACATAGCAATGCCCGTGCAATCAGTTTTTGTACGGGTCTTTTTTTTATCATAATTGCAGAAATAGCTAGGCAACTATCCGGATACACCTCTCATGAATTTGGCACACTTACTTTATACACTGCTGCTTGCTTAACCGGCAACTTAGTTTTTAATTGGATCTATAGATAATCTTAATATCCACTTGTAGGGATCTCCCTCTTTTCATCCCATTCCTCTTTTCTTAGACAAATACTCAACTCTTCTACATCTTGTTTACTCGCACCAAAATTTGATGCATCAAAATGCTTATCAATCTGTAGCTGAACCCTCTTTTGTATTTTAACGAAATTAATTAACCCCGAATAAGGCACATTAGCTAATAATTTAAAGATGAGTGGATCAAGATTGTCATGTCTAACAATAACGACATTGCCAATTGCCAGATTGACCATCAAAAGGGAAAGTAGATTTTGATCTGTTACACCTTCAATTTCGACAACACCAATCGGATATCTGTACAAAGAATCGTCTGCACAGCAACTATCCAAACTCCCGATACTCGCAAGCTGCATCAAATTAACTCTTTCTATCATAGCTAAATCAAAGACCTCACACCAATAATCTACTAATGCATATAAAATCTCTGTTTTTTTTAATATCGAAAGACAAAACCAATCAACACCAATCTTTTTCAAGCACGGTATTGAATCGTTTATAGAACGTTCTAGATTTTTAGATTCAATTAATGCAGGATAATAAATGTTATTTATGTAGTTCATAGAAGACTGTATTATAATTCACTATCATAATTAATACAAGGGAAAGAAAATTTTCTATTAGAACACTCCAAAACTGGAAAACGAGTATCTAAATAATCTTCAAACACAAATGAAGTTTTAGGCTTAAAAAAATCGGTATTCCAATCATTCAATGGACCAACTTTAAGTTTTGAAACGGCACAGTCAAATGAAAATTGCAATTTACTTTGCACATCTGGTGAACCAACAACAATAAATTGTTCAACCTGAACTAAATGAAGCTTTAATACAGAATACTGCAAAACAAGTTCGACCACTCCATATACATCACTTTTATCATCAAGCAACAAGTTCCACTTTAAAGGAAACAAATTAAACAGCTCTTCACCACGATTATCCACGCAAAAATATTGACTAAGAAAAGGAAGTTCTTTCATCCATTTATTCAGAACTGCATTTCGAACGGACCACCTGGAACCAGAACCAATACATTTCATATCATTTTGAAAACAATTGAAACACGCCACTAAAACTTGATCAAATGTTAAATCATCAACTATTAAATATCGTTTTTCAGAATTATCTAAATCTAAATTAATTTTACCAATGCGTACCAAACACTCTTCTAGCATTTCTTTCCATTTAGATGAAACGCTCTGAATCGTCAGTTCTTCTTCATTAACCATCACTGACCAAATAATATCCTTATTCCGTAATAGAAACTTATAAAACTCCCAAGCATTGACCTGTAATTCTTTACGATCACCCTGTTCCTCAACTACCCTTAGCTTTTCCTTCTCTGGAAGCTTCGCTAAATCGACTAAAGAATCTGAAAAATCACCCAACATCATTTCGTTTGAATTTAAATTACACCTTCTAATTGCTTCACAACATCAGTTGCTAAACTACTAGCTCCAAATCTAAGTCTGGTGTTATTTAACCAATCCGTACCTAGTTCTTCACCTACCAACCTTAGATAGGTTAAAGCTAAATCAGCTCTTGAGATTCCTCCGGCTGGTTTAAACCCTATTTTCATTCCTGTTCGCTCGAAATACGCTCTAATCGCTCTAAGCATAACTACAGCAACTGGAAGCGTTGCAGCAGGCTGAATTTTCCCAGTAGAAGTTTTTATGAAATCAGCTCCTGCTTGCATTGCAATCTCACTTGCAAGCCGAACGTTCTCAAGACTTTTCAACTCACCCGTTTCCAAAATAACTTTTAATACCTTATCTCCACATAACTCTTTTATCTGTGCAATTTCATCATACACAAAAGTCCATTCACCATCGAGTAGTTTACCTCTAGATATGACCATGTCAATTTCATCAGCTCCATTATCTAGAGCCAATTTTGTATCCAGAAGCTTAACCTCCAAACTAGATTGCCCAGACGGAAATGCAGTAGATACAGCAGCAATTTTAACGTTTGAATTTAAACCTAAAGCTTCACGAGCAATTGAAACCATATTCGGATAGACACAAACAGCAGCTGTGGAAGACAGATTCAATTTTAAGCTAGGTTTTTGTGCACGAAAACATAAATCTTGGATTTTACTCGGTGTATCAGTTCCTTCCAATGTGGTTAAATCAATACAATTGAGTACTTGACGCAAGGCTAGTTCAGCTTCATCCCGAGACCATTTACGGCTGAGTAAACGATTTATCCGCCAATCAATGGCTTGGGTTGAGATTTTATTATCAAGAGCTGTTAAGATCATTTAAAATCGCTTTAAAACAATAAACATAGGTATAAAAAAACCCTCCGAAGAGGGTTAATAGGCAGTTGTTTCAATTGTTAATTTAATTCAGTTGCCCGTCAGAATGATAGGCTCCATTCTTAAAAACTTTTACTTTCAAGAGAATACCATCGCGGTCGTATTCGTAGACTTTACCATCCCACAGACGACCATTTTTAAATTCTCCATCTTGCCAAATTTCATGATTTCCGTTATAAACTTTATTATATCCATTTGGTAAAAAGCGCATGCCTTTGGTATTTGGATTAGCTACAGACGGTGCACTTTCTTTCGGCCCAATCTCTGGTTTTACCACTTTAACCACAGGATTAACCATATCGAATTGCTCCGAATTAATCAATTGTCCTTGGTCATTATAATTTAAGACTTCTTTACGGTCACCATTTTCGTAATACCGAATTGCTTTTCCTCTTGGCTTTCCATTATCTGAATTGTACTCAAATTCGACTTTTCCATTAGCGTAAAAGTGTCGTACCTTTCCTTCTTCATTGCCAAGTTCATTATAAAATCCTTGATAAGCGACTTCTCCATTATCATGAAAACGAATCAACGAATCTCTATACCTTCCTGAAGAAAAGAACCCCTTCTCAATCACAACACCTTTAATATTCAATTTTTCATAGCTACCACTAGGACGATTGTTCGCATACTCTCCTTTCAATTTGGGTGTAATACCATCTGTATGATATTTAATCCAAACTCCTTCTTTGCGATCATCCACATAGCTTCCTTCTTCAATCTTCCCATCAACTGGATAACCTTCCTCTGGTCGGTCTTTACCTAAATAAACCCATCTACCTTGTTTCTTCCCACTCTCATCTCTAAGATTTGATCGATCATCTTGAAAATTTGAACTAGAAAAAGAACTAAATGAGTAAAACAATATGAATAGTGGAATTAATTTAAAAAATCTATTAATGTGCATAACAATAATTCTTAAATGAATATAAATAATTCCGTAGTCAAGATATTAATTCTAAACTAGCTTTGGAAAATAATTCTATGTTTTTCGATGAATTTAATGTTTTCTTCGATAAAACATCAAGCCTTACAACGCTTAAAATCTTAACTAATTGCAAGATAAGCTGATTAATCTATCAATTGCGATTCATCAACATTTATTAACATCGTGCTCACCAAAGATTTTAGGTCATAAGCTTCATTCCACCCCCAATCTTTACGAGCAAACTGATCATTAATTGACCCTGGCCAACTATCCGCAATAGCTTGTCTAAAATCAGGCGCGTAGTTAATTTGGAAATCAGGCATCTGCTCTTTAATTGCACTTGCTAATTCACTTGGTGTAAAACTAATTCCACCCAAATTATAAGAAGAACGAATCGTAATATTTTCCTTTGGTGCATCCATCAAATCAATGGTCGCACGAATGGCATCCTCCATAAACATCATTGGCAAAGCTGTATCTTGTTTCAAAAAGCAAGTGTATCTACCAGATTGTTTCGCTCTATAGAAAATATCAACCGCGTAATCCGTCGTTCCTCCACCAGGTAATGCGGTGTAAGAAATCAAACCAGGGTAACGAATACTTCTTACGTCAACATTATGCTTATTAAAATAGTATTCACACCAGCGTTCACCCGTTTGTTTAGAAATACCATAAACAGTTGACGGTTCCATTACTGTATATTGAGGTGTGTCAACTCTTGGCGTAGTTGGACCAAAAACAGCAATTGACGATGGCCAAAATATTTTATTCAAATAACCTTCTTTTCCTAGATCAAGAATTGTAAATAAACTTTCCATATTCAACTTCCAAGCAAAATCAGGTTGTTTTTCAGCAGTAGCAGATAATAAAGCAGCTAGTAAATAAACTTCTTTGACTTCATTATCAATAATAAATGACCGAACAAATTCTCTGTCCAAAACATCCATTGCTACGTAAGGACCATTTGCTAACGCGGAGGACGGCTCTTGCTTAATATCTGCAGCAATAACGACATCAGTACCTTTTCTACGGCGTAACTCAGCAACTAACTCTGTCCCGATCTGACCTCCCGCTCCAATCACTAAGGTTTTATACATGGTATAGATTTTTATTAAATTTTTATTCGATTAATAGCAGTGCAATATTACTAAATCGAGTTAGACTAGAGAATGATAAATATCATTTATTTATTAAACTTCAGAAAAGTTTATTGGCGAATGGTTAACAATACAACACACCAAACGTATTATATATATCGATTTTACATTATATTTGTTTAGCTAACGAAAATAATTTAACCCCATGTGGATTGAGCTATCAGAGCATCTTAAATTTTTAATTAAGCGTAACCCTGAATGATCTAAACATTCGAGGAAAATAATACGTTTAACTTTTTAAAACCCCAATATGCCATTTTATCATAAACTTGGAGCGATCCCCTCCAAACGACATGTTCAATTTAGACAGGCTGATGGTTCACTCTATCAAGAACAGCTTTTTGGAACAATAGGTTTTGACGGCATGTCCAGCTTATTATACCACATCCATCCACCAACAGTGGTTAACGAAATCTTGGAATCGAAGGATATCACTCCTGAAATTGCTATTGACAAAAATATGACAATGCGATCGCTACAAGGTTTCAATGTAAAACCTAAGGATGATTACTTAGATAGTCGAGTTCCCGTTTTAGTGAATAAAGATTGCTACATAGAATTGGCTGCTCCGAAGAAATCAATGACAGATTAC
The DNA here is from genome assembly GCA_045629585.1 of Taishania sp. GTDB lineage: Bacteria > Bacteroidota > Bacteroidia > Flavobacteriales_D > Crocinitomicaceae > Taishania. Next base: position 9,436 of record JAZQRM010000077.1, on the reverse strand, counting down.
TTCTATAAAAATGCGGATGCTGACGAAGTAATATTCATCCATAAAGGAAAGGGTGTTCTAAAAACACAACTAGGGAATATTGATTTTGGTTATGGTGATTATTTAGTCGTTCCTCGGGGAATGATTTACCAAATTCATTTTGAGACAGAAGATAACCGATTATTCATCGTTCAATCTTTTCACCCTGTTTACACACCCAAAAGATATCGGAACTGGTTTGGTCAATTGTTAGAACATTCACCATTTTGTGAACGTGACATCCGCCCTCCACATGTTATTGAACCCATCGACGAAAAAGGTGATTTCTTGATTAAAATCAAAAAAGAAGATACTCTATATCAATATGTATATGCCTACCATCCTTTTGATGTTGTTGGATGGGATGGATACAATTATCCTTATGCTTTTTCGATTCATGAATTTGAACCCATTACAGGACGCGTTCACCAACCACCTCCCGTACATCAAACATTTGAAACGAGTGCTTTTGTAATTTGTTCATTTGTTCCTCGTATGTATGATTATCACCCATTATCCATTCCTGCTCCGTACAATCACTCGAACATCGACTCTGATGAAGTATTGTACTATGTTGACGGGGATTTTATGAGTAGAAATCATGTCGAAAAAGGTCAAATCACTTTGCACCCCGCTGGAATTCCGCACGGACCACACCCTGGAGCGTACGAGCGTAGCATAGGGAAAACAGAAACACAAGAGTTAGCCGTAATGGTGGATACATTCAAACCATTAAAACTCACAAAACAAGCCTTAGATCTAGAATTAGTAGAATACAAGACTTCTTGGAAATTATAATAATTGAATCATAATATTTAAAATATAAAATCATGTCAGAATTAAAATCAGTTGAATTTGGATTAGAGAAAATCTTTGAAGGTGCGCAAGATTTCTTACCAATCTTAGGAACAGACTACGTAGAGTTTTACGTAGGAAATGCAAAACAATCTGCTCATTACTACAAAACAGCATTTGGTTTTCAATCAGAAGCATATGCTGGATTAGAAACTGGAATGAGAGACAGAGCTTCTTACGTATTAAGACAAGACAAAATTCGTTTGGTATTAACTACAGCTTTAAACTCTGAATCGCCAATTGGTGAACATGTTAAAAAACACGGAGATGGTGTTAAAGTTGTTGCAATGTGGGTGGAAGACGCACGTTACTCTTATGAAGAAACAATCAAACGTGGAGCTAAATCTTACATGGAACCAACTGTTACTTCCGATGAAAATGGGGAAGTAGTACAAGCAGGAATCTATGCTTATGGCGAAACAATATTCATGTTTACAGAGCGCAAAAACTACAATGGTATTTTCATGCCCGGTTACAAAAAATGGGAATCTACTTACAACCCGACATCAGTTGGATTAAAATATGTAGATCACATGGTCGGAAATGTTGGTTGGGACCAAATGAATGTTTGGGTAAAATGGTTCGAAGATGTAATGGGATTTGTTAACTTCCTTTCTTTCGACGACAAACAAATCACCACTGAATACTCAGCATTGATGTCAAAAGTAATGGCAAATGGAAACGGAAGAATCAAGTTCCCAATTAATGAGCCTGCAGAAGGAAAAAAACGTTCTCAAATTGAAGAATATTTAGATTTCTACGAAGGTGAAGGTGTTCAACATATTGCGGTGGCAACTGATGATATCATAACGACAGTAGCTGACATGAAATCACGTGGAGTTGAATTTTTATCAATACCACCTCAAACATATTATGATGCGATTCCCGAACGTTTGAAAGACCACATGGATAAATTCAAAGAAGACATCAAGGAATTACAAAAATTAGGTATCATGATCGATGCAGATGAGGAAGGTTATTTATTACAAATATTCACTAAACCTGTGGAAGATCGACCAACTTTATTCTTTGAAGTTATCCAAAGAATGGGAGCGCGTGGATTTGGAGCTGGAAACTTCAAAGCATTGTTCGAATCAATTGAGCGCGAGCAAGAATTAAGAGGAACCTTATAATATTTCTTCAGCCCTTCTATTGAAGGGCTTTTTTAGTTTACTTAGAATAAAAAGCATTTTCATGTTATCAAGAGAAGAACTATTAAAAGCAATAGACGAAAAATATACCGCTTTAGGACAAAATCCAGACATTTACTTATCCGGATTATTGCACCAAAAACCCATTACCTATTGGGATTATATTCAAACAGAAGCGCTATTGGGTTTGCAAATTCAACGTACGGATTTACCCGATGAGATGATCTTTATCATGTACCATCAGATCAATGAATTAATATTCAAAATGATTTTATGGGAAATCGACCAAATATCATTCGCTAATGAGATTCAAGCGGAAAAATTTACCATGCACCTTAACCGTATCAGTCGATATTTTGATTTACTGTCCAATTCTTTCAGTATCATGCGAGAAGGAATGGAAGTAGAACAGTACATGAAATTCAGAGATACATTAACCCCTGCAAGTGGATTTCAAAGTGCACAATATCGCAAAATTGAATTTGCTTCTACGGATTTATTAAATTTAATTGACTTTAGATACAGAGCAACCATAGATAGAAATACAACTTATGAATTTGCTTTTGATCATTTATACTGGAGAGCCGCTGGCTATAATCCAGAAACAAAAGAGACTTCTAAATTGTTAGATAACTTCCAAGTGAAATACAAGGAAGAGTTCATTGAAACAATGAAAACGTATAACACAACGAACATTTTAGCTAAATATCTTGCCTTACCAAAAGAGGATAAAAACAATTTAGATTTAATTAACGCTATGCGTCATTACGATCATACGGTTAACGTTTTATGGGTGATGCATCACTTCAACACAGCTCGTCATTATATTGAAAGCGGTAAAGGCTCTGGCGAAGCGACAGGAGGATCGGATTGGAAGAAATACATGCTTCCAAAATATCAAAAGAGAATTTTCTTTCCAGAATTATGGACCGACGAGGAAATAGCGAATTGGGGAGAAACAAATCTTGAAAAACACGAAATAATTACCGATATTAATACAATAACAACTAAAAAAAAATTCAAAGGATGGCAAAAGTAGGAATCATTATGGGAAGTTCTTCAGACTTACCAATCATGCGTGAAGCAGCAGATATTTTAGACGTATTTGGAATAGCATACGAAATCAACATTGTTTCAGCACACCGCACCCCAGAATTAATGTTTGAATACGCTAAAGAAGCTCACAAAAGAGGAATAAACGTAATTATCGCTGGTGCCGGTGGTGCAGCACACTTACCGGGAATGACTGCTTCTTTAACTGCTTTGCCTGTAATTGGTGTTCCTATAAAATCATCTAACTCTATTGATGGATGGGATAGTATTCTTTCGATTTTACAAATGCCAAACGGAATTCCTGTTGCTACTGTTGCATTAAATGCAGCACGAAATGCAGGTATACTTGCTGCCCGAATTTTAGGCGCTAGTAATGACCAAATCCTATCTAAAGTTGAGGACTATATGAACGACTTAAAAGAAGCGGTTTTAAAATCAGCTGGAGATCTCAAAGACAGCAAAAGGGAATTAGATATAGAATAAAAAAAGGGGCTAAAAGCTCCTTTTTTTATTCTATATCATTTCCTCCTAGTGGTAAATCAAATATTTCGCACGCTTTTTTTTAAACGCATTTAAGTCCTCTTCCCAAGATTGATATATTTCTGCCTTGGTTTTCCCTTCTTTTAACTGATTATATAATTCATCTGAACCCGCAAGTAAATTAAAGAAACGAACAGAGTTGATCCATTTCAAATCATCTCCTAACTGTTCCTTCGCGTAAAGTAAATAATCTAAGGTAAAACCATCTTCCATACTAACATAGGAAGATAATTCCCCCGCATTACATTTTACATTCATGTGCAAAGGCTTGGTAGCACCAGTCATAGAAATAGGTGTAAAACTATTTTTAGCAGCTTTAAAATTCGGATGTCCATACACTTCAAAAGGCGTCACAGTTCCACGTCCCACGCTCACTGTTGTACCTTCAAACAAACACAAACTCGCATAATTCAAAATGGCTTTTCCCGTCTTTAAATTCGGAGATGGTGCAACTGGCAAATTATAGGTATTATGTCGATTATAAAAACGAACCGGTACTACAGTCAACTCACATTGTACAGAATCCTTTAACCAACGTTCACCATTAACCATTTTACCATATTCACCTATCGTCATTCCATAAAGAATAGGAACAGGATGCAAACCGACAAAAGATTCAAACCCTTTTTTTAACGTTGGACCAGATACAAAACCAATATTAGGATTTGGACGATCCAAGATAATTACCGGAATCTTATTTTCAGCTGCCGCTTCCATCACATAGGTCAAAGTAGAAATATAAGTGTAAAAACGAACACCAACATCTTGTAAATCAAATACGATAACATCAATATCTTTCAACTGATCAACTTTTGGTTTTTTATTATCTCCATATAAGGAAACAATTGGTAACTTGGTTACTTCATCGATCGTAGAATTAACTTTAGCTCCCGCATCTGCAACGCCTCTAAACCCATGTTCCGGCGAAAAAACCTTAACAACATTAATCCTTTTCTGCAACAAAAAATCCACCAAATGCATTGGTGCTTCATACTCCAATTGCACAATAGAAGTCTGATTTCCGACAACAGCCACTCGTTTATTTTCTAGCATAGGAATATATCCATACCAATTACTCGCAGCTGGTTGAATTTCTACCGAAGGCTTAATTTCACCACTACGCCCCATAACTTCCTCTTGTGCAAAAGAAAATTGTATCGAAAATAATACAGCTAATAAAACGAACATTTTACTTTTTAAGCCCATTTGCTTTGCGTAATTTAGTATCCAAAATGTATGCATCGTGTCTGTTGAATATTTTATTTCAAAACGTTTATTCAAAAACGAGATAAAAGGAAAAAAGGTTTCTAAAGCCATCGTCCGATTATCAATTATATCAATTGCCCTTGCAATCGTCGTAAATTTAATCACATTTTCTGTAGTTACTGGTTTTCAAAATCAAGTTAGAAATAAAATCACTGGTTTTGGCGCTCACTTCATGCTTATGTCAGCAACAGAAGAAAATGTAATTGAAGCTAAACCTATAAACAAAAACCAAGCCTTTTTAAAGGAAATACAAGCCAATCCAAAAATTAAAGGAATACATCCCGTCGCTTACAAACCACTCCTATTGCAATCAGATAGAAATGAAAGAATTATCAAAGACAGTAAAAACAAAGATTCCTTAATTACAGAACAAAATGTTTATGGTGTATTACTAAAAGGTGTTACCTCAAATTATGATTGGTCGTTTTTTAAGGAATCAATTATCGAAGGCACAATACCTAATTTTGAAAAAGACAACGCAATACCTCAAATCCTTATTTCGAAAAAAATAGCTAATGACCTACAATTTAACGTTGGTGATACGATCCGTAGCTTCTTTGTAAAATCCAAACCTCTATTAAAAAAACTAAAAATTGCTGGAATTTACGAAACAGGACTGGAAGAGCATGATACAAAATTCATCATCGGAAACATTGAACTCGTACAAACCTATTCTGATTGGGGACTTACAACGGAAACAATAATTGAAGACACGACCCTAAACATCCCTGGATTTGAGCAAGAATTCATCATACGTGTTTATCCACAAGGCGGAAGTGGTACCTATACATTTGATTGGGGCAAAGGGGATGAAAATTATGCAGCCAAAAGCTTTAACCCTAATAAAGATACAACAATAAGAGTAATCGTTAAAGATGCATATTACAAAAAAGCAACGAATTTAATAGACTCCGCTGAAATAAGAATAAAAATTAAAGGTAACGCTCAATCTCCGACTATAATTGCAAAAAAAGATAACTTAATAGCAAAACAATATACGGCTGACAATCCAAACCAGTTTACAGTAAAAGTAGGCGATGAAAAAACAGCTACTTTTGAAATTGTACAAGGAAAAGGTACTGCTAAGGATTTTGTTGGAGCCTATGAAATCAATATTCACAATTGGGATGATTTAGATCTTGTAAATGAAGAGCTACGATCAATTGTAGAGTTTAATCCAGAGCTAGATGACCAACAAATAAAGGTGGAATCGATTAAGAGTCAAGAAAATGATATATTTACTTGGTTGAGTTTCCTGGATATTAATGTGATGATCATAATTACGTTGATGTTATTAATAGGAATAATAAACATGGGATCAGCTTTACTGGTTTTAATTATCATCAGAACCAATTTCATCGGAATATTAAAAGCAATAGGGGCCTCTAATTGGATGATTCGAAAAGTATTCCTTTATCAAGCTGGATTTTTAATTTTTAGAGGAATGATTATCGGAAATATAATTGGATTATCCCTATGTTTAGTTCAACAACACTTTCATATTATCCCATTAAACCCTGAAGTATATTATCTAAATACAGTGCCTATTGAAGTTAGCGCTTTGAGTTGGATAGCATTAAACGTCGTTACATTTTTAATCTGTATCTCAGCATTAATCATTCCTAGTATTGTAATCACTCGAATAATGCCATCCAAATCTATAAAATTCAATTAGATTACATTCTTTCCAAGAATTGTATGCGTTTTTCGATTGGTGGGTGCGTACTAAATAAGTTACCCATTGCCCCGAAAAACCCAACTTCCTTTTCTTTCACAGGAGCGTTGTCAAAAAACAATTCTTTTACTTCATCATTAGATGCTTTTAAGTTAGATCTACCGCTTACTTTTCTTAAAGCATTAGCCATCGCTGGAGCGTTACGGGTCATTTGCACCGCACCTGCATCAGCCATATATTCACGGCTTCTTGACAAAGCAAACTTAAAAATCATGGATACGAAGTAAAGAACTACCGCGACAATCAACAGAACAATGATTAAGGCGCCACCTTGATCTTTTTCGTTCTTCTTACGCCCCATATTACCATATAAAAGATTGCGGAAAAGGATGTCCACTAGAACACCAAAAATGCCAACGAAAACGATGGTAACGATAAGTAAACGGACATCTTTATTGCGAATGTGCATCAATTCATGTGCAATTACTCCTTCTAATTCGTCATCTGACAATGTATCGATAAGTCCACGTGTTAGCGTAACTGCAAAACTTTTATCATTAATTCCAGAAGCATATGCATTTAAGGCGCCACTTTCGATAATAAAAAGCTTTGGCATTTTCATACCAACAGACATGCACAAATTCTCGGTCAGATTATAAACACGCATATTATCTTTGCGTTCTAACGGACGTGCATGAGTTGCCCCTTGAATCATCTTGTTGTGAAAGAAGAAAGAAATCGTGAACCAAATTCCTACCACAAGGATAACATAAGGCACTGTTGCTAAGAAAGGTTCTAGCGCAGCATTAAAATCCCATTGCGTTAGATAGGCTAAGACAATATAAGCTCCTGCCAATAGCAATAAAGGGAATGATATTAAAAGCGCAACAGACTTCATATTATTGCGCTTAATTTGAGTATGTAAACCGACGTAAGTCATTAAAATTTAATCTCTGGTGCTACATTTAATTGTGAACGCTGATCTGCTCCTAAATCAAAGAATGGTTGAATAGTCATCTTTTTGATGCTTGCAACTATGTTTGTTGGGATAGATTCAATGGCTGTGTTTAACTCTTTGGTTGCAGAGTTAAAGAAACGACGTACAGAAGCCAACTTGTTTTCAATGTCTGCAATTTCCGTTTGAAGGTGCATGAAATTATGACTTGCTTTTAGATCTGGATAGGCTTCAACAGAAACTCTCAAACCAGCTAAGGCGCTAGACAACTGTTGTTCTGCGGCAATTTTCGAGTTGATATCAGTGGCTTGCATAGCTGCATTACGCGCTTGAGTAATCTTCTCCAATGTACCCGCTTCGTGTTCCATATAACCTTTTACAGTTGAAACCAATTGAGGAATCAAGTCGTGGCGTTGCTTTAATTGTACATCAATATCAGCGAAAGCATTCTCTCTATTATTTTTTAACGCAACCAATTTGTTATTCGTAACGATGTACCAAATAACAAGTACAGCTACAATTCCTAATCCAATAAGTAAATTCATATTCTATTTATTTGTTTACTCTAAAATACAATAAAATTGAAGAAAACTAACCTTCAAAAGTACAAATTAGCTCGAAAGCTACACAAAACAGCCAAAAGGATAGCTGAACGGCAATATTTTAGATATGCGTAATTATCTCACTATGAATGACTCTAAACTATAATTTGCCTTCACCTCCAATTGTATAAATAGCATGAATTTAGTCTGCATCAATATTCTGAGCGAAAGAATAGGAATGATAAATCCTATTTCATACACTAACTACGCTTTATCTATGCTTTATCTACGGGGTAACTACGCTTCATTTACCAAGTATGGAATATCAGCTGGAAATCACTACAAACCAATAAGAATAAGGGTTTAGGTTGAAAAGGTTTTAAAAGCTGTATTTGAACACCACCGCAGCTGCAGATGATAAATGTTTACTTTATCCTGTTAATTGAACGGTCGCGACCGTTCACTACATGCAGTAAGGACTAATTATGTTTTCATAAGTAAAAGGGCGTATTGTAATACGCCCCAAAAGTTCAAATTGGAACGCGATAAAATCGCGGTCCAGCGGTGATAGCAATCGAGAAGACGACCATAGGTCGTTGTACGTCCTTACAGTGCAAAAAAAAAGCCCATACTAATGTATGAGCTTTTAAAAAGTCAGAGAAAGCGGCAGCTTTTGAAGAAGGAGAATAAACGTTGTACGTTGTCATTCGACTGATAGTCCCGATGACGCAAGGATATCGGGATACTCTCCCACCAGAGGCTACGAAGTAGTCGATTCCGATAACTATCTGAAGAAGGTAGGCGATGTACGCCGTAACCTGAAGGAAAAGCGACAGCAATCGAAGATGAGAAAAGACAAACGTTAGTGCGAAAGTTTCGAGAAGAAGCCAACGATAGTTGGCTGAAGAGCTAAGGTAGGCGATCTCGCGTCGTAACCGAAGCGATAAAGGGCAGCCCTTTTAGAGGGAATAGAAATTTACGATTGAGCATTGACGATTTAAGATTGAAGACAGAGCATAGGCGTTGCACGCCGTAATGGGAAGGATATGTACAAAACAAAAAATCCCGACGATGCGATGCATGTCGGGATTTAAAAAGTGGCGTCAACTTACTCTCCCACCAGAGATTGCGACAGCAATCGAAGACGACCATAGGCGTTGCACGCCGTTATGAGAGGTACAAAAGGGCACCTTTTGAGGGTAGTTTAAAATGTCATAAAACAAAAAAAGCCCATACTAATGTATGAGCTTTTGAAAAAGTGGCGTCGACTTACTCTCCCACCCTCAAAAGGGCAGTACCATCAGCGCTAACGGGCTTAACTTCTCTGTTCGGAATGGGAAGAGGTGGACCTCGTTGCAATAGACACCTAAAACTTTAAATA
>JAZQRM010000076.1:0-4529 GCA_045629585.1 Taishania sp. | reverse complement strand
TGAAGTAAATATTTCCTCTGAAAAAGTCGCTATTTTCATGGAATTAATGAAGTGTAATTAGAAAAATGTTTCCGCTTTTCAATATAAGAGAAGCGGAAGTGATTTTATATAATCAATAAGCCAAATTCTTTTAAGGCTAATGCTGCTTTGCTGTAAATAAATTCTTCAAAATCCATACAGGTGACCTTTTCTTCAAAGTTTGTCTGCATTTGTTGGTAATTGAATGCCTTGTTTGCCGTTTTTATTGTTTCTGTGAAGGAAATAAACCATTTTGCAAGTTCTAGATCCATCGTTATGGATTCCATACTATTGGTAGTATGTACGGTTAGTAAAGCATTTTCAAATGTTCGTCCTTTTTTCGTTTTAGTTTGCGAAGTATAGGTTGGAATGCCTCCAATCCATATTACTTTTTGGTGGTTTTTATGAATTGAAAAGGTTTCACTCTCCAATAACTTGGCAATATAATTTGGATCTATTTTAGTTCGTGGTTGTTTTGTTTCAAACCATTCATGTACTGGTATTTCAAAACCTAAACCATGCATATAGTTGAACAAGGACTTTTTTAATCCGAAGGAAAACTGTTGGTAATTAAGACCTGTCTTCTCTTCGTGCATTAGATCATTGTTTGCAAAGCTTCCCAATTTTGGTGTTAAATTAATGACTTGAAACTGTTCAGGATTTTGACCTACTGGACTATGGAAAGTCATTGCAAATTGATGCCAAAATCCAGATTGTAACACGCCTAATTCAAATAATTGTCTAACCATCTCCAAACTATCTATGATTTCTTGCTTGGTCTGGGTAGGAAAACCATACATTAAATAAGCGTGAACCATGATGCCAGCTTCGGTCAAATTTTTATTAACAATAGCAACTTGATCGACAGTTACACCTTTATCTATTAGTTTAAGTAATCGGTCGGAAGCAACTTCTAATCCTCCAGATACAGCAATGCAACCAGAGTGTTTAAGTAAACGACACAGTTCGGGGGTAAAGCTTTTTTCAAAGCGAATATTTGTCCACCAAGACACTTTTAAATTGCGTCTTAAAATTTCTAGGGCAACTTCTCTCATTAAAGCAGGGGGAGCAGCTTCATCCACGAAATGAAAACCTGTTGTTCCTGTCGTTTGAATTAAAGTTTCCATTCGGTCGACAATTTGCTGCGCTGCAATAGGTTCATAGACCCGAATGTAATCAAGTGAAATATCACAAAAGGTGCATTTTCCCCAGTAGCAGCCGTGCGCCATTGTTAGTTTATTCCAACGACCATCACTCCAAAGGCGATGCATTGGGTTGACGACCTCTATTACTGAAATGTAACGATCTAACGGTAAATCTGTATAATCAGGGGTACCTACTTCGCTAAATTTATAATCTTTAACTAAAGGATTATTGATGTACGTTACTTGACCGTCTTTAAGTAAAAAGGTACGCTTTAGTTCATCTAAGTTTGCTTGTTTGTTTACCCATTTTAAAATTTGCTTAATGGGAGCTTCTCCATCATCTAAAGTAATGAAATTAAAATAGGAGAAAACGCGCGTGTCTGAAATAGATCTTAATTCTGTATTAGGAAATCCACCGCCCATGAGGGTTTGAATTTGCGGATAGTTGGTTTTAATGTATTGCGCACAACGAAAAGCACTGTACAAATTCCCTGGAAATGGAACTGAAAAACCGATCAGTTTTGGATTCGTTTTTTGTATTTTTTCTTCTAATAGTTGAAGGGTAATTTTGTCAATATAACTAGGTTTACTTTTTAGTTCTTGTTCAAGTGAATCAAAAGTACTAGCTGATCTGCCGAGTCGTTCGGCATACCTACTAAAGCCAAAATGAGGATCAACACACTCTACAATTAGATCGGATAAATCCTCTAGGTATAAGGTTGCTAAATGTTTTGCTTTGTCTTGAAATGACATTGTTCCGAATGCCCAATCGAGATCTTCTAATTCTGCAAAGCGAGAAGCTTCTGGCAGAAAGCCATCTTGCACGATTGCATTGGCTAGGGTTGCGTTTTTCCCTTGTAAAAATCTTATTACAGCGTCAATTGAGTGGATGTAATAGCTTTGAAGTTTAATTATTCTTTGTGCATTTTCACTCCAGTTAGCGTTGCTTTTGTTTATATCTAAAAACAAGTTTTCCAAACCTTTACTTGAGAATATATTAAGTATTACTTCAAGTCCTAAATCAACTTGATGTGTTGAATAGGCGAGTTGATTGACAAACCCTTTAAGGTAGACCGTACCAGGATAAGGAGTGTTTAACTGCGTAAATGGAGGTGACACTAAAAGAAGATCTGTTTGCACGTAATTGATTTTTAAACAAAAATAATCAGAATGTTTGGGCTATGGTAAAACTTAGTAGATATTCCGTTTTAAATAAGTTCTTGTGATTTTGGTCAGTTAGTAAGATTCCGATGGAGTAAAGGGATCTTGTGGAATACGTTAAATACGTATATTTACGACAGTATTTTACATCTAAATGGATAGAAAACAACGCTTACGTATTACGGCTCTTGTAATTGGTTTATTTTTTTTGAGTGTATTGGACTTTCACCTTCCTGGTAAAGTGGGTAAGACACAAGAATTACATTCAATATACACTTTTTCTCAAGGTAGTTCTGCACGTTCTGGGTATGAAGATTATACGATCGTTGAGTTATTGAATGGCGAAAGGTATCGAGTGGGAAAAGATGTAGAAGGTTATGTAGATCCGGGGGATAAGTTTTGCTTTGTGCGAACACCGCTATTTGGAGTAATTACTGATCTTCGGTTTGAAAAAAATGCTTGGATAGATGAACCTGTTAGTATTTTAGCATCTCCAGCGTTAAAAATAGTGCTATTGATTGCTTTTTTGGTCGCTAGTGCAAACCTTATTTGGGATAACTTTTATTTACATGTAGGGTTGATGTTATCCTCGTTCGGAATGGCTATTTTCTTTTTTGTTTATACTGTAATATTTTGAGAAGGACAAAACTTAACCAACTTTTGTATAAGATTGTCCATTACGAATAGGTTGTTTTTACGCGTAGAATTGTCTTAGAGTAGGTGTTTAATACACCTTACGTAGGCTTTTCATAGGCTTTACGTAGGCTTTGGGTACAATTTGGCTTATACCTATTTTGGGTATGGAAGGGGGGGATTTTTAGCGCTTTTCGTAAGCACTGAATTACAGCGTTTGGTTTGGAAAGCGTTTTCTATTGTAATTGGTAAGTTACACCGAATAATAGTGTTGGTATGATATCTGCTCGCATGTCAAATGGACTTACCATTCGGGACAGCGTACTTGTTTTTAATAGTGACATTGTATTTCTAGCTTCGATACTAAATTGGAGTTTGTCATTGATTGGCGTGCTGACACCTAATCCCATTAAAATCCCAAAATGGACATCCATCTTGTTTTTATGATTTAGCTTGTTATAAGAGGGATATTCGATGCTTTCTTGTGAAGGTACAAAAGAAGAATGGCTGCTTTGTTTGGTAAGTATTGATAGATGTGTACCTGCGTTGACGAAAAACTTTGTGCGATTACCAAATGATGCTCGGATTTGAGTGGGTAAATGTGCCATGTGATAGGTGTTGTAATAGCTAATTGTTCCGATTAAACTTGGGTCGTTTATAGCGTATTGGTAATGATCTAAGTTGATGTATTTTTCGCTTAGGCTTTGATATCCTAGGCCGATACGAAAGGAGAAATGGCGGTGAAAATTATATTGAAAGGTTGGTATAACGGTTAGACCCATCGCTGGATCTCTTTTATCGGTAAGTTCTTGACCTAGGTGTGATGGTAGGTCAGAATATTCAGACGATTTTAGATAAATATTGGGGCCAAATTCTACACCAATTTGTAGTTTCGAATCTTGTCCGAAAACTAAATGCGTAAGCATAACAAGTAGGGTAGTAGAAAATATGGTTTTCAAATTCATTGTTGAAATTAAGTGTAGTAATTTGTATTTCAATTGTTTGTACAAAGGTAACGTTTTTTTTGATATTTTTTGAGCTGTTTCCGTTTTTACAATAGTTGAACTGAAAAATGTTTAAAAAAAGGAAAAGATTGCATCATTTCTTAATCACTTCCCAACCTCAATCTTCAATTCGCACTTCGTAAATTTCCTTACGCCTTAGATCTTAATACTTAGAACCTAAGTCTTTTTAAAGCCTCAATATCATCCAGAATTATTCGAAAGTAAGCAGCAATTAGCAAGTTTTACCAATACTCTGTTAAAATTAGTCGTTGTATGGATCCATAATACCTTTTGGTTCATGGCCTTCTTTATTTTTTAATTGTCCCTTGTTAATACTTGTCAATATTTCATTGGAGTATAAATATTTGTTATTATCCAATAAGAGTTTGTAACGCAATTTTGTCTTTATTTTTCCAGCAAACTTGGGGATTTTAAACTCCCAGTATTCCTTCGTATTTAAATACACACCATGATAGCTATTTCCACACCAACTGCTCGGTAAATACTCTATTGGTTTCCATTCTCCTTTATATAACACTTCCGCAATGACACTAAGACGACTGTCAGA
>JAZQRM010000075.1:0-13498 GCA_045629585.1 Taishania sp. | reverse complement strand
TTCTTGCTCTTTCTATCTTCTTCTCCACATCCTTTTTCAAGGCATCGGCACCTTTAGAATTCGTAAAGAATCCGAGGTTATTATCAAATTGAATGATGTCGTGCTCTAAAAGCTCAATACGTTTACGTAAATCTGCTTTTTCACGCGCATACAAGGTTCTTGCATCAGAAGAAGCAGATATTGTATCCAATTTCGCTTGGAATAATATTTTTGCTTTTTCGTCCGCTTCCAGTTGTAAGGCATTATATCCCTTATCTAACACCGCTTTGTAAGCTTTATAAATCCCATCTTTTTCTTTCATTGGCACATGACCAATTTCGTTAAAACGAGCCGTAAAACCTTTTAAGTCAGTGATAGCCTGATTTTTATCTGCATTTAATTCGTAAGCTTCCATCTCAGAGATTAATGCCTTTTTAGCTTCTAAATTACCCGCCAAACTCGCTTCTTGATCGGCGAAATGACTATCTCTATTCTGGAAAAACACATCACATGCACCTCGGAATTGTTTCCACAACCTTTGTTCGTGTCGTGGGCCAGCTGTACCAATGGTTTTCCATTGTTTTTGCAATTGAACTAATTTCGTTGCCGTATTTTTCCAATCTGTAGAATCTTTCAATTCGAGGGCTTTTTGCACCAATACACGCTTTTTCTCAGCTAACACCTCAAATTTGTCGTGTAAACTGTTGAAATAGGCTTTTTTGGTATCGAAGAAACGATCACATTGTGCGCGAAAAGCGCCCCATATCTCTTCATTTTCTTTTCGAGGACCAAATCCAATCTTTTTCCACTCTTCTTGAAAAGCAAGTATATGCGTAGTTGCTTCCTCCCAAGATTTCAGATTCGATTCTTTTGGTAAATCATCAATAAAAGAAGTGATCTTTGCGAGCAACTCATTTTTCTTTTCAAGATTGATCAGTAATAGCGACCTCCTGCTTTCATAGTGAGCATTAATTTTTTCGTATGTAGTACGTACAGCACTCCAATACAAATCTTTTAACATCTCCCAATCGTCATTTCGAACAGGCCCAATTTCATCCCATTCGTTTTGCAACGCTTTTAAGGTTGTTTCAACCTCTTTAATATTTTCAACAGTGTCAAGCTCTTTCATCTTTTCGACTACTTGCTCTTTCAACTGCTTATTACGGTGAAAATCGTGATCTTTTAATTCTTTATAAATTCTAATATTGTAATTAAAATCTTCGATTAATTGAGAAAACTCCGTTTGAATATCATTTCTTTTCTCTCTTGAAATATCTCCAACTTCTTTCCATGCATCTAATATTTCTTTAAACGAAGCATAAGCTGCACCGATGTTTTCCTCTTTCAAAGTAGCACGTAAACGTTCAATTAATGCTCGCTTACGCGCCAAGTTTGCACTTTCCACGGCTTTTTTCTGATCTTCCTGCACTTTACGTTGAGAACGGTATTCGCGTAAAACTGTTTTAAACGCATCTTTACCTTCCGCTAGCGCGTCATTTTCAGGTATTTCTTCCCCTTTCTCTTGGGCTTCCAATTGTGCGATTTGTAGTTTACGTTCCTCTTCGATCACATAATCCTCAAATTTTGTGCTCAACTCGTTCACTTCTCGTCCAACTGAGATCAAATCTTCTTGCGAAGTAAGCGTCTTCAATTCGTCTAAAAATGCAGTAATATTCATCTTTTATACCGTTTAAAAGTTAATTCTATAAAAAATTAGATTGACAAATTCATCTCGAAATTAGTCAATGCTACAAATTGTTGTATTCTAACTGCAAGATCTTGGTGATCTATATTCAATAATTGTTCTGTACCGAATTTCTCCACGCAGAAAGATGCAGCAGCTGAACCAGCTATAATTGCACGTTTCATGTTGTCAAAAGAAATATCATCACTAGAAGAAATATACCCCATAAAACCTCCAGCAAAAGTATCTCCAGCTCCTGTTGGATCAAACACTTCTTCTAAAGGTAAAGCTGGTGCGAAGAAAACTTCTTCATTGTGGAATAAAAGAGCTCCATGCTCGCCTTTTTTGATAATCAAAAATTTAGGTCCCATTGCACGAATAACTTTGGAAGCCTTCACTAAAGAATATTCACCGGACAATTGACGTGCTTCTTCGTCGTTGATAATCAACACATCTACCAACTTCAATGTTTCTTTCAATTCATCCAACATGATGTCCATCCAGAAATTCATTGTATCCATCGCTACTAACTTTGGACGTTTTTCTAATCTTTCGATTACTTGTCTTTGTACAATTGGAGATAAGTTCCCTAACAATAAGTAGTCAACACCTTGGTAAGAAGCCGGAATAATTGGATCAAATTTCTCCAATACATTCAATTCCGTTACAAGCGTATCTCTTGAATTCATGTCATTATGATAACGCCCTGACCAAAAGAATGTTTTCTCGCCTTCTTTGATTTGCAACCCTTCTAAATCTACATTTTTTGATTTTAAGATGTCCAACATTTCTTGTGGAAAATCTTCTCCTACAACAGATACAATCTTTTGGTTCTTTTCAAAGAAAGAAGCCGACAACGCAATGTATGTTCCTGCTCCACCAATAATTTTATCTGTTTTCCCAAATGGTGTTTCAATTGCATCAAAGGCAACACTACCAACCGTCAATAAACTCATTCTTTCAATTTTAAACAACAAAGATAAAAGATACCTTCGTGAAAACCTCCCTAAAGTACGCTTTTCTTTAGTCCCGCCCCTTTATTATTGATTGTTTTTATGTTAATGTTAAATAATAGCCACATTTCAGCGTTAATAACTTCAGTAAAAGCTATGGTTTTAGCGCTTTTGAAGCACCTATCTTTGAACCTATCAGATTATGAATTGGAACTGGAAGAAAATCGCATTATGGGTATTTGGCGTACTGTTTGGTATAGTAGTTTTACTAACTGGCGGACTATTCCTCTTTAAAGACAAAATTATAGGAGTAGTTGTAACGGCCGTCAACGATCAATTGAACACAAAAGTGGACGTCAAGAAAATAGACCTCACATTTTGGAGAACCTTTCCCGACTTATCCATAGAATTTGATCACCTTTTCATTAAAGACACCTATCCAGAAGCTACCGATATAGACACACTGTTTTACACAGAGAAATTGCGCCTGCGTTTAAATCCAATTAAGGCCCTAAAAAAAGAATACACCGTTGACCAAATTGACCTCTACCCAGGAGTTTTACATTTGAAGGTAAACGAACGTGGTGAAGGTAATTATGCCGTCTTTAAATCTAAAGATTCGACAACCTCGAGCTCAACTTTTGACATTCAACTCAAAAAAATATTCATTAAAGAACTGCGCTTCAAATACGATGACAAATCGATTAACCAAAGTTATGCAACGGACCTTCTGAACACCGAATTAGAAGGTGATTTCACGAAGTCAGTATTTACCGTTCACGCAAAATCCGAACAAATCGTTAGGGAAATACGCGTCGGTAATTTAAACGTCATCCGTAACCGAAATGCAATGTTGGACATCACTGTGCAAGTTAACCAAACCACGGGTTCTATTATCATACCTCAAAGTACAATCTTTGTCGACCAACTCCCCTTTCAATTCCAAGGTTTCGTAAGAGAGGACTCCTTGCAATTTAAAGTGAATGCACAAAATCTATCCTTAACAGATGTCGCTAGAAACCTGAACATTCAAGAAGCAGGTAAAGTATCTGAATATGCTGGAAAAGGAAAAGTAACCTTTGACTTTCTGATTGAAGATGATCGATTAAATGATGTAGCTCCTGTGTTAGAATGTCAATTTGGTGTAAAAAACGGAGAACTTTTTGAACCCACTCAAAAGATAAAAATAAAGGACATCAACATAGATGGGGAATTTTCAAACCGAGGCGGATCAGCAAAAGAGCATTTAACGGTGCGAACTTTTGCATTTAACACAGCCTCCGGTCCATTTAATGGTGCGCTAAAAATCACCGAATTTAATAACCCCCGATACACAGGAAAATTACACGGCGTGATTTCTCTTGGTATGTTACAAACGATCTACCCTATCGCCTATGTTTCCAAAATGGGAGGAACAATGGATATCGACTCGCAATTTGACTTAAAAACATTCAAAGACAACAAAGGAAAATTACAAATTGACCCAAAAATAATAATGGTACAAAGTGTTCTGCAGAACGCTTCCATCCAACTGCAACAAGACGAGCGCTTGTATGAGCAAATCAACGGAGCAATTGATTTAAATGCAACACGTGCAAATGTTAGAGATCTGAGCGTAAAAGTGAAAAATTCAGACCTAACAGTCAACGGAACAGCATCAAATCTAATCGCATTCTTAAACGACAAAGCCAACTTAGACGTTGCAATGGCTCTACAATCGCGACGAATTAACTTCCTAGATTTTTACACAGAAACTGCCGTCGCACAGAAAAATGATAAAGAAACCAATAAGCCACAAACAAGTACCCGCCAAAATATATTTCCACATAATATTGTAGGTGCAATTTCGCTTAAAATAGGCACTGTCGATTTTCGTTCACACCTCTTTGAAAATGTAAGCGGTACGGTGCAATTAAACAATCGAACACTGGACTTTAGTAGCATTCAATTTAAAACCAGTGGAGCACAAATAAATGGTTCCTTAAAATTAGAAGAACGCAGCCCCGAATTCTTCCAGACATCCATGCGCTTTACAGGAAACAATATTGACCTATCACGCCTACTAAAAGATTGGAATAACTTTGATCAAAACATCATTAAAAGTGAGAATATCACTGGAAACGCACAGGTAAATCTACAACTGAATGCGCCATTTGATATGCGCACAGGGATTAATCACAAAAACATTCATTCTACCATTCAACTGCGTTTGATAGATGGTCGTTTAAAAGGCGTAGAAGTATTTGACGAAATCACCAAAAACCTGAAAACACCAGCCACAAATCTGGCCATTGGAAAACTGAATGTGGACGACATCGGTAATCGATTAAAAGATATCCAATTTAAAACCATTGAAAACACCATCGAAATTGCAAACGGCATTATCCGCATCCCCAATATGGTGATCGAGAACAGCTTGATGAATATCAAATGGAGCGGAACACACGATTTTGACAACAATATTGACTACCATTTTGGCTTCCGTTTCCGAGATTTGAAACGCGATATAACATCCGAATTTGGCAATGTGGTAGATGACGAAACAGGTGTTTTGGTGTTTTTACGAATGTATGGAAATTTAAGTCACCCGAAGTTCACATGGGACAAAGAAGCTAAAAAACAAAGTACGCAAGAATACAACAAACAAGAAAAGGAAAATATTAAATCCATGCTAAAAACGGATTTAGGATTATTCAAAAAAGACAGTACGGTGAAGAAAGTGGAAACAAAAACAGCTCCGCGAGAAACCGTTATAATTGATGACGGGAAAGATGAAATCGAAGTCAAGAAAAAAGAAAAGGGTAAAGTCGGTAAGTTTTTTGAGAAACTGAAGAACGAATCCGAAGGACAATAATTTTACTTTAACACGACAAGATTTGTCAATAAATCCTTAACAAACTACGCTTACTTACATGTAATCCGTAAATTTGTACTCACATGGTAAAAATTCGCGATATAGAATTGGGAGATTTCCCATTGCTTTTAGCTCCAATGGAGGACGTTAGTGATCCACCCTTCCGTGCACTTTGTAAGGAAAACGGAGCTGATTTAATGTATACTGAGTTCATCTCTTCTGAGGGATTGATTCGCGATGCAGCAAAAAGTGTCCAGAAAATGGACATTTTCGAATACGAACGTCCGATTGGAATTCAAATCTTTGGATCAGAAATCGAATCCATGCGTCAATGTGCGGAAATCATCGAACGTGCACAACCAGACATCATCGACATCAACTACGGATGTCCAGTTAAAAAGGTAGCCTGTAAAGGAGCTGGAGCTGGAATTTTGCAAGATGTTCCGAAAATGGTTGCCATGACCAAAGCGATTGTTGACCAAGTCAAACTTCCTGTAACAGTGAAAACACGTTTAGGATGGGATGAAGACACGAAGTACGTTGTTGAAGTTGCCGAACGCTTACAAGATATTGGAATTGAAGCTATTTCCATTCACGGACGTACGCGTAAGCAAATGTATAAAGGTGAAGCGGATTGGACTTTGATTGGGGACGTGAAAAACAACCCTCGCATGCACATTCCTGTTTTCGGAAACGGAGACATCGACACACCTGAAAAAGCAGTGGAATATAAAAACCGATATGGAGTAGACGGTGTGATGATTGGTCGTGCAAGCATTGGTTACCCTTGGATCTTTAATGAAATCAAACATTATATTGCAACGGGACAACACATGGCTAAACCGGGCGTGATTGAGCGCGTTGCTGCTGCCAAGCGTCACTTAGAAATGAGTGTAAAATGGAAAGGAGAACAGTTGGGAGTAGCGGAAATGAAACGTCACTACACCAATTACTTCAAAGGAATCTCTCATTTTAAAGATTACCGCATGAAGTTGGTTACTTCTTTTGATTTGAATGAAATCATGGATATTCTAGCTGAGATTGAAGGAAAAGCAGATCAGTTTTTCTTTGCTCAGAAGAATGAGATACAGTTATAAAAAAAGGCGCCAATGGCGCCTTTTTTGTTCTATTATAATTTCTTTGGTAACGCTGCTAGTATCAAATTCACAATTGGAATTAAAAACAACCAACCATAGAAACCAGCATCTCTCAATCGACGTACTCCAACGCTTAATAAAGGTAAAATCATTAGATAGTTGTAAATTTCCTGAAACATTCCTTTTCCGGTCAAAGGATACTCAATAAAATAAATGAGTACACTCATTAGTAAACTCACCACATAAAACAACCAAAACTCACTCTCAGATGCCTTACCTTGATAATTAAAAGTATTCTTCAAAACATTAATGTAATTCTTCATAGTAGATGATTTATTTACACTAAAATATAAATAACCTGCCAATAAATGCTAATGATTTTAGCATTTATGTTTTAAACTTACGTTCTTACGTGTCTTTTTAACAGAATACCTTTAGATTAAGCGAATAGTTCACTATTTTTTTTCAGGAAAACATATTATGGCTGAATAAATAATTAGTCAAATCTGTATAAAATAAAAAGGGCGCCTATTCAGCGCCCTTTTCAATACTCGTAGATTACACTACTATTTGATAACATTCAAACGTTCTGTTTTACTAATATCTTTTCCTTTAATTGAAATCAAGTATAAACCAGATGGAATAGTATCCAAAGATAAAGTATGTTGTCCTTTACCTGTATTTACAACATCTGTAACCAGCACTAATTGTCCAAGCGCGTTGATTAGCTCAATCTTTAATTGCTCAGCAGAAATTGTTTCAATTTCAATTGTTACACGATTATTTGTAGGGTTTGGATAAACATTAAATGTGCTTAATCCATCCACTTTAGCTACAGAAGCACAGTCCCTCCATTCAAAATCCTCTGTTGTTGAACATCCGTTCACATCCGTAACAGTCACGAAATAAACCTCTTCATCATTAATATCAACAATAGCGGTTTGTGTTGTTACACCATTCGACCAAAGATAAGTGTATGGTTCTGTACCACCAGCTGGTGTCACGCGCATTTCACCGTCACATCCATCTACATCAGCAGTCACTTCCACACCATCACATGGATCAACAACTGGACAAGCTACTGGTACGTAAATAACTTCACCCTCACATCCATTCGCATCTGCGATAAAAACTGTGTACGATTCACCAACTACTAAGTTGCTCACTGTAGCTGTAGTCTCGTCATTTGACCAACTAAAGGTATAAGGAGCAAGTCCTCCACTAACCGTAACTTCTGCATCAGTTCCACAACCTGCAACTGTTCCTGTAATATCAACACCTTCACATGGGTCAACAACTGGACAAGCAACCGGTAAGTAAATAACTTCACCTTCACATCCATTCGCATCTGCGATAAAAACTGTATACGATTCACCAACTACTAAGTTTGTCACTGAAGCAGTCATTTCATTATTGGACCAACTAAAGGTATAAGGAGCAAGTCCTCCATTAACCGTAACTTCTGCATCAGTTCCACAACCTGCAACTGCACCAGCGATAGTTACTCCTTCACATGGATTAACAACTTCATGCGTTACACAAATGCTAAATTCAGTAGAACCAGCAATCGCTTCATAATAATCCGAGATACGGATGTAATAGGTATTTCCAACCGTTAAGTTCGTCAAATCAACCTCTTCTGTGTAACCACTACCATCTTGGCATGCTAAGTAAGTTCGATTGTCACAATCCCCCTGAAACACTTCAACGATAGCATCCATGTCATCGATTTCCGCTACAAAAATAGTCGTAATAGGTGACTGCGCTACAAAACTAAACCACACGTCTTTAATTTCATAACCATTACACGGAGACTCTTCAATAAGAGTAGCAGTAGCATTTGTCAACGTTCCACGAATCGGCGTACAATCGATTGAAGATGTTAAAGCAATTGCAGATGTACAATCATTGTTTTCAACTACATCAAATTCACTAACACAAATGGTGAAATCTCCGGAAACAACATCGTCATAATCATAAGCAAAAACACGTACAAAATAAGTGTTTCCAATCACGAAACTCGCAGAACTATACTGTTCATTCTCGCTAACCGCATCCATACAAACCATCTCTTCTAAGTTGTCAACATCTCCCGAGTACACAGCAAGCACTATATCCTCCTCTGTTAACACATCAATCATTAAAGCAATAGACGTGGCAACAAATGAATACCAAACATCATTGGCAGCACCACTTCCTGTACAACCTTCTAAAGATTCAGTCGCATCTAGCAAGTTACCTGCGATTGGCACACATGTAGTACCCACAGTCAAGACTACTGCATTTTCAATCTCATCATTAGTTTCTGTTACAGGGTCAGGGTCAGTAGTTAAACCGCACTCCAAAAAACCAGGAGACCCGAACAATGCTTTACCATTAACTGTATAAGGAGCATCATTTCTTAGAATTGCATTCGTAGAAGCCGTCCAATTGGCCATTACATTATTGTCAAGTGTAAAATCACATAGAACAGCAGTCTTTCCATTGCCATTAGTACCCGTTGGAGCAGCACCACTAGTGAAAGAAATACTGTCAACAGTAACATTAGCAGCTGTACGTAACACAATTTTACTACCACTATTTCCTAAACCAGTTGTACCTGTCCATTGGCGCGCTAAGGTCGTCATATTGTAACAACGTTGCAACGCTGCCGCATTTACAGCGATCACACTAACCTGATTTGGGCCCAAAGTGGTGTTTGCAGGATATACAAATCGTTCTGCAATCGTACTTCCGAACAACAATTTATAACCAGAAATATCCACGACTTGATTACCTATATTAGCAATCTCAATAAATTCTAAAGAATCTGTCCCTGATTCTGGTGGATCATAAGAAAATTCGGTAATAATAATTTGCCCAAAAGAAAATGAGCAAACAAAAAGCAAACTGACAAACAACAGTGTACGTTTGAACAAACTTTTCATAAGTAAAGTAAAAAACATTGATTAATAGCCGCAAAGATAAACTTTCTAACCAAAAAATGGTAGAAATTAATCTCTAATTCCTATAAGACAGTTCATTCTTTATGGCCTTAAAAAAAATGGTTACTTCGCAACAAAATAATAATCTGTTCGATCACTATAGGTAGAATCAAGTTGAGCTTTCGAAAGCGGTTTATCACTGTTCAGAAACCCAGCTAAAGTATAAATCCCCATCTCTAATTCTTGGAAATAGTCAAAAATAGCATCACTGGTCGTTCCATAATGATCACTTCCACCGATTCCAAATTCAAAAAGAACAACCGGTTTTGATTTTTGAATCGTTGCTTTAGCTCCTTTTAAAACATGCATTTCAGCTCCTTCGACATCAATTTTGATCAGATCAACCTTAGACAAACCATAATCATCCAAACGAGTCATTTGCACTGTCAGCAATTCGATTTCCGGATTTTCAATCGCATAAGTACGTTGTTTCATTCCACTATAAGCTGGCGCATTCTTAACATAGTTAAAAGTGGTCGTTCCAACCTCATCGCTCAACGCTGTTTCGTGAATGATTACTCTTTTATCACCAGCAAACTTCGCTTTAAGCGCCAAAGAAAATTTAGGAATAGCTTCGAAAGCATGAACGGTCCCGCGTTTTGCTGTTTTCAAGATTAAATCTACAATTTCACCTTTATGAGCACCAACATCCACAGTTGTAGAATTCATAGTCAAAACCTTTTTAAGAATAAGCGCAGTTAATCGATCGTATTTAAGATTTTTAGTTAAATCGAGGTGGCAGAAAATAAGGGTCTTTCGAATAATATTTTTTAGCATTTCATTGTAATATATGCCTGTAAATATAAGTAATTAAAGAATGAAGATTACAGGTTGCAAATTCAAGATTCAAAATTCAAGATTGAAGATTACAAGTTACAGGTTGAAAATTGGATAGAGCTGGTATTCTTTATTGAATGAATGAAATCAGGTAAAATCACTCCACTATTATTAAATTCTTGTATTCCTATGACTCCTATTATCCTTTTGTAAAGGAGGCGATATTTGATAATGAGCAAACAAATGATTATCTTTAAGTAGTAATACAATTTGTAGTTATGAAAACGCGTAAAGCAACGCTGTTTACGATTCTACTTTTGGGAATTGCAGTTACATGGACAGTAAGTTCATTCCAAAGGAAAGAGGTCGTAGCACAATTAAAAACTGAAAAAACAAAGGAGAGAAAGATGAAAATAGAAGTTTGGAGCGACATTATGTGTCCATTTTGTTATATCGGAAAACGCAATTATGAACAAGCAATTGCGAAATTCAAACATGCAGATCAAATTGAAATCGTTTGGAAAAGCTTTCAATTAGACCCAACTGTTCCTACAGAAGGAATTACGGAATCAACTTATGAATATTTAGCAAAAAGAAAAGGTTGGTCACTAGATCAGACAAAAGAAATACACAAAGGTGTAGTTGAAACAGCAAAAAAAGCTGGTTTAGTTTACGATTTCGACCATGCTAAAGTTGCCAACTCTTTCAATGCACATCGAATCATTCAATTTGCAAAAACAAAAGGATGGGGAGATAAAGCGGAAGAAGAATTTTTCAAAGGGTACTTTACAAATGGAAAAGACTTAAATCTTAAAAGCGACCTAATTGAAATTGCAAAAAGCATTGGTCTAACTGACGCTGAAATAGAAACTGCATTAACGGATGATCAATATGCCTTAGCAGTGAAACTTGACATTCAAGAAGCGCAACAACTAGGAGTGCAAGGAGTTCCATTTTTTGTAATGAACAGAAAATACGCAGTATCTGGAGCCCAAGATTCTAAGACATTTTTACAGACAATTGAAAAAGCATTCGAAGAGTGGCAAAAAGAGAATCCAAAATCTCCTTTTGAAGTAATTAATGGAGCTGTTTGTACTCCCGATGGAGAATGTAAATAAACCGAATAAGAAATAGAAAAGCCGGATTTAGATTCGGCTTTTTTTGCATTACTGGCAAGTGTTAAGCTGAAAAACCTCCCCTAATATTCAACCAAGATCCTGTAAAAGAATGAAGACCAATTATGGCAGAAATCATAAAGAGCGATAACAAGAAAGATGACTAATGTGAAATCTATTTTTTAACCCCCCCATAAACATTGTAAAAAAACGGCTCAAATAAACGTAAAAGGTCATAAGACGACAATATATTTCTGAAAGGTCTTATTTTCCTTCATCTAACAACGGAAGGAATAACCAACGTAAACAACTGAATCGATGACCTAGAGATATTTCAATTAATTAGACCTTACACTTAACATGGAAAATTATAGTTTAATACAAAAACTGCGTTTACAGTTTAATTTTTAATTACCAAAAAAAACAAACAGTCCCTACAACCTAAAATAATA
The DNA here is from genome assembly GCA_045629585.1 of Taishania sp. Classification (GTDB taxonomy): domain Bacteria; phylum Bacteroidota; class Bacteroidia; order Flavobacteriales_D; family Crocinitomicaceae; genus Taishania. Next base: position 1,603 of record JAZQRM010000075.1, on the reverse strand, counting down.
GGTTAAAAAAATGACAACACGACTTTGGAAATCTTCATTTATAAATATACATTTGTCCTTTAATAAAACACTACTATATAAAAAATCTAAAATTTCATCTCCTTTTTTTATTTCTTTTATTATCCGTTACATCAAACATCGTGTTTGCTGATGGAATATGTCGTAATCGAAACATTTGTTGGCTTCCTATAAATAACAACCCTTGGTGGAAATTCAAATCAAAAGCTAGAGTCTCCTACCTAGGAATACCAAGGAAACAAATAGCTTATGTCTGTCCAAATCAAGGTACTGGTGGATATGCATTTGCCTCAATAGAAAATAGTTGTGCTTGGCAAAAAGTAAAAAATAATTTTGGCGCTTGGACTTTCAATGGGAGCGTGCACAAAAACAAAAGAATCTGTGCCAGAGGAAAACAGTATTCTGATTTATACAACAAGTTATATTTAGATAAATATGAAACGATAACCGAAAGCGATGGCATGGAAGAGTCTAGTATTGAAGTATCGGAAAGTATTTTCAATCAAAATAATATTACCAACAAAATGTTAAGGGAGAATTGCTTATTTCAGACTCTGAATTATTCAGCTCTTTTGAGTTAATAATGTGGTTACCCTCTACAAGCTCGGATAGCGTATGGAAGACTGCAAACACATTTTACGAAGGTAAAGTCACATTTAACAAAGGTAAAATTACTGTGACAGGTGATTTCGATAAAAACAACTTTATTTTAACGAAAGACAAAGATGGTAATAATATTTGTAAATTCAACTTTAGTATCTTAAAAGAACTTCCTGAAGGGATTAATGGATTAACAACCCCTATTGAAATTGTAGGAATTAGTGATGCAGGAATAATTGAGACTGATTTCATCGTAGATGACAACACTTATATTGCAATATTTTCCCAAATCCTGTAACCACAAACCTATACATACAAATAGACTCTTTAAATCAAATTAATTACATAGATTTATATGATGAACAGGGGAATTCAATTACAAATCTAACTTATAATCACAACAACATTTCACAAACATACTCAATTAATATACCTATTGATATCACAAGAAATAAATATTATTTTATTTACCTAAATAGTTTAAAAGGAATTATCATAAGAAAAATCCTTTTAAACTAATACTAATACACCTACTATGAAATTCATATTAATGACCTTGAGCATTTTGTTCAGCTCAATTGTCGCAAATCAATTACAGGCACAATCCAACCTGAGTTTTGCTCTTACTGCTAACGTAAACAATTCCTTTATTGGCAATCAATCCAATGTTAACGACTTTGTTGGCTACTCAAGTTACAACCCCAATTTTGGCTTTGGATTAGGAGGTTTAATGCAATGGAAAATGGCTCCTCATTTTGATCTCAACACAGGATTAATCATAGATGTTACATCAATAGGTTATCGCTATTACTCGGCATTCACTCGAACAAGTGGAACAAATTTCAACATTCCGCTTTCTGTACAATTTAACATCCCTTCAAAGACAAACAATAACTTCTACATTCAATTAGGAACCAACATCTTAATTTCCCCCATTAATTCCACTGCGCATTCAGAGCGCTTGGAAGCAGAGCCCTACCTACCT
>JAZQRM010000074.1:0-5127 GCA_045629585.1 Taishania sp. | reverse complement strand
TTCCTCCGTTGAGGAGGGAGAGGTTGTATTGGAAGTGGTGTTCTTGGTTAGGTAAAGCGGTAAATTCGCGCTGTACTTTTGCCGTTGCTCCCGAACCAATAGCCACCAAACGATACTGCCCAGCTGCTTGATCAACCGTTGCCGAAGTGGTCGCCCAGTTGTCTGGAGACCATCCATCCAATGCGTTTGCTGTAAGGGACATATTGCTGTAGTTTGTGTTGTATACCGACGTGTTACCTGTAAACTTACGCAATTTTAGGTTATCTACGTATTTAGAATAACCAACTACAGCGTTTAATCCTCTAGAAATCTCTATTCGGATTTGAGAGGTGGTCACCCAATCAAACACCGATTCAAACACCCGGTCAAACACCCGGTCGCTGAGGCTCTCGAAGCGCCTTGTGTTTACACAGAATCTAGTGACCCAAGCTATTTTGTTCCTATGGTTATCGGAACTAGCTGTGTTTTGGGTCACCAGAGGGTGATTTGTGGGATTTTGTAGGTGGTGAACCTGGTAAAAAAAGAAGCCGAGCATCAAAAAAAATGATACTCGGCTTTATGTTTTGGAACTTTTTAGATTCTATTTTTCATTTACCACACAATGCTTCCCTTCGTGAACCTCAGGGTACACTTTAAGCTCAGTAACATCGTGTAGAAACTTACGGAAGAAATGAAAAATCAATTATATTTATAAATTAAAATTTTCTTTGTATCTCCCCGATTTACTCTCCGATAAACCACTTTTTCTATACGTCCACAACGATCCTTAAGAATTTTAACGTCTTTGGCTTTACCTACATTGATGCCAGTTGCTTGTCTTATTGGAATAAGATTGCCTTGTTTATCGAAACTTGCAAAGGTGGTATCACTATACACCTCATTTTCATAAACATAAACCATGTCACATAAATGATCTTCATTATAATGAAATATAACACTTTTTACAGCGTTACCTGCTTCATTAAAATGTACAAATCTTTCAAGCTTACCCTCCTCAAAGTAAATATATTTTAAAAATAGTACACTCTGCTTTTTATTATCTAATTTTTTCACTTCATAACATAATATTTCATTATAACTACATTTAGGTTGGCTTAACAATATATTTGTTAAACCATAAAAAATAAAGAACAAAATATTTCTAATCATAAAAATCAGTCTTTTTTCGGATCAAATTGTGTTGCTGTTCCTGTCATAGGGTCACCTTTGCCATTAACTTCTTTTGAAAACTTGCTACCTACTGTGTTTGCCTCATTATGAGCTCCTTTATTACCATCATAATCTAGTTCTTTTTCTGTTCTTAAATAATTTTCTTTTAGTTCATGAAAAACTATTGTATTCCTCTTGATTTCAAATTTACCTATTCCAAGTTACTTATTAACTCGAGAAAAAGTACCATCCTGTATTGAAACTGCTCCTTGAAATCCATCCTCAGGTAATGAATTTTCAAGATCTGAAGTTTTAAGATCACTACGAGATGTTATTGAAAAATTTAGTATAGCTCCTCCCGCTGTTGGCGCATCCTTTAACTCTTGTACGTTTGCACATCTATTAAGATATGCTATATTTGATCCACGATCAACACCAACTAATTCATCACCTACAGAATACAGATAACTTTTCTTTGATTCAGTCATATCAATAAGTAATTTGACACCTTCATAAGTCCTTATATTATCAGGAAGCTGAGAATGATCAAACATAATCTTACCTGCATCGCTAACTGTTATCAATAATCTATATTCCTCTGGAAGTAAAGACTTAATATCATGAACAGATACATCAGTTTTACCACCAACAATTAAATCTTTACCATCGGGATCAACAAAAACAAGTGGACTATTCGCCACAAAATTATAAGTACTTAAACTTGGATACTTCCCAGCCAGTGGATCTATCGTCAACCAACGCCCCAACCTACTATCATACATCCTCGCACCAAAATCATAACTATTTCCTGCTCCCTTCGCTTCATCATCCTTCTCCATACCGTTGAATCCATAACGATATCCTCTGCTTAACGCATACGTAGCAACCAAGGTGTCGATTTGGTCGCGATCGAGATACAGATTGTTTAGTGCGTAGCGGGAGGTGCCACTTACAGAGATACGGATGTCCGTTTCTGTTGGAACAAAAGACAACTCGTAGGTTCCGCTAGAAGTTTGAGTTTGTGAAACGCCTGGCACGTCTATGTATGCACTTCCTACAAGCTGTTGTACATGAACCGTTGCAGAACCTCCGTTAAGCAACGAAAGGTTGTATTGGAAACGGTGTTCTTGGTTGGGTAAAGCGGTAAATTCGCGCTGTACTTTAGCCGTTGCTCCCGAACCAATAGCCACCAAACGATACTGCCCAGCTGCTTGATCAACCGTTGCCGAAGTGGTCGCCCAATTGTCTGGAGACCATCCATCCAATGCGTTTGCTGTGATAGACATATTACTGTAGTTTGTATTGTATACCGACGTGTTACCTGTAAACTTACGCAATTTTAGGTTATCTACGTATTTAGCTTGTCCTTGAATCATCGCCATGCCTCTAGAAATCTCTATGCGGATTTGAGTGGTAGTGGCATCCGTTACAAAATCGAGTACTCTCGTCGCATTAGCTAGATTAAACTGAGTCGTATAAAAAGCTGTCGTACTACTTCCTTTGTACACGCGGAACGTATAATCATAATTTACAATGAGTAAAGAAATCCCACCACCCGGTGAAGTTGGAGGCGAATAGGTCGTAATATCATCCATCGAGAATGCATATTGCGTATTAATTGTAGTGCTAAATGTTTTTGAAATCATCGAATTGGTCAAGATACTGCGATTTGTCACCACATTGTTAGTCGTGTGTACGCCTTGCTGTAACAAATGACTTTGACTATTCACTGCCCAATTTTGGATGTGGGGTTTTAGAACCACTGGGGTTGTAAAGAAACCCAACCGAGCATCGCTTGACACTCGGTTGGGTATGTTTTGGATAGTTTGGACGTTTTTAATGTTTATTTGATTACTTAATATTTATGCACCAGCAGGTGCAAGTTTAGAACACATAGTACAAAAACACTGCTTTTAAGATACCTATTTCGCATTATTTTGATTAGAACTATATCACAAGTTGTGCAAAAAACAAAAAACCAGAAACAAAATACTTCTGGTTTTCAATTATTTAAACTTCAATAAATATATCAGGTGCAAGTTTGGAACATTACCCTCCTACCTAAAAATTTGATTAAGGTGTATTACATCAGTAATTTCAATGTATCACTACCTAATTTCAATGTTTATCCAATTTAAACCTGGAATTAATATACTAGAATCACAAATTGCGGACAAAGAAGATGTTTCTACATTAAAATCCCTCGGGATAGTAAAATACCAACTAGGTGAAAGTAATGAACATTTGTAAAGCATTATATTAAGTAATTCAAATGAACTTTTAACATTAATACTTTGTATCAGTTCTACTTTATATAATGTCTCGTCTTTCCAATAAATATTTTCACTAATTAGTACACTTTTGCCAAATACATTTTCAAATTTAACCAAAAGTTTTTTTAATGATTGCTTATTGTTGGTTTTAAACAATAGCATACAGTACAGTTCATTTGTTTTCATATTTTAATTCTACAGGTGTGTTACTTTACCATCAAGTGAAACATTTAAATGTTTCTTATCCCCGATCATATGACGGAACATTTCTCTTCCCTTTGAAGAAAGTTGCACATCCCATTCAAATGCCTGACCCTTTGTTCTTGATGGTCCTTTCGTCCATATATTTCCAAATTTATCAACATATCCGTGATTCTTTTGTAAAAGCTTTGCATTTTTTATATCCGCTGCACGTGGAACAAATCGTATTCTACCCTTAATTGGCAATTGTGCTGCTTTAATTAAACTTTTAGAAGACTTTATTTTTGAGAATAACGTAAGTGCTTTAGACCCAGCATTAATTATAGATTTTCCTTTAGTTGGACCACCAATATCTGGTCCAATAGCTTGAACCTGTGAATTAGATATTGAAATATTATCCCAATTAAATCCCTCATCCCCAAAGTCAGCATCTCTTATACCTCTTGACATGTTGGAACTATAAAATACAAAAGCACCCAACTCTGATTCATCTGAATCTACAGTTTCAGAGAAACTAAACCCTGTTTTTCTTGCTTGAACATGAAGATTATTCCCAACCTTAAAAGCAACTACTTCTTTATTTTCATGAAGTGATATATCGGACTCCTTTATTCCATTTTCAGAAGCTATTTTATTTACCCAATTCTTATAGCTATTTCCCGATATCCAATTTTTAAATCTAGCTCCAACAGATAATCTCTTATCACCTTCCTTTGCGGCCCTCCCATCAGGATCTATTAGTAAAATAGGATCATTGTCAAATGCCACATAAGGACTTTGCCATGAAAATTGATAGGCTAACGGATCAATCGTCAACCATCTTCCCAACCTCGGGTCATACTGTCTAAACTCAGTTGTATAGCTGTTTCCTCGCCCTTTCACCTCGTCATCCTTCTCCATACCGTTGAACCCATAACGATAACTTCTTCCCATCACATAACTAGCAACCAACGTATCCACATGGTCGCGATCTAAATACAGATTATTAAGCGCGTAGCGGCTTGTACCACTAAACGAGATACGGATGTCCTCCCATTGTGGAGTGAAAGACAACTCATACGTTCCGCTGTTGGTTTGGGTTTGCTGCGTGGAAAGATATTGGTAAACACCATTCACTTTTTGCTCTACACGTATGGTGGTGCTTCCAGCGTTCAAAAGAGAAAGGTTGTATTGGAAACGGTGTTCTTGGTTTGGCATAGCGGTAAATTCGCGCTGTACTTTTGCCGTTGCTCCCGAACCAATAGCCACCAAACGATACTGCCCAGCGGCTTGATCAACCGTAGCTGAAGTCGTCGACCAGTTGTCTGGAATCCAACCATCCAATGCGTTTGCTGTGATAGACATATTACTGTAGTTTGTGTTGTATACTGACGTGTTACCTGTAAACTTACGTAATTTTAGGTTATCTACGTATTTAGCTTGTCCTTGAATCATCGCCATGCCTCTAGAAATCTCTATTCGGATTTGAGAGGTAGTGGCATCCGTTACAAAATCGAGTACTCTC
>JAZQRM010000073.1:0-17637 GCA_045629585.1 Taishania sp. | reverse complement strand
GAAAATAAGAAGCAATGCACCCTTTTCTCCAGGAGAAAGCTGACTTAATTTTTTACTTCCCTGACGTAGTTCATAATTATAGTCAACGAAATCTAATGAAAACAAATAATCATATAATTCAACGACATCACTAACTTGATTATCAATATTAGTTAATTGCTTATTAGCATCTCTTAAATCTATAAATAAAGCATTAGTAATAGATTCTAGCAATTTAGAAATGTTATCGAATGTATCTAAATTAGATTCTTCTAATAATTTTCGTAATTGAATTTCAGCATTTTCTCTACCATAAAAAGTTCCAATTTTATTAAGAGAAATATATTCTAAAAACTTTTTTTGAAAGTTAGATTTTAACACAAATGAAGCTTCTACTTGAATTGGGTATGTTGATAATAAATGAATATTTTCTTCAATTATTTTATCAATCTTATGCTTAACTGTTTTATAAATATCTAATACAGATTCTTTTAGTTCAAAAATTTCTTTTGTAACATCTAAACGTAATTTTCTTTCTGCTTGAATTTCAGAATTAAGTAATTCAGTGATATATTTTATTTCATTTTTAAAGAATTCAAGGCTGCCATTTGTAGCGATATCTCCAATGATCTTCTTCCTATCTTCTTCCCATTTCTTTTTATTAATAAGATAATTTTGATAGATTTTATCTGCCTCACCTAGTTCATTTTGTATTTTCGCTTGTTGTAACTTTAATTCATCAATCTTTTGAGGAATAGTTTTAAAATTAGCTTCATGACTACTTTCATCTCCTAATAGTACTTTAATTTTTGTGTATTCATCATTTTTTACTGCTAGAATACTATCAATACTTTCTAGATTAGAAGTTATAGTTAAGATATTGTTGATATCCAAACCATATTTTAACAAATCATCATTAATTTCTATTTTGAATAATCCAAGTTCTTTAACCTTATTTTCAATCTTTTGCTTAGTTGTCTTCAAATTATTAATCTCAATCAATAAAATTGATTTTTTCTCCTTGGTAGAAATCAACAAGTTTGTTTCATCTTCAAGTTTCTGATTTAATTCTTCAAGCTTCTGATTTACTAATTTATTTTTTTCTGCATGTGCTGCATCTTCATTGGGATTAGGAACTACATTAGGTTCAATTAAAGCCTTAAGCTCATTGTCTTTAAGTTCTATTTGATTTTCAATGCCTTTTTTATAATCTGGATTTAGCTTTTTTTCTTTTTCAAATAGAGACTTATTTATAGCCTGTAGTTTGTTTTTTAAAACAAGTATTTCCTCTTCTGTTACTGAAGTTTTGAAATCAATTAATTCCTTGAATGTATTTTTTCCTAATTTATCTGCTTCCTCTAAATGAGTGAAAACAACATTCTCTATTTCTCTATTAAAGTCCTCTACAGAATCGTGATTGTTTGTTAATCTATCAAAATAACCCTGAGGTAAATATTTCACTTTTTCAGTTACAGATTCTTCAACTTTTTCGTTTAAATTTTTGGTTATCGAATTACCACTTTTCCATGTTAATGTAGCTTCAAAATTTGATGATTTTCTTCCGTTGTGTTCTCCAAATCTCTTTTTATTTAAGAAAGCAAAATCTTCATGACTTCCACTATAATCTCCACATAGTCCAATTATATCTGCCAATGCACTTTTACCATTACCTTTATTACCAATAATAGCAACAAGTTCTGGATTTAATGGAATATCAACACCATTAAACCATTCTCCTTGTGTATTTGGATCATAATTCGTAACTGCATTTACTCTGATTGAATCAATGTATTTAGTACGGTTACTATTTACCCTATCTTCAATTGGATTTTTTTCTTTAATTAAAATCCTATCAATTGGTTCAACTACTAAATGTTGTAATGCTTTAAAACTTTTTTCTCCTTTTATCCAACAGTATCTATCTGTAGGTTTTGAATCCTTATCTCGGAGTTTTCCAAACGGATAATCTAATTGGTGCGAATCACTACCTTTAATACATGCGATATTTTTTCCAACATCAGTAATACACCTTTCACTTAGAAAATAATTAATTTGTTTTTGATTCCCAGACCCCAAAATATGGGCTGAGTTTATAATACCTAGCTTAAAAAATCCGTCATTTACAGGATCAATAGCATCTATTCCTCCATATTCATCATAAGGTACCCAAACTAAAAACTTATTTTTTAAAATAGATGAGTTTAATTTTTTAATAGTTTCAAAATAATCGAAAGATATTTTACTTAATTCTTCAACGGTTGTAACATGTCCTAATTTCGATTCGTGTCCACCATCAAATTTACATTCTAAACTATTTAATTCTACTTCTATACTATTGAGATCAGCACTGTTATCAAAAATTATATGAAAATTTATACTTACTCCTCCTTCAGTAGCTGTAGAATTTTTATGATTAATTTTATTATTCATTCTAAATTCGACCACTGGAAAAAGAATTTTCCCTTCAACTCCTCCAAAACTCATAATTTTCTTATACCCTTGTATAGAACAATAATCGTTTATACCAATCACATCAGCTTCTGATTTTTTTATATTTTCAATTAAAGTAGGGTAATCAGCATCGGTTGCAAAACCTGATGCTGGTGTATGTACATGTAAATCCCAAATGTTCCATTCTGAGCCTTTATTTATCATAATTCATAGTGTTTCTTAAGTTTATAGTAGTTTAGTTTTTCTTTTACCCCTCCAACGTTGCCAAGCGACTTAACAATAACGATTGAAGCTGAGTGAGTTTTTGGTTTTGATTCTTGATAGTGTCTATTAATCCGTAGATATATTCAACTTGTGAAGAAAAATTATTCATTATATTTTCACTTGACTTTAATATCTTTATTATACTCAAATCTTTGATTGGTAATTGTGGAACTGCTGAACCAGAAATGTAATTTTCTATTAATTTATTAAACTCATACGATTTTAAAAGAGTATAAATAAAACTTGGTTTAATTAATGGTCTTAGAATCAGCATTCCTGAATTTATTCTAATGTTTTCAAATTCAATAAATTCTGTATAAAAAGCTATATTACCAACTGTACCTCTAGACGTTATCACTATATCTTGTCTTTTTAATTTTCCTTTTCTTAAAAGATTATCTTTTTCTTTAGAAATAAAAGAGCATGAACTAAAATCAAACCCTTTTTTTGTGACATTACCTGCATTGAGAAATAGACAAAATCCATTTTCAATAAAATCAGAACCATTTGGATAATTTGAACCTCTATCTCCATCAATAAATTCGCAAATGTTGCCTAATGTTCCAACCTCCCAACCCTCAGGGATTTCCTTTTCTAATTCTTCATTGAAAACCATTTTCCCTGCCGTCCTTAACTCCGTTTGCGGGGCAGGTAAACTGGTTTTTAGTTGATTGATTCCGCCTGCTTTTTCAATTTGCCTGCTTATCCAAGTTCTACCATAGCCTGTTTTTAAATCTTTTTCTCTTTTTGCAGCTTCTTCCTTTGTTGCAAAACTTTCCCAATGAATAACTTTTAAAGGTGTATTAAGTTTTGTCCATTCAGCACCTTCTCCCATATAGTGTTCGTAAAACCTACGGTATAAATCATTCGTCATTCCTTTATAAACAGAATCGTTCTCGCATAAGATAAGATATACAAACCAAGTTTTGCCATCTGAAACGGGTAAACCACCCACCTTACTATATGTACAAACACTTCCTATCTTAGTAATATATTCATCGATTGGCAGATTTTGGTTTACCTGCCCGTGAGGACGATAGTCCGAAGGAAGGCAGGGAAACTCAAAATCAACAAACCATTGCTTGTACAATGTTTGTGCAGTAGCTTCCAACTTCTCGCAGATTTGTTCGTTGACTTTTATTTTGTTTTCTACCGCTTGGTATTGGGCTACAATTTCGCGCTGTTTTTCGATGGATGGAACAGGTAATTCAACATTACACATATCTTCCCAATCAAAAGATTCTCTTGTGCTTCCATGCGAATGATAACGTGCATAACGATCAAATTCTGGTCGAGAAAACCACATCATCAAATATTCAGGTAGCAATTCATTTTTATCAATTACTTCAAATACTATGTAGATTTGAGAAACCAAAGCCTTTTCGTATTCATCAGCTAAAGCAATAGATATTTTATCTCCATTTCTTGATGTAATGGTTCCGTATGCAAATTGTCCCTTTTCGATAATCTTATACGTAGACATATCCGTTCCAACCGTGTTAGCAATGGAAGGAATCAATTTTTTAGTAATACTTACACCAAGTAATGTATCAACTTGTAAATCTCTATTACGATTATTTACTTGTTGAATATAATCTCCTAACTTTTTATAACTCATATCCCAACGATTTAAACACGTTAGCTACTTCTTGTTTCAAGGCTTCTTCTTGCTGAAACAAGTCTTTCAATTCGGTTTGCAACGTTTGCATCTGGGAATCGTAATCGATGTTTTCGTCACGGTTTACAAACGCTATGTATTTACTAGGCACTAACGAATAATCTTTTTTACGAATCTCTTCTAAGGTTGCACTGTAACAATATTCAGGTTCATTCGTATAAGTCGTTGCAAAATCTTTTTGTTGCCAGTTGTGATAGGTTGCTGCAATCTGCTCAATATCTTGTTCCGAAAACTGAATAAATTTCTTTTCAAACGGTTCTCCTTTTTGGCGTAAATCCATAAACAAGACTTCACCTTCGCGGTTACGATAGTTTTTAACGCCATCGTTTACTTCTACGGTGCGTTCTTTTTTATTTCGATTCAATATCCAAAGCGTTACCGAAATATTGGTAGAGTAAAACATATCTTGAGGCAAAATCACAATCGCTTCTACCAAGTCGTTTTCTATAATCTGTTTACGGATTTTGTATTCTTCGCCACCACCCGAAAGGGCACCATTGGCTAAGATAAAACCAGCCACTCCGTTTTGCGATAATTTCGAAATCATATTCAAAATCCACGCATAGTTGGCATTCGATTTGGGAGGAACTTCGTAACCTGTCCAACGCGGATCATCCGTTAATTCGTTTTCAGCACGCCAATCTTTTAAGTTGAACGGAGGATTCGCCATGATGTAATCGGCTTTCAGTTCTTTGTGCTGATCGTCACCAAAAGTATCGGCCGCTTTGTTTCCTAAATTGGCAGAAATCCCACGAATGGCTAAGTTCATTTTAGCCAGTTTAAACGTAGTATTCGTTAACTCTTGTCTGTAAATGGAAATGTCTTTTTTGTTTCCTTGGTGTTTCTCAATAAACTTCAACGACTGCACAAACATACCACCCGAACCACAAGAAGGGTCATAGATTTTTCCTTTATAAGGTTCAATCATTTCGGCAATTAAGTTTACAATCGACTTCGGCGTATAGAATTCACCTTTCCCTTTTCCTTCGGCAATGGCAAATTTGCTCAAGAAATATTCGTACACACGCCCCACAATATCTTGGGCTTCATCACGAAGCGTATCGATGTTGTTGATGGTATCCAATAAAGCCGAAAATTTAGATTGATCCAATCCTAAGCGAGAGAAATAGTTATCGGGCAATGCACCTTCTAACGATTTATTGGTACGTTCTATGGTTTTAAGTGCGGTATCTACTTTTAGGGTAATGTCTTCTTGTTTGGCATTTTCGATGATAAATGTCCAACGTGCTTCTTCTGGTAAATAAAAGATATTATCAGCCTGATAGAATTCTGGAATCTCTAGAAATGCTTCTTTGTGTTCATTGATGAGTTCACCTCTTCGTTTGATAAATTTATCGTGCGCAAACTTTAAGAAAATCAAACTTAACACTACGTGTTTGTATTCAGATGGTTCAACAGAACCGCGTAATTTATTTGCTGCATCCCACAGGATCTCTTCAGTGCTTTTTGTTTGGACTTTTTTAGCCATAATATTTGTAAACGTATGTTAAACGAAGATAGTTATTATCTGATTGATAAATAGTTGTTTTTCAGAATTCATTTACGTGTTAAGTGATGTCTTAGTTTATTAGTTTATTAGTTTATTAGTTTTATTAAACTAATAAACCTTTAGAAGAATAGATTATAGAGAGTGTCCCCTTTTTTTATTGTTGTTTAGGTTATTGCTTTGTTTTATGGATAGATAGCGCTCTTTCAAGGTTTCGAATATCTGAACTAATGAGGAATATTGCTTTAACAATTTGGATCGCACTAAGTCGATTAAGTTTGTCGGGGTTGTGTTCCCATCGTTTTGTGATGGAGTCGTAAAGGTAGTTTTTGATTCTGTAGTCATCGCTAGATTGTAGATATGCTCCTCTTTCTCTAATAGTATTAATTCGTTCTCTGACTTTATTTTTTTTTTGCTCCAATTCAGATATGTTCTGTTGAAGCGTTTGTTCTTTGTATTGGATTTTACGCATATTAGATTGGATTTCGTAAGAACGTAATTCTATTTTTAGAAGTTCCTTTTCTTTTTGGAGCGCTTTAAATTCTATAGCTTCAAGTCTTTCTCTGTTAGAATTGGTTCTGAGTTCACCTCTTTCCATTTGCAATGCTTCAGCAACTACGGTTTGTATCTTAGAGAGATCATGATTCTTTAATCGTAGCATTGTGCCTTTTGTTTTATCTTGCCAATCAAAAAGCATGTGAGCATGGTGATTGATTATAATTTGTCCTGATTCTTTATTATAGTGACCTTCGTCACGATGTATGTGTATTTGAAAGCAATTAATACTGAATTGCTTTTGAAGTTCTTCAGCTAGTCGTTTTAAATCGTCCATATTATGATGAGGATTTAAATTCACGACAGCTTCCTTAATAGGTTCAGCATTTTTTTGAAGCTTTCGTCCGGAAAGCTTTTTACAAAGTTTTGAAATTTCTTTTGATTTATCTTCTATCGAAGATGAAGACCAATTTTGGAAATTTCCTTTTAGTTCAGGGATTAGGTAGTCTAATTCCTGATGCCTATAGTTGTGACTTTCTGAAGCAGTTTTTACTGCGTTGAAATGGATAGAAGATTTAGCCATGTTTTAAATTTTTTAGATTTTGACGTCGTAGACCGCATTGCAACTTTAGAGTAGTGTAACGAAGCGTTAAGAAGTTGCAAGTGCGCTATCAACTTTAATCTTTTAAGTTTTCTAGACTCGATATATTTATGAATTTTAAAATTTATGTGCTTACCTTCCTACCTTCTTACCTTATTATATTCTTGTGTTTTCTCTTTTCCTAAAGCCCGAAGGGTTTATTTATTCAGGTAAGTAGGTAAGCAGGTAAGTTGTTTTTATTTATTTTTTATCTGATAACCATACACCTGCCTTTTAGAATGTTTGATCCTGTTGTATCCTAGTTGTTTTAATACTCGTCCTAATTTTTCACTAGACACATTATGTCCAAAATTTATCATGATGACTTGTGCAATCTCTGTTGTTGTTCTGAAATCGTCTGTATTATCACTTTTTTCGAAGTGTTGGATTAAATATTCTTCCTCTGGAGGTATTTCCCTGAACTTCTCATTTTTCTTTTCATTTTCTTCAATATCTAACGCTGTTAAATTTGGTTCGAATGTTTTATTATGAAAGGCATTGTAATAGGATTGTGCCCACACCAGATCTATATCAACATCTGTTCTATATCTAAAATCTATCTTGTTGAGTTCAAAAATCAACCATCTTACACTCCCAGTTGTATCTGTAAGGAATTCAGTTTGATTAGAGGATCCAACAAACGAACATATTCTTTGTAGTAATTGATTTTTCTTTGCATACGGTAAACGTGTGTTTACAGTGCTTCGAGACATGTATGATTTTAGTGTGTTTATGTCATATTTTGAGAAGACAGATAATTCATCAAGGTTAATTATTAAGTTTTTACACATTGCAATAATTCCATCTTTGTTCAATGATAGGTCTTCCATGTAGTGTGACTTTAATACTTTAGGCATAAGAAATCTTAAAAAAGTTGATTTACCAACATTTTGAGAAGATGTAAATACTATACATTGTTTGTTTACGTAATCGTTGTTACAAGCGCAAAGAACTACTCGTGCAAGCCATTTTTCAAAATGATAATGAAAATGATTATTATCCTTAGTTTCAATAAATGAACTTAAATTCAGAATATGGTTCTTTCCATCCCATTTAGGCAAGTTTGTGAAATAATTAATAATAGGATTGTATGCTGTTATCAGTTCACTACCTAATAAGATCTCTAATTTATTTAATGATATTTCTATACCAGCTCTAGACAACTCGATTAATAAAGAATTGATGTTTACAGTTGACCATTTCCCTTTATTTATTGGTGTAATCTCATGCTCTAAGGCAATCTTATTAAACCGGATTAAGTATTTCTTATTAATGTAATTTAAAGCTCTGTCATAAATAGTATTCGCAGAATCATTAGTGTGTAATGAGAATTCTAACTTTTCCTCCATAATACATTCAATTTATGTTTGTATTTATTTTGATTTGTTGCTTTTCGCATAGTGAATAGCTATGCTTTCAATCTCAGATTTAGAACTGGAGGAGTTACCAAGTAACCAAGTATCGATCTTGATTTTTTCGAAGAATAAAACTTTACCATTAGGTTTAGAAAATGGTATCAAGTTTTGATGCACTAGTTTATATATATACGATTTTTTGAATCCTGTATATTCTGATAGTTCATCTACGGTTAAAATTGTTTTTAAGCTAAAGATATGCTTTTCAATTCGCTCTAATTTTAGTAATATTAATTCTCTTTCCATTGCTTTTATTTTGATATGTAATGCAAAGGAAAGGAAGTGCTCTGAATCTGTTTTTATCTTATACTCTAAATTAGAGTGATTAAAAAAATTAGAGTGTCTTAATTGTGATTTTAGGGACCTCAGACAAATTAAAACTAGAGTAAGCTCCCTCCATAGATTTATAATTTAATTCAAGAATGACATTTTTTTCTTCTTTTACAAAGTGATTTTGTAAGAGTAGTAGCATGTCTTTTCTTTGTTGTCCCCTAAATTCTGTATTATTGTCATGCAATATAAGATGCATCAATTTGAAAAGATTTTTATATCGAAATACCCCGGTTTTCGAATTATCCACACATATTATTTTGTTCTTTATTCCCTCTTTCTGTATAAAATTTCTAAAATCTTTTAGTGACTCATCCTTGATAATACCTTTAAAAATTTCAATTATCGCCATTACCTCTCTTTTTTCAAGTTTTTTAAATCTTAATTCTCCAGTAATTAAGATTTCTTCTACACTCTCTTTTTTTACCTGAATAGAATTGTACTGTTCTTTCATTAAGTGTTCAAATTTTTCACTATAAATATGATGATTTGTAATATAGACAGCCAAAGGTATTGATATCGTTATAATTATTTTAAAAAGCCAAGATTTGTCTTCATTATGTATCCATGTGAATAAGATAAATATGTAGAAAATGCCTATTAGGATAAAGATTGTTAATCGTCTATTGTCTTGATAGTTTTCAAATTTGCTTTTAGGCGTGATTTTAATAAAGTACCTTTTAAATAATTTTTCTAATCCTTGTATAGGTTTATTGTAAATCATAAGAAATGTAACCAATGAAATCAAAAAAAATGAAATTTTTGTTGTGCCACTATTATAAATCGAATCAAGTATAAAACAAAGTATCAATAGTGAATTAAGTATTAAGTATGATCTTATCATTGTAAAAGGTGTAAATTCTAAATTAACAACAATCATCAAATACACTGATGATTGCTTTAAACATTTATTTTTTTTATTAAAAACGCTAATCTGTATATATTTAATGACTTAGGTTTTGTGGGTGTGGAATTAACTCCTCTATTTTTTCATATAACTCCCTCATGAACGTTTAATTTTCCACTGGTTGTTACTAGTTTGAAATAGTAATGGAATTCATGATAATTTAATTGTAATAAGATTAAACAGATACTAGACATTGTAATGATTGTCATAATTCCTAGAAATTGTACTTTTTTCGTCTCTATATTTTTCATTTTATTCTAGGTATCAAATTCGCTGCTTCTTGCATTCTGTTATCTACAATCTTTGCATATATTGAGGTTGTTCTAATTTCTCTATGTCCGAGCATTTTAGAAACAGTATAGATATCTGCTCCGTTTTCAAGAAGTAGCACCGCATTGGTGTGTCTTGCTGAGTGGAAAGTGATATGTTTAGTTATGCCTGCCCGCATGCACCATCTTGTGATTTCGGTATTGAAAGTCATACTATATTTCAATCCCTTAAACACTCTCTCTGATTTCTCTTGACGGTCACCAAGTAGTTCTCTAGCTTGGTTTGAAATATATAGATATTCAACTCCATCTGTTTTTTGTTGTCTGAAGTGAATTCTCGTTTGTTCTCCATCTTCGCGGACTTCTGACCATATGAGGTTGTTAATGTCAGACCACCTAATTCCGGTTAGACATGAAAACAAGAATGCCTTTTTAAGGTTCTCATATTTACAATGTGTATTAGCTAAATTTTTTAATTCGTTAAATGTTAGGTATTCCCTTTGACTTTCCGCCTGCTCAAATGATTTTATCTTTGATGCTATATTTGTCGATATTATTCCATCGTCAAATGCACTGCGTAGGCACGCTTTGAATTTATTGAAATAGGAATACTTACTATTTTGAGATAGAGGTGTTTTGCTTTTTGTAATTGCTTCTTTTTCAAAATACCTCCTTACTTTTTTAGCAAATTCTTCATCTACTTCATTAAATGTAAGATTAGCAGGTATTACCTTTTCAAGGTGATGGAATGTGGACAACCAATTATCATAGGTCGTCATGGTTTTATCTTTTTGCTTTTCTACTGTTTTTGCTTTGAAGTAAGTTAAGAAATTTTGCTTCGATTTGTTCTTATCTTGGATCGAATATTTACCTTGTAGTAGTTCGGCCTTTCGTATAGCAAGTATGTTTTCAGCTAATAATAGTTGTTCCTTATTATATTTTTTCTGCAGACCGTCTTTAGGATCGCTATGGATATATAGTTTTAGATATTCAAATCGTCTAATGTGTTTACGCTTTCCTTCGTTGTCAATGGTTGATCCTTGATAGTATTCAAGGTATAAACTTAGCATTCCGTCTTTATTTTTCTTTTGTTTTAGTGTGATTGTCATAATGTACTATTTTGAGTTGTACAGTAGTACACCTTGGTTTAATGTTATTGTTTAAGGTGTACATACGGTGTACATATAGTGCTAATATACGAAAGAAAAGTAAATAACCAAAAGGTGTAACTTGCTGTTTTGTAGGTAAAAGAAAGTATTGTAAACCAAAGTAAATGATTGTTACTTCCCGATACAAAACTTACTGAAAATATTGGCTAGTAGGTCATCTTCAGATATTTGTCCCGTGATAGATCCCAACCAGAACATCGCTTGGCGGATGTCCATTGCTACAAAGTCACCCGTAATTCCGTTTTCCAAGTTCATGCGCGCTTGCGTAAGCGAATCTTGTGTTTTCACTAATGCATCACGGTGGCGAGCGTTCGTTACAATGATCTCATTTTGAATGTCCACCCCACCAATTACTTGGTCCACCATCCATTTCGTTAGGTTTTCGATGTTAACATTGTCTTTGGCTGAAATTCCTATTTCGTTGTTTTGCAAATCGTTGAAAGCCATATCAATTTTGTTCAACACCTTTACGATTTTCTTGCTAGGAAATTCTTTTATTAATTCATCATACCAAGCTCTTGCCGCTTCAACTTCTTCGATGTTTGTAGCATCCATCATACAGATAATTAACTGAGCCTCTTGGATTTTCTTCAATGATTTTTGAATACCAATGGCTTCAATTTCTTCTTCTGTTTCGCGGATTCCTGCTGTATCTATTAATCGGAAGATGATTCCGTCTATGTTTAATGTTTCCTCAATTACGTCACGTGTCGTTCCGGCGATGTTACTCACAATGGCGCGATCGTCGTTCAATAATTGATTCAATAAAGTACTTTTTCCAGTGTTTGGTGCTCCTACGATTGCCACTGGAACTCCATTTTTGATGGCATTTCCTAATTCAAAGGATTGAATCATTTTCGTTACTACCTGTAATACATGTGTCACCAAAGTCAGTAATTCCGTGCGGTCCGCAAATTCTACATCTTCTTCAGCGAAATCTAATTCCAATTCCACCAATGATGCAAAGTGAATCAATTCCTCGCGCAAGTTTTTTAGCTCGCTAGAGATGTTTCCTTTTAATTGCTTCAAGGCTACTTCGTGTGCGCGTTGTGATTGAGAGGCAATTAAATCTGCTACCGCTTCCGCTTGAGATAGGTCTAGTTTTCCGTTGAAGAACGCACGCATGGTAAACTCACCAGGGTTGGCAATACGCGCTCCGCTGGTTACTAAAACCTCCATTACCTTTTGTAAAATGTAGGGTGATCCGTGTGTGGAAATCTCTACGGATTCTTCTCCTGTGAAACTTTTTCCGTGGTGAAAAATAGAAACCAAAACTTCATCTACGATGTTACCTTCGTTGTCCTTGAAATTACCAAAATGAATGGTATGTGTATCCTTGTTTCGTAAATATTTGCTAAAATTTGCGGAAAACAATTGAATACACCCTTCACCCGATACACGGATAACACCAATTGCACCCACACCGTTTGGAGTTGCTAATGCGCAGATAATATCTTTTTGATTGCTATAATTCATAGAACAAATTTAGGGAAAATGAAATGCAGTTGAGCTAGATTAACGTTTGCTTTGGAAAAAGGTTTGCATCAGTTGTTTACATTCTTCTTCTAACAATCCAACTTCAACAGTTGTTTTGGGGTGGAACAATCCTTCAAAACGCATAGAACCTCTTTTTTCGTCGCGTGTTCCGATTACGATTTTTGTGATTTGGGACCAATATAAAGCTCCGGCGCACATCACGCAAGGTTCAACCGTTACATACAAGGTACAATCCGTTAAATATTTTCCACCTAAAGTCCCTGCCGCACTTGTAATAGCTTGCATTTCAGCGTGTGCGGTTACATCATTTAAACATTCTGTTAAATTATGAGACCGTGCAATGATTTGATTGTTTGCTACGATAACCGCTCCAATTGGAACTTCGTCTCTTTCAAAAGCTTTTTGAGCTTCTTGAAGTGCTTGGCGCATAAAGTACGCGTCGTTGTAAGGGGAAAGTAAAGAATCAGCCATAATACAAAGCTAGTGATTTCAGTTGGTGGTTTTCTTCTATTTTTGTTCAAAATGATAGTTATGCATGTTGTTCCACCGTATTTAAAAGAGGGTGATTTAATTTATATCTGTGCACCGGCCAAGGCGATTGATCGTGAAACGGTTGATTTTTCGGTTCGTTTTTTGGAATCGAAGGGTTTTCTTGTGGAGGTGAGTAAAGATTGTTTTGGAGAAAACGGTTACTATTCAGGTACAATTTTAGAACGCGTTGCCGATTTCCAAGAAGGATTAGACCGCGAAGATGTTAAGGCGATTTTGTGTGCACGTGGCGGGTATGGTTGTATCCAATTAATGGATCATTTGCAATGGGCTGGTTTTTTGCGTGCGCCAAAGTGGATTGTTGGTTTTAGCGATGTTACGGTTTTTCATCAGTATTTGGATTATTCCGAGATTGCCAGTTTACACGCTACGATGCCTTTAAATTTTAGCTCGAATAGTCCGGAGAGTTTAGATTCGCTTGTTTGTAGTTTGAAGGGCACTTCCATTCTTTTGTCTTGTGATGGACATCCTTTCAATAAAATTGGTGAAGTTACAGCTCCTATAATAGGTGGTAACTTGAGTATTCTGTATTCGCAGTTAGGTAGTAAAAAACGACCAAGTTATTCCGGTAAGATTTTGTATATCGAGGATGTTGGAGAACAGGCTTATGCCTTAGATCGCATGCTTTATGCTTTTAAAGATGCTGGTGTTTGGGATGAGATTGTTGGTTTGATTGTGGGTTCATTTTCTTCGATAGGGGAAACATTTATACCAACGAATGAAGATTATAAACGTACTATTTTGGAACATTTTCAATTTCGAAAAATTCCCATTTGTTTTGATTTTCCTGCCGGTCATCAAGACGATAATCGTGCGATAAAATTAGGAACAAATGCTTGTTTAAAAGTTTCAAAAGAGCGTGTTTTGATTGGTTTTTAACGGAATTTATCCTAGAAATGTTAATATTTGTGATGTTTTAACTGTTTTACCTATTTATACTCTGTCTAAATTAGAATAATGCTTTTATATGACTTTGACTAATGTTAAATTTGTATGTTAGTTTAGTACAATCCAATTATTAAATTTATGAGCAAATCTGCAATTTTGAGTTCATCAATCGCCAAAAAATGGTGGATGGCATTGACGGGATTATTCCTGTGCCTCTTCCTGTTAGGGCATTTGGTTGGTAACCTTCAGTTATTAATCCCTGGAGTAGAGGGAAAAAGGGCATTCAACGAGTATGCTTATTTTATGGCAACTAATCCTGCTGTAAAGGCGTTATCTTATTTAACGTACATTTCAATATTATTCCACGCTATCGATGGTATCATGTTGACTATTCAAAACAAAAAAGCGCGTCCAATTAAGTATTCTTATGAGCGTCCTGAGAAGAATTCTAAGTGGTATTCTCGTTCGATGGCTATTTTAGGAACATTAATTTTGGTTTTCGTTGCTACTCACATGCAGAACTTTTGGTGGAAAGCTAAATATTCTAGTGAGTCCTTTCCATTACACAAAGAGGTATTGTATAATCCAACAATGGCAGAAGGAAACAAAGTTGTTGATGAGGAGGTATTCGCCTATTATACTACTCAAGGATCTTACGTTCCAGTAGAGCAAGTTGAGGTTAAAAACAAAACAGAGTTATTCCAAAGTACAGCTTCTATCAAAGAGCAAATTGCACAAATTGACCCAAGTTATGAGTCAAAAGGTACTAATCCAAAGGTTGCAGTAGCTTATAAAGATTTACATTCAGTTGTTTATGCATTTTTTGGAGTTGATAAGACTTCAGAAGCTGGTGTTGGAGCTAATAGCTTAGCTTTAGTAGCTGTAATTTTCTACGTATTCTCTATGCTAGTTTTAGCATATCACTTAATGCACGGGTTTGCATCAGCATTCCAAACATTAGGATTAACTGGTAAGAAGTTTACACCAGCAATTAAGACAATCGGAAACATTTTTGCGATCGTGGTACCTGCATTGTTCGCTTTGATTCCTGTTTACATTTTCTTGACTAAATAATTTTATGATATGTCAACATTAGATTCAAAAATTCCAGCGGGTCCATTAGCAGAAAAGTGGACAAACTATAAAAATCATATCAACTTAGTAAACCCTGCTAATAAGCGTGCTATCGACGTTATCGTTGTAGGTACAGGTTTAGCTGGAGGTTCAGCAGCTGCTTCTTTAGCAGAAATGGGATACAATGTGAAAGCATTTTGTTACCAAGATTCACCACGTCGTGCGCACTCGATTGCTGCTCAAGGTGGTGTAAATGCTGCTAAGAATTATCAAAATGATGGAGATTCCGTTTTCCGTTTATTTTACGATACAATTAAAGGAGGAGATTACCGTGCTCGTGAGGCTAACGTACACCGTTTAGCTGAGGTTTCAGGTAACATCATCGACCAGTGTGTTGCTCAAGGTGTTCCTTTTGCACGTGAGTATGGAGGATTGTTGGATAACCGTTCATTTGGTGGTACACAAGTTCAACGTACATTTTACGCTAAAGGACAAACAGGACAGCAATTATTATTAGGTGCTTATTCCGCAATGAACCGTCAAATCGGTAAAGGAAAAATCAAGATGTACAATCGCCACGAAATGTTGGAGTTGGTATTGGTTGATGGAAAAGCGCGTGGTATCATTGCTCGTAACATGATTACAGGAGAGATCGAAAGACATTCTGCACACGCAGTTGTTATCGCTTCTGGAGGTTACGGAAACGTTTATTTCTTGTCGACAAATGCGATGGGATCTAACGTTACAGCAGCTTGGAGAGCACATAAAAAGGGAGCTTATTTTGCTAACCCTTGTTATACGCAAATTCACCCAACTTGTATTCCTCGTTCTGGAGATTATCAATCAAAGTTAACTTTGATGTCAGAGTCTTTACGTAATGATGGACGTATTTGGGTTCCTGCAAAATTAGAAGATGCACAAGCTTTGCGTGAAGGACGTTTAACAGCTACGCAAATTGCTGAAGGAGATCGTGATTATTACTTAGAGCGTCGTTATCCTGCTTTCGGTAACCTAGTTCCTCGTGATGTTGCTTCTCGTGCTGCGAAAGAGCGTTGTGATGCTGGATACGGAGTAAATGCAACAGGTGAAGCTGTTTATTTAGATTTCGAAGCAGCGATTATGCGTTACGGACGTGAGAAAGCAATGTTGATTCACGAACCGAATGCTACTGACGCACGTGTTCGTGAGTTAGGAGAGGCTATCGTTGAAGCAAAATACGGAAACTTATTCCAAATGTATGAGAAGATTGTTGATGACAATCCATACAAAATGCCGATGATGATTTATCCTGCAGTTCACTACACAATGGGTGGATTATGGGTTGATTATAACTTGATGACTTCTATTCCAGGATGTTATTGCGCTGGAGAAGCTAACTTCTCTGATCACGGTGCTAACCGTTTGGGAGCGTCTGCATTGATGCAAGGTTTGGCAGATGGTTATTTTGTATTGCCTTACACTATTGGAGATTATTTAGCTGCTGATATTCGTACAGGACATATTTCTACAGAATTACCTGAATTTATTGAAGCAGAAAATGATGTTAGAGCTCGTTTAGAGAAATTCATCAATAATAAAGGAACAAAATCTGTTGACCACTTCCATAAATTGTTAGGGAAAATCATGTGGGACAACGTAGGTATGGCGCGTAGTGAGGCTGGTTTGAAGGAAGCGATTGAAGTGATTCGTCAAATCCGTACTGACTTCCATGCAGATGTTTTTGTACCAGGTAATGCTTATGATTTCAATCCTGAGTTAGAGAAAGCTACACGTGTTGAAGATTTCATCGAATTAGCTGAATTGTTTGCTTTAGATGCTTTACAACGTGAAGAATCTTGTGGAGGTCACTTCCGTGAAGAATCACAAACAGATGAAGGGGAAGCTTTACGTAATGATAAAGACTTTGCATTTGTTGCTGCATGGCAGTGGACAGGTAATCCAAGTGAGCCTATCTTGCATAAAGAAGAATTGAAATTCGAAGCTGTTGAGTTAAAACAACGTTCATATAAATAATAGGAAGATATGAAATTGACATTAAAAATTTGGAGACAAAAGGATAGAAACGATAAAGGTAAAATCGAAACTTATCCGATTGATAATGTAAGTGAGCACATGTCTTTCCTAGAAATGATGGACGTGTTAAACGAGCAATTAATTACTGAAGGAAAAGAACCAGTAGCATTTGATCACGATTGTCGTGAGGGAATTTGTGGGATGTGTTCTATGTTCATCAATGGTGAAGCACACGGTCCAGATCGTGGTGTAACGACTTGTCAGTTGCACATGCGTAAGTTCAAAGATGGAGATACGATTTACATCGAGCCATTCCGCGCGAAAGGTTTCCCAGTAATTAAAGATTTAGTTGTTGACCGCACGGCATTTGACCGTATCCAACAAGCTGGAGGTTTTATCTCTGTTAATACCTCAGGTAGAACACAAGATGCAAATAACATTCCAGTTCGTAAGGAAGATGCAGATAATGCGTTTGATGCAGCGACTTGTATTGGGTGTGGAGCATGTGTTGC
>JAZQRM010000072.1:0-32008 GCA_045629585.1 Taishania sp. | reverse complement strand
CATCTTATGGAGAAAGAAAAAGTAGAACAATTTATCCTAATTGGTCATTCTCGT
Source organism: Taishania sp. (assembly GCA_045629585.1). Taxonomy (GTDB): domain Bacteria; phylum Bacteroidota; class Bacteroidia; order Flavobacteriales_D; family Crocinitomicaceae; genus Taishania. The sequence goes on along the minus strand of JAZQRM010000072.1, from coordinate 31,954 downwards.
GGAGGTGGTGAAGTTGCACTATTTGCTAAAGATCCACGTGTGAAACAAATTCACTGTATAGCACCCATTGCCAGTATAGAGAAACGTTTCCCAAGCGGGGAAGCATTAGAAAACTGGGAAAAGGAAGGCGTTTATTATCGTGAAAACGGCCGCACGCAGCAATCTATGCCGCATTACTTTAGCCAATACAATGACTTTATTGAACATAAAGACCAACTAGACATAGAGCAAGCTGTTACTCGATCTAAAGTTGACTTATTTGTTTACCATGGTGATCAAGACGAAAGTGTTTCATTGACGGATGGCGTATCTATTGCTAAATGGGGAAATGGACATTACCATAATATCCAAGGTGCAAACCATACATTTGGTATTTCTCAACCCTGGAACTCACAGACCTTTCCCGCTCACTTTGAGGAGTTGATTTCTCTATTAAAAAGAAATATTATCACGCACTAAAAAACTACTGATGAATAAACAATCGTTTAGATATCGCTAGTTTCATCTTTGGACCATCGAATGTAGTCTCCGTTATAACAGAGACTACATTCACTTATTTATCCTGTAAAAAGGAACTCGACTCACAATTTTACACTCGTTTAATTCAGCGTGATTGGTGATAAAATAGTCCTAAACTACGCTTTATGTACGCTTTATCTATGGGGGAGCTACCTCTGATTTATTTGTAAAGAAAAAGATCTTTTTTAAGTGCCTAAAATTGTTGATTCCTTTTTAAATAAAGAGATACACGATATTTTAGAGATAAAATACGCAATCGGTTCATAGGACAAATCCTAGGACAAATTAAACATCGTTTTTTTTAGTTGTAAGGAGTAAGTTCTAAGACGTAAGGCGTAAGGATTTACGAAGTACGATTTACGTCCCGATAGTTATCGGGATACGAAGTGAGAATTAAGATTTATCCGCCAACTGTACTGGGGACGTTGGTGAGGGTTAAGACTTAAGGATAGGGAATTGTATTTTAGGAAGAATGAAAACTGATATTTTACGCATTTATGAAAAACGATACACTTAAAGAATTACTTCAAAATTATCCAATCGAAGTGGCACATCAAGAAGTAATTGATTTTGAAAATTTTGAGGAACGATTATCGGCTGTGGATTATATTGCCGTTAATAGGATTGAAGTTGACGAGGGATTTATTGCATTTATTCCAGACAATGAACCTCCACAACTCGAAGAGATTTACTGTTGGATCTGGGCAATTAGACCTGATTTATCGAAGGATTTACAACATCTTGAGCTAAGTGACGATTTAAGTACGCTTTTGAACTCCTATCTTGACCAAGATATGGGCAAATTTTATGATTACATGAGTTGATGTGGAAACAAAAACCGCTGAAATCAATACTAGCTATGGCACCATTAAGCGCAATTTCATATTCTTTCTTTGGTTTAAACAACACTGAAAAACCACTTTAAACCACTGATTGTTAAAAATTATAATTAAAATTGATGCGTTTTTGATATTGAATATCTGATGGAGTTGTATTTTACTGTTATGGGTGAACTTTAATAAAATGATTACAAACCGCTACCTATCGTCAGAAATTGCTCATCAAAAACCTAATTAACTGCATTTTTGAATTGTCGTTAAAAAAGTGGAGTCTAGTTACCACTCTAAAAACGGGGCAAAACCGAAAAGCCAAACAGTAGGAAAACAGAACTAATCAACATTAAGATGAAAACTAAAAAAAGTTTATTTTTTATGCTATTGACGACTTGTGTCATTACTTTAGCTAGCTGTAAAAAAGAAAAAATTACTGAAAACGCTGCTGAAAACGCTGCTGAAACAGTCATTGCATCCAAGACATTCACCAACATCACATTTACTACTAGAAATGCTTATTTCTCCACAAATGGAACGATGACCGCTCCGGTGGATTCTAATCAGGCAAAAACGATGACCAATAAAATAGACATCACTTTTATATATAACTATGATTATTCAGAAGCTGGATTCTTTGATCCAAAAGCAAGGGCTCAAACTTACTATTGGAACGGTTATTATAAACCATGGTTAAGTACAGGTGTTGAAACTAAATACTATTCAACAAACCTTTCAAAGACAGATTTTGATGCAGCTCAAAAAGATCAGAGCAAAATTGCTACTTTCTTTTCGCAACCAACTACTATTATAGCTCCACATGGTATATTCCCAACAGGAAGCTGTATTGGCGGAAGACAGACAGATGACCCAACGTCACTCTTACTTGCTCAAGGGGCAGTCTTTATTTTTCAAAATGTTTCTTCTGGAAAAAAAGGGCTTCTTTATATCAGAACAGATCAACCTTTCGGTTGGCCATCTTTCAGTTCCGATACAAAAGTGGATATAATTCGAGAAAACTAGTCCAACTAATATACCCCATAACCTCTTTAAAAGGTAGATTTTAAGCACGACTCATTAAGGGTCGTGTTTTTTTTATGAACACACTACTTTAACCACTCTATCATATTCAAATGAACAAAAATCTATTTTTTATTAAAAGAGAAATACCATTAAGCAAAACAAAAATATTATTGGCAATTGTTGGTTCACTTTTGTTTGTTTTGTTAGGAGGTTACCTTTTTTTGACTGCCGCAAATCCACTACAAATGCGTTATAATCCCATCCTACTAAAATCTGTTGGTGTGGCAAGTATCTTGTTATTTGGTGCTACAGGAATTTATGGCGTTAAGAAGATGTTTGACAAAAATATTGGTTTAACCATTGATGATATTGGGATAATTGATAATACAAACGCGTCAAGTGTTGGCCTTATCAAATGGGTGGATATTACAGCCGTACAAACACAGCAAGTTGCATCCTCTAAATTTATATTGATCTACACTTCCAATCCTGATTTTTACCTTGACAAGACTAAAGGATTGAAGAAGAAAATATTGGAGGCTAACAACAGAATGTATGGCACACCATTTTCTATTACTTCCAACACGCTAAATTTCAACTCTAATGCCTTGGAGAAAATACTAAATGAAAGCCTTGAACAACACCGAAAAACTGACGCACAATAAAGCAGCTATTACACCAGAAATTCTTTGATCAGAACATAGACGCCCATTACCAAAACAAACCAACCAAATGCAGGTTTAAGCAATTCGCCTTTGATTCGTTGAGACAGCTTACTTCCAATAAAAAATCCAACGACTGCAATTACTGTAACCATTACGATCAACTTCCAATCAAATGTAAACATTTGACTTTCTCCCATAAAACCGATTAGTGATTTTACGCCGATGATAATTAAAGACGTTCCGATTGCTTTTTTCATTGGCAATTTACTTAACATAACCAATGCTGGAATAATCAAAAATCCGCCACCTGCTCCCACTAGTCCTGTTAATATACCAACTACCCAACCTTCTAATAGAATAATGGGGTAATTAAATTGTTGTTTTGCATCCAAATCCTCAGCAGCCGCTTTTTTCTTTTTGATCATACTTAGTGAAGCTGCAATCATAAGAACGGCAAAAATTCCCATTAGTAAATGACTTCGGGTAAACACGAAACCATCCCATTGGAAAAGTACATTTGGAATTGCGGGGACAATCCATTTTCGTGTTGCAAAAACAGCTACTAGAGATGGAATTCCAAAAATAACAGCCGTCTTCACGTCCACTAATCCATTTTTAAAATAATTCACCGAACCGACTAAACTTGTAATTCCAACAATAAACAACGAATAAGCCGTTGCTAAAACAGGATCTACATCCAATACATAAACCAAAACAGGAACAGTAAGTATGCTGCCTCCTCCCCCAATCAAGCCCAAACTAATTCCTATTACTATCGCTGCTAAATAACCGAGTACCATATCGTTTCTTTTTCGACAAAAGTACAGCAGCCATTCAGTACCTACAGTTACAATTGTTACACAAGAAAAACAAAGGAAAGTGACAAAAAATCAGATGTTAAATTCACAAATTAACACGTGTTGTATTTCATTTTATCGTAACTTTTAAATGTGTTTTAGTAAACAAAACAATCATTTATTCTTAGTTAATAATTAAATTTTTAGATGGTATGGTACTGACAAAACTTAACACCGTCCATGATTACGCCAATGCTGTTGAGCGGCTAGAAGCGATCATGGAAGGACCAATGTCTCCCAAAGAACGAGAGGAATTTAACATTCTTTATGAGCTGGTCTCGGAGTATGAGACGCTACATTTTAACTTAAGTACTGATGAAAGTGGTTTTAGTCAATCAAATCCATAATTATTTCAATTACAGAATTATATATCAACTAAAAGAGGCTTCTTCAGGAAGCCTCTTCTATCACTTCAGGGTGATTTTATTACGTCCCAACTCTACTTTTCCATCCTCCTCCAATTGCTTCAACAATCTGGAGACTACCACTCGTGCCGTCCCTAGCTCATTTGCTAATTGTTCATGGGTAATTGGAATTGCGTTTGTTTGCAGTAAATCTCTTTTTTTAAACAATAAAGCTAACATCCGTTCATCAACCTTTTTAAAAGCAATCGCATTCACGACCTCTAATAATTCTTCAAAACGCTGATGGTATAACTTAAAGATAAAGCTTAACCATTCTGGGTATTCTTTAATTAAAAAGGGAATTTTGTCTACTGGTAAGAATAAAACTTCAGCGTCTTCAACTACCTCTGCTTTCACTTTACTGGTGTCATTGTGCATTGCTCCTAAAAAAGACATGATACAACTTTCACCTGGTTTGATATAGTAAAGCAAAATTTCTCGACCTTCTTCCTCGGTTCGTATAACTCTCAACGCACCTGATAAAACCAAAGGTATGGCTTTAATATAGGCATTCTCGTTCAAAAGAACATCTCCAACAGACAAGGACCGAAGTGTTCCAAGTTCTCTAAGTTTAGCAATCAATTCTGGCGATGATTGAAAAGAATCAATTACTTCCAAGTTTTCCATAAATTCAAATTTAATTCTTTAAATCTTACTTTGATTAATAAACGACGTTCTCCATCCACTCTATTCCGCTAATATCTGTTAAAATAAGATTGTAATCTCCTTTATTCATTTTTTCCCTAAGCGGAAAAGAAAGTACAGCTTTGGCTCCTAAAGGAATGATTAAACTTTTCTTTCCAGCTTTCACTTTTGAGACATGCTTATTGTGAATTTGATCTATTCCTAACTGACTCAACACCTCCATATCAGCTTGATAAACAACTTTTCCATCTTTATCCTGCAACCGGACTTCTATTAAGAACGAACCATAAACATCAGCACCTTCAATGCGATAAACCTCAAAATTGAGTTGATCATTTTGCAATGATACATCCGCGATTTCCACAATTGGTCGAACGCTTTTATTATGTAATCTACCCCAAACACCTCCATGAAAAACTTGATTCGTATATAAAGTCAATGCTAAAATAAAAATACTTCCTGCTAGTGCTATTTTAGGGGAAATAGACCAATTATCTTTGCGCTTTATACAAACATCTAAAGTAGCAGAATCAAGTGGAGCCAACAATAATGTAAAACCTCCTGCAACTCCAAGTATTCCAATTTGCCATTCATCTAAACAAGTTGTTCCGATCCAACCTGACCCTAGTAAAATCCCCATTGCTAAGCTGATTACTCCGATACTCATCCAACGGGTAAACCATCCAAGCATCAATAACAAACCAACGATGGCTTCTATAATGGTAAAACTCCACATTGAAAAATGTAAAGCGTTCGGGTGCAAAACTAGATATTCTATCAAAGGTTTTATTCCTAATGCATTTGGTAAAAAATGATTAAATTTCTCTCCAATATACCCGGCACCTTCTGGATCTAACTTGTTATCTAAAATCAATCTGCGCCAAAAAGCAGAAAAGTAAGTCCAGCCGATTACCCAACGTAAAGCTGTTACCGCATAAGACACTGCGCGTATTTCCATCGTATTTTATATTTCGTTTTTAATAATGATTTTTGATTCTTTATAAAAACGATACCAGGGCTATCTTTAATTGTTGAAATAAAATAAATAAAGGAGGTCCATTTACTTGAATACTGGAAAAAAAAGTTTTACTCCTAAAGGGAGATTGGGTATAATCGATTAATGAATGACCAAAGGTAAAAGTGAATTGCTTTTTATCTGCTTTCACCAACTCATAAGTAAACGATGTTACTCTTTCATCTGAATAAACCTGACAAGTTGCAACGGTTTTGTTCGTTCCTTTTATAAAAGGAAGGGATAACTGTTCCGCCCAATGCTGTTTAACGGTACATGGTAAAAAAACCATCACCAACAACAAGACAGATCCAATTAACTGAAACATTTTTCGTTTTTGCATACGATTAAATCTCGTGTATTAAAATTGACAAAACAAACCATAAAAATGATCACTCTTGAACTTCCATTCTTAGTTTTCTAATTACAAATTTTAAGAACTAAGTAAACCTAAATTTGACTTTAACGACAATAAAACAATTTATTTCTCTTTCAGATTTTTTTAAAAAAAATAAACACAATCAGCAAACTAAACAGCTGATTATTTCTTACATTGCAAAAAAAAACAAATGTCATACTCTACTACAGAAAACATTGAAGACATCATCCAGTGGGATGTTAAAAATTGGTCAAAAGCCCTTTTTCATTGGGATAAAAGCGTGAATTGGTCTAATGTCAAACATAGTTTAGAATTAGGTGGTAGACAGGGTGGTGTATCTTTATGGCTGGCTCAAAAAGGGAAACAAGTAATCTGCTCAGACCTTGATGGCGTGCAAGTCACTGCTCAACCTTTACACCAGAAACACAAAGTCACCGAGTACATTACCTATCAAGATATAGACGCTTGCAACATACCTTATGAAAATCATTTTGATATCATTGTGTTCAAATCTATCATTGGTGGAGTTGGATCAAACGATAACCATGAAAAACAAAAAGAAGTTTTTAAACAAATACATAAAGCCCTTAAACCTGGAGGGAAATTACTTTATGCCGAAAACTTGATTGCTTCACCTTTGCATCAACAAATGCGAAAACGCTTTATCTCTTGGGGAAATCGATGGAGATATGTTTCCGTATCAGAAATGCACGATTTTCTAAAAGATTTTAATTCATATGATCTGAACACCACTGGTGTGTTGGCAACCTTTGGGAGAAGTGAAAAACAAAGAAAACTTTTAGCACAGGTAGATCAATGGGTTTTCAATCATCTTTGCCCTAAAAACTGGCGATATATCTCCTATGGAGTTGCGGAGAAATAAAAGTCAATCGAAATAACTGCAATAGAATTAATCAAAGTAAATTCTCACCATTCATTTAAATCCCTATTGCCTATTTCTGTCAAGTACTTAATCATAACATTTTGACAAGAGAGTAAAGTATAGCTAAAAAAATCTACTTTTATTCTCAAATTCACAACATGGCAAACGCATATATACACGACAAAACCTTTGATGTAAAAAACACACGAGAATTACCTTTTGGAGAATACGAACGATGTACTTTTAAAGGTCTTAATTTTACACAATTAGATCTCAGTCAATACATTTTAACAGACTGTTCTTTTGTTGATTGTAACTTGACGATGACCAAACTTCGAAATTCAGCGTTACGAAAAGTCTATTTTGAAGGATGCAAGATTATGGGAATCAATTTTGACGACTGTAACAATTTTGGAATAAACATTGGTTTTTCGACTTGTAATATCAACAATTGTACGTTTACAGGCTTATTCCTCACCAAAACAAAATTTGAAGTTTGTGACATTCACGATTGTGACTTTACGCAAACCAACCTATCAGAATCTTCATTTTTACGTTGCTCTTTACGCGGTTCGACATTTGAGCGTTCCACTTTAGAAAAAGTAGATTTCCGCTATAGTACCTTTATCACTTTAGATCCTTCGAAAAACAAACTACGGAAAGCGAAATTTCAATTAGATCAACTTCCGGGATTATTGAAAGTTTATCAAATAGAAGTTGAAGATTAAATCATCAGTGCGTAGTCATTTTTTGTAGGTTTTCATTTTTGGAACAATAATTGCCTTTATCAAAATAAAGTAAACAACTCTTAATGTATGCAAATAGAATTTAACCATATAATGCCGGAACCTTTAAAGGAATATCCGCATGCTGCAAATAGTATTTGGGGAAATCTGATTGTCATTCCGTCACACAAAAAAGTATTGTTAAACGCTTCTAGTGGAAAAGGAAAAACAACATTTACGCATCTGCTATACGGTTTACGCAAGGATTATGAAGGAACGTTAATTATTGATGGCAAAGATCCAAAGACTTTCACTCCCGAACAATGGTCTAATTTGAGGCAAACTAACGTAAGTATCGTTTTTCAAGACTTACAATTATTTCCTGATTTGAGTGTGAAAGAGAATTTGCTTTTAAAAAATACTTTAACGAATACATTTACCGAAGAGCAGCTTCAAAATTACTTAGCTCAATTGGGAATTGAAGACAAGTGGAATCAACGATTAGGGCTTTTATCCATGGGGCAACAACAACGTGTGGCAATTATCCGTTCGCTTTGTCAGCCCTTTAGTTTATTGATCATGGACGAGCCTTTTTCACACCTAGATACCGAGAATGCACACAAGTGTCTTGCTTTGATTAATAAACGTTGTGATGAGTTAGGAGCTGGTTTTATACTCTCCTCACTTGGAGATACCCACGGATTCAATTATGATTTAACCTTATACTTATAAGTCATGTTACGCAAATTATTGTTTCAACAACAAGATCGTAAGCAATTAACGATTGCTATGCTTGGCGCACTTTTAGGTTTTACCTTCCTAATTGCTGCGGTACACTACTTAGTCAAAGTCAATGATTTTGGTAAAGGTTCAGATATGCTTGGTGCAAATGTGGTGATTGTACAAAAGAAAGTCAATGTGGGTTCATTGATTGGACTTGGCAAGAGCGATTTTTCGACTGCTGATATAGAGAATTTGAAACAGGAAAAATCGATAGATGCAGTTGAACCAATCATTAATAACAATTTTAATGTTTCGTTTTTAACCAATGACAAACAAGTGCCCTATTTCCGGACAGATATTTTTGTACAAACCATCCATCCTGATTTTCTAGATGTGAAATCGAAGCAATGGGATTGGAAGCCGGGAGATGATTTTGTTCCGATTATCATTCCACGAGACTTCTTGGTGATGATGAATACCTTTATGAGTTCGATGAAAATACCTCCAATTTCTGAAGATCTAGCTAAAGAAATCGGATTTCAGTTCATGTTACGAAAAGGAGATCGCAAAGAAAACTTTAATGTAAATGTAGTTGGTTTTACCAATGAAATTGCGGCAGTGCTTGTACCTTCAACATTCATGGAGTTTGGTAATACCGAATATGCCAGTGAAAAAGAACCTCAAATTAGTCAAATAGCGATTCGCAGTACAGATGGTAATTTTGGTCTTTTGGAACAGTATATGGATGAATATGGTTATGAGACTAAAAATTCGCAAGCCGTAATCGGTCGTTTAAAAAGTGTGGTTACCATTTTACTAAGTATCATTCTATCCATTTCTGTTGTTACGGTTTTGGCATCTAGTTTGGTATTGATACAATATGCACAATTGCTGATCACTCGTAATACGTATACGATTCGAACATTATTACGCATTGGATACACGCCACAAGCGATAATTAAGCAATTTCAGATCTATTTTATTCGCCTATTTGGTTTGATAACGATCAGTGCGTATTTGGTCTTTAGTTTATGTAAGTTAAAAATTGATAATATTATGAGTGATTCAGGACTACCTTTAAGTACTTCACATACGTGGTTAGCCCCTTTAATTATCCTTATTACATTCATAATTTTTGCACTATCCAGCTATCAAACTGCAAAAAAAGAAATCTTTAAAGATTTTGAATAATAGGTTAAACATTTGTTATTTTAGCAACAATAAAAACAATGAATTCGTCAATAAATAAACTAAGCACGAAAAACATGAAATACGTATTATCTATTTTGGCACTTTTGTTAATCACCAACATCAGTTGGGGACAAAAGATTCGATTAAAAGTTCACGAAGAAAAAGACACTACCGTGTTTTTAGTTCGCTACACGGGTACAAAACTGTATTATGCCGATACCACAGAAATGAAAAAAAATGTGGCCGAATTTGATCTAGCAAAACACAAACCGGGTATGTATGCTCTACTTCTTCCTGGTCAAAAATATTTTGAATTTATCGTAAATAATGAAGACGTATATATTGAAACCATCGGTCCAAACTATGCGGAAAATCTAAAAGTTGTTAAATCGGAAGAGAATAGAAAATTTAAAGATTACTCTTCGTATTTGTCAACACAGCGTAAAAAGCAAGTAGAATTGCAACAAAAGCGAGATGCCTTAACAAAGGATTCTGATGAATATAAAGCGGTTCAAAAAGAAATGGAGTCGTTAAATGAAATGACATTTGCTTATCAGAATAAATTTGTTGCTGACAACAAAAACCTTTTGGTTGGACAAATGATTAATTTAACTATTGATAATGACATACCTGAAGCGCCATCAACGATAACTGATCCGGAAAAAATTCAGCAATACCGTTTTTTATACTATCGTGATCATTACTTTGATAAGTTTGATTTTGCAAATGACGGACTCGTTAACACACCTATCTTCGGAAACCGTGTTGAAACCTATTTTAGTAATAAAATGATGCAGCAACATTGGGATACAGTTCTATTACATGCGTTTAATTTAATAGATAAAATGGACCCAAAAAGTAAAGCATGGGAATTTACAGTACAATATGTAACAAGTACATTCAGCAAAAGTCCAATAATGGGTATGGACAAAGTGTACACTATGATGGCCGACAAGTACTATTGTACACCCGGACCGAATGGAAAATCATTAGCACACTGGATGACAGAAGAAAAACTAAAGGACTTATGTGATAAAATTAAAGTTCAAAAAAACTTAGTGATGGGAGCTGTTGCACCAAATCTAATACTTCCGGACACATTAGATGTTGCTTGGGATAAATTGAACTACATCAATCTACATAAGTTAAATGCCGACTACACGATAATGTATTTTTGGGATCCAGACTGTGGACATTGTAAAAAAATCACTCCAAAATTAGCACGTCTTTATAACGAGAAATTAAAAGATAGAAACATACAAGTTTATTCAGTTGGAAAAGGATCTGGAGAAGAGTATAAAAAATGGAAAGATGCTATCAAAAAATATGAGATGCAAAATTTCAAAAATGTTGCTGTAACAGAAACCTTACTTCAAAAGGCAAAATCACAGGTTTGGGAGGTAGTTCCGAAGTATACAAATGGAGAGTCACTTAATTTCCATATTACTTATGACATCTACTCTACACCTCAAATCATTTTGTTAGATAAGGATAAAAAGATTATTGCTAAACGAATCAGTATTTCACAATTAGAAGATATGCTGGATCGCATGCAAAACAAAACAGACGTTCCGAAGCTCTTCCCTATAGAAGATGAAGAAGACAAAGACATGAAATCCATGCATTAATAGTACACTAGGCACCCCAAAAGGGTGCCTTTTTTATTACAAACACTTCACAAAAATTTAACAGTAAATCGATTTAATGATTGTATTTTTGTCACAAAAATTCATAAAAGTATAAAATGAAAAAATTATTACTCGCTCTTTTTGTCTTACCCACCATGGTTTTTGGACAGTCGACAGACCTTTTCATCTCCGAATACGCTGAAGGTGCACCAGGTCAAAGAAAGTTCATTGAAATTTATAATGCAACTGGAAACAGCATTGACTTAACAAACTATCGTATTAGATTAGGTATTAACGGAGCGCAACCAACAGGTACAGGTGTCGCTTTAACAGGTACAATTGCAAACAACTCTACCTTTTCAGTTGGGAACACAGACGTACCATCTGCTACTTTAACCTCATCAAATCTTAGTTTTAATGGTGATGATGCTGTTATACTAGAAAAACAAGTAAATGGAAGCTGGATTGCTCTTGATGTGTTCGGAGTACCTGGGAATGACCCTGGGACTGGTTGGGAAGTTGCTGGAGTAGCAAATGGAACTGCTGATAATAGAATCAGTCGTAATGCTAACGTATGCTCTCCAACAGCAACTTGGAATCCTGCAGAATGGACAATTTTAGGACCTTGGACAGCAGCTATGCCAGAAACACCATCTTTTAACAACCACACTGCAAATTGTGCAGCCGCAACAACGTGTACCATTTCAGCAGCTGGATTAACAGCAATTACATGTGATAACGCTGGAACAGCAACTGTTGAAACAGATGACAATATTAAATTCAGCTTAAATCCTACAGCTCAGTTAAATGCAACAGCATATAACGTTACGGTTCCTGTTGGATATACAGTAAGCCCTGCAACAGCAAACTACGGATCAGCAACTGAATTTACATTAGTTAAAACAGATGCTAATGCTGCTGGTGGCGGAAGTATTATCGTTACAATTACAGATGCTACTGATACTACTTGTACTTTAGACGTTACAATCACTGACCCAGGAGTGTGTTCTTTTACAGTTCCAACATTGATTACAAGCACATCTGCAGTAACAATTCCTAACTACTTGTTACCTTTCAATAGCCCAGTACGTAGCTTTACATTCTCTGGACAAACTTTAGAGGGTAATGTTACAGTTACAGCACCAGCAAATTTTGAAATTTCAAAAAACAACATTGCTTATGGATCAACATTAGTTTTTATTGCTGGTGAACACACTGAAATGTCGGATTCTATTGTTTACGTTCGTTCTATCGCTACAACAATAGGTGCACAAACAGGAACAATAACTATTTCTACTCCAAACGTAGATGAAACGACAACAGCAACGGTAACTGTTTCAACACAAATTACAGGTGAATATGTTCCAACTACATTTGCTGCAATCAAAACAAATACTGAAAATGGTGAAACAGCTTTAGAAAACCAAAAAGTATCTGTTACAGGTGTTACAGCTTGTACAAACTTACACGCTTCTCGTTATAACTTCTATATTTTAGATGAAAACGAAGAAGGTATCTATATTTTTAGAAATAACTTCTTTACATCTTATACATTCAATTCAGGTGATAGCTTAATCGTTTATGGAACAGTAGATTCGTACAATGGATTAACACAAGTAGTAGCAGATTCAATCGTTCTTGTAGAAGCAGGAATCGTTTTAGATTTAACTCCTACTGTAATTCAAACAATTACTGAAGCTAATGAAAGTAACTATGTAATGTTAGAAGATGTACGTTTTGAAACACGTCCAACAACAGGTGTATGGCCAACAGGAAATGTTACTTTAGTAAAAGGTGATTATTCTTTCATTTACCGTGTACAATCACAAACAGGATTAAATGGACAAGCTATTCCAGAAAGCGAAACTTTTACAGTTAAAGGATTTGCATCTCAATTTACAGAAGATGCTCCTTTTAATACTGGGTACCAATTATACCCTTGTTCAGCAAATGATGTAATTCCTGGAATCGTAGTTGAATGTGAAAATCCAGCTACAGGAGCTATAACATACGACGCTGAAACATTCATTATTACAGCAGCAGATCAAGGTGAAAACATTTCTTATCAATGGCTAAATTGTGGTCCAAACGCACCTCAATATCCAGAGATATTATTTCAAACAGCACAAACATTGACTGCTACAGAATCTGGTTCTTACCAAGTACGTGTTATCAATGCAGCGCCAGGATGTCAACCAGTTCTATCCGAATGTTTCGAAGTAGAAATTGGCAATACAAGTGTTAAAGGTATTTTAGCTGCATCTACTCAAATTTTCCCTAACCCATTCAACACAGCGTTGACAATCGTTAGTGAAAAAGCAGTTGCATTTAGCGTAATCGACGTTCAAGGAAAAACAGTTGCAACTAGTCAAGAAATCGCTGGTAAAGCATCTATCAATACAGAATCTTGGTTACAAGGTGTTTACTTCATCCAATTAGTTGGTGAAAACGGTGAATCACATACGGTTAAAGTCGTGAAATAACCATTAAGTAAAAGTATGTAAATACAATATTCTTATTAGAAGCCCCCAATAGTTCTAACTTTTGGGGGCTTTTTTATGTCTTAACAATTTGGATTAAACCGGTAATTCTAGGATTAATTTCCAGCGTCTATTTTCTGCCCCAGCGGAGGTTGATAGCTTGCGGAGGACTTTGGATTTTGTTTTTGGCTTTACGTGAGTATTTTTACCAGCGGAAAGGCGTTAAAAACAATTCTAAAAGACGGTGCAACTAAAGACCGCAGATGGAAAAGGCAGCCAAATCCACTAAATTATATACTATCGATAAATTCTGTTTAACTTTGTAGGATGAAGAAAGTCCCAAGTGCAGAAAAGACATCCTTACATCCAGCAAATCGTAATCGTAAGCCTTATGATTTGGAAAAATTGAAGAGTGACTTCCCTACTGTTAGCCAGTACATATCGACGAATAAATATGGAAATGAATCGATTGATTATTCTGATCCAAAGGCGGTAAAAGTCCTCAATCAAGCCTTGTTGAAAAGCTACTATGGGATTCTACATTGGGATTTTCCGGACGCGAATCTTTGTCCACCTATTCCTGGTCGTGCCGATTACATCCACTACCTACATGATTTGATTCAACCCAAAAAAGGTCAACAAGTTGTAGGTTTAGACATTGGTACAGGTGCCTCATGCATCTACCCTATTTTGGGAGCTACGATTTATGGATGGGAGTTTGTTGCATCAGATATTGATTTAAGATCGATCCGTTCCTCCATAAACATTGTCAATACCAATGAGCAATTGAAAGAAATGATTGATTGTCGAGTTCAATCAAAACCCAATCGCTTTTTCAGAGGAGTCATTGATACTGACGAAGCATTTACTTTTACCATGTGTAATCCTCCATTTCATGCATCGACACAAGACGCATTTGAAGGGTCGAAAAGAAAAGCTCAAAATTTAGCGCATTCGAAATTCATGAAACCTAAAGCCGATTTTGCGGGATTAAATAATGAACTTGTATGCGAAGGCGGAGAATATGTCTTTTTAAGTAATATGATTGAAGAGAGTAAATTGTTTGCTGAACAAGTGCAATGGTTTACCTCATTGGTTTCAAAAGGTGAAAATGTAAAACCTTTGATCCGAAAACTTAAGGAAGTTGGTTGTCAACAGCACCGAGTAATCGAGATGGCTACGGGGAATAAACAATCTCGCATTTTGGCGTGGAGCTTTATAAAAGAGTAGAAATTGAAGTTGAAAAATAGTAGATACGCGATTGATCACGTATCTACATTATCATTTTTCTTCTTTATTAAAAAATAGCTACTAGTAATGATTTACAATCTAATTAGTTCGCTGCTATTTTAAACTCGATCAAAGGCATCTCTTTATTATCAAAGCAAATAGTATCCATCAGAACAGCTACTTCAAAAATTGATAACCTGCTGTCCGTACCTAATTGGCGGTGTTGCTCTAATCGTTTTTGAGCAATTGTCTTAGCATTTAACTCCATCTCGTATAATTTTCAATTATATACGTACTGAAATTAAATGAGTTACAAAAAAACTATTTTTTTTCTATCAAAGGATAAATTAAGTCTTCTAACCCATTTACTTTAATCTCGTAGATTATCCCTAAATAGTTCCCTAGTTTACCCTCCGGAAAACCTTTTCCTTTGTACCAAACCACATACGACTCTGGAAGTTGGATTAATAAATAACCTTTGTATTTTCCATAAGGCATACGATAGTTTGCGATCTCAACTAATTGATGTCTTTCCATATTTAAAACGTAAAAAGGTAGTCTTTCAACTACCTTTTCAATTATTTTAGAGGGATCAATGTCAGTGTATCTAACAAATAATCCCAAAATTTTTGAACGGATGAAATTTGAACCTTTTCATCTGGTGAGTGTGCTCCACGAATATTTGGACCGAATGAAATCATTTCAACACCTGGTAAATGTTTTCCTAAAATTCCACATTCCAATCCTGCATGACACGCTTTAACTTGCGGTTCTTCATTAAATGATTTTACGTAAAGATCACGCATGATTGTCAAGATTTCTGAATCCGGTTTAGGTTGCCATCCTGGATAATCTCCATTTTGCACTACCGCTGCACCAATAGATTCAAAAGCCGCACGTATAGCATTTGCTACATCACCTTTCGAAGACTCCACACTTGAACGTTGCAATGATTGCGTAATAAAAGAACCATCCTTAATGATAATACGCGCCAAGCTTGATGATGTTTCTACTAAACCAGCAATATCAGGACTCATTCTAAACACACCGTTAGGCACCGCATAAATAGCATTTAAGACTTTAATTAAATCTTCCTGTGGCATTGCTGTTTCTCCTTCTCCACCTTTAACAAGAGAAATTACCATATCTTTCTCAATCGATTTAAATTCATCCATTAAATCATTCTTGATACGATCAATTTCGTGAGCTAAATACACACCACCTTCTTTTGTGATTGCGATAACTGCGGTTGATTCACGAGGAATGGCATTACGTAAACTTCCACCATCGACAGAAATTAACTGATATTCAATCGTAGATAAAAGATGGTACAGAATGCGATTCATCAATTTATTGGCATTTCCACGCCCTAAGTGAATATCCATTCCTGAATGCCCTCCCATTAATCCACGGATAGAGATTGTATATAATTCAAAACCTTCTTTGATCGCAGTTGTTTGGTAAGTATACTTCGTATTTGTGTCGATTCCACCAGCACAACCAATAGACAATTCATCATCATCTTCGGTATCTAGATTTAGAAGAATTTCTCCTGAAAAGTTCCCTCCTTCTAATTCAATAGCTCCAGTCATACCTGTTTCTTCATCCACTGTAAACATTGCTTCTAAAGCAGGATGAGGAATATTAGATGAAGATAGCAACGCCATGATTGTGGCAACACCGATACCATTATCAGCACCCAATGTAGTACCTTCGGCTTTTACCCAGTCCCCATCAACAAACATTTTTATTCCTTCCGTATCGAAATCAAAAACTGTATCTGCATTTTTTTGATGAACCATATCAACGTGAGATTGAAGAATGACAGTTTTACGGTCTTCCATTCCTTGTGTTGCTGGTTTCTTTATAATGATATTACCGATTCGATCCGTTTTGGTTTCTAAACCTAAAGATTTACCGAATTCCACCATGAAAACAATTACACGCTCTTCCTTTTTAGAAGGACGAGGTACTGCATTTAAATCTGCAAAATGATTCCATAACGACTTCGGCTCTAACTGACGTATATCCATTTTTATTTTTTTTGAACTTTTGGTTATCAAAGATAACGACAACTTATGGTTATATAACTAGAAGTAAGCAAAAATATCCGGTAACCGAAGTAGATCTACAACCCAAAATATTAGCTTATACAACGTGATAAAAACAATCGTAAAAAGTGTGAATAAAAGTAAGCAAAGCGTTATGACAATGCCCCAAGCCGATCCGTTATGCTTACCTTGATAGTAGTGACCTTTTAACAAGCGTAAATTCTTTTGATTTGCTTTATAGAAAAAATCTCCAACCGTTCCGAACACTGGAATTATCCCAATAATTAAATCTATCACTATATTGATAACCATTTTCGCCACCACTTTTCCGCTTGCACTATTTTTGGCCATAATAACAACCAAAATCCCAGCTATTGAGAAACTAATCATCTGCCCTAAGAAGGGGATCATATTGAAAATCGGGTCTAAACCAAAACGAAAATTTGTACCTGGTATTTGATACTTGGAATCCATCAAAACTACAATCTGATCGACAAAGGCAAAATCCTCATCTAATGTGGAGTATCGTGTAATCATAGCTCAATTTGAGAATCTAAAAGTAGGTATAGTTACATCAATATGCAATTAAAAAAGTATATTGTATGATAAAAAAAAAAGGGCTGTCATTTTAAGACAACCTCTTGATAATTTTAAAGATAAGAACCTAAACTATTGTCCACATTTATCAACTAAAGTTTGAGTCGTTTTTTCAAATTCATCCCACTCCTCTAAAGCCTTATATTTAACCTCCATTTCTTTTGTCAGACTCTCTACTTCGCTCGATAATTTAACAAATTCATCTGTAGGCATCCCCTCTGGGGTTACTCCATTTCCACTCATCATTAAGTTAAATACTTTACATGTTAAATCTGCCATATTTTTAGCGTCATAGTCAAAACTTGACCTACCATTTTCGGCTTTTTCAGTTATTTCCGTTTTTTCTCCTTCTTTACATCTCAAAGTCGAAAACAAAACGATTCCTGCAGCGAAAGTCAAAAGCCATTTTTTCATCCTAATATCAATTAATTTATTATTTAATCACTCCAATTTACAGTTAAAAGATTTATTTCCAGAAGGAGACTTCACCATTTAGCCATTTCAATTTATGAAAAGCCAAAATACAGTTATAAGAAATCTAATAACAGGTAATAAATTGTCACCTTAAAGAAAAAAGATCAAACAATCCCAACCCCTAAAAAGCTAGAAACCACTATCGTAGAATCTATTGTCTATGTTTATTCTGTTGGGTTATCGCTAATAATTGGGTTACTTTCGAATTTAAACAACCTATATTGACTTCCCATTTCTTGCATTGCAGTAATGTATGGAGTCAATAAACACCACGTATGGCTGAGAGGAATTCAGCGAATAATAGGTACCTTTTTAGCCCTAGTTCTTACATGGCTACTGATATCTTTTAATCCATCAGAATTGATGGCCATTATTACTATTGCTGTTTTACAGATTATAATCGAAACATTAATTGTTAAAAACTATACAATTACAGTAATTTTCATAACTGCTTTGACAATTTTTTTTGGCAGACAGTGGACCTGATCTAATCCAAAAACAAGACTATATATTTCAATCCCGATTAATTGACATTATTCTAGGCAGTTTAATTGGAATGATTGGAGGAATTATTCTATATAACAGAAAAGTACATAAACACACAATTAATAACCTTAAAAAAATGAGAAGAAATGATCCATAACAACCTATTATTAAAGGAAATACAATCTTTTTCATCCACGAAAAATTATATAATAAACTAAAAAAAATTGATTTACTTGCAGAAATAGTATAATTTTATCCTAAAATCCCGATTGATTAAAGTTTAAATTGGTCAAATGAAATACAAATTAGTAACAGATGTCATTCAATTAATTGAAGTTTTTGAGGAATCAGAGTCCAAGCATAGAGAATCTAATTATCCCACAGATTTAGAAGGATTTAAGCGATGGATGTATGACACTTTTCAACATAACACGAATGATAACGAAGAACCTTATTGGGAAGGGAAAGAAAATGGAAGAACTCCAGAAAGTGTAATAAACACGTTGATCGTTCACATGAATCGCTACGCAAAAAGTTATTCGAAATCAGCCATTTTTGGTTCTGACTTTTCCACACAAGAAGAATTTATATATCTCATCAACCTAAAAGCATTTGGTTCAATGAGTAAAATGGAGCTAATTAAGAAAAACATCCAAGAAAAACCGGTTGGAATGCAAATAATCAATCGTTTAATTAAACAAAATTGGGTGGTTCAGAAAGATTCCAAAACAGATAAGCGAACAAAAATTATATCGATAACCGTCACTGGGCTAGAAGCCTTGGAACTACAAATGGATAAAATCCGACAAGCAACTCGAATTGTTACAGGTACATTAACGCATAATGAAAAGATGGAACTTATTCGATTATTGAATAAATTAGATCATTTTCACAATAAGATTTTCAGTCAAAACATTGATTCTAGTGCATTACTCGAGGTTGTAAACGAAGATTATTTACCGAATCCCATCCATTAGGTTAAAATCACCAATAGTAACTTACAGTCCTAAAATCTAAATCGTCTTTCATGCAAAAGATTAACGTAGTTTGGTTTCGAAGAGACCTTCGAATTTCTGATAATACTGCCTTAATGCTTGCCTCTGAAAGCAACCTGCCTATACTTCCAATTTTTATTTTTGACCCAACCATACTCGAGCAATTGCCAGACAGACATGACCGGAGGGTTGACTACATTCACCAAGCGCTAGTGCAGCTTTGCCAATCTTTCTTGGAATACAATATAAAATTTCAATCCTTCTACGGAAAACCAATAGATGTTTTTAATGATATTGCTGAAAAATACATCATCGAAAATATATTTTGCAATAGCGATTATGAACCCGCTGCTTTAGAAAGAGACCACAACATTAAAGAATGGTGTTCTACAAAAAACAGCTCATTTATTTCAACCAAAGATCAAGTTATTTTTGAAAAAAATGAGATCGTAAAAAATGATGGTTCTCCTTATACTGTATATACACCCTATGCTAAAAAATGGCGTTCTTGTCTTACAGATAATCAACTTGCAGAAAAAAAACCAATTTTCAAGGACTCTCATTCTATCGAAAATATAGAAATACAATTACCTACTTTACAACAAATTGGCTTTGCTAAAACAGATTTAG
Source organism: Taishania sp. (assembly GCA_045629585.1). Taxonomy (GTDB): domain Bacteria; phylum Bacteroidota; class Bacteroidia; order Flavobacteriales_D; family Crocinitomicaceae; genus Taishania. Next base: position 11,527 of record JAZQRM010000072.1, on the reverse strand, counting down.
GATACAGTAAACCTATTTTGAATAAAGAGCAAATTTCCTCCTATCATTTAAATAGAGATTTCCCCAACATAGATCAAACCAGTAAAATTGGAATTGCACTTAGATTTGGAACAATATCGATTAGAGAATGTGTACAATTTGCTTTATTACATAATGACACTTGGTTGTCTGAATTGATCTGGCGAGAGTTTTTCATGCAAATACTTTTTCATTTTCCAAAAGTTCAAACACACTGCTTTAAAGCGAAATACGAACCGATCAAATGGATAAACTCAACTGCTGATTTTGAAAAATGGTGCAAAGGCGAAACTGGTTATCCAATTGTCGATGCTGGAATGCGCCAACTAAATGAAACAGGGTTTATGCACAATAGAGTACGAATGATTGTTGCAAGCTTTTTATGCAAACATTTACTAATTGATTGGAGATGGGGAGAAGCGTATTTTGCACAAAAACTAAATGATTACGATTTAGCTGCCAACAATGGAAATTGGCAATGGGCAGCAGGAACAGGCTGTGACGCAGCTCCCTACTTTAGAATCTTCAATCCGACAGCGCAAACACTGAAATTTGATAAAGACCTAAAATACATTCGCAAATGGAATCCTGATTACGAAATGGTTACTCCAATAATCGCTCATGATATTGCTCGAAAAAGATGTTTAGAAGTCTACAAAGATGGCTTAAACGAAAACAACCTTTAATAGCACCAAAATATATTTGTTAGATTAATCTAACTTTTTTTTACTTTTGCAACTAAAATGCTAAAGTAAAATGATATGTTCATAAGAAAGACAAGTATTAGACTACTCACATGTATGCTCTCATTGTACACCTCTAATGGTTTCACTCAAGCTACAATTCCAGATTCAATTGAAAGAAAAAGCATTGACCAGAATAAAGAATTAGATGAAGTTGTTATATCAGGCACTTTAAAAGAAGTGTCAAAAAGTAACAGTTCGGTTCCAATAGAAGTATACTCTGCATCTTTCTTTCGCACAAATCCTACTTCTTGTCTATTTGACGGTTTAGCAAATATAAACGGCGTTAAACCGCAGTCAAATTGTAACATTTGCAACACGGGAGACATACATATAAACGGATTAGAAGGCTCATACACCATGCTATTAATTGACGGAATGCCGATCGTAAGTGGCTTATCGACAGTGTACGGATTAAGTGGAATCCCCCAATCTATGATTGACCGGATCGAAGTAGTAAAAGGTCCAGCATCCACATTATATGGAAGCGAAGCTGTTGGAGGCCTTATAAATGTAATTACTAAATCTCCCACAAAATCCCCACTTTTTTCTTTTGACCTCTTTGGTACAAGTTGGGGGGAAATAAACTTAGACTTGGCTACTAAATTAAAGGTTGGGAAAAAAGCACAGGCACTTCTAGGAATCAATACTTTTTTTTACAACACTCCGAAAGACAATAACAATGACAATTTCACTGATTTAACCTTACAAAATCGAGTTTCTATTTTCAATAAGTGGAATTTTCAACGCAAGGACAATAGACTTTTTAGCATGGCTGGTCGCTATGTATACGAAGACCGTTGGGGAGGCGAAATGAATTGGAAAAAAGAAAATCGAGGTGGAAATGATGTCTATGGTGAAAGTATTTACACCAGCAGATGGGAACTATTCGGAACCTATCAATTACCAATTAAAGAAAAAGTATTATTTCAATTTAGTAGCAATGGGCATCAACAAAATAGCGTTTATGGGAATATGAGGTATAACGCCTCTCAAAATGTACTATTTGCACAACTATTAGGATACAAAAAAATTGGTAAACACGACATATTAACGGGACTCACTTACCGATTTACCCGATATGACGACAATAGTCCAGCTACAGCAAATGAAAATAATTTACAAGTTAATCAACCTCATTACATACATTTACCAGGCTTTTTCACTCAAGATGAAATCTTTATTAACACAAAAAATACTCTTCTAATCGGGGCAAGATACGATTACAACTCCTTACATGGTAGTATTGTCACGCCACGAATCAACTACAAATGGAATTCCACAAATCAGCAGAACATATTACGCCTTAGCATAGGAAATGGCTATCGGGTTGCGAATGTATTCACAGAAGACCATGCTGCATTGACAGGAGCACGAAAAGTAATTTTTAACAACGCTTTGAAACCAGAAAAATCATGGAATGCAAACATCAACTTTGTAAAACTGATTCCGATTAAAAACACTAAACTAATATTAGACGCCACTATTTTCTATACTTACTTCTCCAATAAAATCATACCAGATTACGAGACGAATCCCAATCAAATAATCTACGACAACTTATCTGGATATGCTACTTCAAAAGGAATATCACTGAACATCGATTATAGTCTTCCGTTTGGTCTAAAATTTCTTGTTGGCGCAACAACCATGGATGTATCTAATACCCATCAAGGAACAAACACTAGACAGTTATTCACAGAAAGATTTACTGCAACTTGGACTATTAGTTATACCGTAAAAAAAATAGGAATGCGAATTGATTACACTGGAAATGTATATAGTCCAATGCGCTTGCCTCTATTGAGTGATTTAGATCCTAGACCAGAATATTCACCATGGTGGAGTATACAAAATATACAAGTCACTCAGATGATCAAACAAAAATGGGAAGTCTATGCAGGGATTAAAAACATATTAAATTGGACACCCAATAAAAGCATTCCGTTTCTCATAGCCAGACCAAACGATCCTTTTGACACCACTGTTATATATGAAAACAATGGTCAGGTAATGCCAACAACGACAAATCCTTACGCATTAACATTTGACCCATCATACATGTATGCACCTAATCAAGGAATTCGTTTTTTCTTAGGAGTTCGATACTCCATCTGAAGAACAGTCAACAATAATTGATTAATCCCATAACTAAATAGTTAATTATCAAACAGTTTAACTAATTTTAACAACCCAAAATAGTACACAACAATCGAATTAAAATAGAATTATAAAGAGACTAAAAAATAACCGATAAATAAACAAAACAACAAATTCAAGCAATCGAGCAACGCTAAACAATTGATAAACAACCACAAAAGATTAAGATGAAAAATAAATATTATTGTAATTCTATCAATAAAACATAACACTGCATAGTTTAACTATAAAATACTATTTTTGTACAAATTAATTGAATTGTCTTATTTTACGTGATTCAACTAATTTAACTTAAACGATAATTAGAATTTTTCTAATCATGAAATATATATTACTGCTTATAATAGTATTGTTTTTACATGAAAATGTATCTGCACAAACATGTCTAGCTCCCAGCTTAGATTTTGGAAATAACGAATGGATCGTCAGAGTTTTTCAATTGACAAATCTTTCAGATTATACTGCAAGTAATCAATACGTAGCCTCTAATAATTACAAAGGTTATTATAAACAGAAGATTGATGGTACAAGTGATTTAGGAGCAAGAACTAGACTTCAATGGGCAGCCGAAAACACTTCTAGACCAACTCAGGCAACTGCTTTTACCGTAAATACCACAAATAATTATGGTACAGCTTACCAAGGTTGTACAATGAGTACCCAATACTTCTTATTTACCCATAAAAGAAAAGGATTTCCTCCAGGAAACTATGAAATATATGTTGACATTTGGGATGATTTAACAGCTGTTTATCTCAATGGTGCGATGATAGACCAACTTGCAAGTTATGGTAGTTCTTATTTCTCTAAATATTGTGTTTATCTAGATCAAAATTCTGAACTAGAAATAAGAACAGATAACTCAGGCGGAAGTATGTCTGAATTAGCTTTTCGTATTATTCCTACAACAATGACGTTCAATTTTTCTGATGACGCAAATATTTGTATCGGAGAAGCGCTTAAGCTTACAGCCTCAGCACGAACTGCGACAAATGTAGATCTCAATAATCTATTCACAAATTCATCTTGGACTTATGCACCCACCCCTCCTACTGGAAGAATAACGTCTGGAGCAAACACAAGAGAAGCAACCATAAACACAAACCAGGCAGGTACCTTTGTCTTTAATTATCGTGCTAAATTTCAAGAATGTGTTGTAAATAAGAATTTCAATGTTGTAATCAGCTCACCTCTTGGAGATACCTCTTTATTTGGTAACAACACATGGAATGTATATGGTTTTTCTAATAAAACAACAACCCCCAATACTGACCAAAACTATTTAAGAAATAACCTAAAATACTACGGTTACTACACCCAGACAATCTCGACCGCTAACAACTTCGGTTTTAGTACAACTGAACTAGCTACAGGAGGATGGAATAGAAATAATAGACCATCAAGTTCATCAACATGGCAAGGGTGTAACCTTCCTTCAAATGACAATTTTACTTATATACACAAAAGACAAGGTTTTCCATGTGCAACGTATACATTAACTTTAACAAATAGAGGTTTAAATACAAAAGTATATATAAACGGCACCCTTGTTATTGTTAACACTGCTAAATGCTCAAATGCAACAGCCTGTACAGTAAATCTTGGAACTTTTGATTTAGACGCTAACTCGAAAATTGAAGTACGAACAAATGAAAATACTGGTGATGTTTTATCCGTTTTAAATATCATTCCAACTTTAAGTACAAATCTTGCCAATCATAACGACACAAAAACTTGCGCCGTAAAAGGAAATCAATGGGTTGACTTTTATCAAGTAAACGGTAGATATTTAGGATCAGTAAGAGGAACAACTCCTGAATCAAACCTAGGAAATGTAACCATAACAACTTTTGTAGAAACATCAAACCCTATGGTTCCAGCATGTTCTAATGCAGATAATCTAACAGCCGTAATGCAACGTCATTGGTTAATTAATGCTTCTATCAATGGCGCTGGTGAAGTTAGACTTCCGTACTCAAATACTGAATTTTTAAATTTAGCGAACGCTTCATCTCTATCAACAAACCCATTTGATCAAGTATCTCATCCAGATCAATCTACAATTAAATTAAGTAGATATTCTGGCCCCTTAAATGTAAACTCAAACCCATTTGACAACTGTATTTCGGGTGGAACAGTTTTACATCAACAAAGTGCTAACCTTTTCCGCACAAATCCTTTTCATTATCAAGATTTTATAGTCCCTGGCTTCTCCGAATTTTGGTTACACGGCTCTAGTACATTAACTCCACTCCCAACGGAGCTTGCCAACTACTCCATAGAATGTGAAAACTATGGTACAGTTATAGCATGGTCAGCAAATATGAACCCATCCATAAAAAAAATGAACTTAGAACGTTCAATTGATGGAAATGATTGGGAAAATATATCGACACATATAAATACTCAAACGGATTATTATTCTAAAGAATTCAAGCACATTGATGTAACAACAAGAAATCACTATTACCGTGTCCTAACCACCGACATTAATGAAGTCGATAAAATTCATAAAATTTTGGTGAGTACTTGTGGCAATAGCACCACAGGAGCATCACTAATGGCTTACCCAAACCCCGCAAATAATCAATTCACAATTCAAATAAATTCGGAAGAAACAGGAGGTCGGGCTGAAATAGCAATAACTGATTTATCAGGAAAAATCGTATATAATCTGCCGATTAACTCTTTAAAAGAATACCATTCTATTGTAGTTGACGCTAATAATATAGCGAAAGGAACCTATATCATACAATTGAAAGGAATAAAAACAAATATACAACCCGTTAAAATTGTAATTCAATAGTTGAAGTTATAAAAGACATTTTTTAGGCCACTTTTACAGTGGCTTTTTTTGTGCACTTACTTAAGTGAAAAAATGATAAAAAAAGCTAAAACAACTTAAACCATTCCATTGTGTACAATAAAGAATAACGGAATGCCGTACTTTAGTTTAAATCATAAAAGCACAAAAAATGAAAAAAGTATTAAACCTACTATTACTTAGTACGATTTTATTAGCATGTTCACAACAAGATCCGGTAACTGATCCAAGCGATGGACAATGTCTAACAAAATTCACTCAAAACATAGACGGAAAAGAGCTTTATGGCTATCGAAATGATGCAGGAACGCCTATCGCTGCTCAATATATATACGCGCAAACAGATACTCTTTGTGAGATGGCAATCGTGTATACCACAGATGGAAGATGGATAGGAATTAATCCAAATAACGAACAAATTTTGGTCCCCTACGTTCATGAAAACACCCCTGACGTTGTGGAAGAAGGACTATTCCGAATTGTTGAAGATTATAAACTAGGATTCGCAAATTTAGATGGAGATGTAATAATTGCACCAGTATATGATTTTGTAACGCCTTTTGTAGGAGGTTATGCACAATACTACATCGGAGGTAGCAAAATATATGATAATGGAGAAATTCCTTCGACCTCTAATACCTCTTGGACATGGGGTGGTGACATCCAAGAATCTGGATACTTAAACAAACAAGGACAACGTTTAAAAGAAAGACCTTAATTACTAAAAAGCACCGATTTCATTTGAACGAAGAATGGACAATCAAATATTCATATTCAACTAAACGTATCGGTGCATTATTTAGCGCCTGATGAAGACTGATTTAAAATAGTTCTTTTCCTCCCATAAAAAATTAATCTTTCTTCATTCCATCCAGATAAAGGATGTATTGATTACTTCACTTATAAGCTAAGATTTGATGGATTAAATGCAATTTTCCGAAAAGCAAAAATCATTTCTTTTAATGAAAACAATGGAAAACATAGATTTTCAAGAAGAAATGAATCTACTTTCTAATAAGCGACGAATAAAATCATCACATACAGAAATTTAATTCAAAATTTCCCTTTTTACAACTTTCCGAATGAAACGAATATTATTAACACTAGCCATTATCATTTCTTTTAATTGGATTTATAGCCAAGTGGAAATAAATTCATTTCAACAAAAAATAGATTCTTTAATTGCAACCCTATCCACAAACTACACCGAATCAAAGGAACGATTTGTAAATGGTCAATATAATGATATTACCTTAGATGGATTGACTTATTCAGAATGGACCGAGCATCGATCTTTTAAGGGTAAAAAAACAATGGTGAATTCCTACAATCAAAAAGTGAAACAACGTTTGTACTTAGGATTTCAACAATTTAAAACCATTGAAACATGTGACAAAGCATTTGCAGAACTCTTAAATTGTCTTGGCACAGATTGTCAAAGCCTTAAGTGGAATGAAAGTAATGTTCCCATAAAAACCACTCCTTTTATTTACATTAAAACGGATACCCAAATTGTATATTGTAAAATAAACTGTGAACATCATTTAGATAATTGGTTTACATTAAAGCAAACACTATTACACTTTTTCAATCAGAAAGGTGCGAAAATAATTGAAGCAACCTGTGGAAGTAAAGTTTCTTTTGAAGTAACTCTATAAAAACAACTCTTTATATTTTTCATTTACCCGTTTTACATTCTATAACTGTTGTTAACATCTATTACCATTCTACTCAATCATTAAATTGTAATTTTTCAATTAAAAATGATTGACAAAAATTTTTCACCTTACTATGCCGTAATATTTATAACAACCTTAAATGATGATGTGGAAGAGTATTATACCATGTCAAAAAAAATGGTTGAACTTTCGAAAACAATGCCTGGTTTTTTAGGTATTGATTCAGCACGAACGGACATAGGAATTACAGTGTGCTACTGGACAGATGAAGAATCCATAAAGAACTGGTATTCCAATTCCTTCCATAAGGAAGCGCAAGAGAAAGGTAGAGAGCAATGGTTTAAGTCTCTAAAGATACGCATTGCAAAAGTAGAAAGAGAGTACGGTTTTTAAATTCAATTAAGCGATTTAATTATGAAAAAGAATATCTTTTATTCCCCTATATACAATCAATCAAGTTCTGATAAAATAGAACCTAAAAGAAATACATTTAAAGAAAAAATACGCGCCAATGCATCCACTTTTCATAAAAATTTTAGTTCAGGTGAATTTGACAAAAATGGTCCATTAGTAAATGAAAAAATATATGTTAACTCTAACAATGCGATTGTAATTGGACGCACCAATTTTGTAGAAAGAATCAAGCGATTTCATACACCATTCCCCTCTCTAAACTTAAAAGACAAAATAATTATAGTTGATAAAGATGAAGTCGCGTTATTATATATTATGCAAGGAAAACACGATGGCCCATACGGGTCAATTCCTGCTAGCGGAAATAAAATTAATGTTTATGCCGTCGAGTTTTTCTCTATGGACGATAAAGCATTGATGAAGGAATTACTAACGATTACTCAACTTGACAGACTCGTAAAACAAATCATTGGGGAAGAAATAATTGAACAGTTTGAAAAAGTTAATCTACTTTCAATTGATAGTACCCTTCCAAAGTCAGAACTCAACAACAAAAAAAAATTAGAGCAATATATTCAACACATTAATACCCGAGATTGGCAATCATTTGATAACTTATTTTCTAGTTCAATTTCAACAGATTTTAATGGACGAAAAATCAAGGGTACAAAACTACTGATAAAAGAACTGCAAAACTTTATCTCAACAGTACCAAACGCCACCTATCATCTCATCCGTAATATCGTAGAAGGAAATCGAGGTGCAATCGCATATGAAATACACGGCACCTGCAATGATTGTCCTCAAAATTCTGAAGAAAAAAAGGCAACCAGAAAACTAGAAGATGTCAAACAAGCAGCCCATTTTGAATTCAATAAAGAAGGTTTAATTACAAAAATAATTTTGGTTTTCAATAGTGATGATCTATGATTATCTTCCAAATAAATTAATAATAAAAAGTCTTAATCAATATATACTTCTCACTTAAATACTTAAAAGCCGATTAGAAAAAATCCGCCTATTTCCATTCCCTTTTATAAAACACAAAAAAAAGGCATCGTCAATACATCTTTTATGACAGACTATTTATTCTAATTGCGATCAATGAGGTGAATAATGATAATTAAAAAAGCAGTAATCCTACCTTCAGATTTTCAGTCTTCTATGAAATATTGATTTGCTAATAAAACACAAATAACACAATAAACTAGATCATTGGTACACACATATTGAATAATTCAGCATACATTCATTTTAAACTATCAACTTTTACAATGAATATGTTTTACAACCTATTTAGTCTGCAGTCAGGCGAGCAAGATAAAACCAAGGTAAAAACAGATATTATCAATAATATCTCCTTTAGGGGCGCAAATCTTTGGATTTTGGCATGTGCAATATTTATTGCATCTATTGGCTTAAATGTAAACTCATATGCTGTTATAATAGGAGCCATGCTTATCTCTCCATTAATGGGGCCGATTGTCGGTTCAGGATTTGCATTAGCAACCTATGACTTTGAATTACTTAAAAGAACCGGAAAAAATCTATTAATTGCAACAATTGTGGGGTTCACGGTTTCTACAATCTACTTTTACTTAAGTCCGTTCAAGGAAGTTCAATCCGAACTATTAGCTCGCACCTCACCCAATATATACGATGTATTAATCGCATTTTTTGGTGGAATTGTTGGAGCAGTTTCAATTACGCGTGTAGAAAAAGGAAATCCAATACCAGGAGTAGCCATTGCAACTGCACTTTTACCCCCCTTATGTACAGCCGGATTTGGTCTTGCAACCTTAAACATGAAATTTATGGCGGGTGCACTCTATCTCTATTGCATAAATTGCTTCTTTATTGGAATTTCAACATTTTTGGTTATAAAACTTTTGAAATACCAACCGATTTCAACTGAAAACAAAGTGTTTGACCGAAAAGTTAAACGTATTATTACCTTCTTAATCTTATTAATCACATTCCCAAGCCTTTACCTAGCTTATGGATTGTTACAAGAAAAAAGATATAGTCAAAATGTAGATAAATTCATTCAAAATAAATTTACGGATGAAGGTTATGCAATAATCTATAAAAAATTTGACTTCAACTCAAATCCAAAGAAAATTCAGATTGCCTTACTAGCAAAAACAATGGATAGCACTGAAATAATGGATCTAAACAATGACCTAAAAGATTATAACTTACAAAACACCGTTATCTCAATAATGGAAAACTCCAAAAACATCAAAAATGAAATTCTTTCAGAAATAAATTCAGCAAAATCAATTAATAACATTAATGAAATCAAAGTTCAATCTTTAAACGAGGAACTAAAAAAATATAAAATTGGTAATAATGAAATCGTCAAAGAAGCTAAAATTATTTTCCCTGAAATTGATAGCATATCCTTTGGTACAGTTGTCGATTATTATAAACCCGACTCTAGCAATATACTTCCTGTGGTTTTATACTGGTCTGCGAACAAAATTGATGAAACGATGTTAAAAGAATGGTTAAGCACTCGTCTAAGTAATACACATCTAGAAATCTTTAGACGAAAAAACAGATAATCGCATAAATCCTTTAAATCATTATCATTTTCACATTTTATAACGATATAGAGAGCTTCAACACTCCCTTTTTATCACATTTTAACACGCCCTTAAACGTTAATATCCCGAATTTTACAAAACAAATAAAACCAAATTCGGCGGAACCGAAAAGCCTTATGAGTAGGATAACTAAACCCCTTTTTAAGATGATTAAAAATTATTTAATTTACGCTTCCTTTTTATCTGCAGGATTAATTTTCACATCTTGTAATCAACAACAAGAAATGGAACAAGACGACATTTTAGTTGTTGAAGAAGATTACGTAGTACCTCAAGAATCTCAAGAAGCACCAGCAATTGACCCTGATAAAGATCCCGCACCAAATCATGTGATACAACATACATACACAGATTCTGTTGGTAACAAATTAGATTTAAAATTCGATAATCAGAAGAACAATGTTACCATTTTTTACAAAGGTGATAAATCAGAATTAGCAGAAAAACCAGCAGCATCAGGAATCTGGTATCAAAATGATGATTATGAACTTAGAGGAAAAGCTGAAGACGTTGAATTATTTTGGAAAGGTAAAGCTGTCTTTAAAAATGGGGGAGATAAAGTTCACGTAAAAGCAAAGAATGATGAAGGAGATGTATTAAAGATGACCTTCGATCATAAAGCTAAAAAAGTTGAAGCCGCTATAAATGAAGGTTCAATAATGGAATTAAAAGAAAAAGTTACATCTTCAGGTATCAAGTACACTGACAAACTTTATGAATTATACCTTAAGGATGGTCGTTACGAATTGAAAAAAGAAGGAAAGCTTATCTTTAAAAGCTAAACTTTATAATTAGTAAATTCGAGAGATAGAGCAATTGACTTTTGTACAAGGGTCCATTTATCTTCGATTATTGTCTTTATCTCTCGTTTTTGTCAAACTTTAAAACAGTCATTATCAATGGCTGTTTTTTTTTACTTCTAAAATTTATTATTTTAAGTCACTACTGTCCGATAAAAAGAGAAATTAATCATTTCGTAGTCTGAAAGGCTTGATTTTACTTGATCTTCATTCTCGATATGAAAAGTAAGCCCCTCCATTTATGCGCTATTAAACTTTATTTTGAGCTGTGGATTGTATT
>JAZQRM010000071.1:0-23691 GCA_045629585.1 Taishania sp. | reverse complement strand
TTTGGTTTTGATAATGCAATTGGTGTCCAATTACGTGCGGCGGCACCTGATGCTTCAGTTTCTAAGACAGAAATGTTAGCAGGTAAAGCATTCCCTAACCCAGCTCAAAATTATGTAAAAGTTCAAGTTGCTAAAGATGGTGATGCTATTGTTACAGTTACAGATTTGTCTGGAAGAACAGTATCTACACAAGATGTATCTTTCTTAATGAATCAAACAATGATAGATTTATCAGATGTTAATACAGGTATGTACATCATCAATGTCGTTTACAAAGATGGAGCACGTGCTAAATTTAACGTTGTTAAAGGATAATTTTACTATTTACTAGTGAAAAGGGGGGCTTAGGCTCCCTTTTTTTATGGTCAAAAAAAAAGCCTGACAACTATGCCAGGCTTTTGTTTTATTATTATATTATATGTGCTTTTAATGTGAATTACGAAGGATTAGGTCGCAATGTAACACTTCTTGATGTCCAGGTTGTGTTTGTTCCTTTAAACGCGAATAAAGGCGTTCTACCGACTTTTTACCAATTGAAATGGTCGGTTGTTTTAAAGCAGTGATTCCAGGTTCGATAAACTCAAATAATTCTGAATCTTCAAAGCACGCTAGTCTGATTTGTTCACCAAAACGCACTTTTTGTTTACGCAAACCTGCAATTGTTCTTAACGCTACAGCGTTGTTAAGCGCTAGGAAAGCATCACAATTTTGATCCAATAGAGCTTTAATCGTTATGTTAGCATGATCTTGTTCTAGAGAAAGGTTGACAATTTCATAAGGAATATTGTCTTCTTCACAAGCAGCTATAGCCCCTTTTACACGGTGTTCTAGCGTGGTGATCATGTTGTTGTTTTTAACGATTATCGCAAGTTTCGTTGGTTTTATACGGAATTGTTTTACTAATTGGCGTGTTTCCTCAAAATTATCTACACCTACATAATCCGTTCCTTCGTCCCCAGGTCTGTCCGCAAACACAACAGGTATGTGTGTTTCGTTTAGAATAGGAATTAAGCTTTCAATTTTGTTACTTGGAGAAATAATCATTCCATCTATTGATCGTTGAATGAGTTCACGCATCAAATCAATTTCTAGGTTTTTATTTTCATTTGTATTCACGATGAATACATTATATCCTTTATTATGTAGTTCTTCTTGAATTGTTTTACATAATTCAGCATATAGCGGATTAGAAATGTCAGATACAACTACTCCAACCGTTTTAGTTTCCCCTTGGCGTAAGCTTTTGGCGAAGAAATTAGGTACATAAGCCAATTCCTTTGCTTTATCTTTTATGAGTTGTTGTTTTTCTTTACTAATATTAAAATCGTCACCTTTTCCATTCAGTACGAATGAAACAGTTGCTTTAGAAACTCCTACAGCACGTGCGATATCTTCTAATGATGTTCTTTTGGCCTTCATTATAATTACAATTTAGGGTAAAGGTTTTTAGGTTACGGTAAAGTATTTATAATCTTTTTATATTCTGATGAATATGTTTCTTTTCCAACACATCCTTTTTCAGTTTTGTGTTTTGCGTAATTTTCAATTCTATTTCCTGGGCTAGGGTGAGTACTTAAAAACTCAGGAATAGTTGACCCTCCAGCACTTTCTAATTTTGCAAAAAATTCACCACCGGCATCGGCGTTGTATGAAGTAGGGCATAGGTAATGTACCGACCTTTCATCTGCTTCTTCTTCGTGCGAACGTGAGAATTTTAACCCAACAAGAGAAGAGGTTACTGTAGCAAGGTTTTCATATTTACCAAGTAATATTCGCGTTAATGTTTCGATACCATACATTTGCGTCATTTGTTTTGTGGAATGACGCATGTCAGCATGAGCGATTTCATGTCCTAAAACTCCAGCCAACTGATCTTCAGAATCGAGGTATTTCAGGATTCCTGTGTAGATATAAATATATCCTCCCGGTGTACAGAAAGCATTTAAAGTCGTATCATCTTTAATAATCCTAATTCTCCAAGCAAAATCATTTTTATGAACAACGTTACCACTGTTCAAAATTTTGTCCCTTACTCCGTAGATATATTTGTATACAGATGCATATCGAGCAGAATCTAGAATAGGATATGTTTTTGTGTCGCTGTCAATTTGAGCAGCCACTTCAGCGCCAAATTGGCGATCTTGATCTAAGGTAAATAGGTTTAATCCTTGTCCTGATTTCATTCCACAACTTGTGATAAAACCGATTGCTAAGACTAAAAATAAGATTGTTTTTTTCATGATTAAATGATTCGATTTATAAATAATAGATCTGCTACGATTATGACAAAAAAGCCTGTTGTAAAACCTACTAAAAGCTCTTTGTCGGTGTGTTTGTTTAAGATTATTCTTGCACTTATAACAGCTGCGCCGATCAAAATGCAAAGCAACAATGGGTAGATGAAAAGTATGGGTTGGCTAGCGAAATACGCCAATAGGAAACCTAAAAATATACCTATTCCTGTTGCATGAGCGCTTGTTTTTATTTGAGTATTCACAAATAAGTTGATGAAACTAATGATTGTGCAGCCTACAGCTAATGCTATAAGATGTGGTGATATGGCTACTGTTTTATTGACATTTATTAATAGATAGCTTAAACCTATTCCATATACTCCTATAAGTACATAAGGCAGATATCGTTCGTTTTTGTCATCCATGTCTATTGTATTGATCACTTTTGTCCATCTCATTATTAGTATGCTAATGGCAGGGAATACAAAGCTAATTGCTGCAAAAACCATTAGGAAATATTTTTTGGCTTTTGGATCTAGTAGGAAAAGATTGTCCTTAAACGTATTGAAGTCGATATCTTGCGGTAAATACATAGCTAATATCAATGCGTAGATTGGCATTAATAATGGAATACATACAGTTGATAATAACTTCGCTATTTCTTTCATTTTACAATTCTTTTCGCAAACGAGCGACTGGTATATTTAATTGTTCACGGTATTTAGCCACGGTTCTACGAGCAATGTTATATCCTTTTTCTTGTAATAGTTCCGCTAATTTTTCGTCGGTAAGTGGTTTTCTTTTGGATTCATTTCCGATTGCTTCGGATAATATTTTTTTCACTTCTCTTGTTGACACTTCTTCACCTGTGTCCGTTGATAAGGATTCAGAGAAAAAATATTTTAAAGAGAAAATCCCGTGGTTTGTTTGTACATATTTACTGTTTGCAACCCTTGAAATTGTTGATATATCTAGTCCGACTTGATCGGCGATATCTTTTAATATCATTGGTCTCAATTGTGTTTCATCTCCTGTAATAAAGAAGTTAAACTGATATTGAAGGATGGCATTCATGGTGAGTAACAACGTATTTTGTCTTTGTTTTATCGCATCAATAAACCATTTTGCCCCTTCCAATTTTTGTTTTACAAACTGTAAGGCTTCTTTATCTGATTTTGAGGTTTTAGCACCTTCAGAATAGTTTCGAAGCATTGTTTCATAATCTCTACTGACTTTGAGTTCAGGAGCATTTCTACTATTTAGTTGTAGATCGATATTCCCCTCAAATTCAGTAATAATGAAATCTGGCACAATCTGTTGATGGTTACGAGCAGCTTCCCGCATTGAACCTCCAGGTTTAGGATTTAATTTAATAATCGCATCGATTGCTTCTTTTAAATCTTCTTCCTCAATTTCTAATTTTTTTTGGATTTGGGAATAATGTTTTTTAGTAAACTCTTCAAAAAATCCTTCCAATATTTTTATAGCTGTGTATTTAGTAATATCACCGCCTTGATTTCTTTTCAGTTGTAGGATGAGACATTCTTGTAAATCTCGAGCTCCTACACCAACCGGTTCAAGTTCTTGGATGATCAACAATACCTCCTCAATTTCTTCTTCTGTTGCGGTAACATTCATTGAAAAAGCCAAGTCATCAACAATTGCCTCGATTTCACGGTTTAAATATCCTGATTCGTCCAGATTTCCTACTAATGTGTCTGCGATTATAAATTGTTTTTCGGAAAGAAAAAGGAGATGGATTTGTTCCATTAACCTTTCTTGAAAAGTCTGTTCTCCGGATAGCGGGATTACCCTTTCTTCATCATCTCGCGAGTGATTATTCACTTGCGTTTTGTAGTCAGGACTATCTTCGTCAAAGTAATCTTCAAGGTTGATGTCTAGATCGTTTTCATTTTCATTAAAATCATCCTCGTCATTGTAATCATCTTCAAAATCCTCCTTTTCTTCAAAATCTTCTCCTTCTTCTAAAGCAGGATTTTCTTCCAATTCTTGTTTAATTCGTTGATCTAATTCCATAGTCGGAACTTGCAACAATTTCATGAGTTGAATTTGTTGAGGAGATAAACGTTGGTCAAGTTTTTGTGTAAGATGCTGTTTTAGAGCCATAATTCATTTGAAAAATTAAATTGACTATATTTTGATAGAAGTCATCGCTATAGCTATTTTCAAAGATAAACCAAATCGGATTATAAATGAAACCAAAGTACGAATTTGCAACTTTAATTCCTTTTAGTAAACCTTTTAGTAAAATTTAGTAAACCTTTAACCAAAGGTTATTTATCGTGTTTTTGTTGGTTTTATTTGTGATCAAATAAAAAAGCCATTCGGTAAGGAATGGCTTTTAAAGATTATTGTTTAACTATTTTTAAAGTTTGATTTTCTATTATTAGGAAGTATATCCCTGGTGAATATTTTTCTACATCTAAGGTTGTGTTACTTGTTAGAGTAATTTCTTCTATTACTTCACCCATTTGATTTGTTAAGATTGCTATCGTTCCAGCTACCACTCCTTCAATTTTAAGATTGGAAGTCGTTGGATTTGGGTAAACGTTGATAGCATTGTTTAAGCTTTCAATACTTAAATTACTAACGTCAACACAATCGCTTTCTGTTTCGCAATTGTATAATGAAGCAATTACTTTGTATTGACCGCTTGTTGTTGCGGTATAGCTGTTTTGAGTTCCTTCTTGAACCGTTTCATTTGTTTCACAATTTATCCATTGGAAATTTGTTCCGTTTGATTGTGTTGTGATCGTCATTCCTTGTACAGTAATAACGTTTGTTATTGCAGGATTCACTTCAACGGTAAAAGTTGTTAAGTTTACACATATTGATGTAGGAACGAAAGTATAAACCGTAGTTACTTGGTTGTTAAAAGCTGGTGACCAAGTTCCTGCTATTCCATTGTTTGAAGTTGTTGGTAAGGTGAATTCTTCTCCAAAACATATCGGTGCAAGTGGATCAAATGTCGGTGCATCAGAATTATTAACTGTGACAATGATTTCATTACTTAATCGAGTTGTGATAGTTGGTGTACACTCCGCATTACTTGTTAGCTGTAAAGAAATAACATCACCGTTTGATAAGTCGTTTGTCATGAAAGTCGTTGCGTTTGTGCCTACTTCTTGATCATTCACCAGCCATTGATAAATTGGTGCATCACCAGTATTAGTTGCTACTGCTGTAAAAGTAATTGTTTGGCCTTCGCAGATAGTTGTGTTGGATGCTGTGATGTTTATTTCAGACGGACACGTTTCTGTTGGTGAGCCTAAAATGCAGATGTTAAATGTTCCAATATTCATTGTGCTTACGTTGTACACTCGAATCCAGTACGTTTGGTTAACAATTAGTCCTTCTAGGTTTGCTTCTTCTGCTTGTCCCATTACAGCGTTATTGAAACAACCTATTTCTTCTCCTTGGCAACTTGCCGCGAATACTTGCAATCCATGATTTAAACCTTCTTGTGCGCCTAGGCTAATTTGCATTTCAGGTTCAGTAGCGACAAATTTGAACCATACTTCTTGTGACGCTGTGCTACATGTTGGATCGTTAGGGTCAACAATTGCACCTCTGAAAGAGCCAATTGTTCCTGTGCAGTTTCTTGCTGGCGTTAAAGTTTCTGCATCTGCGCAGAATTGATTTGTAGGAAGGTCAAATGCCATAACACAAACACTAAAACCACCTGTAGAGATTGTAGATGTCGCATTGTAAACACGAATATAGTATTCTGCACCAATTTCGAAGTTGTTGTCTGTGTACATTTCTGTTACATTGATATTTACTTCGTTCTGACAAGTTATTAATTGTTGTGTTCCTTTATATAATTCGAAGCCAACATTTACTCCTTGGTTTCCACCTACTACAACTCGCATCATTTGCTTTGTTGCTGTAAATTTGTACCAAAGATCTTGCATCGCGTTTGCTGCGCATGCTGGTGTTGTTCCAGTAAATGTTGCTGCAGTAAAATTTCCTGTTGTATTTACACATGAAAAAGAAGGGACAATTGTAATTGCATTCTCGATAATATCATTTACAGGAGGAGCGGCACTCGTAATACCGATGTTGAATGTTGAGCTAGATGATGATGATGTTGCGACATAAACACGTAATTTATACTCTTGTCCGACGATATAATTGGAATAAGTATAAGTTTCACTTGTGCTACTAGATGATGGGTTTCCGCAATAGATTTGTGTTCCATTACAATCACCTTGAAGAATTTGAAAACCTGTATTGGTTGATGTAATGTCTTTTAAGTCAATTGTCATTGTATTAGCGTTCGCCACAAATGAATACCAAACGTCTTGAGCTAATGAAGCATAACAATCGGTGATTGTTGCATCTTTTGTTGCGTTTGCTAATGTTCCAGCTGTTGGTATGAACACGCTATTAGGTGTTAACGAAGTTGCATTAGCACAGTTGTCGTTGGAAGGAGCTACAAAACTTCTGATTGTAATAGAAAATGTTAATTCTGGGTCTGTTTCAGATGTAAACACGCGTACTAAGTAGTTTTCACCGATTTCAAAGATCTGAGCATTAATACTTGCCCATGATGTCATATCTGTGATACAAGTTATTGCTACACCTTGGCAATTCGTTTTAAAAATTTGCATCCCGATATTTTTACGGCTTCCGTTAGCGGATGCAGAAAGAGACATTCTTGTTGATTCTGCAGTAAACGAATACCATACATCTTTTTGAACTCCACTTCTACAAGTAGGATCAGGTGTTGAAACAGTTTGATCTACAAATGTTCCTTGAATTGCTTGCGTAAATTGAGAGCTGGTAATCTCAATTGCATTTTCACATTCATCATTTTGGCTAAATACAATAGATAAGCACGAGAAAGTAAAAATTAATGAAAGGTAAATTTTCGACATAATAACTAAAAATTTGTTTAAATAAATTAGTTAGTGAGTCGGTTGATAATGTGTGTAGTGAGACGCAGTATGTAGGGGAGATGAGTGAAAAAAGGCGATTCAATTGAACCGCCTTTAATTTTTATAGAAATTCTTTATTAAAATTCAGCGTTATCTGGTGTTCTTGGGAAAGGGATTACGTCTCTAATGTTTGACATTCCTGTAACAAACATTACCATTCGTTCAAATCCTAAACCAAAACCAGCGTGTGGTACAGTTCCGAATTTACGTGTTTCAAGATACCACCAAAGGTCTTCTTCGTGAATTCCGAAGTCAGCACATTTTTCTTTTAATACATCTAGACGTTCTTCACGTTGTGAACCTCCGACCATTTCTCCAATTCCAGGGAAAAGGATATCCATCGCTGCTACCGTTTCTTTACCAGCTTCACAGTTGTCATTTCGACGCATGTAGAATGCTTTGAAAGATGCCGGATAATCAGTGATGATTACTGGTCGTTTAAATTCTTTTTCTACTAAGTAACGTTCGTGTTCTGATTGTAAATCTGTTCCCCAATTTACATCATATTTGAATTTTTTCTTTTTGTAGTGGTTTGAATTCATCAAGATATCTACCGCTTCTGTGTAGGTAACTCGTTTGAAATCGTTGTTGATTACAAAGTCTAATCGTTCTGCCAAAGTCATTTCGTTACGTTCCGCAACAGGTTTAGACGCTTGTTCGTTTTTCTCACGTTCATTTAAGAAAGCTAAGTCATCCGCACAATTGGTTACCACATATTGACAGATGTATTTTAACATTTCTTCTGCCAAATCCATATTGTCATTCAAATCATTGAAAGCAACTTCAGGCTCAATCATCCAGAATTCAGCTAAGTGGCGAGATGTGTTTGAATTTTCAGCGCGGAAAGTAGGACCAAAAGTGTAAACTTGACCTAATGCCAAAGCTCCTAATTCAGCCTCTAATTGTCCAGAAACTGTTAGGTTTACTGGTTTTCCGAAGAAATCTTCTTTATAGTTTATTGTACCATCTTCGTTTAAAGGAAGTTTATCTAAATCCAAGTTTGTAACATGGAACATTTCACCTGCACCTTCTGCATCCGAACCTGTGATAATTGGAGTATGCAAATAGAAGAATCCTTTGTCATTAAAGAATTTATGGATGGCGTAGGATACAGCGTGACGAATGCGGAATACTGCACCGAAAACATTTGTTCTAAAACGTAGGTGAGCTTGTTCCCTTAAAAACTCTAAACTGTGTTTTTTCGGTTGCATCACTGTTTTTTGAACGTCATCCGGATTTGCTTCTCCCAAAATTTCAATTGATTCAACGGCTAATTCAACAGCTTGTCCAGCTCCTTGAGATTCAATTAATTTTCCAGTTAAAGACAATGCTGCACCGGTCGTTATTTTTTTAAGCAGTGCTTCCTCGAAGTTTTCAAATTCAACAACTGCTTGTATATTATTAATTGTTGATCCGTCATTCAATTGGATAAAGCGATTACTACGAAATGCGCGCACCCATCCTTTGACAACAATCGTCTCCCCAATCGCGGGGTTACGTAAAACATCAGCAATTTTTGTTCTTTTCATTTTATGATTATGTATAATACAGTTCAAATTTAGTAAATCTATAGGTAATATTCCCTTGATTTATTTGTTATTCCAGTTAGTCATGGTTAATTGAAGTCCTGCCGTTGCGTAGCTTTTACAAAACTCTTTGGCTACATCTATGCGTTCGGGGAGGGATAGCAATTCCTCTTTGTTCCATTTTCCCAGTACATAGTCTGATTGTTGACCGGTCCCGAAATTGGCTGCTATTCCAAATCTTAATCGGGTATATTCTTGTGTTTTAAGCACATGTTGAATGTCTTTTAGACCATTATGCCCACCATCAGAACCTTTACCTTTCATTCGTAATTTGCCGAATGGTAAAGCTAAATCATCGGTCACTACCACAATGTTTTCTACAGGAATTTTTTCTTGTTGCATCCAGTAGTTTACTGATTTACCCGATAAATTCATGTAGGTGGTTGGTTTTATCAAAATCAACGTTCTTCCTTTGTATTTTACTTCAGCAACATCTGCTAGTTTTAGCGTTTTAAAAGTTCCTTTTAACTCTTCTGCTAAAGCATCTATTACTTTGAAACCAATATTGTGACGAGTTTCTGCATATTCTGCGCCTGGATTTCCTAATCCTACAATTAAATATTTCATACGTACAAAATTAATGTATTCTCGACCTTTGTTTATTCTTTAATGGATTTAATTTCAGTTAAATTGGTTTTCACTAATTTTGAAGGATGAAACAAGTGTTTAATTTTTTTCTTTTCAGTGCGTTATTGACGAGTAGTTTTTTATTTGGGCAAGATAATCAAGTAAAGACTTTTGCTGCTAAATATCATATTGTTGTGGTTCTTGATGGGCCGCGTTGGAGTGAAACGTGGGGGGATTCAACGGGTAATCTTATACCTAATCAGATGTTTAAATTGAAGCAGCAGGGTACTTTTTTTAGTGATTTCAGAAATTTAGGTCGAACTTATACCAATTCAGGACACACGGCATTATTGACTGGAGTTCATCAGCGTATTTCTAATGAGGGGAAGGAGTTGCCTAAATATCCTAATATCTATCAATATTTGCGTAAGGACAAGTCTATTTCGAAAGATAAAACCTGGTTGTTGACCGCAAAGGGTAAATTGCAAATGTTGGATAACACGAAACACAAAGATTGGTGGAATACTTATTTACCCGCTAGTTATTGTGGGATCAATGCCAGTGGAACCGGTTATCCAAATGATGCGATTATGTATCCCATTTTTAAAAAAATCATTTTAGAAAACCAGCCTGTTTTCACCTTGATCAATTTGATTGGTATTGATGCTTGGGCGCATCAGAACAAGTGGGATCGCTACATTGCTTCGATTGTAGAATTAGATACTTACGTTTTGGATTTATGGAATTCTATCCAAAATGATCCAGAAATGTCGAATCAAACAGCGTTGTACATAACTAATGATCATGGTCGTCATTTAGATGGTCGCAAGAATGGTTTTGTTTCGCATGGTTGCAAATGCGACGGTTGTACACATATTTCACTTTTGGCTTTGGGTCCAGACTTTGAAGCTGATAAAGTGGTTGCAAGTCAATATGATCAGGTTGATTTGACAGCGACTATCGCTAAGATGCTAGGTATTTCTATGCCTTTTTCAACGGGGAAAGTTATCACTGAATTGATAGGTCAGTAAGTGTTTATTTGGGGTAGAAGGGATGACAGAGGAGTTGCAGAATAAATTAAAAACCTTACCTAATCAGCCGGGGGTTTACCAGTATTTCAATGATCGTGGGGAGATCATCTATGTGGGTAAGGCTAAAGATCTAAAAAAGCGGGTTACATCGTATTTTACAAAACAAGTTGATAATTATAAGACAAAGGTTTTAGTAAAAAAGATAGTCGATATAAAATATATCGTTGTGGACACAGAGTTAGATGCTTTGTTATTGGAGAATAATCTAATTAAAAAGTATCAACCCAAATATAACATTCAACTAAAGGATGACAAGACTTATCCTTGGATATGTATTAAACGCGAGTGCTTCCCAAGGGTTTTTTCGACCCGACAATTTATACGAGACGGTTCTAAATACTTCGGTCCTTATTCAAGTGTTAAAGTGATGAACACTTTGCTTGAGATGATTAATGATATGTACAAACTTCGTACTTGTTCGTTAAATCTAAGCCACGACAAGATTCAAAACTCTAATTATAAAGTTTGTTTAGAATATCACATTGGTAATTGTTTGGGTCCTTGTGAGGATAATCAATCGGAGGGAGATTATAATGCGCAGATTTCAGAAATTGAACAAATTCTAAAGGGGAATACGCACAGTGTGGTTCAGTTGTTAAAGAAGCAAATGTTAGATTTTTCAGAGCGATTTGAATTTGAAGCTGCACAGCAATCCAAGGAGCGGATGTTGATATTGGAGAATTTTCAATCCAAGAGTACTATCGTTTCGCCGACCATTCATAAAGTGGATGTTTTGACTTTACTTCGTGATGGCAATATCTGCTATGTAAATTTTCTCAATGTTGTTAATGGTTCCATTGTTCATGGATTTACCTCTCGATTGAAAGATCCTTTGCAGCAAACAGATGAAGAGATTTTGAATTTTGCCTTGTTAGAAATGCGTAATCGTTTTGATAGTCAATCGAAGGAAGTTTTATCTAACATTTCTTTTTCTATAGAGATTCCGGGGTTGCGTTTAACCGTTCCTAAAATTGGAGATAAGAAAACGTTAATTGATTTATCCTTAAAGAATGCTACTTATTATCGTTTGGAGCAATTGAAGCGTGAAGCGATTAAGAATCCGGAGCGTAACACCGAGCGGATTTTGGAGCAGATTAAGAAAGATTTTCGTTTAATGGAGTTGCCTAAACACATGGAGTGTTTTGATAATTCTAATATTCAAGGAACAAATCCGGTTTCGGCTTGTGTTGTTTTTAAGGATGGTAAACCTTCCAAAAAGGATTATCGCCATTTCAACATAAAGACAGTTGAGGGTCCGAATGATTTTGCTTCTATGGAGGAAGTTGTTTATCGGCGTTACAAACGGATGTTGGATGAAGGGCAATCGTTACCCAATTTGATTGTTATTGACGGTGGTAAAGGTCAATTGTCTTCTGCATTAACAGCTTTGGAGAAATTGGGGTTACGAGGAAAGGTTGCGATATGCGGCATTGCTAAAAAGTTAGAAGAGATCTTTTTTCCAGGTGATTCACTACCTATTTATTTAGATAAGCGATCAGAGAGTTTAAAAGTGATCCAGCATATGCGTAATGAAGCCCATCGATTTGGGATAACGCACCATCGCTCTAAAAGAAGTAAAGGGAGCTTGATTTCTGAACTTGAGGAGATTCCTGGAGTTGGACCCAAAACGTTTGAACGATTGATGCAGCATTTTAAAACGGTTAGTAAGGTAAAGTCGGCGAGCTTAGAAAGTATTTCAGCCGTTATTGGTCAAGCAAAAGCTGTTGTTGTGTTTGAGTCCCTTCATTTAGAGCGGTAGGCAATTCTTTTAGTTCTTTCGTTTATTAACAACCTTTATTTAGTAAACACTTCAACTATTGAGTGTTTAATGCCTTTTATCATTTTAACTTTGAGCATGCGAATTTTGTTTACGATTGCAATTGTCTTTGCGTGTTCTGTGTTATTTTCACAGAAGAGTATTACTGTTGTTATAGATGCTGGTCATGGAGGGAAAGATCCCGGTCATTTGTCTACTTATGCTGGTTTTGCAACAGAGAAGGAGTTGAACTTGAAGATTACTCAATTTTTAGGTGGTTACATCGATAAGTATTTGCAGAATGTAAAAGTTATTTATACGCGTACAGATGATACTTATTTATCCTTAAGTGAGCGTGTAGAAATTGCAAATCGCTACAATGCCGACTATTTTATCAGCATTCATTGTAATGGTAATGACAATACGAAGGTAAAGGGTACGGAAACCCATGTACATTCTTTTGAGTATAAAAAGAGTTATCAGTTAGCACGTGAGATTGAAGCTCAGTTTAAAGGACGTGCTGGTCGGACTTCTCGTGGAGTTAAAGAAACCAAAGATCGCACGCATTCTATACAAGTTTTGAAATATACGCGTATGACCAGTGTTTTGGTTGAGTGTGGTTTTTTGACCAATGCGGCTGATGCTACTTTTTTGAATACAGTCAATGGACAGGAAATCATTGCATCCGCCATATATAGAGGTTTTAGAACGTTTATTCAGAAAGAGCATCCAAAAATTGAGTTTTTACGTTCTGTTGAAACGGTTACAGCGGGTAATTTTGGTATTCAGTTGCATTCTAGTATTGAACCCATTGAAACCACACATGAATATTTTAAGAAATTAGAGGTCAATCGCAGTAAGGTGGAGACTACCAGTAAATATAAGTATCGCTATACCTATGGAAATTATAGCAGTAAAGAAGCTGCTAAGGCCAAGCTTAAAGAACTTCAATCCTTAGGTTTTAAAGATGCGTTCGTTGTAAAGTTGTGATTTTAAATATATGCATGCATAGTTTTGTGATTATTTTTTTTAAAATATATTGATTTACTTATAGTTAGGTTGGTTCAAAATCTTATATTAGTGTTAACAATAACATAAATATGGCTACAGTATTTGAGACTAAACTCATTGGCAACATTGGAAAAGACGCGGTTGTTAAAGTAATGGAAAACGGAGTAATTGCAATAAATTTCCCAGTAGCACACAATCGAAATTGGAGAGATAAACGTACTGGGGAGACGCGAACGAACACTACATGGATTAATTGTACAATCTGGAAGCGAGAAGGTAGCAACATGGGTGTTGTTGACTATTTGAAACGTGGAACATTGGTCGAGTTATCGGGCACACCTTTTTCAAAAGGATTTTTAAATGAAGATGGAAGTATTCGTACCGAGATTCGTTTGAACGTTTTCAAGACAAATATACTTCGTACATCTCCTCATATCTCTGTTTCTGCAGATGAGATAGAAATAGATGATATAAACGAAGAAAATTCTTCTGATACGTTTGAAACTGTAAATCATCGTTTTACAGTTGGGGAGGATGAATTTTAGAAAAAAAAGAAAAAAAAATCATCAAAATCCATTGCAGAATCAGAAAGACTCCTTATATTTGCACACGCTTAAGCGTTAGCGGAACAACAAAAAAAGAATAAATTCCTCCTTAGCTCAGTTGGTTAGAGCATCTGACTGTTAATCAGAGGGTCCTTGGTTCGAGCCCAAGAGGAGGAGCAAAGGTCATCAGAAATGGTGACCTTTTTTTGTGCGTTATAATTTTGGCATATGTTTTGAATTAGTGTTTTAAATGCTAAAATTAATATTTATGAAACGCAGAGAATTTCCCCGAAATAATGAAGCTGTTAGTGTGATGTTAAGCGCTTCATTGAATGATTATATACGACTGTTGTTGAATACGTCTAAATAAAAAAAAGGAGGCTTCATAAGCCTCCTTTTTCGTATAAGTAATGTTTTGTCTAGAATTTAAAAGCTACACCACCTTGGAATGCGCTTACTCCGTATCCGACTTCTCCCCAAACTCCAAAGTTGTTGTTGAAGAAGTAGCGCACACCCGCGTATATGTGTGATCCAAAATTGGTTTTACCATGTTGGTGTTCGTTCCAATTGTAAAAGTTGTAACCTAGTCCTAATCCTGCGTAAAAATCAAGTCCAGTAACATTGAAGTCAAAGTGGTATGCACATTTAGCTAAGATGCTTGTTCTTCCTTGGTTGTTGCCATACCAAGATTGTGCAACTGTTCCACCAACTCCAAATCGACCTATACCGATTACATCTGTGATAATTCTTTCGTAGCCAATAACTGCTGGGCCAACATTTTTACTGTGTCCTCTAAAGAATGGATCAAATCCAAATCCAAGATAAATAACATTGTCGTTTTTCTCAATGTCTTGTGCATACGAATTACTCAAAAAAGTAAGTGTTGCAAATGCAGCCAATAATAACTTTCTCATTTTAAAAATAAATTTGAACTATAACTTATTGCGATGACGTTAAGTAAAATGGTGTTTCGGTGAGTTTTATTATTGCAAATTTATAAATAAACTGTTACAGGAGTAATTGTTTCTGCTTCAATTTTTACAACACCATTTCCTACGGCTCCATCTTTAGTTGCTGTAATGTTTGAAATTGCGACACCTGCTTGACCTAATTGATATACATCGTTAAAGTCAAATGTTGCAATTCCGTTAGAACCTGTTACACTTGTTTTATTCCATGCGTATCCAGAAGTTACTGGAGGTGTTCCTACAGGGTAAAGATTTACCGATGCATTCGCGATTACTTCGTTATTAACATTTTTAACAGTTACTTCAACTGTAGTGTCTTTTTTCTTACGACACCCTTGGCTACTAAATGCGAGTAGTGTTGTTGCCGCGATTAAGATATAGGATAAATTTTTCATTACTTTAAAATATTATTCATAGATAAATACCGTTTCAACAGCAGTGTTGTTTGCACGGCAACGAATGATTCCGGTTCCTCTGTTGTTGCCCTTTTCACATAAAATATCAAAAGTACCCACTGTTACAGATCCTGTTTGCGAAAAGTAATCATTCAGAAAAAACTCTACATATCCTGTGCTGTTCGTGAATAATGTGTCTACATATTCAACATTAGACTCATTATTTATTCTATCTGCGATTATAACTACCCTTGCGTCAGTCATTAACTGGTTGTTTTCAGATCGGACAAATATTTTTGCGACAGCTGGATCTTTTTTACAAGCGTTAAGAGAAAACAGGGCTGTGCAAATAAGTAGTAAGGTGAAAAATCTATTCATCGATAACTGGTTTCTTATTTTGAATATAAATATATATCAATTTTACGGAATGAATGAACTCATTGCTGCAATATTCGTAACTTTGAAACGGAAAGTTAGCATTATTGTTACAGTATTAGTATAGTTTTTTATACTTAAATTATCAAATGCTAGGTTTTGATGAACTTTTATTTTGAAAGAACAGATGACTGATAGAATCAAGGAGTTATTGGCAGAGGTTGAGAATCTTACCATTCAAACACGTGAAGAATTAGAGAAGGCGAGGGTACATTATCTTGGTAGTAAAGGTGTCCTTAAGGGGTTGTATGCTGATTTAAAAAATGTTCCAAACGAATCTAAACGCGATGTAGGGCAGCAAATCAATATTCTGAAGGAGAAGTTGGAGCTAATCATTGAATCCAAAAAGGAGGAGTTAGAAATAACTGCGACGACTGCTACAGCTACTGATTTTTCGCGTCCAGGTGTTGCTGAGCCTTTAGGTTCAAGACATCCATTGTCTTTGGTGCGAGCTGAGATTTCTGAAATTTTTGCACGAATTGGTTATAGTGTTTCTGAAGGTCCAGAAATTGAGGATGATTGGCATAATTTTTCAGCCTTAAATTTCCCTGCGGAGCATCCTGCGCGTGATATGCAAGATACTTTTTTTATCACTAAGGGTGAAAATGAAATGGCATTACGTACGCACACTTCTTCCGTTCAGGTGCGTGTAATGGAAAATACAGCTCCGCCGATTCGAACAATATCTCCAGGACGTGTATATCGTAATGAAGCGATTTCAGCACGTGCACACTGCTTTTTTCATCAGATTGAAGGTTTATATATTGATAAAGACGTTTCTTTTGCTGATTTGAAGCAGACCTTATTATATTTTGCAAAAGAGTTTTTCGGTGAAAAAGCTCAAATCCGTATGCGTCCCTCTTATTTTCCATTTACAGAGCCTTCTGCTGAGGTAGATGTTTCCTGTACAATTTGTAATTCTAAAGGTTGTAATGTCTGTAAATACACAGGTTGGTTAGAGATTATGGGTTGTGGTATGGTTGATCCAAATGTTTTGGAAGCTTCTGGTATAGATACTAAAGTATACAGTGGTTTTGCATTTGGTATGGGTGTAGAGCGAATAGCTCAATTGAAATATAAAGTAAATGATTTACGTTTATATTCAGAAAATGATGTTCGTTTCTTAGGTCAGTTTAAATCAGGTATTTAATATGAGTCTTTTTTCTTTTTTTAAAAACGATAAACCTTCACAAGACAAAGTGAATTGGATTCCATTAGTCGATTTATCCCAGTTGGCGGTTATATTGGAGAATGCGAAACAAAAGCCGCAAGTTTTGTTTAAACATAGTACACGTTGTTCTATATCAACGATGGCATTGAGTCGTTTTGAAAGAGAAGGCTTAGGTTTAAATGATTTAGCAGATTTGTATTACTTAGATTTAATTGCTAATCGACCTATTTCTAATGAAATAGCTGAGTTAACAGGAGTTGTTCATCAATCGCCTCAAGTTATTGTATTGGTAGGTGATGAGGTGGTTTATCAGGCTAGTCACGCTGAGATTTCTGCTTTAGAAATAATTGAAATATTAAAATAATCCCAAATGAAAAGATTTTTTTTCGGAACGCTACTATTTGTTTTTACCGCATGTACTTCGGAGCCTAAGCCATTGGTTGAATTTGATTTCAAAGAAAACTTAGCCGTTTCTTATAATACGGCTACCGATATTGGTGTTAAAATTTTGGATAACTCTGTTCAATCTATAGAAATCTATTTAGACAATGAACTTCAACAGAAATATGATAATCCAGGTGAGTATGTAAAATTGACTTTGAATACCAAGGAGATTGGTTTGGGTACAAAAGCTTTTATGATTAAGGCGGTATCTAAGTCAGGTGAAGAATTTACAGAATCAAGGTTATTACGTGTTTTGTCTGATTTGACACCAGAGAAAATGTTCTTTGAAGTGGAGGAAAGCTTCCCTCACAATGTTGCAAACTTTACACAAGGGTTAGAGTTTTATAATGGAGAGTTGTATGAGTCAACTGGTCAGTTGGGGGCTTCAAAGGTTTCGACTATAGATATTTCGACTGGAAAGGACAAAATGTTCAAAGGAATTTCGGATGAGCATTTTGGGGAAGGAATTACTGTTTTAAATGATACTTTATATCAATTAACCTGGCAAACTGGTTTTTGTTTCTTGTATAATGCAAAAGACTTGAGTATTCTTAGGAAGGATTTTAAATTTCAAGGAGAAGGTTGGGGGATTACCAATAATGGAAAGGAGATTATTATGTCTAATGGGACAGAGCGTCTATATTTCCGTGATCCAAAGACCTTTGAGATTATCCGTACCATGGAAGTTTTTACAAATGACGGACCTGTCAATCGTTTAAATGAATTAGAATACGTAGATGGAATAATTTATGCGAACGTGTGGATGACCAATTCGATTGTTGCTATCGAGGCTGAAACTGGACGTGTGCTAGGA
The DNA here is from genome assembly GCA_045629585.1 of Taishania sp. Lineage (GTDB taxonomy): Bacteria > Bacteroidota > Bacteroidia > Flavobacteriales_D > Crocinitomicaceae > Taishania. The sequence continues at coordinate 5,713 of JAZQRM010000071.1, read as the reverse complement.
ATACTAGACGCAAGTAGTTTAGCCAAAATCGGTAGAGGACGTATTGGAGAGGCATTTAACGGCATTGCGTATAATAAAGAGCAAGATGCTTTTTATGTTACCGGTAAGCAATGGGAAAAGTTATTTAAACTAAAATTAATTAAGGATAAGTCATTGTCCTAAATAGAGAAAGATTCGAAGGGGTTGAAGTTATTGATGGCTTTAACCTCTTTCACCAACCCATCTTCTACACGTAGTATTTTTCCTGGATATTTTTCGACCATAGCCATGTCATGAGTTGCCATAAATACGGCGGACTTTTCCTCTTTTGCAACTGCAATTAGTAAGCGCATGATTTCCTCTGATGTTTCAGGGTCTAAATTTCCTGTAGGCTCATCTGCTAAGATGATAGCTGGTTTGTTTAGTAAAGCTCGGGCTATCGATATTCTTTGTTGTTCTCCACCAGAAAGCGTGTGAGGCATATTTTTAATTTTGGCTTCTAATCCCACAAGTTGGAGTACTTCTAATGCTCTAGCTTCCATTAGCTGTTTAGATTTCCAACCAGTAGCTCGCATTACAAACGTTAGGTTTTCCAGTATTGAGCGGTCCATAAGTAGTTGAAAATCTTGGAAGACAATTCCTAGTTTTTTTCGGAGTTCGGGAATATCTTTCTTTTTTAATCGATTGAGATCCATTCCGGCAACAAAAGCGGTGCCATCAAATAGAGGTAGGTCTGCGTAAAGGACTTTTAGTAAACTACTTTTTCCAGATCCAGTTTTCCCGATCAAATAAATGATTTCATCACTGTTCATAGAAAAGCTTATATTTCGCAATACTTCTTTTCCACTTTGGTAAATGACTCCTCTATTTATATCGATTACTTGTCCCATAACTACTCTTTTTTGTAAAGGTGCTAAATAACCCTTTGAAAATTGGAGTAGAGTATGGAATAATCTTAACAGAATTACGTTTAAAACTTTTCCAGTTGTAATCTTTAATTGGGCTTAGTTGATATAACTTTACTTGTTCAATTAATTCGTTTTTTATGTATCGTTTCCTTGTCGGTTTTCTTTTACTGTTTGCGGCGTATTCTTTTGGTCAATCGTCTGAAAAATATAACAGTCGTTTAGCCGGTTTTTATAGAGCAGAGGAATTGTTCGAGAAAGAGCAATATAGTGCGGCTCGTTTTGAGTTTAGGTCATTTATCAATAAGGAAAAACCTTCCAATGATCCTTTTTATGTGAAAGCATTGTATTATGAAGGTGTTTCAGCATTAAATTTGTTTAATAATGATGGGGTTGATTTATTAGAATCCTTTATTCGTAATTACCCGGAGACCATTTATAAATATCAAGTCTATAATCGATTAGGGAATTATTATTATCAGAAGAAAGATTTTAAGACCGCTTTGCAAAATTATACCAAGATGCAAGCCAAGGATTTGGAGCTACAATACCGTGATGAGTATAACTTCAAAGTAGCTTATTCTTCTTTACAAGTTGGGGATATTAATAAAGCAAAGGTTTATTTTGCGGAAGTTAAAGATGGTCAGAGTTCATATGCTACCGCTGCAACGTATTATTTTTCGCATATTGCGTATACAGAGAAAAATTATCAAGTTGCATTAGAAGGCTTTATCAAGTTGGAGCAGGATGATAATTTCAAGAAAGTTGTTCCTTATTACATTATTCAGATTTATTACTTGCAAGGGAAATATCAGGATGTTGTTAATTACGCACCTAGTTTACAAGGTGTAACTGTTTCCAATGAAAAAGATTTAAATCATTTAATTGGGGATTCTTATTATCGATTAGGTAAATATGATGAAGCTGTAGAGTACTTTGAGGTTTATGATAAACTAGGAGAGACCACTCGAGATGATGATTATCAATTTGGTTTTGCCCTTTATAAGAGTAAAATGTTTGACAAGGCTATCAAGGTTTTTGACCGTGTTACGCGGGAGAAAGATTCTTTAGCACAAGCTTCGTTTTATCACATTGCAGAATGCTATATGTCATTAAGTAATAAGCCTAATGCACGTTTGGCATTTCAAAAAGCTGCAGAGTTGACTTTTAATGCACAAATTCGAGAAGATGCATTGTACAATTTTGCTGTTTTATCTTACGAATTAGATATCAACCCTTATAATGATGCGATTATCGCTTTTGAAGATTACTTATCTAGTTATCCAACATCCAAACGTAAAGAAGATGTTTATCAGTATTTGGTTAATGTTTATACGTCAACAAATAATTATGAAAAAGCAATTCAGTCGTTAGATCGCGTTCAGGTGAAAGACGTTAAATTAAAACGCGCTTATCAGTTAGTGAGTTATAATTATGGGGTTGAGTTGTATCAAAAGGGGGAGTATGATGCAGCGATTAAGAATTTTAATAATGTAGACAAGTATCCCGTGAATGCAGAGACAAGTGCAAAGGCAAAGTTTTGGATGGCCGATGCTTATTTCCAATTAAAAAATTATGCTTCTGCAATTTCTGGTTATCGTGCTTTTCTGGCAATGCCGGGTATTCCGAACAATAATTGGAAAGCCGATGGTTATTATAATTTAGGGTATGCTTATCTAATGAAAGGAGATACATTATCAGCTACAGAGACGTTTAGGTCGTATGCAGGAACGAATCCGATGAATTTATCAAAGTTGGCGGATGCCTATATGCGTATTGCAGATGCGTATTATGTGAATCGAGATAATGTTCAAGCAATTCAGTATTATACAAAAGCTGGTGATTTGAATGTGGCTAATCAAGGGCAGGCGTTGTATTATCGAGGAATGACCCATGGTTATACCGGTGCGAACCAAAATAAGATTAAAGATTTATTAAACGTTGTGAATAACTATGGACAGTCCAAGTATGTGCAACGTGCTTTATATGAAGTTGGATTTACTTACCGTTTGGTATCGGATTATCCTAACGCTTTACGTTATTTCAAACAGTTAATAGAAGATTATCCAAGTCCAAGTTATGAAGCTGCGGTTCGTGTAGAGATTGCTGACATCTATTATAAGCAAAATAACTATAAGGCAGCAGAACAAGAGTATTTATTGATTTTGGATAAATTTAGTCAGGATACTATTTGTAGTTCTGTTGGTATGGGACTTCAGAATGTTTACAGCGCAACAAAGCAAGTGGCTAAATTGGAGCAGTATGCAGCTAAATATCCGTGCTTAAACATCAACACCTTAACGTTGGAAAACATGGTTTATTCTCCAGCTGAGAGTGCTTACAATTCTAAAAAGTATGCAGAGGCCATTCCTTTATTCCAAGAGTACATAACCAAATACCCGAAAGGATTCCATTTGCGTAAAGCATTATTCTATAGTGCAGATTCTTACGTGCAAACGAAGAATGAACCGAAGGCTATGGAGTTTTATGCGTTGATCTTGAATGAGCCAGACAATAACTTTACTGAAGTTGCTGCAATTCGTTCTGCGCGTTATTATTATAATACAAATAATTACAGTAAGGCTATTCCGTTTTACGAAAGAGTTGATCAGGTGTCAGCAGATCCAGAAGTTATCTATAATGCACGTTTGGGGTTGATGCGATCTAGTTATCAGGTGAATGACTTTGCAGCAGCAGCAAACTATGCAAAATTAGTATTGGCGAATGGATTAGTTACTAGTGCTGATCGCTTATCTGCAAATTACATTTTGGGTAAATCATCACTTGAAACCAAGAATGTGGATGATGCGATGAGTGCATTAACTTTTGTTTCTAGAAATACAACAAGTGAATTAGCATCAGAGTCTAAGTTTTTGATTGCTCAATTGCAGTATGAATTGAAAAACTATTCCGAAGCTGATACACATGCTAGAGCTTTATTGAACATGAAGCCAACTTATGATTACTGGATAGCGAAAGGGTTAATTCTTCAAAGTAAAATCAGTATGAGACAAGATAATCTATTCCAGGCTGAACAAACGATTTTGAGTGTGATTGACCATTATCCAGATACCGAAGATGGTATTAAAGAAGAGGCACATTCTGTATATAATGAGATTATGCAAATTAAGACGGCTCCAAAAATGATCGTGCCACAAGGAGAGACTATTATTGATTTAAATGAAGGAGGAAATTAGGATGAAAGCAAAATTAATAGCTGTTTTTGCATGTATGACCTCAGTTGTTTGGGGACAAGATGTCATCTTGCAAGGGGTGACGAAAAGAGAGATTGAGAAGATTTCACGTATACCGGGATCACCCGTTGTCGATGAAACGGTAAGTCAGCAAGCTGTTCAGCCTTATCCTTTATTGTCTATTCAACAAAGAACGACTACCGTGGTAGATACCATTCCTGCGGCAAATATTAAGCTGAAAGAGAATTTAAGTCAGTTATATCGTACTTATGTTAAAGTTGGTTTTGGTACCCCTTTAATGCCTTTGGGAGAGGTCTTTTTTAACAGTTTACGTTCCCGTAAATATACTTTTGGATTGCATGCTAAACATTTGTCTTCATGGGGAAATGTTAAAGGGTATGAACGTAGTCAATTTGATCGTACTGATGTACAACTTTTTGGAGGTATAAATGAACGTAAATTTGATGTAAATGGTGTGCTTCGATACCGTAATCAAGGTTTACATTACTATGCCGTTCCTTTTCCAGTGGATTCTTTGGGGCGTGATATGACCCGTCAGCGTTATAATGATGTCGGATTTAGAGTGGATTTTGGCAATTCTGCTAAGGTGGATACGTTTAAGATTAAATACAATGTTGGTGTAGATTATAATTACTTTAGTACAGCTAAACCTAGAGTTGATTCTTTGACAAATTGGCGTGCGCAAGAGCATAGAATTGGTTTGTTTGGAAAAGCAGAATATCGTTTGAAAGAAAACCTATATGGTGGACGATTAGAGGTGGAGCACAATGCTTATCGCTATGGTAAAATTGGGGATACTTTAGCTGGAGTTGATACGGCGTTCAGAGCTCCGAATACGATTATACGCTTGGTTCCAACTTTTCAGACTTTTTTATGGAATAACAAGTTTAAGGCAACGGTTGGAATAGATTTAACCTTAAATGTTCTTGAAAAGCTAAAAGCGCACATTTATCCGGTGGCAGAAGTGAAATATTCATTGTTTAACGATATTTTTATTCCATACATTGGTGTTCGTGGTGGAATGAAGCAACGGACATTGAAGTCAATGACTCAAATAAATGAATTTGTACGACCTAATATTCCTTTACGTAACGAGAATCTTACTTTCGAGTTTTATGGAGGATTTAAAGGAACTTTGTCTAGAAATTTATCTTTTGATGTAAATACATCGTATGGTTCCGTTCGTGATTTTGTGATGTTTGTGAATGATACTTTATATTCACAGGGAAACCGTTTTGATGTGATTTATGATACTGCTAAAGTATTTCGTTTACAAGGAGCGATTAGTTATCAGTTGTTAGAGAAGTTGAAGGTAGATGTAATTGCTACGTATTATTCTTATGAGTTAAAACATAATGTGGAAGCATGGAATCTTCCCGATTTTGATTTGATTACTCGCGTTCATTATAATTTATATAATAAGTTTTACTTGAATTTTGATTTCAAATTAGAGGTGGGCCGTAAAGCTTTGGTTTATGATGCTGGGGCAGATACTTTTGAAGAGAATCTACAGACGTTCCGCAAACTTGGACCTATTTATGATTTCAATTTAGGATTGGAGTATCGATATACAAAGCGCTTGTCGGTATTTGTTCAAATGAATAACATCGCGGC
>JAZQRM010000070.1:0-6784 GCA_045629585.1 Taishania sp. | reverse complement strand
GCATCTGAAAGTCCTATGCTTGGAGCAATTTCCACCGATCCTGAAATTTCGTGAATATCAATATTAATATTCTGAGAATTAAAGAAATTTAGAACTGTGTTTGGATAAGAGGTAGCGATTTTTTTATTTTTAAGATCTTGTAACGAAGTAAAATTCGATGATTTAGGAACAGCAATAGAAAGCCGACATTTTGAAAAACCAAGCTTTTGAATGATTGGTAATTGCATTTGGTTCTCAATTAAAAGGTTTTCACCAATTATTGCACAATCAACTACACCATCTTTAACATATTGCGGAATATCAGAGTTTCTAAGAAAGAAAATCTCTAGTGGAAAATTTCGGGCCTCCACGCGAAGTTGATCAATCCCATTATCGATTGAAATTCCACAATCTTTTAAAAGTTTTAAGCTGTCTTCGTTTAAGCGTCCTGATTTTTGAAGGGCTATTTTTAGTTTACTCATTTTAATTTTATTAGAATCTGAGTAAACAAAGGGGGCCTTAAGGCAACAAAAAACCCGACTGTTTACTCAGACGGGTTTAGAAAATATGATATACAGAAACATCAACTCTAACTCACCTGAGTGAAAGTATGATGATGATGATGTATCTGTTGTGTGTTCATTTTGAATTGTATTTATTGCAAAGTTAATCTATTCAGATTTTATTTTGCAAATATTTTTTACTGTTTTTTATTGATATTTAGTTTTTGTTTCCTTTAAATTGATCAGTGTTAAAGAAGAATCTCATCTGTTTTAAGGTCTTAATTACAACAATTATTAACATTCGTTTTTGTTCAAAATAAATGAATTATGGTAATTTTAATAAGGTAGCCTTTGGAGTGGTTTATTGAATTAAAAGCCTAATCAATTTATTGTGGAAGAAGAAAAAAATCTCGTAGAACTTGAGCCTTTAACCTTGGAGGATTATAAAGAACTCAAAAAATTAATGATTTCCTCTTATGATGCAATGGATGATCCGTATTGGGAACGTTATCAAATAAAATCGCTAATTGATAAATTTGCAGAAGGACAGGTGGTCATAAAAGTGAATGAAGTAATTGCTGGTTGCATTTTGTCGATTATTATCAATGAAGAACATTTTCAAGAACATCATACCTACAAACAAATAACGGGAAATTATACCTTCAAAACTCACGATCCCAAAGGGACAATTCTATATGGTGTCGATATTTTCATTAAACCAGAGTTTCGAGGAATGCGCCTTGGTCGTCGATTGTACGATTATCGAAAGGAATTGTGCGAAAAATTGAATCTTAAAAGTATCATCTTCGGTGGAAGAATGCCCAATTATCTACAATATCAGGGGAAATTGACTCCCAGAAAATACATGGAAAAAGTGCGTAACCGGGAAATATATGACTCGGTACTGAACTTTCAAATGGCGAATGATTTTCACCCGATACGACTATTGAAAGGTTATTTGGAAGGGGATAACGCTTCTAATGAATATGCCGTGCTCATGCAATGGGATAACATTTATTATGAAGCGCCAACAACGGAGTTTCGATTGACAAAAACGGTCGTTAAATTAGGTCTGGTTCAATGGCAAATGAGGCCTTATTCGGATCTGGATGAATTAATGCAACAAGTGGAGTTTTTCCTAGATGCACTCGGTTCGTATAATTGTGATTTCGCTTTGTTCCCAGAGTTTTTTAATGCCCCGCTAATGGCTTCGTACAATCATTTACCAGAGTCGGCCGCAATTAGAGAGTTGGCAAAGTTTACAGAGGAAATTGTACAGCAGTTTTCAATGTTGTCGATTCAATATAATATCAATATTATAACGGGAAGCATGCCAGTGATGGAAAATAATACCCTGTTAAACGTAGGGTACCTTTGTCAAAGGGATGGCACGGTTGATCGTTTTGAAAAATTACACGTAACTCCTGATGAAGCAAATATATGGGGAATGAAAGGAGGGAATGTATTACGGACTTTTGAAACGGATTGTGGGAATATTGGGGTGCTTATTTGCTATGATGTAGAGTTTCCAGAAAGTGGAAGGTTGCTCGCCGATGAAGGACTAGATATCTTGTTCGTTCCTTTTTTAACGGATACACAAAATGGGTATTCTCGCGTGAGAAATTGCGCAAGAGCCAGAGCCATTGAAAATGAATGCTATGTCGCAATTGCAGGAAGCGTAGGGAATTTGCCAAACGTTCATAATATGGATATTCAATATGCACAATCGGCCGTTTTTACCCCTTGCGATTTCTCTTTCCCAACGGATGGAATAAAAGCGGAAGCAACTCCTAATACGGAAATGATTCTAATAGTAGATGTGGATCTAGATCATTTGAAGGAACTGCATTCGCATGGTGCCGTGAAAAATCTCAAAGATAGAAGGTTGGATCTCTATAAATTAAGTCCCAAAGCAAATCTGAATAGAAAAGAAGGGACTTAAAAGTTGATTGGAGTCTTATTGATAGTTTTCGGTGGCCTTCTGTAACCTTTTGGCTATCATCTTTTTTAAATGCCTAGGAGATATTACAGTAATGGATTCACCAAAACCCAAAATTTCGCGTTCTAACTCAAAGTTCGGAATAACATCTATTCGGAAGGTAACTCCTGTTTCGTCTTGTTCGATAATTTGTTGGGAAGGATGCAATGGCTTGGTGATTACATATGGAGCATTACGAGTATTCACTTTTAAAATTATTTTCTGAGGCCGATTTCCTTCTGTACGCGTAACCCCAATGCATTCGGAATAATAAATCTCAAAATTGATCCCGTGATAGGACTTGTATAATTTGCTGTCCATCTCATAAAATGCAGCTATGCGATCTAAAGCCAAGGTTAAAAGCTGCTTTCCACTATCTGATTTACAAATCAAAAACCATCGATTGCGGTATTCCTTTAATAAATAAGGATGGTAAATGTCTTTTTTGGGTTCTGGAGAATTAAAAGATTGATAAGCGATCAAAAGTGGACGTTTCTGAAGTATAGCCTGATATAATCCATTTAGATGATGGATTCCTTTTAATCGTTTATTGTCTTCAAATTGAATGTAATTCGGCGTTTCCTTAGAGGATTTGTTGATGTTGTTCTCTAATTTTGCAATCACATCGGTCATCTCATCCAGAAATTGAAATCCATTGAATTGTTTTAGTAAACTAACAATTTCCTTCATTTTATGAACGTCTTCCTTTTTTAAAGGAGACTGAGTAATAGTAAAAGAAGGGTCTTCATAGGTGTAATACTTCCGATCGACTACTTTAATTGGTGCGTTGTAGCCTAGTTTATCGCTTCGCATGAATTGTATATCTGCCTGTATCGTTCGACGACTAATTCCAGTATGAATTCCTTCCGTTTCATATAAGCCATCAGAGACTTGCTCGATTAAATCTTCTAATGTCCATTTTCTGAACCGATTTTGAAGGCATTCATCAATGATTTTATACCGAATTAAAGCCAATTTATTAGTCGCCATTTCTTTTTTTACTACTAAATAAAAAATTAGTACGCATTTGGTCTGCGTAGTTGTGATTGTATAGGATAAATATAGAATTAAATACTGATTCAAGTCGTTGATTTAGTTGGTTTATTATATTTTTTTTAACTATTATTTAAGTGCGCAATTGTGTTGCGTATATAGACTGACATCTTTGCACTGTTCAGAGGAACAAACAAAAAACCGAATCTTATGTTTCAAAACGCATGGAAGTGCAGTTCGCTGTATACTGGTTTTTGTTTAGAATCTGTTCTCACCCCTAGGTTGTAGGTTCGAATCCTACCATTCTGAATAGAATGTAGTTCAATGGCAGAACAAGGGACCATACGTGGGTTCGAATCCCACACTTGATAAAGGGTCAAGTTGCGGCTGGTTGCAATGGCGAATTTTTCGGCACCAAAAAAAAGGGGTCCACTTTTAAAACAGGACGCAAGTGTTCTTTTAAGCAATTCAGTCTTTTTTGTTAGACAAAGGAGACACTTCAGCTAAAGCTTGGATAACTAGCTTGTAGGTGATCGAAATCCAAAGGAAAGCCAAAACGAAAGGAAGTTTTGTGTAACTAATGGTGAGTAGGGTTACAACAATATTTTTGTTCCGCATTTAGCGAAGGAATGGATCGAAAGGACACTTTTTTAATTTATAAAGATACAGTTATGAAAAGGGTAACAATTAAAGAAGGGCAAGTTGGAATTGTCGTGAGAAAAGGAATGATTACAGAGGTGTTAAAAAGTGGTGTGCATTGGTGTTTTGGAGATATGTATGTTAAAATTGTAGGGGCTCATTTAGAATATACCTATTCCTCATTAAATGAAATACAAAAGACTTTTTTAGCGAATTATCTTGATATGATAGAAGTGGAGGATGATTCTATTGCGCTAATGACAATCAAGGGAAATTTACACCGTGTGCTTAAGCCAGGTATCTACGCTTTTTGGAAGGAGGGACATAGTTTTAATTTTACGATTTGTAATCGATCCAATTATGAGATAAAAAACTTACCGCTCTTTACCATTGACAATCTATTAATGAAGGATTATATTCGAGTGTTTCGAGTAGAAAATTATGAAGTAGGGATGCTTTTGGTTAATGGGATAATGGTCAAAAAATTGACGGCAGGGACTTATCAGTATTGGCAAAATACACAAAGTATTGTTGTTCAAAAAGCGGATGTGCGTGTGCAATCCATCGACATTGTTGGTCAAGAAGTGCTAACGAAAGATAAAGTACAGTTGCGATTGAATTTCAATGTTCAGTATAAAATGGTGGATATTGAAAAAGCCATATTGCAAACGAATGACTATCAAAAACAATTGTATACTTATGCGCAGTTATCGATTCGTTCGCTTGTAGGGCAAGTAACTTTTGATGAATTGATGACACAGAAGGTAGAATTGGCACAGGAGGTTTTTGAAATATTAATAAAGAAAGCTCAAATAATTGGAGTAGAAGTGCTTGATGCAGGCTTAAAGGATGTAATCTTACCAGGTGAAATTAGGGATATCATCAATCAAGTATTAATAGCTGAGAAAAAAGCGCAAGCCAATGGGATTATTCGAAGGGAGGAAACCGCAGCTACCAGAAGTTTGTTGAATACAGCTAAATTGATGGAGGATAATCAGATGTTGTTCAAACTAAAAGAAATGGAATATATAGAGAAAATTGCTGAAAAAATAAACTCTATTTCTGTGTCAGGAAGTAACAATGTGGTGACGGAATTAAAACAAATCTTCACCAAATAAAAAAAATAAGAGAATGAAAGCAATTACTGGCCGTGATTTGTTGAGAATAGGTTTCGAACAAAACCGTGTACTAGGTTTGGCATTAACAATGCTTGAAGAAGTAAAAGAAGAGAATAAAAAGAGATTATTAGTTGAGTTACAGCAGGTCGTACAAAATCCTTTTGATGTACTCGATACAGATCGTTGGTATGCACTAGCGCAAGAATTGATTGCTTACCAAAAAGAGAGAGAAGACCAAACAATTCCCTTAAATGAAGTCGGAAAAGAATATGCGATTTTCGGAAAGGAGGCAATTGAAGAAGGAGCTTTAAGACAAATGAATGTGGCCATGAAGTTGCCCGTAGCAGTAGCAGGTGCGCTGATGCCAGATGCACATCCAGGGTATGGTTTGCCTATCGGTGGGGTGTTAGCGACTAAAGATGCAATAATACCTTATGGTGTGGGTGTGGATATTGGTTGTCGAATGGCTTTGTCTATCTACGACATTAAGGAAGATTTTTTTCTTGAAAATCAGGCGAAATTCAAAAGAGAGCTGATTGCTCAATCAAATTTTGGGGCAGGAAATGGTTTTAGAGGACAATACAAAAGTGATCATGAAGTGTTAGCAAATACAGTCTTTGATGAAATACCTTTTGTGAAGGCTTTGCGTGATAAAGCGTGGGCACAGTTGGGATCATCTGGTGGTGGGAATCATTTCGTGGAATTTGGTATTTTGGAGTTCAAGGAGAAAGATGAAGTGTTAAACATAGAAAAAGGGAAGTACCTTGCCTTGTTGACGCATTCTGGTTCGCGTGGAATGGGCGCAATGATTGCGGGGGAATATACGCGTATTGCTAAAAGTAAATGTATCCTGCCTAAAGAAGCGGTGAATTTAGCATACTTGGATTTGAAATCCCAAGAAGGAATGGAGTACTGGCTAGCGATGAATCTAGCAGGAGAGTATGCATCAGCATGTCATGAGGTGATTCATCAGAAAATGCAAAAAGCAATCGGAGCGCAGGTTTTGGCAAAAGTAGAAAATCATCATAATTTCGCTTGGAAAGAAATCCATAATGGGGAAGAGGTAATTGTTCATCGAAAAGGTGCTACACCGGCAAGTAAAGAGGTGATGGGTATAATTCCCGGTTCCATGACAGCACCTGGTTTTCTGGTTAGAGGGAAGGGCGAGCCTGCTTCTCTGAATTCAGCTTCTCATGGTGCAGGACGGAAGATGAGTCGATCGCAAGCAAAAAAGGAAATTACCAGTCAAACAATGAAATCCATTCTCCAAGATCATAATGTAACGCTTGTTGGCGCAGGACTAGATGAATCCCCTTTGGCATACAAGGATATCCATCAAGTAATGGCAGCACAACAAGAATTGGTTATTGTCGTTGCTACCTTTACTCCTAAAATGGTTCGGATGGCAGATGATGGTAGCTATGAAGATTAATATCGAAAGTTGTTACAGCTTATACTGTAGCAGCTTTCCCTTTTGCAAAAATTGTTAGAGAATGTAACCCAATCATCAATCAAGAAGCTCTGCCAAGAGCTGAAGACAGAGCATAGGCGATCTCGCGCCGTAATGCGATGGA
>JAZQRM010000069.1:0-6588 GCA_045629585.1 Taishania sp. | reverse complement strand
TGGAAATTGTTCTTCAATAATATGAGTTTTGGGATTAACGAATATCGTCGTGCCTTTTCAAAGAAATTGTTTTTGCAAACGTTGCAACGCATGATTCCTTCTCTGGAGATGGATGATTTGAAACCTGGACGCTCAGGTGTTAGAGCATTATTATTGAATCAAGATGGGGATACGCGTGATGATTTCCGTATTGAAACAAAAGGGCGTTCTATACACGTATTGAATGCACCTTCTCCAGCTGCTACAGCTTCTTTAGCTATTGGAGGTTATATTGCAGATGTTGCGGAGCAGCATTTTGGATTAAAATAAAAGTATTACATAATAAATTAGATCAAAAGATGTCTTTAAAATGTGGAATTGTAGGTTTACCTAATGTAGGTAAATCAACTTTATTTAACTGTTTGTCGAATGCAAAGGCTCAATCGGCGAATTTCCCTTTTTGTACAATTGAACCTAACGTAGGAACGATTTCTGTTCCAGATCGACGTTTGGAAAAATTAGAGGAATTGGTGAAGCCTGAACGCGTTATGCCTACAACAATGGAAATTGTTGATATCGCAGGTTTAGTTAAAGGTGCATCAAAAGGAGAAGGACTAGGAAATCAATTCTTGGCAAATATTCGTGAAACGGATGCAATTATCCACGTTTTACGTTGTTTTGATGATGGAAACATTATCCACGTTGATGGATCTGTAAATCCAGTGAGAGATAAGGAAATTATAGATATCGAATTGCAATTGAAAGATTTGGAAACAGTAGAGAAGAAGATTCAATCTTTGGCTCGTGTTATCAAATCTGGCGATAAAGAAGCTGTAAAAGAAAATGCGTTAGCAGAACGTATCAAGACTGCTTTGGAGCAAGGAATCTCTGCACGTGCAGTTGAGATGGACGATACTGAATTGGAGATGGTTAAGAAATTCCAATTAATCACAGCTAAACCAGTAATGTATTTATGTAATGTGGATGAAGCTTCTGTAAAAACAGGAAATGCTTATGTAGAGCAAGTTCGTCAAGCCGTTAAAGACGAAGACGCTGAAGTTTTAGTAATTGGAGCTAAAATTGAGTCTGACATTATGGAATTAGAGACGTACGAAGAACGTAAAATGTTCTTGGATGAGTTGGAATTGGATGAACCAGGTGTTAATCGTCTAATCGTTACGGCTTATCATTTGTTAAATTTACAAACATATTTTACAGCAGGAGTAAAAGAAGTTCGTGCTTGGACAATCAAAAAAGGATATACGGCTCCTCAAGCAGCAGGTGTTATTCATACCGATTTTGAAAAAGGATTTATCCGTGCTGAAGTAATCAAATATGAGGATTATATTCAATATGGATCTGAATCAGCTGTAAAAGAGGCTGGTAAATTCAAAGTAGAAGGAAAGGAATACATCGTTCAAGACGGTGATATTATGCACTTCCGTTTTAACGTTTAATATTTAATTGATCGACTAATGAACATCCCTGCAAATAATCCACAGTTAAAATCATGGGTAGAGGTAGATACGAATAGTGATTTTCCCATCCAAAATTTACCGTTTGGTATAATTAAGTTAAATGGAGATAAAGCACGTCCTGCTTCGAGAATTGGAAATTTCGCAATAGATCTGAAAGCACTTTTTGTGTTAGGTTATTTTGAAAATTTGCAATTCGAACTTTCAGATTTTGATACAGACTTATTGAATCCAATGATGAAAAAAGGAAAGGTTGCGATGCGTGAATTACGTAACCGTCTTTCTAAGCTTTTTTCAACAGAATACGATGATTTAAAGAATAATCAGCACCATGTTGATCAAGTGCTTATTGCAATGGATAACGTAAAAATGTGTATGCCGGTACAAATTGGTGATTACACAGATTTTTATTCATCACGTGAGCATGCAACTAACGTTGGTACAATGTTCCGCGATCCTAATAATGCGCTATTGCCAAACTGGTTGTGGATTCCTGTAGGTTATCATGGACGATCAAGTTCTGTGATTATTTCTGGTGAACCTATCTATCGTCCTAAAGGACAAACGAAGCCAGATCCAGAAAAAGATCCAATTTTTGGACCAACTCAACGTTTGGATTTTGAGTTAGAAACGGGATTTATCACTTTTGATGGTAAGGCTTTAGGAGATACGATTTCAACAGAAGAAGCAGAAGACTTTATCTTTGGAAAAGTTTTATTCAATGATTGGTCGGCACGTGATATTCAAACTTGGGAATACGTTCCACTTGGACCATTCTTAGCAAAAAACTTTGCTTCATCGATTTCACCTTGGATTGTGACTTTGGATGCGTTACAGCCTTTTAAAGTTGATGGACCAACACAGGAACCTGAAGTATTAGAATACCTGAAATACGAAGGACAAAAATCTTATGATATTAATTTGGAGGTTCTTATTCAGCCTGAAAATGGGGAGGAAAACTTGATTTGTAAATCCAATTATAAGTACATGTACTGGAATATGGCTCAACAATTTGCGCACCATACGGTTAACGGATGTAACGTTCGTTGTGGCGATATGATGGGGTCAGGAACGATTTCAGGACCAACGCCTGATTCTTACGGATCGATGTTGGAATTGGCATGGAAAGGAACAAAACCATTAAAATTATCAGATGGAACAGAGCGTAAGTTCATTCAAGATCATGACACAGTAATCATGCGTGGATATTGTGAAAAAGACGGTGTACGTATCGGATTTGGAGAAGTATCAACAAAGGTTTATCCAGCAAAATAAGATTTAGATCAAAATATTGAAATCCTCGTCTATTAAGGCGAGGATTTTTTTTGCATCAAAAAAGCGCCTGAATCATTCAGACGCTTTTTCCTTATATACTATGAATGGGATTATTGTAAAACTATTCTTCTGTTTGTTTTGATATGCTCCGTTTCAATGTGAATAAGATAGATTCCTGGAGCCTCTTTTAATGATAATTGTAGTTCTTTTTCTGAACTTGAAGAATGAGTGTACACGATTCGCCCTTGAATATCAATGACCGAAATCTCAACGTTCGTTTGAACTTCATTAAATTGGATATTAATCTTTCCGTCTGTAGGATTTGGATAAACCGTTAATTGCAATTCATTTAAGTTTTGCAAATCGTTTGTTGGAAGAGTAACGGTTTGGCAAAGACTTGTTAGATTACATTGATCAGATACTACGACGTAGTAACTGCCGCTTGTTGTTGGAGTGAAACTTTGGTTGGTTGCTCCTGAGATCGGTTGTTCTGTAGCACAATCATACCATTGATAAGTGTATGCTCCAGCTATATCACAAACAAGTGTGTAGTCTTGAACGCTTATGATTTCAGAAGGTGCTGATGGATAACAATTATTTATCCTAGCTATATTCAAACGAGGTGCATTATCAAATTGAACAAAATCTCCATATGCGATAATTTTCCCTGTAGATTGAATCGCAACCTTTTGTATTTCTCCATTAAATGTTCTTGTTTGATCGTAATCGGAAGCAAGGGAGCCATCTGGATTAAGCTTCATAACTCGACTCATAGCGTTTGGTCCATTAAAGCTTTCCTTATAGGCGATTAATATAGAACCATCTTCTAAAACTAGAATATCTCTGATATCTAGATTAAAGTTGAAAGGGTTGCTAAAGTTAAACTGCGTATCGATTTGACCACTTGCTGTTAACTTTAGAAGCTTATTGCAAGGTTGATTTTGGTAAGAAGTGATAAAAGAAGATCCAACAATGCAACTTCCGTCTGGATAAATATAGTATTTCAGATATTCTGTATTAAAACTCGTTAAATGGTTATAATTGGAATAAAAGGATCCGTCTGAATTAATGATTACTGATTTATAGGCATTTTGACCATTATAGGATTGGAAACCTCCTCTGATTAAATAGCGATTATCTTCCAAGGGGTGAATCTCATTTACTTGCATTGAATTAAATCCTGTACCCGAATTAAAGGTGTTATCTATTGTTCCATCTGCATTTAATTGAATAATACGTCTAGCAGCTTGACCTTTATATGTTGTAAACCATCCACCAATGAGGTATTTATTGTCGTTCGTCTTGTGAATAGTTGTTGTTGTATTATCAAAACCAACCCCAAAATTGATGGAGTGATCCACCTCGAAATTTTCATTTAGTAAAGCAATATGGCTAAGATATGTACCATTTAATATCGTTATATTACCTAGAACAATGTGTTTATTATCAGATGTTTTAGCTAAATCTGAGATGTAGTTGTTATTCCCCATTGGGCTTGCCAATGTTCTGATGAATTCGCCGTCGGTAGATAGTTTATACATTCCATAAACGGTATTGTTATGAAATTTTGAACTTGACTGTGTAAATACATAAAGATCATCATTTTCATCCACTTTAATTTTTTCAGGTGCCTTTGAAGCTCCTGTAGTCGAGTTATTGAGTACGTATGTTCCAGTATGATCGATAAGCGCAAAATGTCCGCAGTACGTGTAGTTATGATTATTGAACCATCCTCCAACAGCAATTCGGTCATTAGTTAATTCCACTGTGTGAAAAACTCCAGGCGTGTAATTATAAACCCCATTATGGTTATATGAGTGTGTACTGTTAAATGTGGTGATTCGACTTCCAGTTCCGGACAGCATGACAATTTGATTGGCTGTTTCACCATTATACCACGTAAATCGTCCACCAACTAAGAAATTGCCACTAGACAATCTTTCTACAGTATATACATTATCATTGAATCCTGTTCCAATTGTAAACGTATTATCGATTGTTCCATCATTCAATAGTCGACATATATAATTCGCGTTTTGATTATTATACATATAAAATTGTCCACCAACTATTAATTTGTCACCATCTATAACTATTTTATTAACTCGATCGTTAAAGCCCGTTCCTATGTTAAACGTATTATCCACCGTTCCATCTAAGTTAAAACGTATGATGCACTTCGCCACACTATTGTTGATATAGAAAGCGCCCCCAACGACTAACTTATTATTCTGAAGAACCATGGTGGTAACCGTTCCATTTATGGTGGAACCTGTATCAAAAGTTGTAATTACAGCACCATTACTATTTAGTTTCATGATATTTTTTGTTGAAAGACCATCGTACGAAACAAATGTTCCTCCTACGTATATGTTATCATCTTGGTCTACAAGTAGGGATGAAACGCCGTATTCTAATCCTATTTGAAAAGGTGTACTTGGTAAAAAACTTTCATCCAATGATCCATCAGTATGTAGTCGGATTAAATTAGGATAGTTTGCCCCATTATGCATTATCACAAATTGCCCACCAATTATGATTTTTCCATTGGATTGTATGGCAATGGAAGTAATGTGCGCAATAGTGGAATAAATGGCTTGAAAGTATGCATTGCACAGAAAACTATTATCGATACTTCCGTCAGAATTTAAGCGAGTTACAAAATTGGTTTGATAGCCGTTAAAACTTCCAATATTAGTTGATCCAACTAGAATTTTACCGTCAGATTGTTTCGCTAAAGCATATATCTGACCATCTTGATCAGTTCCTCTAGCATTTCCATATAGTCCATTATCTGCAACATTGAATGTTGGGTCATTGGTGCCCATTTGACCATATAAAATCGTTGATAACTGAACCGTTAATGCGGCAGCTAACAAAAGCATTTTATTTATAAAATTCATGTTTGTAAATTTAAAAGTTGACCGAAAATTAGTCGATTGGTAGGTAGTAAGAGGTTGGAATTTATGTAATTGGGTTTTGAGTATATAAACGTACCGTTTAAGTTGATTGCCTATTCACGATTATTATTCCCCCAGAACTTCAGCATGTTTATTTTATAATCCAATACGCTTATTCACGGAAATTTATCTATGAGTTCGCAACGAAAAATTAGTGTTCTCTCATCATTGAATAGTGGAATATTTAACCTCTCTTAAAAAGGATACGGAATAAAATTGAGCACGTAAACAGCAATGCTATTTAGTTAATAAATCAATGGTTACTGAGGGTGAGTCTACCTATTTTTTGTATTGATTTCTATAGGATATTTGATTTTATTAGACTTTCGTAAACTGATAATCGGGTTTGGTAAAACGGTGGAGATTATAACTAATGTTGTCTCTAAATTTGGTTAAATTAAATTATTACCTATGATTAAAAATTTACTTTTTAGCTCTTTCGTTGCAGGAGCAGTTTCGATGTCTTTTGGTCAATATAACTTACAAATGAACTTGACCAGTCCAACGCACAATTCAACGATAGTTCCTTTAAGTCCACAACCCGTTTCATTCCATATCCGCAACTTAGGTCCAAACCCAGTTTCATCGGGGCAAGTTGTGCATATTACTTGGGCAAACAATACTACAGGTGATGTGTTTTCCATGGCAAATGTTCCAAACCAGACTTCTGGTTATCAACTGAATTCCAGTTTTCTTGATCCAGATTATTTCCCTTTAACAGCGAGTTTAGATTTGAGCGATGCAGAGGTTGGTGATATTATTGTTATCAGAATTTGGGGTGCATTTACCGGAGTAAACGTTAATTTTAATGGTGATCCGAATGATACGGATATGACTAACAACTATAAATACTTTAAAATCGGAGCTGCTGAGCCAGAAGAGCCAGGTGAGCCAGGTGA
>JAZQRM010000068.1:0-2552 GCA_045629585.1 Taishania sp. | reverse complement strand
CACGCTTAGAAAAAAATAAATCAACAATAAAAATTACAGATTTAGGTGCGGGATCTAAAAAAATGGGAACAACTCGAAAAATCTGTCAAATTGCAAAAAACAGTTCTAGTAAAGGGAAATATGGAGTCTTATTAAACAAATTAGCCAACTTCTACCCCATTCATTCCTCTTTAGAATTAGGAACAAGCGTAGGCATAGGAACAGCACATTTAGCTATAAATTTACCCAACAACCAAGTTGTAACTGTTGAAGGTTGCCCAAACACACATTTAGTAGCAAAAGAACAATTTGATTTTTTAAATCTAAAAAATATTGAAGCCATTCAATCGGATTTCAAATCTTACCTTAATAACGAAAAACGAATCTTTGATCTCATTTATTTAGATGGACACCACGTTGGAAGTGCAGTATTGGAATATGTGGAGTTACTTCAAAAAAACATGCACGACGAAACCCTCTTAATCGTTGATGATATCTATTGGTCAGAAGGAATGAATCAAGCATGGAAAACCTTAATCAATGACCAACGTTTTCATTGCACAATGGACCTTTGGAGAATGGGAATTATCGTCAAAAGACCTCATCAAGTGAAGGAACATTTTATCGTTAAATATTAGAACAAAGTCACCAAATTCTTAACCTTATTACGCATTACACTCCAATTAATAGACTTGTTACTTGTAATTTCAGTATTAAAATCTCCTGCTGCCATTTTACGATAAGCCAATACACTATTTTCTGAACTATTAAAACTCGAAGCGCGCGGTAATTCTTGCGTTGGCATAGCCAGATCACTTCGACTTTCTTTGGAAATCATTTTCGAACTACTTGCAACATTTTCACTTTTTATAATTTCTTCTGCTTCTTCTGCTTTCTCAAAAACCTGCGCCAATGTTTCATTCGCATGTTTTATATCATCCTCCGTTGGAACAAACACCCCTAAATGCTTAGGTTCTTCATTTCTCTGAACTATTGCTGGTTGAATTTCAATTTTTAAATCCTCTTTTTGTGCGTCTTTCACGATTGTATCAGCATTAGGAACTAAGCCTACACTTTCTTTTTCCTGCTCAAACTCTGCTTTCGCTAATTGAACCGTATCTTTCGGACCAACCAAAAAAGACACTCCTACTCCAATGATTATAAGTCCTACAGCTGCAATAGACGCCCATTTCCAATAAGCAAAAAACGAGGTAGAATTATTGGCATGCATTTGTACGAAGGCTTTATCCAAATTTGTTTTAACGGCACTTGATGGGCTAACCACCATCCTTTCAGTTAAAGCATCTAAATCCGATTTCATTTCAATGAATTGTGCTTCATCAATCTCCATTTCCAGAAATTGTTGTGCTTCATCAACAGTAAGTTGACTCCATTCTTTTTCTTTTATTATTTCAAAAATATCCATGTTTATTTGAAATTAAATGCCGCCAATTTATGAGCGAGGTTCTTAGTTGCGTAAAAAATTCTTGATTTTACAGTTCCTTCATTAATCGAAAGTGCTTCTGCTATTTCCTTCACCGAAAGCCCTTCCACATGTCGTAACACAACGACCTCTCGATGATTTACATCCATTTTTTTCAATTCCAACTCAAATGCTTCATCAAATTGTGTCCAATGCGCTTTATCTAATTGATTTTGTTCCGTGGTGGGCGTGTGTTCATGTTGTTCAATTCCTAATTTGGTATTGGAACGTACTTGCGCTTTTTTATACTCGTTTTTACACATGTTATTGGCAACGGAATAAAACCAAGTTTTAAATGATCGTGTTGGATCAAATGACTGTGGATTTTGGATGAGTTTCAAGAAGAGGTCCTGCATAAAATCTTGTGCTTTACCTTCGTCTTTCCAAAGCATTCGAAAGAAATAATTCACCATTAATTGGGCATACCTGCGGTACAGCTCATTAAAAGCAGCATGATCACCTTTAGCCATTTTGTGGACTAATTGCTCATCACTCATATTTCCCCAATTGTATTTCAAATCCTTTTGTTTTATTCTTCTATCGTTTCTATCAAATTATTCACTTTTGCCCCCAACGATTGCAAGACATATAAAGCAGGCAAATAGTTCCTCAGATAAGGTGATTTACTTCGTATTGACTCTTGCAACCAATAAACCAATCGTTGATTTGTACTATTATCCATCCAAGGTGAATCTGAATATAATAGTGCCAAACCTTGCACATACAAGTTATGATCTAATCCTTTATAATAATCGGAATCCAATAAAAGGGACAAATAAGCACTACCTTGTGGCACCTCTTTCACCCATTTTCGCAAGGCATCTGCGTCAAAACTTTCTCCTGAATTAAATCCATTTAAAACATTTATATCTGCTATTTTAATATTCTTTTTACGCGATAAAATTCTTGCTTTCACCTGAAACGTTTCAAGTTGTCCACTTGTTACAAGCCATTTGCCTTCTGGCATACAATCTACCAAATTAGCTATATACCATTGAGGAATAATCGAATTACGATATAAAGACAAAAATTGACGATAAAACACGTCAAACTGAACAGGTTGATTGTACGTAGCATTCATCGCTACCAT
>JAZQRM010000067.1:0-7432 GCA_045629585.1 Taishania sp. | reverse complement strand
GCAGCCATGCGAAGAAAGATTCGATTTCTAGGAAAATCTGAATTATTTAAACCACCTTTTGGTTTCATCTTTCGGGCACTTGACGGAATACCTGTTTATCGTAAAACCAATATGAACATGGTGGAAAGCATGACGGAGGCGGTAAAAAATACGGATGATGGATTAATCTGTATCGCTCCTGAAGGGACACGTAAAAATGTGGAAAAGCTTAAATCAGGATTCTATCACATTGCCTTAGGTGCAAATATTCCCATCATCATGGTTGGTTTTGACTGGAAAAACAAACAAGCCATAGTAGCTGATCCCTTCTATCCATCAGGAAATTATGAAGCTGACATGCTGAAGTATTTTGTTCCATTTTTTGAAAAAATTGAACCAAACAAAGATTGGATTCAGAATTATAAGAATGGTGAATTTTAAAATCTTATTTTTAGAGTAGACAAATTACTGTATGAAAACAATCATTCTATTAATCCTATTTTGCATTACTTCTTGTCTAACTTTTGCGCAAGATCAAAAGCTACCATACACAAGGTTTAACCTTAAGGATAAGCATTCGAATATTGAATTCTTAGTCTATGAGACAGATTTAACCCAAAGCAAGCCTGTTCTCCTATTTTTACAAGGTTCACTTCCTATTCCATTAGTTATTTTGGACAATGCTGGAAACTACCACTACTCCATTTTAGAGAATTTCGATTTAGAAACGATTACAAAACATTTTCATTTAGTAGCCATTACTTCACCATTTACACCCTTAGTAGTAAAATACGATGAAATAACAGAGCAAGGGTTGTATGTACCTGACACCTCTAAACCACGTGAAATTGACGTTAATCACCTCTTGAATGACAAGATGGAAGTTTACACTAATCGTATTGATCAAGTTATCAAATTTCTGGAAAAACAATCGTGGGTAAACAAAAATGAAATCCATGTTTTTGGTCACTCTCAAGGCTCTAGAGTTGCAGTTGTTGCAGCTGCAAATAATAAGAAGATTAAATCTGTTGGTTTATTTGGATATAACCCTTTTGGGAGATTAGAGCAATTTATTAGACAGGCAAGAAAAGATGCAGCAACAGGAAAAATCACTTGGGAAGAGGCTGATGTAATCATCAATGACAACATTGATTTCATGAAAGACTTACAAGTTGAAGATTCAATCCATGCAAAACCGCATTATACATCATGGAAATCATTTTCAAATAGCACACTAAAGGAACTGCTGTCATTAAAACAACCTATTTACATTTCCTATGGAACAGAAGACAACGTAAGCGATCAGTGTGATATGCTACCTCTATTGTTTATTGAAAATGGTAAATCCAATTATTTTGTCAAGCGCTATGGTGGTTTGGAACACAATTTTTTTCCAAAAGATGAAACAGGTACTGTGGATTACAAAAATGGTAAATGGATATTGGTGATTGGGGAGTATTTAAAGTGGATTTTAGGAATTGAGTAAAGAAGGTAAATTTTAATTGAAGATAGTTATAAAACGGAGTAAATATCTAAGAATGGAAATAGTACTTAACAACATAATACAAAGCAACAATTATTCCTACAAACACAATAAAAACAAAACTATTAAGGAAAAGATCCTCATTAAGATAACTCTTCAACTTGTTCTTTTTTAAACCCGTTAATGCCCAACGTATAACTGCCCCTGGATAACTGAACATGTAATGCATCAAAACTTCCATGAAGAACTCTACTATTATATCCATTACTTCGCTCTAAAAACGTTAATAAATATAGCGAAAATCTAATACTTTATCACATCAAAGTAAACGGCTAGTGAAAGTAGAATATATACAAAAAAACCTCACAATAAGCGAGGTTTTCGTAGTCTAAAAGCAACTTTCAATTGTTAATAAGTGTTACTCGGGTATAGCTGTATAACGTAAGTACGGTTTAATCGTTTTGAATTCACCAAAAAGCTCTTTTGCCTCTGCATCACTTAACGCTGGTACAACAATGGCATCATCTCCTTGTTTCCAATCCGCTGGTGTCGCTAATTTATGAACTGCCGTTAATTGTAAACTATCTATCACACGTAGAACTTCGTCAAAATTACGTCCCGTTGAAGAGGGATACGTAATCGTTAATTTGATTTTTTTGTCAGGTCCAATCACAAATAAGCTACGCACCGTAACTGTTTCGCTTGCGTTGGGATGAATCATATCGTACAATGTAGCAATCGTTCTATTTTCATCTGCCAAAATTGGAAAATCTACCGAACAACTTTGCGTTTCTTCAATGTCTTTAATCCAAGCTCGGTGGCTATCTGCATCATCAACGGAAACAGCCAATGCTTTAACATTACGTTTTTCAAATTCGGACTTTAATTTCGCTGTCCTTCCTAATTCTGTTGTACAAACAGGTGTGAAATCAGCAGGATGGCTAAATAACACTCCCCAACCTTCGCCTAAATATTCATGCAAGTTAATTTCCCCAATACTTGAATCAGCTGTAAAATTTGGGGCAATATCTCCTAATCTTAATCCCATTTTGTTCGTTTTTAAAAAAATAGTACACAAACTTAATGAAGTTTTTAAATCTACACCATTTTAATGAGGATATTTTTAAAATTCAATTTTGCAAAAAAGAATTATCTTTGAACGAAGAAGCTCCATCATGTTATCACAAAAAGCAAAATACGCACTAAAAGCACTCGCTTATCTGGCAAAAAACGGTCAAGATGGACCTATTTTGATGTCAAAAATTGCAACAGAGAAAAAAATCCCTTTACGTTTTTTAGAAAATATATTTCACGAATTAAAAAAAGAAGGATTTTTAAAATCTTACAGAGGTCGTATCGGTGGTTACGAATTAGCAAAACCTGCCAATGAAATTTCGGCCGCCCAGATTATCCGTGTAGTCAATGGTCCAATTGCCCTACTTCCCTGTGCGAGTTTACATTTTTATAGATCTTGTGATGATTGCAACGAGGTTCAATGTGGTTTGCGTAAATTGATTGCCGAAACGCGTGATGCGGTCTTGGCGGTATTAGAAAATCGTACGCTCGTTGACCTAATGGATGAGGAAATTTAGAATTTGGGCGTTTCCCTTGCCTTTACTCCACTTTGTCGCATAAGCAAGAGCCGGGCTTTCCGCGCTACACGGTAGCTAGCTGCAATCCCTAACGCAAAATCTCAAGTACACGATAATTGCAGTGAAAATTATTGATTGATAATCACCGTATTTTTTGGTGTCTTGTAAAGCTCTTGTAATTTCGTCCCGTGAATGCGAACATATTGTTGTACAGCATGCTCATTAAGTTCATTACCATTGATAAGATTAAAATGAATCCATTCTTTTGCAATCCCCTTCTTGGTATTCATTTGAATTTCACATTTACTCAATTCAGCATCCATAAAAGTGACATCGTAGTAACTAGTTGTTGAAGTACTCGTTGCGGCAGTGGAAGATGTATTTGCTCCGGTGGTCGTCCTTCCTCCACGATTTGCCGTTGAAGTAGAAGTCGCTGTTGTCGGATTGGCAATACGAATAATGTTTAAAACAGCTAATCGTTTTCCATCTAAAGCATCAACCGAATATAAAGTCGCGTTAATGCGTTTAATCCAAAAAATCGGTTGCCCATCCTGATAAACACAATCCTTCTTAACGGTAATATTTTGTGCCATCCCCAAAAAAGAGATGATAACAAAAAGACTAAACAATCCAATTTTTTTCATGTGAGTAGTGTTCTTATTTTAATTTCTAAACTTCTTTCAAAACCATTTCTATGGTCTTTGTTTCTCCTTTAAAATCTAATATTTTTTGAATCACGCGATCAATCACCGAATCCGGACATGAAGCACCTGAAGTAATTGCGATTGTTGGAATTGCTTTCTCCATTAAAGGAAAGGCCATTTCCTGTACTTCTTTCTGATGGATATCGAAACTCTTAATCGTCTTTTCATCCAAAATCTCTTCTTGATCTTTGATAAAAAATGTCGGGAATTTTTGTTCCAGTAATTCGACTAAATGCGTTGTATTCGAAGAATTATATCCTCCCACAACAATCGCAAAATCAGCTGGAGCTTCCATTAATCCAATCGTTGCACTTTGATTGTCGTTTGTTGCGTAGCACAAAGTATCACGTGTATCTGCAATGTGTTCACGAATATTATCTTCCCCGAATTTTTCCAACATCACTTGACGCAAATAATCGGTAATTTCTTGCGTTTCGGTTGCTAACATCGTTGTTTGGTTCACAACACCGATTTTTTCCAAGTGTTTTTCAGGATCAAAACCTTGCGAATATTTCCCTTCAAAAAAGCGAAGAAAATCAGCTGTAGATACTTTTCCATGAATGTAATCACCTAAAAACATAGCTTCTTTGATATCTTTTAAAATCAAGGAAGGTGCGTTTTCCTTGCTATGCGAAAAAGTAGCTCGTGTTTCTTCGTGATTGTATTTACCGTGAATAATAATCGTGTGCTCCGTTTTCCCTAATTGCTCCGACCGATTCCAAACTTTTTCCACAAAAGGACAAGTGGTATCGTATTGTTCCATGGCAACTCCCAATTGTTTCAAGATCGTATAAATCTCTACTGGAGCGCCAAAGGCAGGAATGATCACCACATCGTCAGCGGTTAAATCTTCGAATGGAATTATTTGATTTCCGGCGGTATCTTGCAAAAACTGAACCCCATTGGCCAATAAATCTGCATTTACTCCCGGATTATGAATCATTTGACTTAATAGAAAAATTCGTTTCCCTGGATTTTCATAAATCGCTTTGTACGCTTTTTCTATCGCATTTTCCACTCCATAGCAAAATCCAAAGTGACGTGCGATATAGAAACGAATGGATCCGAAATCCAAAAGTGTGGGTGTAAAATCCTTTTTACGTGGATCTTGAGCCTTTCGCATGGCTTTCACTTTCGAAATAATCGGAGAGCGATAAAACGCAGGAATATCAAAACTTTTCATAGTAAACAAAAGTAATAAAGTTGGCTCTGATTGCAACATGGAACGCCAACAAAAAATCCTCCGTCATTGCTGAAAGAGGATTTAAAGGTTATAACAAACGATTCACTAATAGTAGACCGCTTGATCTTTATTGTGTTTAATCTTAAATCCAAACTTTATTTGTTCCGATTGGCGTGGTTTGATCACCGCTCTCCATTGCAAAAGTCCAGTTACCGGATTAAAGCTTGCTTTATTGGTGTCAATTAATTCAATAGTAACATCCGTCAGTTGAGAAATAGGAATTTGATCTTGAATAATCACATCAATGGCATTTACTTTTTGATTGCGCACTTCGATAAAATACATTTCCGTTTTTTCGACAATCGAACCAATGATTTTTTCTTTTTTATCTTGTGTTAAATACGTTCTTCGAACGATGATATTCGGATCTTTTCCAAGGCTTAATCGCAAAGTATCGTCGAGCATACTTGGATCAATATAAGTTTCCCCCATATAACTACCATCGAAGTAGATATTTGCCTTTCCAGGAACCAAATTCAGGCTTTCTAACTTGCTGACTTGCGCCACCAGATAAGCCGATTTATCCATTTTCGGAATGACATAATAGGCATACTTAGCGTCCAAATCCACATTTTTGATTAAAACCATGTAGTTTTGGTTATTGGATTCAAGAGTGTAAGGCAATGCGATTTTAAACTCAGCAGAAACGCCATATTGTACCATTTGAGTAAAATCTTGAACTGATTTGTCTTCCATTTTGGAATCTGCAACTTCTGAATAAACATTGTCTGCCCGAGAAGCTTTCATCTGAACGCCCATATTCATATTAGAAGTCAGTTCTCTGGATTCTTTCCTATTTTGATAAAAAGAAGCATACCAAGGGTGAAGGGTAGGTTTTGTTTTATTCATCGTTGGATTATTTGTAGAAATCGTTAAATGAACATTTTCCCATTTTAATCCCGAATTTTGATGAACAAGTGCTTTGTAGTTCAGATTGACCTTTCCTTCATCCACAGATCCTTGAATATCATAAACAGGTGTCCAACCGGCTTCATTTACCAAATATGAAAAATCGATTTTACCAGTCAAGGCGGATGCAGATTGAACGGTTAAGATGATTTGAGCAACACCTTTGGCTTGTGAAACCCCCGCATTTTTTTTCACTTCAGCTAATCGTCTTCTCAATTTAGTCTCCTCCTCTTTTAAGCGATTCAATTGCGTTTGCTGCGTTTGGAGAGAAAGGTTGATTTCCGAAATTTTCTTTTGGTAATAGTCGACTGTTTTTTGCAACAATTCGATCGAATCGTTTACTTTTCCTTGTCCATTCACCAATCCGTTGTTTAAAATGATGTGCTTTGTACCATTCATCACTTCGATGGCATCGGTCGTTATTTTGATCTTATCAATCAATAACTGCAGCGAATCTTCCATTTTTTTGATTTGAGCGATTGCAGCCGAATGAACTCCAACAAATGCATCATCTGGATTAGTGAAAATAGCGAACTTTGTATCCAACAATATCACTGAACCATTCATTTTCACTTGGATACTTTGTGCATTTAGACGTGGAGCGACGTTTTCAATCACAATAGTATTCATTCCTGGTTTTACGGAATAATTGACCGTCTGAAACAGTTGTGCACCACTGGCAAAAACGGTAGCACTGGTTAAACTTGCATTTACTTTGACCTCCGTATTTGCAAAACTAAATTTGGAAAACCAAAGAATTCCAAGACAAAGAAGAACATTTTTTATAGACATAGACCTCGTTTTTTTATTCAGTACATGTCTAAACAAAAAAGGTTCAATGAGATTCAAAATTATTTCATCTTCACTTTTCCTATTTTGGTCAATTGAAAACCGAGTTACAGTAATCAGTCTCAAAAGAAAAGAAAGAATCCCTTTACTTTATAAGTACTAATTGATTTTCGATGAAAAAAACACTATTATTTGTTTGTATGACCTTATGGCTTACACTATACTCTTTGGAAGACGAGATTCCGAATACCCAAAATTCACACGTACTGAATGCAAATGAGCAGACAGATGATCAAGATTGGGCGAAGTTTTGGGGCTCATTTAAAACAGCTATGTATTTTGGACAGAAATAGGCGCTGCTATCGTGCATTTATGATGAAAAACAAAAGGCTAATTTTGAACGATTCATTGAGAAAATGTACAGTGAAGAAGAAGCATTTATCAGCTTCGTAGAATTGAAAGCAGATGACTACAGAAGTTGTGAGGCAAATACATCTATAGCTGAAAAAGCAACTGAAAGAAGATGCATGTTCACCGAGGAAGGAACGTACATGCAATTAACTTTCGGGAAAATTGGAGGCGAATATAAATGGATTGATTTGGTATGGGAAGAATGAATTAAAGAGCTGACTAGATCAGCTCTTTAATTTCATTAATTATATTGATCCACTGAAGCTAAAAGCTCTGTTTTATAATTGTAAATATCATCAATCGAATTTAATAGTTTCTTTTC
>JAZQRM010000066.1:0-3912 GCA_045629585.1 Taishania sp. | reverse complement strand
AAAGTTACTTTCAAAAGAGGTTCTTTTTCCATCGCCCTCACAATAGCACTAATCGCACCTTCATTGCGTGCCCAACCTCTTCTCGCAACACCATTATTGACATCCCAATGCAACATAGAATGCAATTTACGGTCAGCTTCTAAAGAACCGTCTAGCAACATTCCGAAACCACCATTGATAACTTCACCCCATCCGACTCCACCACCGTTATGAATAGAAACCCATGTTGCACCTCTAAACGAGTCACCAATAACATTTTGGATAGCCATATCAGCGGTAAACCTAGAACCATCATAAATATTTGACGTTTCGCGATAAGGAGAATCCGTACCAGACACATCGTGATGATCGCGGCCAAGCACTACAGGTCCAATTACACCATTTGCAATTGCATCATTAAAAGCTTTAGCAATTTGCATTCGTCCCTCTGCATCTGCATACAGGATCCGAGCTTGTGAACCTACTACCAACTTATTTTCTTGAGCTCCTTTAATCCATTGTATATTATCCGCTAACTGTTGCTGAATATCCGGCGTTGCTGTTTGCATTAAACGCTCGAGCACATCACAAGCAATATCATCTGTCTTTTTTAAATCCTCTGGCTTACCGGAAGCACAAACCCATCTAAACGGTCCAAAACCATAATCAAAGCACATCGGCCCCATTATATCTTGCACGTAGGAAGGATATTTGAATTCACGTCCTAAAGTAGGATTTGGATTCATTACATCTGCACCTGCGCGAGACGCTTCCAATAAAAACGCATTTCCGTAATCAAAGAAATAGGTTCCTTTGTCCGTATGCTTATTAATTGCTTGGGCATGTCTTCTTAGTGACTCTTGCACTTTATCCTTAAACACTTCTGGCCCTTCCGCCATTAAACGATTCGCCTCTTCAAAAGAAATACCAACAGGATAGTAGCCTCCTGCCCACGGATTGTGCAAAGACGTCTGGTCAGAGCCTAAATCTATCTGCAAACCTTCCTCGTCAAATTTCTCCCAAACATCAACGACGTTCCCAAGATAGCCAAGCGAGACCACCTCTTGATTAGCTTGTGCCAGTTTTACTCTTTCAACTAACTCATTTAAGTCTGTAATCACTTCATGAATCCACCCTTGTTCATGCCTAATTCGAGTGATCTTCTCATTCACCTCGGCACAAACCGTTATACAACCTGCTATCGTCCCCGCTTTAGGTTGAGCACCACTCATACCACCTAACCCAGATGTAACAAACAGCCCACCTTTTGGAGATTTACCAATTTTCCTGAATCCATTCAACACCGTTATTGTTGTCCCATGCACAATCCCTTGAGGCCCAATATACATATACGAACCTGCGGTCATTTGCCCATACTGCGTAACACCAAGCGCATTAAATCGCTCCCAATCATCCGGTTTCGAATAATTCGGTATCATCATTCCGTTAGTCACCACAACACGTGGCGCATCTTTATGAGAAGGAAAAAGTCCAAGTGGATGACCCGAATACATGACCAACGTTTGTTCATCCGTCATCTCTGACAAATATTTCATGACCAAACGATATTGCGCCCAATTTTGAAAAACAGCTCCATTACCACCATAAGTAATTAACTCATGCGGATGTTGAGCTACTGCATAATCCAAATTATTTTGAATCATGAGCATTATAGCCTTCGCTTGCAAAGACTTCCCTGGATATTCATCAATAGCTCGAGCGTACATTTTATACATTGGTCGATAACGCAACATATAAATACGTCCGAACTGATTGAGTTCTTCTAAAAATTCATGAATTAAAACCGCATGTTGTTGAGCAGGAAAATAGCGTAATGCATTACGTAACGCCAATTCCTTTTCTTCTTGCGTTAAAATCTCTTTCCTCTTTGGGGCGTGATTAATAGCAGTATCATACAACTGCTTTTGTGGAATACTCATTGGAATCCCTTCGATTATAGCTTCTTGAAATGTCATTATATAGAACAATTACGATTCAAAAATACGATTATTTCGCAACAAACATATACGGTTATATACTATCCGACTAAGCAAACGCATTATAAAATAGTGCAGAAAAAGACGTTTAAAAAGGACTTATATTATTTTTTTGTAAATAAATCAACAAAAAATACTTGGCCGCATCACACAATACAGGTCAAAAAACAACGTTTTATAAAGATTAAACAAACAGCAACACAGCTTAATTAACAAGCATTTAGCCGTAAAACATGTTATGCAAACAGAATAAATTGAAGAAAATCACTTTAAAATGACAAAACATACACTTCAATAAAAAATTGGTCTATTCAATAGACCTCATAGCAGATTTATAAAATGATTTATTAAGTTTGTGTTTATAACTAAAAATGTATAAGAATTAAAACATTTGATTATGAGTGGTAAAAAAACAACCGGAGGGTTTTCAGCATTAGTGGCAGCAATTGCAATTGTTGTAGCATTAGTGATTGGTATTGCGATTTACGAATTGATTTTGGGTAACCCAGCAAACTTTATTGATGGAGATCCCAATGGTGAACCATTACACGGGAATTACTTAGGGATAGTTTATAAAGGTGGTTTCATTGTACCTATTTTGATTGCTGTTAACATTACAGTATTGATCTTCGTAGTTGAGCGTTTTGTTACTTTGGCAAAAATCAAAGGAAAAGGAAACACAGAGCAATTTATCGACGAGGTAAAAGCTAAGTTGAACACAGGAGATATCGCTGCAGCGAAAAATTTATGTGATGAGCAAAAAGGTTCATTAGGAAATGTTGTTTATGCAGGATTACACAAATATGAGTTAATGGCATCTGAAACTGACTTAACAAAAGAAGCTAAGATTGAAGCTGTTAAGAAAGAATTAGAAGAAGCGATTACTTTAGAAGGACCAATGTTATCTAAAAACATCGTAGTTATCTCTACAATTGCATCTGTATCCGTATTAATCGGTTTGATTGGAACAGTAATCGGGATGATTAAATCGTTTGGTGCGATGTCATCTGGAGCTCCTGATACAGCAGCATTATCTGCAGGTATCTCTGAGGCCTTAATCAACACGGTATTAGGTATTGCTGGATCTTGTATCGCGATTATTTTCTTCAACTTATTTAACACTAAAGTTGATCAAATGACGCATGCAATGGATGAAGCAAGCTTCGCTATCGTAGCAGATTTCTCTAAAAACGTAAAATAATTCATTCGGAAACGAATCTAAAGATTAGGATAAATGGCAAAGATTAACAAACCAAAAAGCTCACCTGCTATCGACATGACGCCGATGGTAGACTTAGCGTTCCTTTTGGTGACATTCTTCATGCTATCCGCAAATTTCCGAACGGACGAACTGGTAACGGTAGAATCTCCTACATCGATTTCTGATACGGTGATTCCAGAAACAACATTAACTGTATCGGTTGATGATGCTGGAAGATACTATTTCGGGATCAAAGGGAAGAATGAACCAAAGAAAAATGTTCTAGAAGCTATGAGTAAGAAGTACAATGTACCTTTTACACCAGAGCAGGTAGAAAAGTTTTACGAGTTAAGTGATGTTGGTTGCTCGATTCAAGAGTTACCTTCATTTTTGGATAAAACATCGGATCAGCGTAAAGAACTGTTAGCTAAAAACCAAGTGAACGGAGTTCCTGGGGATTCATTGAACAATCAATTGAGAGATTGGTTCTTGATTGCTAAGCAAAAAATGTCTGACAACGGTCGTGATATGTATGCTGAAGCACAAAAGAAAGATGCCAACTTAAAAGTGGATGAATTCAAAGCTAAGTACGTCATCAAAGCTGACAGTAAATCAGCTTATAGTAAAGTTAAACAATTTGTAGACGGCGTTCGTGAATACGAAACGAAGTTCTTCTTCGTTACATCATTGAAAGCTGATCCGCGCAAAGCAGAATAATATGGCAGCAATAGTTGA
>JAZQRM010000065.1:0-63144 GCA_045629585.1 Taishania sp. | reverse complement strand
AAATCGCCAAAAGGCCGAAATTGTTCAGACGAAGAACACGCTGTAAACCGCCGCACAGAATTCCGCGTAATTGCAACGGGTAACGATAAACTAAAGGTCGAAAAACCATTGGTCGAATCGTTTGATGAGTATTAGAATAATAATGGAGTTAGAAATAATGAAGTGTAATTAAAAGAGGGGTTCTAAGCCCCTCTTTTTTTTAGCTGAAAAGATAAGCAGATAATTTTGCTTTGTCTCCTTGAATATTGGAAGTATTACCAACTATTTAAAGGAGAATCTCTGTAGTAATTTAGGATGATTAGTATATGGAATCAAATTGTCCTAATAATTAAAAGTGTTATAGTAACGCAAAAATACGGTATGTTACAGATTTAAAAACAAGTATTTATACGTGTTAACTATACCGTATTTATACTTGAAAAGCAAAGACAGACAAAGCTTATTTTTATTGGTGCAAGAACTAGATCTATGAAAACAAAAAAATCTCCTACTAAAAGCAGGAGATTGATTGAGGAATCAGAAACATTTTTTAGATGTTTGATGCGTGTGTGTAATATTCAGTTTTTAAATTCTCAATTTTATCCTTCAAATCTTTGTTTAACTTCGATGGGATTTGTTTTAAGCGCTTTAACTGTACGGAAAAGGAAATACTAGAAATTCCTATTACAATGAAAGCAACTGCTGTTACGATAGCTATTGACAATCCTAAAATTACTGGATTCGCGATTAAAAATAAAGAAAGGATTACCCCGATTATTCCTAAAAACAACAAACTTCCCCAATCTTTTATCCCATAGTTCTTTTGATCAAAGGCAAGTCCAATGGTCATGATAGATCTAAATAGAAGACTAAAACCAACAAACAACACAAGAATATTTGCTGCAGACATTGGACTAGTTGCCATTAAGACGCCAACAAGGGTTGTGAACAAACCAGAAACTAAATGCCAACCCCAATTTTCAAGCTCCTTATGATTGGCTATGGAAAAAATAGTCTCCATAATACCAACGAAAAGAAAAAAAGCGGTAAATAGATACACTAAGGAAATGAATGTGGCCTCAGGAACGGTAAAAAGATAGCATCCAATTAGTATAAAAAAGACGCCGATGATAGCTGGGACATACCAGTATCTAATTGTGTTTTTAACTGTTTTTAAAAATGTTGTCATTGTTTCGGTTTTTTAGTTATTTTAAAGCTATGGATAACTAGAGTGGATAAAAAAAAATAAAACATTTTTTAACGATTTAATCCAGAACAAAGTAGCCAGTTCTCACCAGAAATGATTTTTAAGGTTTTGGCATTTTACATTTTTAAATACGGTTACACTTCTCAAATTGTACTTACTGATTTCAAGGATGTTTCCGTTTTAAGTAAGTAGTTACATAGAATTAAAACGCACAAAAAAAGACGCCTTAAAGCGCCTTTCTAACAAATATTTTTTTTAATCCGCTTACAATAATCACGACAGCTAAACCTGCAATTATACCTAAAGTCATTTCTTTTAACATGGATGGCCAAGTAGGGAATAGGTGGTGTACAAAATCAATGTTGTGAGAAAAAATACCTCCAGAAACTAATAATAGGGCAACTGTACCAACAATAGTTAACGATTTTATGACAATGGGTAAACCGTTCACTAACATTTTACCAACTTTTGCACCAAAACCTTTATTGCCTGATCGACGAATGATCTTAAAACCGGTGTCGTCCATTCGTACAATTAAAGCTACAATTCCATACACGCCAACTGTGGCAAGTAGTGCAACGATGGAAACCGTTATGATTTGTATTTGAAATGACTCATTAAAAACGGTTGATAGTGCAATAATTACGATTTCAAGGGACAAGATGAAATCGGTGAAAATAGCGGACTTTACCTTTGTTTTTTCTTGTGTCAAAACCTCTTCATTGGAAAGGTTTTCGATTTTTTCAACAGCTGATTTATGTTCTTTTTTATGCGTGAAATAATGCACGATTTTTTCAACACCTTCATATGCCAAATAGAATCCACCAATGATCAAAATGAGGGTGATCGCTATCGGTAAAGCCCATTGTAAAAGGAAGATGATGGGGATGATGATAACCTTGTTTAATAAAGATCCTTTTGTTATCGACCACAAAACTGGGAGTTCACGGGAAGACAAAAATCCCGTTGCTTTTTCAGCATTTACCGCTAAATCATCTCCTAGAATTCCAGCTGTTTTTTGAGTAGCAATCTTGGTTGCAACAGCTACGTCATCCATTAACGCGGCGATATCATCAAAAATGGTAAAAATACTTGCTGCCATTAAAATCTTTATCTTATTTAATGTAAATGTACATAATTGTTGATTCCAATTTAAGGACGGAATAAAATTATTCGATACGTAATTCTTTTACATTTTTGCGGTAAGCTTCTAAAATTGATTTTTTTAATGCGTAACCCGCGTATAAATTATGTGTGGTCACAATTACAAAATCAGTTTTTGTTTGATCCATGGCTCTTAGCACATTTCGTGTGGATGATTTTTTAGGGAAAGTTTTAATAGAAGTGATTAAATCATCTAATTCGATTGATGTTTCGTTAAGTAAACTTGATTTAGTATTTTCCCATAAAACTACACCAATTACTTGTTGCTGTAAGTTGACAACCGGAATAAAAGTATGTTCAGTCTTTGTGAAATACTGTCGTAATTGTTCGATTGTGAAAGGATAAACCAGTGGTGCGATATCTGTTTTAACTAAACTGCTAAATCGGATTTTATCCATCAGATTCCGATCTTTATCACTTGTAAATACGATTCCTTTATTAGCAATGGCATATAAATCCATTGGATATTTGTCATAAAATTTAGAGATAGCAAAGCTAATGGAGGACACAATCATTAAGGGAATAATTAATCCGTAGCCACCTGTCATTTCAGCAATAAGAAAAATGGCTGTTAGTGGAGCGTGAAAAAGTCCACTTAATACGGCTGCCATACCTACAACCGTGAAATTATCAATAGGTAAGTTTTTGAAACCGATTAGCCCTATAAATTTACTAAATACATACCCTAAATATGAACCAACAAACAGAGAAGGAGCAAAGTTCCCTCCATTTCCGCCACTCCCAATGGTCAATCCCGTAGCGATGGATTTTACGAATAAAATGGCTAAAATCACTAACCAGATAGCCCAACTATTGTCCGTCCATAATTGAAAGAGGGTATTATCAACTATTTTATGCGGTTGATCGTGTGCAAGCCACGTGACACTTTCATACCCCTCCCCAAATAGAGACGGAAAGATGAAAATGAGTAACGCCAACAGTGAGGCGCCGACGAGACCTCTCGAATAATCGTTTTTAAATCGTTTGGACAAAACATGTTCCATCTTACGAAAGGTTCGTGCATAATAGACAGAAGTAAATCCGGCAATAATACCAAGCAAAACGTAGTAGATGGTATTGTGATGGTTGAAATCAAGGGATTGATTCAATTGTAAAAGAATATTGTCGTCAAAGGCTAATTTCCCTATAATGGCACCTGTAGCGGAAGAAAGAATTAAGGGTATGAAAGCAGTAACCGACATATCCGCTAATACAATTTCAATAGCAAATAAGACCCCCGCAATAGGGGCATTAAAGGCTGTGGCAATTCCTGCAGCTACACCACAAGCAAGCAATAAGGTTCGATCTTTATACTTAAACTTATAATATTGAGCGTAATTTGATCCGAAGGCGGCACCTGTAATAGTAATTGGGGACTCAAGCCCTGCAGAACCACCCATTCCCACTGTGAGTGAGCTGGTAAGGATTTGGGCATACATCTGCTTTTTAGGCATTATTCCGGAGCGTTTTGCCACTGCAATCATGATTTGGGCAGTTCCTTTTTCAATGGATCCACCAAGAAAACGTTTAACAACGTAAATAGTTAGTAGAATCCCGAGAATAGGTAAAATCCCTTTGAAATAAGGCAGACGCACATAATTAGTTAGCGTAGAGCTATACTGTAAAACGCCATGGGCAAAGTTTTTTAAGATAATTACAGCTACTGCAGATGAGCTTGATACAAGGATACAAGAGAGGTACAAAAATTGACGATCGGAAAGTACTAACTTTACATAGTTAAGTAAATCTTGAAAGAAACCAAAAAAACGTTTCAGCCTACTTTGCATATATCTTTTGTATTTGTTCGTGTTTACAAAATTAAAAGTAGTCAATAAGCAAAGTGTAAATCGTATTTTAGAGTAGTTTAACCAAATTATATCCTTTCAGTAAAGGAAATTTGTTTTTTTAGTTTTAATTAGCAAAAACAGATTATATAGCTTTTGAAAAAACTGTAAATTAAAGTTTTTTTGTACACCTTTACTAACCAAACAAAAACAAATGAAGCAAAGTTCTACAGTGATCGAAGTAGAAGGGGTTAAAAAGATTTACCAATCAGGTGATACCACTATAACAGCCTTGGATACCGCTACGGAAACTTTTAATAAAGGAGAATTAACATTGATTATGGGACCTTCTGGTTCTGGTAAAACAACTTTACTCTCTTTGGTAGGATGTATTATTTATCCAACAGAAGGACAAGTGAAACTGAATGGACGAATGGTAAGTAATTTATCAGAGAATGAACTTGCTCAAATTAGGCTAAATACAATCGGTTTTGTTTTTCAAGCATTCAATCTTTTAGAACCATTGACAGCATTAGAAAATGTGATGCAACCTATGGTTCTGCAGAAAGTTCCTAAGCAAGAGGCTAAAAATAGGGCCATTGAAGCACTCCGAAAGGTAGGTTTAGAGGAAAGAATGCAGAACCTACCTAAAAAACTGTCTGGTGGACAAAAACAACGTGTAGCTATTGCTAGGGCTTTAGTTACAAATCCAGAAATTATATTATGCGACGAACCAACGGCCTCGTTAGATGCCAAAAGCGCAGGTGTGATTATGGAAGAGTTACGTGGATTAGCGCATCAAAATAAAGCCGTAATAATTGTAACCCACGATTTAAGATTAAGAAAATTTGCGGACCGAATCATTTATGTGGAAGAAGGTCGTGTTTCAAATACAATATCCAATGAAGAAGATTATAAGTAGTGTTTTTATTTCAAGCCTATTATTGGTCAGTTGTGGACCAAACAAACAGGATGAAAAAGTGAAGCCGCTGGCCATTCAACCCAAAGTATTAGTAGGTATTGGTAAGGTTTTACCCGATGGAGGTATTGTTAATCTATCGGTATCTCATGGAAATCAGGTTATAAAAGTATTTAAAAAATTAGGGGACCAAGTAAAAGAAGGGGAAGCATTATTCGAAATGCAAGCGATCAATGAAAGGCTACAAGTCGAACAAAAGCAAGCCGTTCTTTTAAGCGCTCAAGAAAATGTAAAAGCGGTTAATTATGACATCCAAGCCGCGGAAATAAAACTAGCGTCGCTAAAAAAAGAGTTTGAAACATCCAGAAAACTAAGAGCTAGTTTTGCTGAAACACCTCAGAAGGTTTTTCTGGATAGTGTAGCTTATATGGAACAATTGGCCAATGTCGAAAGACAAAAACAAAGTCTTAAAGCACAACAGACTAGTTTAAATGAGCAAAGGATTGCAGTGAAATCAAGTCAAGTTTCGGTGGGAGATCAATTGTTTCGGGCATTGCAAAGTGGTGTTTTAATCCGTTTTGATGTTGCTGTTGGGAGTGAATTGGGAGCAAATACCATTTTTGGTGAACTCGCACCTTTAAAAGATTTGGTGATCGAAGGGGAAATTGATGAATTATATGCCAATCAAATAAAAGTAGGATTACCAGTAGATATCGTGTTGGTGGGACAAAGTGATGTTTTAGCCAAAGGAGTGATCTCTTTTGTAGGAAGTAGCTTACAAAATAAATCCATTCTCTATGAAACAGTTGGTGAAGGAAGTGATAGACGCGTTAGAAGATTTACAGTGAAAATCGAATCTGGTGCGCAGCATTTGCTGATTAATCAAAAGGTAGAATGTAAAATACAATTGTGATGTTAGCACTAGCATGGAAATTTATTCGTTTTGATCGAGCCAAATCTATTGGGATAATTACGGCAATTGTTATTAGTATATTTTTGATTGGTCAACAAGTTGGTTTACTCCTCTTTTTGATGGGATTAATGGGCAATTTGTCAGGTAACGCTAATGTAACGGATAGTGATATTTGGGTGATCGAATCGCAAACGGTGAATGCGAATACGCTCAATAAAATTGACGCTAGATATGTTCAAGAATTAAGAAGCATTCCTTTTGTTCAACAAACATATCCTGTGGTAATCGGCAGTGGCGAAGCACGATTTTTGGATGGTCAAACAGCTGGTGTCACAGTGATCGGTAGTGATGCACCTAACTTTGTAATTGGACCTGCTCCGAGTAAGATTTTTCAAGGTCAATTGCAAGATTTGAATCTTCCCGATGCTGTTTCAGCGGAATATTTTAATGCTAAATCTTGGGGCACAGATCTTTTTGTAAATAAGACCATTGAGATTAACGGAAAAAGTGCAATTATTAAAGTGATAACAAAGCAAGCACAAGCATTTGGAGGAAATTACATGTACACTAATCTTACAAATGCACGCTATTTGGGGAATATTTCACCAGATAAAGTCAGTTTGATAAGTATTAGATTAAGTGATCCATTGCAAAAACAAGCGGTGATTGCAACGATAAATGATAGGTACCCTAACTTAAGAGCATGGGATGTGAAGAAATTGCAGGCCAGTACGGTTAAAGAAATATTGGTTTCCTCTAATATGGGAATGAGTTTCGGAACTTTGGTGGTATTTGCAATGATTTCGGGCTTTTTTATCATTGGTTTAACCCTCTATTCTTCAGCCTTGGATCGCGTAAAGGATTATGGAACATTGAAAGCGATTGGCGCGAAGAATAGTTATGTAAATCGATTGCTAATTATGCAAGCTTTTCTGTATGCTTTAATCGGTTTTTCAATCGCATTTATTCTTTTAATCGGTTTTAGTCAAGGGGTGAAAAGTAGTGGACTTGAAATTAATTTCAGTATCGGATTTATTAGTTTTTTACTAGGAATAACTTTATTTATTTCGATTGGTGGATCTTTATTTGCCGTTCGTAAAATCACAAAATTGGAGCCAGCATCCGTTTTTTAAGTATGAGAAAACAATTGTTATTTATCGGATATGTAGTGTTTAGTACGACTACTTTATTTGGGCAAGAATTAACGCTTCAGCAATTCATTTCGAATGCGAATAAAGAAGCTGTCTTCCAATCGGATTGGCAAGTAGAGATTGATGCGTTGAAATTGAAGATAGCCCAAAGTAAACGAATACCTTTAATATACGGGGAAGCAAATCTACAACGTAATTTAATTGTTCCAACAACCCCTGTTCCTGCTATAGCTTTTAATCCAGGTGCAGCTGAAGGAGAATTCCTACCTTTAAGATTTGCCACAAATTGGTCCGCTAAAGCAGGGGTTCAATTGGCTTTTGATATTTATAGTTCAGAAATGGAAGGGAATATCAAAGAAGCAAAACTGGCGCAGCAAAAATCTTTAATAGATCAAAAGGAAACCAATCGAACATCAACCAATGAGTTAAGTGACTTGTATGCGCAGGTTGTGTTGGCACAATCACAATTAATTGTTGCTGAAAAGCTATTAGACGATTATTTGCAAACGCTTGAAGTAATGGAACAGCGTTTTAAAGCGGGGCGTGTATCGCAGGTGGAATACAATAATACTCTTAAAAAAGGATTGGAATTGGAACAGTTGGAGCAAGAAGCACAATTGGTACTTCTTAATAAAAAGATTGCATTATTGCCGTATTATGAGCTGGATTTAGGTGCTAAATTCACAACTCCATTTAGTGAAATCCAGAAGACGGTAATTGTAGGCAATTCGACTGTTACAGCGGAAAGTTTGACGCTAGATAAACAAATAAATGATTTAAAAATCAGGAATATTAATCGTTTAGCAATTCCAAAACTAACGTTAAATGGATATTTAGGAACTCAGTTTTATAATAATGAATTTAGATTAGCAAATGGCGATTTTTGGTTTGGAACGAGTTATGTTAATCTTTCTCTTCGTGTTCCAATAACAGAAGCTTTTGAACGAGGTTTAACGAAAAAACAATTAATTGTTCAATCGTTGATACTAGATAGTAAATTGTCAGTCGCTAATTCAGATGATGGAGTAACAGATTTACAAAAGAAAAATCAAATATTGGTACTCAAAAAGAAAATTGAATCTCAAGAAATCATTGTCCAATTGGCAGAGATGAATGTTGAAATCATGAAAACTCAAGTGAAGGAAGGTACCCAGTTAATTGTAGACCTTAATAAAGAAATTGAGTCGCTAATTGATCAGCAAAAAAAGCTTTGGCAAGCGCAGTATGATTTACTCCAAAAGCAAATGGAATAATAGGTTTTGCTTAGGTAACTATAAATAATTACCTAAGCTTATTGTTTTATCCGATGAGTGCTTTTGCAATAATTTCAAAAGAACGCATTCGATTTTCTTTATGATAGATGTAATTGGTTGTCATGATTTCATTCGCCTTGTAATGATGTGTAAATGCAATTACTTCCTCACGAATTTCTTTCTCTGTTCCAATAAATGTACAGTTTACCATCGATTGAACGGCATGTTCTAATTCGGGTATACCTGCATAAAGAGGTTGAGGAGTTGGAGGAGATAAAGGCATT
Organism: Taishania sp.; assembly: GCA_045629585.1. Lineage (GTDB taxonomy): Bacteria > Bacteroidota > Bacteroidia > Flavobacteriales_D > Crocinitomicaceae > Taishania. The sequence continues at coordinate 54,490 of JAZQRM010000065.1, read as the reverse complement.
AGACGACCCGTAATAATTCCCGTAAACATGTTAAATAAACTAGTCGATTGCAATTGCGCCTCTTCCATTGTATCTGCTGCAACAATATTTACACAAATGATAAAATAAGGTTCTGTACATTTTTCTGAAGCCTTAAATTGATTGTGATAGATTTGACTTGCCTGTGGTAACATTGTTGGTGCAAAATGAGCCGCAAAAGCATAAGGTAATCCTAATTCCGCTGCTAAATAAGCACTTTCTGTGCTGGAGCCTAAAATGTAAATCGGAATGTCTAATCCTTCTCCTGGAAAAGCTCTAACTTTCGCATCACAGTTTCGGGCATCCAAAAATTGTTGTAATTCAAGAATATCATCTTTGAACTGAAAGGCAGCATTCATATTATTTTTACGAATTGCACGCGCCGTTAATTGATCCGTTCCGGGTGCGCGACCTAAGCCTAAGTCTATACGACCAGGATAAATACTTTCTAAAGTACCAAACTGTTCAGCGACAAGAATAGGTGTGTGGTTGGGCATCATGATACCACCTGAACCAACGCGAATGTGGTTCGTTTTCCCAGCAACATGTCCAATTAAAATAGAAGTGGCAGAACTTGCAATGTGTGGCATGTTATGATGCTCTGCAAACCAAATCCTTTCATAACCAAGTTTTTCAACATATTGAGCATTTTCAACTGATTGATTAATTGCTTCTGAAGGTGTACTTCCTTGGCAAACTGTTGCTAAATCTAAAGCAGAAAGTTTAAATGAATTCATATTACAAATTTACAGCTTAATGAACATCTGTTGGTCAAATGAATGTCATATTAACTAAAGTTTAGAAAAATAAAAAGGAGCTCATTTCTGAACTCCTTATCTTCATTGTTGTACAACTAATTTTTGTAATGGATAGCTAGTTGATTGGCTATGTACTCGGATTAGATAAGTTCCGTTTGGCCATTCACTAGCGTCAAAGGTTTTTACATTGCTACCTTTTACAATTGGATGATTAATATATTCTATAGTTTTCCCGTGTAAATCCATAATCTCTATTATGGCATTTTCATCGTTTCCGAAGGACGGAATTAAGATGTGATATATTCCAGTCGTTGGGTTTGGGTATAATTGAATCTGATTAGCAGTTTGCTGACATGATTGGGTGATTACTCCGATTAAATTGTGTGTACCTTGGGTATTCACTTCCGTCAAGCGGTAATAACTATAATCGTTTGATTGTAAATCGGTCCATTTGTAGCGACTTACTTCTACAGAAGTGTTTGCAATACAATTTGTTTCGTGGACTGTTTCCCAATCTAGGCCATTTTGACTACGATCAACTAAATAATAATCACAAGAATGAGACGAAGGTGAGCTCCATCTAATTGAAGTTTTTTCTCCTTCACATTGTGCTTCCAATTGCATAACAGTAGCCCCTAAAGGTGTTAAAGTGGAGGAGCCATGTAACCATAATTCAGAAAAACCAGGAATGCTGTGGCGTGTGTATAAACTATTGGCAACAATATTCGATTGTAGTGTATTCATTTGTCCATTTGCTACTTGATTGTGTAAGGTTGTTCCTCCATTTCCTCCTGTATCAGGGCAATTATTCCATGCAAACTCATCGACATTTAATGGTCCCGAGTATTTACTTAATAGTAGGTCGTTTATTCCTAAAAGATCATCCCATGGGCTAAGGTTGGCATTTGCTGCCGGGATTAAAGTACTTAATTCTGTATCATAAAATGGTAAGACAACGTCAATAGGTGTTGCTGGTTGAAATTGAGGAGTAACCACCCAATGACGTCCCATGGCTGTAGTCATGTAGGTAGGGTTGTCACATGCATCCATATCAATAGGATTTCCCGTGTAAACAGTTGCTGAAACAGTTCCTAAATTTTGACCAAATGAATTGATGGAAGCAATCAGACGTCCACTTGAATGGTAAAAATGGACATAACCATTCTGATTAACAATACAAGTTGCGGTTTCATTATTATTTCCTAATTGATTTCCAGGGGTAGGAAGATTGATTGTTGTAGAAAGACAATTTCCAGAGCCACATTGTCCGCCTGTAGCGTTTACAAAGTAGGAGGTTGTTCCATTAGGTGTGACGTTTATTGTATTTCCAGTTCCAATAGGTGTACTATTACAACTTCCTTCATACCATGTCCATTGTCCATTTGCAGGTAATGAACCACCATTTACGCTTAATTGTGTAGTAGTTCCATAGCAAACTGTTCCTCCTCCTGTAATAGATGTCGGAGCCTGTGGTGATGGATTTATGGTTAAATTTATTGGAGTTCGGCACTCTGTGTTGTTCGAACAACTAACGTAATAGGTATAGTTTGAAGGTGAGGTACCAGTAGGGTAAGGAGTCAAGGCAAATGGGTTATAGGAATCTGCCGTTGCTAATAAGGTACCACCTCTTAAGTCACTGTGCCATTGTAATGAACCTGCTGCACCTATTTGACTCATAACGCGACCATTGGTCGTAGTAGTACTATATGTCCAACTATATGTTGTTGTTGTGTTATTGGATAACGTTGTTGAAACGAGAAAATAAGTAACTCCAGGAACTAAATTGGCTGTAAGACGAGGGTCTAAGCTACAATTAGAACCGTTTCCATCATCGTTTGCTACTATGAAATTAGTAGGAATGTCACATGGATTAGCTGCGTTAAATGCATTTTGATATAATGATGCATGGGCATCAACGGTGCTACACATATCAAAAGTATAGTAACCAGCTGTAGTAACCTGAAATGTAAATACATCATAGTATTGACTAGGGGTAGTTGTACCATTACATGCAGTCCCTCCGGTATTTCTACCCCATCTAGGAGATGTTGCAGTTAATGATCCACTATTAAAAGTAGTTCCAGGTGCAATAGTAGTCAGCGTTGGTGTACAATTGTTTAATGAGGTTAGGATAGCATTGTCTCCCTGACAAATAGTAACATCTTGAACAGGCTGAAGTGGAGCAATATTTAGAGAGACTTGGTAACGGCATTGTGGGGTTGAAGGACACGAAACATAGTAATTAAAATTACCTTGGGTCGTTGACATATTAACACCAGAACCGGTAGTTGTAAATGGGTTCATCGATGTACCACTATGGATAGGTGACGTAGCTGTTGCAGAAGTAAACCAGTTCGGAGGTGTTGCTGTTGCAGTTTGTGTTAAAAGAACGGCACCTGTTGGCCCAGCAGTGTATGTCCAACTGAATGTAGGGATCACTGTGCCTGAAGACCAGGTTGTTGTTACTATGTAGTAGGTGATTCCGGGTTGTAATGTTGCTTGTAACTGAGGATCACTACCACAGCTAAGTGCACTTCCATCGTCATTTGCTACAATAAAGTTACTGTTACCACAAGGATTTGTTGGATCAAAGGTATTTTGATAAAGAGCCGCATGAGCATCTACACTGGGAGAACAATTATTTAATGTATAATTACCAGCTGTACTCACCGAAAATTGAAAAACGTGGTAATAAAAATTGGTATTAGTATGCTCTTCACATGGTGTCCAACCTTGCGGACGTCTATAGGTAGGGCTAGTTGTTGTGGTAGAACCTTGATTAAAGGTTGCTCCAATGGCAATGGCACTTCCTTCGGCTATATCATAACAAGTTGAAGTTACGCTTAATGCTTGTGTAGCTCCACTACAAAGATTTACTTGTTGGTCTCCTGTTATTCCTGTGTTTACAGTTATTAAAACTGGATCTTGGCAGGTTTGGGTACCACCCAAATTCCAATTTGCTACATAAGTCGTAGTGGTGTTTGGTGATATAGCGTAATTAACTGTAGTCGATACCGTTTGACCGTTAACTGTCCAACCTAAGAAAGTGGGGGAAACAGGGGTGAAATGATACAGAGTCGGAGTGGTAACCGTAGGGAATGCTTGATTGTTAAAACCTGGAACACCTACTCCTAACGATCCTGTACTATTTTCTGTCCCTCCCGTAGCTATTCCAAATCCAGCGGGAACACTAAGGTAGATAATGTCAAAAGAATGGTCTTCATTTAAAACAATCTGAAAGGAAATAGCAGGTGCGGCACAACCAAGACGACGGATATTATTGAAACTAATGACCATCCTTCGGTTGGGAGCTACACCAACAGTACCATAAGTAACAGTTGTTCCACCGCATGTTGGATTCAAATCGGTAAGCGCACCTGCGATCATGTTGTTGGGTGTGCCAGAGTTAGGTATGGTGCCAGAGGTCCATGCAGTATTTCCTGCGCCAAAAGTGATGTAACCATTGGAACCTATATAAAACGTAGTATAATTAGTGCCGTAATGATTATAGGTAAATCCTAAATTGAAGGGTCCCGCAGAGTTATCGTCTGTTAAACCGGTAACAGTAGTGACAGTGGCAGGAGTTAATACTGTTGTAGTTGCTGCAGTACTGACCATATAATTAACAGCCAATGTTCCGGCAGTTAATGTGATACTTTGTCCACACGCTAAAGTTTGATCTGATGAAGCAACAGGACATTGTGAAAATGTGGAGATAAATGAGCTGATAAATCCTATTAAAAGGAGTGACCAAAAAGGAGTGATTTTCATTCAAGTAGTAATTTAATATTCAAAAATACTAAAAATTTATTTTCTTTATATTTAAAATAATCTGACTATTTAGAGTCTGAATGTTAATAACTTAATTTTGGTTGTAAAAGAGTGTTTTCATTGAATGGAGTGTTGTATTCATCGAATATTTGATAATGTATAATTAGTAAATATTCAATCATTGTATTAAAATCAAATTAAAATAAGGTAAAACGGTTTTTTATTTAATTTCAATAATTAACCAGTTGCTCTTTAAGTACTTGATGAAAGGTATTAATCTAGAAGGGATTTAAATAAAGGATAAAAAAACTTAAATATGACTTTTCTTATCAATATTAATCGCTTATTTGCGTTTATATTAAGTACGAAGAGAGTAATATATGTAAACTAAACTTCTATTATTCGCTATAATTTGCTTGTTAAAATTAGAGTGATTGATAACCGTACTCTCTTATAAATGTTTCGTGTATGAGTAATTCATTTTCCTATGCGGTAGGAACCTCAAATACCCCATTAAAAAAAGAAACTATTGGTCGAAATTTAGAACTTACAGTAAAGCAATGTCCCAATCATATTGCACTGATTGATGTACAGCAAGATGTGAGATTAACTTATCAAGAGTTATGGAGCTTAACAACGAAGGTTGCTAAATCATTATTGCATTTTGGATTGAAAAAAGGGGATAGAGTAGGTATATGTGCCCCTAATCGATTCGAATGGACTGTGATTCAATATGCAACGGCTAGGGTAGGTGTTATTCTTGTTAACTTAAATCCCGCTTATCGGAAGAAGGAGATGGGATATGTGATTAATCATTCACAGTTAAAATGGATGTTTACAGTAGAAACATTTAAAAAATCGAATTATCGTAAATTACTCGAAAAATTAGAAGGTAACTGTCCATCCTTAGTCCGTAATTTATATATGGATACCGAATGGTCCTCTTTTTTAGAAGCTGGGGTGTCTGTTTCGGATGAAGCTTTATGTGAAGTAGAAAAGGAAATCCATTATTTGGACCCAATTAATCTGCAATATACATCTGGTACAACAGGTCAACCTAAAGGGGTAACATTAACTCATTATAACATTTTAAATAACGGTTATTTTATTGGGCAACGATTAAATTATTCTGAAAAAGATAGTGTCTGTATTCCGGTACCTCTTTTTCATTGTTTCGGAATGGTGATAGGTAATCTTGCGTGTACGTCTCATGGTGCAACAATGGTGTATCCTTGTGAAGCTTTTGATGCGGAGCAAACTTTGATGGCTGTCGCAAAAGAAAAATGTACATCCTTGTATGGGGTACCAACGATGTTTATCACTGAATTACAACTTTTAGAGTCAAAGGATTACGATTTGACTTCTTTAAGAACAGGGGTAATGGCAGGCTCACCTTGTCCAGAAGAGATTATGAAGAAAGTAAAGGAGAAAATGTATATGTCTGAAATATCGATCTGTTACGGTATGACTGAGACTTCTCCTGTTTCTACTCAAACTAAGATTAATGTACCTTTAGATAAACAAGTGAAAACTGTTGGTACCGTTCAAGATCATATTGAAATACAAATTATTGATCGTGAAACAGGAGTCGTTTTACCAATTAATCAGGAAGGTGAAATTTGTACAAGAGGATATTCTGTGATGGCTGGGTATTGGGATAATCCAGATGCAACGGCTGATGTAATTGATGCTGATGGATGGATGCATACGGGAGATTTAGGGGTAATGGATGACGAAGGTTATCTCGTGGTTTCAGGACGTTTAAAGGATTTGATTATTAGAGGCGGTGAAAATATCTCTCCTCGAGAAGTAGAAGAATTTCTATATACTCATACATCAATTGAAGATGTTCAAGTTATAGGTGTGCCAGATGATAAATACGGAGAAGAACTCATGGCATGGGTTAAAATCAAGGAAGGAGCAGACCTATCTGAAGAAGAGTTGCGTACCTTCTGTAAAGACCAAATTGCTCACTTCAAAACTCCGCGATATTGGAAATTTGTAAATGAATTTCCAATGACTGTTTCAGGGAAGGTAAGAAAAATAGAAATGAAGGAAATAGCGATAAAGGAATTAAAACGATAATTAAAAAGAGCCGACATTTATTTGTATCGGCTCTTTTCTCTTAATCTCCTGCATATCGAAGTGATTCAAGTGGTGTGAGATAGGAAAAACCATTTTCTAATCGCATCCACCCCACTAAACCAAATGTAGTTCTAACCAAATAATACATATCTTGTGTCTCTGGATTGGTATCGCATAATAGTACATCTATGAAGTCTTCTGCTCCAACTGTAGCAACAACTTCGCTGCCAATTATTGAACTATATAAAGTTACCGACTGAACGGTTTGCCCCCGTAAACCAACATAATAATAAGGTTGTTGTACCTCTGTTAATCCACCTTCATTACTTAAAATATATTTTCTGCGTGTGTTAAACATATTATTGGTATGTCCAGCAGTATAGATAACATAATCCGATGTGATATAAAATTCAGTGCACTCAAAAGTTTCAATGACTTGCCCTCCAGAGGACATTAAATAGAAAGTAGGATCATCTGACTCACCTGAACTAAAAAGAAGTTTATATCCCCCATTAGGTATGGTAGCAACTAAATAAGTGTCACTGTCAACGTTACTAACAGTTGGGCTATTTATGTAGTTTACATTCGTCTCAGAGTAACCAAAAATGTAATTACCCATAGGAGGAACATTAACTTTTGTCAAATTCGGAAAATAACTTGGAAATTGCGCAAATGTAGAAAAGCCAATTAATGTAAAAATGGTAGCGATTAGTTGTCTCATACTATTTCTTTTTAACTAATCTATTGAAATTTTAAGCTTAGAATTAAAAATTTAGTTTTTTTATAATTAGCGAAACAAAAAAAAGCAGAAGAATCTTTTCAACTGCTTTCTATTCTCATTAAGTAAATATTATTTTTCGAATACTTGTATCTTTACTTCTCGCTCCACTAAATCTGTAAATTTACCTTCGAAACGAGTGGCTTTTACTAAATGATTATCTATCCAATGATAATTTCCTCCACGTGGTTTACCAAATAAAATAGCGTGGTACTTAAAGCCGTTTTTTGCGAGCCATTCTTCTGTTACCTGGCGGTGCTCTTCGGTTCTTGATGTGAAAAAAGTGATTATATGTCCTTCATCATACCACTTGTTCAAGATCTCAAGCGCATCCGGATAAACAGCTGCTGTTGCCATTCGTTCAGGTTCTTCGTTTGGAATATCATCACAAATAGTCCCGTCAATATCGATGAGGTAATTTTTTACATGTGCTGGTAAAATAGGACTAATCAGTTGTCCATTTTCTTTTGCTTCAATCAATTGTGTTTTTGGTTCCATAAATGCCGTTTAGTAATTGTAAAATGGGGTATAATGTGTTGGATTGAATAGCTTGGCAATCGTTGTAATGAGAATGGATGAAATTTTTCAAACTCTTTTATCAAAATTAAACCATTTATTTGATTAAATCAAGCAGATTTGTTTGAAATAATAAAACGATTTAGTAAAAATCGTATCTAACGTTCTATTAACCACATTCCAAATAGTGTAGCAAAAATAGAGAGAAGTACTGATCCAGTTAAATAAATCCCTACTTGTAAATAGTGCTGATTCTCAAACAGCCGAATGGCATCCGAACTAAAGGTAGAAAAGGTACTGAATCCACCACAAAAGCCAACGGTTAGAAAGAGTCTTGTTTGAGGGTTTAAAAGCTGTTTTTGCTCCCCTAAAGCAAGAAAAATACCCATAAGTAGACACGCAAGTATATTTATGAAAAGTGTCCCAATAGGAAAGGTCTTGGATACAATAAAATGAATGCCCTTGTTAAGACCATAACGAGTAATGCCTCCGAGACCACTACCAATAAATACAGCAATACATTCTTTCATATTTAGAGATTTTTCTAGATAAGACGAATCAAATGTACAAAATTGATGGCAATACGTTAACTATTTTCACTCTGAATCAATCATACGTAGCCAACCTAAAATTCGCTTGTTTTTAATTCGATATTGCCCATCTTTTTCTACAAGTTTATATCTTACACGCGAAGAGGTATGTGGTCCTGGATTTTGTTGGATAATCTCAATTTCTTTTTCTTTTACGTTGGAAATTATTGCAACATGACCATACGGATTTCCAATATTACCTTTAAATACGATTAAATCACCGATTTTGGGAACACTAAAACTTCCATTAGTGTATTGAATTAAGTTTCTTTGTTGATTGACTTTTCCATCAGGAATAGAGGGGTCGAAAAATGACTTTGCATGCCCATAGCTATCAGGCATTTTGTGGTGGTAATATTCGTAATAATAGCGTTTTACAAATTCCACGCATTGATAGTTTAATCCGATGTTATATCCATCAGCAGATACCGTTCGCCCAGATACATGATCTACTCCTCCATTAAAATAAACAGGAACGCCGTTTAGACTGTCAATTACTTCTCCAATGGTTTGAGATGTAGATGTGTTGATGCGTTTGTACAATTGTAAACCGATCACGCAACCAATCCCAATTAGACTTAAAAGTATCCAAAAGCGCCTTTTTTTATTTCGTTTCATTTATCGGGAAATAGTATTTTGGTGAGCATTTATTTTTTTGATTGTGGAGCTAGGGATAACGGTTAATTGGTGGGTTTTACAATCCCAAAAACTGTAGTATTTTTTTGAGACTACAATATGACGATTAATATTGAAATAGTCAGCGTACAACATTAATGTACAAATATCTGTTGCTGTTATGTATTCACTCTTACCAGTAACATGGTTATGCATCGTTTCTGCTAGTGTTTCATTTTCATTATTGACAGTAAATTGGATGAGGGAGTTATGTAATTTTTCAATCTTTTTTATTTGGTTATTAGCCTTGAAATCAATGAGATAGTCATTGCCTAACAATAAAAGATTGTTTTCTTTTGGAGCGGTCAAAACATATACTTTTTTTTCCTTTCCTCGAATAATTGGTATAATGTTAGTACCTGTGTTTTTATAAAAGCTAAAAATAGAGGAGGTGCTAAACGCCGCCAAGGTGTTTGTGCGGATAGTTAGTAAATCTTTTTCCAGTTGTGTTAAATCACGCTCGTCTAATTGTATAAGTACATTCGATAGATCGAATTGATGATCGAAAGTAAGTGTGCCAATTACCTTCGGATTTTCTTGGTTATTTATAAAAACGCATTGAGTTGAATTCCCTACAGGATAAGTTAGATAAGCTCCGATTGAAGTATTTGATGTCGTTTGTTCTAGGAATATATCTGTTCCAAGCCAAGCTGCTTTTTCTAAACGATAGAGTAATTTACCTTCTGTCTCTATCGCTTGAATCAGCTTCGTATTTTGCGCATTCAACCCCATTGATAGGAGTAACAAAAGTAGGATGGGAAAAATAGTTTTCATAAAATAAACGTTATTGATATTCATTGAGTGATGTAATCAAAGTAATTCGCAACGAAAGATAGGTTTATTTCGGTAACTATTTTATTTTTTCATATCCTTAAGTTTATATGAGAAGAAAATTTGACGCAGTTTAATGAGCATACTAATTACAGGTGTTAAAAATTACATAGAGTCGTTAATAAAAACTAATAACCAATTCAGAGGTGGGGGATTGACTAAGCTTTTCGCTTAAATTTACTAGGTGTTTTCCTGACAAAGAGAAGGATACTATTATTCTTTAAAGTGATTTCGATGAAAAAAGCGATTTATTATGTAATAAATAATCTAGTTGTATTATTTATTATCCTTACATCTTCTTTAAGTGGTTTAGCGTGCACTGATCCTTTAAATATCTCTTTTATAAGTCGTCCTTCTTGCAATTCAGCGCCAAGGCTACTTACTTCAGAAAGTGGTGTGAGTTATCAATTGTTACGTAATGGTGTTAATGTAGGTTTACCCAAGATAGGTACGGGATTAATTATAGATTTTGGTACTCAAGATGCTGGAGTCTATACTGTAATTGCAACTAGAGGTACTTGTTCATTAACGATGTCATCTAGTGTGACTGTAACAAACCCTCACGATGGTCGTTCAGATGTATTCGGTGTCGATACTTGGAACGTTTATGGATACGGAGGAAGTGCATTTACGACTGATAGTTTAGTTTATTATGGTTATTATACACAAACGTTACCCACAGACGAAGGGTTTGATACTGGTGCAGCAGGAGGTTGGGGGGGATTGTTTTCCCCAAGTTATTCATCAACGTGGAAGGGATGTACTTTGCCTTCAGATGACTTTACTTTCATTCACAAGCGAAAAGGGTTCCCCTGTGGAAAATACACTATAACGATGGATGAATGGGATGATAAGGCACGTGTCTATGTGGATGGATTATTAGTTTGGAGTTGCGGAGTTGAAAGCAACGCTCTACTGGGAAGGTGCTCTGGTGTGGTCGGTACTTTTGAGTTACATGCTAATTCTACGATTGAAGTTATTGTTAAAGAGAATCTTGTGGTTGCTAGGGCTAAAATGTCTTTAGAGCGTGTAGCTAACTCTACTGTTTTTGTGTTAGGAAATAATAATGATAGTAGATCCTGTAAAGTAACAGGTGATCAATGGGTTGATTTCTTTTCTAATTCAGGTAATAGATATATTGGTTCTGTAAGAGGTACAGCAGCAAGTAGTAATCTTGGAATCGTAACATTAACAGTTAATGTTAAGCCAGAAGCAAGTTATGTGCCAGCTTGTTCGAATGTTGATAATCTAACTGCGATCATGCCAAGAAGCTGGACCATTAATACTGTTGCGGATGCGAATTCAACAATTGTTCGTCTACCTTATCTTCCGATTGAATTTCAAGAATTACAAAATACCTCTAGTCTTTCTTCCAATCCTTTTGACGTGGTGCAATTTCCGAATCAGGAGACACTCTTTTTAAGCCGTTATTCGGGACCAAATCAATTAAATACAGATGCAGTAGATAATTGTATTGAAAATGGAGGAGACGCAGGAACGATAGCCTCAATCGCTTTGTCAACAGGAACTGGATTGGGATCTTCATCGGCTTACTATTCTGATTATAGCGTGTCAAATTATTCTGAATTGTGGTTGCACGGAACAAGTATGTTTTCAGCATTAGGAACTATCACGCCCCTATTTAAAGTAGATTGTATGAATAAAATTGGGGTAGTAGAATGGAATGAATTAAATAGTTCTCAAACGAATTCATTTATCTTGCAATATAGTGAAACTGGGCATGAATGGGAAGTCATAAAAGATCAATCATATCATAATCAACAGGCAGAACAACCAATAAAACGCTTAGTTATACAACCATTAAATCATGGCTATTATCGTTTGCTAGAAACAGATGCGAATGAGGAGGTACAACTATTTGGACCATTTGTAGCTAATTGTATTCAGAATGAGGTTGAGTGGGTATTGTATCCCAACCCTGTGAATGAGGTTTTCAAACTATCATTTGGACATACGACTAATGTGTATTCCGTTAATTTATACGACGCAAGCGGAGCCTGGATTGCAAATATTTATGAGGGAGGAGAGGTTACAGAACTTAAATTAAAAGTTGAACTACCTAAAGGTGTTTACTTGGTTAGGGTAATTACAGACAAAAGGAGTGAGAATATCAAGATGCTAAAGGATTAGATATGAATGGAATTAACAATGTGTTATTTCCGCGCGATGCGCTCTACATAAAGGTCTTCTACTTTTTTTCGAGCCCATGGCGTGCGACGTAGAAAATTTAGACTGCTTTTTACGGTTGGATTTGAATTAAAACAATTGATGGGAATTAGGTGTCCTAAATGTTCCCACCCATATTTTTCTTGTAATTCGGTTACAATTCTTTCTAGCGTAATACCGTGTAATGGATCGTTACTCATTTCTTTTTTTTCTACAAAAATAGTAGGGTTTTAATGAAAAAAAACATTTACCGTTAAAAACAGTTTTTAAAAGGTATAAATAATTCGAACTCTAGTTCTAGTAGAAATCTTCGCCGTAAGTCACTCAGTTGAAAAAATAGAAATAAACGCTGAATTAATCAGCGTTTATTATTTTGATTTGGAAATCAAGGTTGATGAAGTGTAAGTATTGAAAATACTCATCCTTATGCTCTAAATATAAATACTTATTGTAGATGGATTACTCAGCTAAGGAGAAAATCCTTAAAGGATTTATCATTGACGGTTATTTTAGTATGTAAGCGAGGTTTCACTTTATGAATTGATTTAAAGGCTGTTGTTTGGGCTTCCAGTTTTTTATTGACTCTTTTTTTTTATCTTGTTTATTTTGCATGGATGTATCCCAATACGCATACTTAAAAAAAAAGTAAATTTATGGTCAAATAATAAATCGATTTCATGGAAAAACAGTTATCAGCCAATCTGTATAAATTATTATCTCCTGCTAAGTTAAATGGGCTACAATTAAAAAATCGTGTGATTAAGGCCGCAACGTTTGAAGGTCGACTAGATGATAATAAGAATATAAATGATGATTGTATTGATTTTCATCAAACCATTGCAAGAGGAGGAGTAGCGATGACTACATTAGCCTATTGTGCTCCCGAAGCGGATGGTTGTATGATTTCTAGTTACATGTATATTCGAGAGGAAATCAAACCACAACTTATCAAACTAGCTCATCGTGTTCATGAGAGTGGGGCCATGTTATCTGGACAAATTGCACATTGTGGTGCATTTAGTAGAAATAATAAATTAGAGCGTAAACGACCAATTGGGCCTTCTGCGGGCTTAAATATAGTGGGGATGCTTTACGGAAATCCATGGACTACAAAAATGGATTTAAAGTTGATGGATGAAGTAAAGAGGAGCTATGTTAATTGTGCACGAATAATGAAAGAAACTGGATTTGATGCAGTAGAAATTCATTTTGGACATGGTTATCTTTTAAGTCAGTTTATTAATCCAATGACAAATAGACGTAAGGATAACTATGGTGGTAACATCAAAAATAGAATGCGATTCCCATTGGAAGTTTTATCCGCTATTAGAGAAGAAGTCGGTCCTGATTTTCCAATTCTAGGTAAAATCACTATGTACGATGAATTGGGTATAGGGATTCAATTAAAAGATAGCCTAGAGGCAGCTAAATTATTAGATGAAGCAGGTATAGATGGGATTATTTTAAGTGCTGGTTCTTCTTCGCAAAATCCAATGCTTTTATTTCATGGTGATTCGATATTACCAGGGTTGTTATCGTATGAAAAAAGTGCTTTTATGCGCTTAGGCATGCGGATGGCAGGTATGTTTATGTTTAGAAAATATCCGTATAAAGAATTATACCTTTTAGACGCCGCAAAGCAATTTAGAGCTGTTGTAAAATGTAATCTTATCTATGTAGGTGGTGCTACAACAACGGAAAGTTTAGAGGATTTAATGCAGCAAGGTTTTGATTTTGTTCAGTTAGGAAGGCCCTTGTTACGTGATCCTGATATGGTCAATCATCTGATGGAAAAAGGGGAGGGGTACGTAAATGGTTGTACGCATTGCAATGTTTGTGCACCAATGATGGATGATCCAAAGGGAATTAGATGTGTTTTACCAAAGTGGAGTGAGTCAGAATTAAAATAAATGAGAACAATTGTAATTACAGGTGCTGCCAATGGTCTCGGTAAGTCATTAGCAGAATATTTAGCAGAAAGAGGATGGCGCGTTTTTGCTTTAGATTTTAATGAAGAGCAATTAATGAGTATTAAACATACTAACATTATCCCCATACAAGTAGATGTTACGTCTGATGAAAAAGTGCAAATAGCGTTTAATCAAGTACAAAGTCTTACAAAACATTTAGATGCCATCGTTAATTTTGCGGGTGTACTGGTTCTTGGATCTGCCGTTGAGGTGGAACCCACAGAAATGATGCGAATAATGAATGTTAATTTGGGAGGGACCTATCGTATAAATAAAGCTTTTTTTGAATTATTATTGCCCACAAAAGGTAGGATTATTAATATTTCGAGTGAAACTGGTGTGTTAAGTCCAGCTCCTTTTAGCAGTTTTTATTATATGTCAAAAAGGGCTATTGAAATATATTCAGATGCTTTAAGACGTGAATTACGTTTTTTAGGGTTAAAGGTAATTAAAGTTAGACCTGGTGCTTTCCAAACAAATATGCAAGGGAATGCTCTAGCTTATTTAAAGAAAACAGAAGAGGAAAGTAAACGATTCTCCAAGTTCATTAAAAACGGAAATAGCTTGGCTAAATATGGAGCTGGAAATCCTAAGGATCCAATGGTTTTAGCGAAGAAGATAGAAAGGATTCTCTTAGCCAAAAATCCAAAAATAGCATACAATATAAATACAAATAAACTACTTAAACTTTTATCAAATCTACCAGAATCACTTCAGGATTACATCTATTTTAAAGTTCTGAAATAGTGATTTTTACCAGATTGGTTTTTAGGTAAAAAAGCTTAATTTAAGCAAACGAAACCTTTTTTTTATGATATTGATTTATGGTGGGTATAAATTGAAAAAATTCTTGGATTGACTTTACAATCAATTGCTATGGGATAAAAAAATCAGTTTATAATAATTGCTTTTATTATTGTTTTATGAAAAAAAAAGTTTTACTGGTCGCTTTAAGCTTGCTTAGTTATTATTCATTTACACAGATTCAACTTGATTATACTTTTCGTTTTTCCTTTATGAACGATATAGAATTGATTAAGAAGAATAGAATAAGAGAGATTGTTGTGGAGACAATTTTCAAAGATGAGGTTGAGAAAACGACTGATAGCCATAATAGTCATTATGTTTTTGATGATTTGGGACGTTTGGTAATGGAATTTAAAGGCGAAAGTTTTACAAATGGAAAACTACTACCTGGTGAATATGCTTTGAATTTTAGCTATGCTAATGCATCATCGAATCTTCCTACAAAAATACTTTGTTATAGAAATGAGAATGATCAATTAGTGAAATATACAGGTGAATATCAGTACGATGAATGGTCTAATTTAATAAAATATACATCTTCCCAAGGGAATACGGTTAAAATCCTGTCATACAAGAATGGAAAGAAGTTTGCCGTACATGTTAAATCCGATGAAAAAAGCTTACAGAGTAAGTATAAATATGAATATCCCAATGAGAACACTGTCGAGATTCATCGTTGGGGAATTAATCCAAATGATGTTTCAGAGACAGAAACGGAGAAATTTCAATTATTTGTAATTCAGGAATTCAACACAAATAAACAATTGATTAAGGAAATTTATAATCCTTTAATAGGCATGAATAATGTGGATGAATATATTTACGAAGGCAATCGATTAATTACTGAAATGAGTAGGATTTCGAATGATGTCTTAACCTCAAAAGCTGTATATACTTATGATAATGATAATCTTCCAATTCAATTGAGAAGAACAAACTTTGTTTTTTATACAGATACAATTGAGTCGATAGATGAAATAACTTTTAAATACAATCATCGTTAATTGTTTATCTACTTAAGCTATCCAAACTTTACTTTCTTTTAATTGGAGTATTTTATTTCAAGTGTTTTATCTATTTTCAACCTTTTAAAAATAAAAAAATGAAAATAGATACTGACACGGTTGAAATAAAACCTAAGAAATGGTTCCAATTACTTTATGTGCAGGTTATTGTGGCTATAGTTATCGGGGTGAGTTTAGGTTATTTTAAACCAGATGTCGGTAAGCAAATGCAACCTTTAGGGGATGGTTTCATCAAACTAGTGAAAATGGTGATAGCACCGGTTATTTTTCTTACTGTTAGTACAGGAATTGCTGGGATGAATGATTTGAAAAAAGTCGGTAGAGTTGCGGGCAAAGCATTCGGTTATTTTATATTCTTTTCAACTTTAGCATTAGTTTTAGGTTTACTGGTAAGTTATGTCGTTCAACCTGGTGCGGGGTTAAATATTGATCCATCTACACTTGACGACTCAAAAATAAGTAAATATGTGTCAGCTGCAGAGGATAATTCAATGACTAATTTCATTTTTAATATTATTCCGGATACTCTTTTTAGCCCTATGACAGGGGATATCATATTACAGGTTTTACTTGTAGCCATTTTATTTGGTGTTGCACTGGCATTAACAGCGGATAAGAGTAAAGTTGTAATTGAGTTTTTGGAGGTTTTAACGATTCCTGTTTTTAAAATTGTTGAAATGCTAATGAAATTAGCTCCCATTGGTGCTTTCGGTGCAATGGCTTTTACAATTGGTGCTTATGGAATTGATTCCCTTATGTATTTAGGAAAGTTGGTTGGGACTTTTTATTTGACCTCTTTTCTATTTGTTGCAGTCATTTTAGGTGGAGTAGCCTATTTCAATGGCTTTAATATTTTTAAACTTTTACGTTACCTCAAGGATGAATTATTACTTGTTCTAGGCACCAGTTCCTCGGAGCCAGCAATGCCAGGTATGATGGATAAACTGACTAAAGCAGGTTGCGACAAAGGTGTCGTTGGACTTGTGGTTCCTACAGGTTATTCATTTAATCTCGATGGTACCAATATTTATATGACATTGGCCGCACTTTTTATTGCGCAAGCGTGTAATATTCATTTGTCATTTGACCAAATGATGGTATTGCTTTTGGTCGCTATATTATCATCCAAGGGAGCAGCAGGTGTAACTGGAGCCGGATTTATCACTTTGGCAGCTACTTTGGCCGTGGTACCTGATGTACCAATTGCTGGAATGACGTTGATACTTGGAATTGACAAGTTTATGTCAGAATGTAGAGCCTTAACAAATGTAATTGGAAATGCGGTAGCTTGTGTGGTTGTTTCCAATTGGGAGAACCATCTCGATAAAGAACAACTGAAAAAGACACTCGGTTAGATTTAAGATAAAAAGTAGGGGGTAATTGTTGGTTTAAATTTACTGTATTAGCTGTACTTTCGATTTTGATGTACTACAATTTAGTTTTCTTCTTTTTAAGTGAACTAAACAATAAACACGTTACATATTGTAATTTTGAGCTTTCTACTTCATTTTAAAATTCTTGTGAATTTTATTCTACTAAGAAGTACTACTATTTGTTAAATAAAAAAAAATAGTAGATTTGCTTTATTAACTATATATTTAACCACTTATGATTACCATTGATCAAGTTATTTCAGGCGTTATTGCCTGGAATAGTAAGATGGCGGAAAAAAAGCCATTTACTGTTTTCGGAACAGGAATCCAATTTGAAATACCAGTTACTTCCCCCATTCCTTTAGATACGACATCGTCAGATGTTAACGTCTATTTTGCCTTAGTTAACAACAATGTTTACGCAATTTGTATTCAAGGGTCTAAGGATTTAAAAAACAGGTATTTAACTTCTGCTGGAAGGAATTCTGTTTATCTAGATATGGTAATTGTTCAGTCAACAATAGGAGGTAGTGTTTCTGTTGCAGGTTCAACAATTGATTCAAATGTTTTTTCAGCAATCACCTATTCAGAAGCAAATGCAAGAATTACAGCATTTGGAGTGTCTACTAATAGAACGCAAGCATATAACACAAACGGTAATTCGGGGCCTGTGTTTTTCCAAATCCCAGCAGTAAATTTTCAACTTTCAGGTAATAAATCGCTTTATTTTGGATTAAGAATTCTTGGAGAAAACGGAACGACTACTTATAATTATAATCTAATTATTGGTAATCAGCCACTTGGTGGAGTTTTAAATTTTTACAACATGGGTAGACCTTGTCCCCCTTACGGTAAAGACCCAGCAAAGAGTATGCTTTTTGATTGTGGATTAGCTCAACATACCAACATTATACCATAATGATTTTTAAAGTAGCTGATTTTTTAAGCTTAAATACTTGGCTTTTTTTATTGATACTTATTCTAGTAAGTGCGGTAATTAATATTAATGCTAAGACCAAAACCCCCATTGTTTTTTTGTATTTTGTTATTTCATTGATTTTTGATCGTTTATCTTTATTTTGTTTCGCCTTTTTTAAAACAAATTTAGCTCTAATCCCTCTATTCGGATTGGTAGAGTATTTTATTTGGACCCGGGTGTTTGGTAAATCTTTAGGGGTTAAAAAACATAAGTTATTTTGGCTTATAGATCTATTCGTTATTCTTATTTCTATTTTGGAAACGTATAGTTTAGCAATCAATGGAACTTTTTTTGTTATTCCAGTGCGTGCTCTTTGTAACATGATTATTTTACTTATTTTGATGAAAAATTACATTCAAACTACTTTGAATATGAATAGTGCTTATATAGGTTTGTATAGTGTTTTATTTGTTTATATAACATTTAATACTGTATATTACATGCTTTTAAGTTTGGCAACAAATTGGAATAACGATGCCATTTTTCATTTGTGGGGATTGATGATTGTGATATTATATCTTTTTTATTTTTTAATTGTGATTTGTCAATGGAACATTGGAAAGACCCGAACGTCCTTATAATTTGGGGTATATATATTGTTTTAGCAGTTAGTATTTTAAGTGCATTTGCTATGTTTTTAGTCCGACAAGCTTTTGTTAAGGAAACTCAACGAAAGGAGGAGGTAGCTAGACTAAAGGAAAGCCATCTGAATGAAATGCTTTCCAAGCATGCCCAAACTCAGGAAATTGAACGAGAAAGAATCGGAGTTGACTTACATGACGAAGTTTCTAATCGATTAAATGTCATTTTATTAAGATATAGGATGCAAAATGACCCCGAGAAGGTGGAACAGGAAATTAATGATGCAATTGTTTCGGTACGTAATTTAGCGCACAACCTTAATCCCCCAATGCTTGCACAATTTTCACTTAAAGAACATGTGTTTGATCAAGTTGATAAGTTTGATACAAAGTATAAAGTTAACAAGTGGTATATTAAAAGTAAGGATTTAGAGTGGTCAAATGAGCAAAAGATTCAAGTGATTCGAATTATACAAGAAGTAATGAATAATATTGTTAAACACGCTGAGGCGACAATGATTACTGTCAAAATAAGAGAAAGATCCAATGGATTAATCATTTCAGTTGCGGATAATGGTAAAGGAATCGCGGTTAATAAAAAAGGGATGGGGATGGAAAATATACAAAATCGTATATTTTTAGTAAATGGTATTTGCAAGGTTAAATCAACACTTGGAAAAGGTACAAATGTATTAATTGGACTACCTTATGAAATATAATTTAGCAATAGCTGAGGATGATGTATTAATCCTTGAATTACTTATCGGTTTTTTAAGAAGTTCAGAAAAATTTGAGCAAATTTTCGCGTTTAATAATGGTGGAAGTTTTTTAAATCAAGTTGAATCTATACAAGATTCTATTAATGTGATTTTATTAGACTATCGATTAGGTGATACCACTGCTGAAAGTGTTTTGTCTAGTTTGGAAAGTAAAAAGATTAAAGTACCAGTGATCATTTTAACTTCTTTCTATAACATGAATATGATTGGTTACATGGTTAAAAATGGTGTTGCGGCGTATTTACCCAAAAATATTCAACCAAAGGAATTAATTGCAATTATTGAGGAAGTAATCGAAAAAGGTCATTATTTCGCAAAAGATCAATTCGCTTATTTTAGACGGTCTTTACCTGAAGATGGAATTGGAAAAGCGGAAAAGTCAAATGAGATAACCAAACGAGAAATTGAAATTATTTACCTGCTAGCGAATCAATTGACTGCAAAGGAAATTGCAGACAAATTGTGTTTGTCGCCTAAAACGGTTGAAGGATATAAAAACAATCTCTTCATAAAGACAGGAACTCGAAATGTAGTAGGTTTAGTCTTGTTTGCGGTACAAAATCAGTTGATTGAGGCGAGTGCAATAGATCTTAATGCGATGTTGTAAGGAAAAAGCCGATGTAAAAATCGGTTTTTTTTTAATCTATACTTAGTATATGATTTTTAATTCCCCAAAGAACTAATCCTACAACATTCTTGGAATCCGTTTTCTCTAAAAGCTTCTTTCTGTGCCCTTCTATGGTTCTCTCACTGAGACATAACATGTCAGCTATTTCTTTCGTATTATACTGTTCACAGACTAGTTTTAGTATCTCTATTTCTCTTTGAGATAATTTATAAAAGCGTTCACTTTTATCATCTGATTTTTTTCTGATTTTTAATATGGCATTTAAAATTCTTGATGAAAAAGAGGTTCCGCTTTCATAGACTTGATTAATAGCTGTAATGACTTCGTCTGGTGTCGAGTCTTTTAATAGATAGGAACTAACACCATAATTAATCATTTGTTCAATGAAACTGTCAGAGTGAAAGGCTGAAAGAGCAATTATTTTTATGTCCGGATAATGCTCCGTTAAGTGTTTAGCGGTGTCAATACCATCGAAGACAGGCATTCGTATGTCAGTTATCACTATATCCGGAGTACTTATAGAATCGCTTAAAAAATCAATAAGTTCTTCGCCGTTTCCACCATCGAAGATGATTTCCATATTGTCTTCTTTGTTTAAAAAGAAAAGTAAGCTTTTTCTAAATAGTAGTTCGTCTTCAACAATTGCAATTTTAATTTTAGTAGTAGATATCATAATAATTTTGTTTAGAAAGTGAGTACAAATCGGCAACCATTTTGAAAAAAATAATCATAGCTCGCATTCGCTTGTATTATTTTTGCTCTTGAATGAATATTGTTTATGCCTATTCCTTTTAAATTTTCACCTTGCTTATTTTTCATCCCAATTCCATTATCAATATATTCGATCGTTTTAGTATTCGCATCGTTGGTTAAGATAATACAAATTTCTGTTGCTTTACCATGACGAATAGAGTTGTTAATTAATTCTTGGATGATTCTGTACACATGAATCTGGTCTTCATGCTTAAGGTGGTTAAAAAAACGATCACCTATTAAGTTGGTATAATTAACAACTAGTTGGTCTGTTATAGTAAATTCGTTCGCCAATTCTAGCAGTGCAGAATTTAGACCGATGTATTCCAATGTAGGCGGCATTAAGTTGTGAGAAATTTGACGGGTGCTGTCAATGAGTAATTTACATGCCTCTAGGGAGTTGTCGCCTATTTCTTTCCTTTCTGTTTTTGTTAAATTGTCTGATTTTAATATATGTACATTCATTCGTAATGCATTAAGCTTGGAGCTCACTTCGTCATGTAAATCTCTAGCAATTCGTATGTGCTCTTGCTCTTTAGATTCAATTACAGCATTTAGGATTTCTTTTTGCATCGTTATTTGCAATTCCTTAGTCGCTAATTTATGGACCATTATTTTTCTTCGTGCCATAAAAAGAAACACCAATACGGTAGCCATCAGAACAAATGTAGTTACAAATGAAATGATAAATAGTAGTGTATAGTCAAGATTAGAGCGCATAATATTTTTCCTTTTTTAAATATTTTAAGCGATCAATAAAAAAAACTACTTGCAAACTTATGTTTATAATCAAATTTATTATTGCAATAAAAAGAGAAAGCTCTATTATTTGATAATTAAAATGAATTATAATCTGTGAGAAGTTATTTATAACGATTTGAAGGAAACAAAAAATAATAATACCAACATTTATAAGTAATTTATGTTGAGTTTTATCTATATTATCGTAAAAGATTACCAGACCGTAAATGATAATTAAGAAATTTCCAGAGAATTGAACAAATGCACTAAGTAATATATTGTCAAAAAAGAACGGGAGTGTGTACAGGGGAAGTAACAGAACAGTAGTTATTTTTATTTTTCTTACTAGTTTTACATTTGAAGAAATTTGTCTGTAAAATAAACTCAGAAAGTAAAAATGTAGTATGAAGTACAATATTGTGATACTATAGTTGTTGAGGTTGTTACTTATTTGTAGGTTAGATATTATTTCGAGTATTAGCATACTCCAGATGTAGTAACAGATTGTTCGTTGCCACATACTGGAGTATTTTTCTTTCTTGATATATAATATACTATTTACAAGTAAGACACAATAGTAAACTTGACATAGTATATTAAAAAGGAAATACATTTTACAATATGCTTAATACATTTCCATTTGCATCAATTTTCTTTTGACCACATACCATTGGACAAATTTTTGATTTGTTGTAAATTAAATGATTACCCGTTAACAAATCGTTACCATTTGCATCCACTCCAACAGCGAAACTGTAAGGTAATTGTTCTTTGATACCTAAGTAAAAACGAACTTCTTCCACTTCAGTATTTGCTAAAATTGCTTCTAAAACTTCCCTTGGGAATGCAACTGCTTGTAAATCGGCGGTTTTAACGACTCCTTCAGAAAGCCATTTTGCAGCATAATATTTCGCATCAGATAGCGAAATTGTAACTAAACTCATAGTAGTGTGTATTTATTGATTTGAGACAAATATAATTAAAGTTGTTTTAAATCTTAACACGTATTTTTACCTAATATGACATCTTTTGTTTATTTTAAATGCTAATTCTTTGATTTATAAATTAAAAGAAATTAAAAATCAAGGCAATTAATTTTCATCCTCCCATGCAGATGTGTTCTTTATACCCAATTTGTTTGGTTTAAAGACAGGATCAAGTCCTTTTAATTTTTGATCTTTATAATCTTTTAAGGCTATTAATGCTGGTTTTCGGAGCATCAATATGGCAACCAAATTTAGCCAAGCCATTATTCCTACACCAATGTCACCAAGGGTCCATGCTGTTCCTCCGCTTGATACCGAACCGTAAATGATACTTCCAACAAATGCAGCACGCATAGTCCATAGTAAGAGTGGTTGTGGCTTCTTCTTAACCAGATAATAGAAGTTTGATTCGGCTATAAAATAGTAGGCCATTGCTGTTGTAAAAGCAAAAAATAATAGTGCAAAAGCAATAAATGAATTACCAATTGCGGGAAAATGGTTACTTACTGCTGCTTGTGTATATTGAGCCCCATGCTCAATACCTGGTAAAGATTCTACTAGAAAACCTCCTTCTGGATTAATAACATTGTATTGTCCCGAGAATAAAATGATAAAAGCAGTTGCAGTACAAACAAATAATGTATCAATATAAACTGAAAATGCTTGTACGATTCCTTGTTTTGCAGGATGAGATGTTGCTGCAGCTGCTGCTGCATGGGGCGCAGTTCCTTGTCCAGCTTCATTGGAGTATATACCTCGTTTTATTCCCATTGAAACTGCAGAACCAATAATTCCGCCAAATGTAGCGTCAGCACCAAAAGCAGAACTGAAAATCAAATGGAGAACTGCTGGTATTTCCTTAATATTTAAACAGATTATTACTATCGCCATTATTATATAGGCACCAGCCATAAAAGGTACGATTATTTCGGAGAAGCGAGCGATCCTTTTAGCACCTCCAATTACAATAATACCTAAGCCGATTGCAATTGTAACTCCAATATAGATTTTGTCAATTTGAAAGGCTGTATGCATACTATCAGCAATGCTATTGGATTGTACACCTGGAAGAAATAGTATACAGGCTACGATTGTAGCTATAGCAAAGGTTGTTGCATACCAATTGATTCCTAGTCCTTTTTCAATATAGTAGGCAGGTCCACCTTTGTATTCACCATCTTTTTCAACTTTATATATTTGGCCAAGTGTTGCTTCAATAAAAGCGGTAGCACTTCCTAAAAAAGCAATAATCCACATCCAAAAGACAGCGCCAGGTCCTCCTATGCCTATCGCTGTTGCTACACCGGCAATATTACCAGTGCCGACACGCCCTGCTATAGCAATTGAAAAAGCTTGAAATGGTGATATTCCCTTGTCATTGCTACCTTCTTTAAACAATAAGCGAACCATATCTTTTAGATAGCGTACTTGAAGAAAACCAGTTTTATAAGTGAAATATAAGCCAACTACAATACAGAAAACAATAAAAAGAGGAGACCAAATAATATCATTAATAATTTGAATGGATTGATCAAATAAAGATGGATGTGATGGCATGGATTTTAGCTAGTTTTTTGAATCGGAAAATTACAAAAAATTAATTGTTTAAGTTGATGGTTGGTAGGATAGTTTTTCATCTAAAAAAAAACGGGAACACTAAGGCTCCCGTTTTTCAAGATTGATAATCTTTTATTTTGCTGCTTTTAGTTGTTCCATTGCTTCACACAATTTCACAGCATTGACTAAGTTTATAGTTCCTCCTGTTACGGATAGTTTAGCAAAATCAACAGCTTCACCACTACCAGGCATTACTTGCATCGTTCCTTTGAAATCTGTTACAGAGGCCAATAAAATCTCCTTAATTTCTTTCATTGTTAATGTTGGAAAATAAGATTTCAAGAATGCAGCAGCTCCAGAAACCATTGGTGCAGCCATTGACGTTCCTTGTAAAGAACGGTATTTATTACCTGGTACAGTATTGTAAATTTCATTGCCAGGGGCAAATACGTCAACACCGATTTGTCCATAATTAGAGAAATCAGCAGCTAAATTTCCTACTTTCTCCTTTTTATTAGAATGTTCTTTTGTAGAAGCTCCAATTGTTATAAAGTGGTCTAACTTTTTGCCATTTTGCCACTCATATTTATAGGTTGGGAAGTTAGGTTCTGTATCAATATCTTTAGCGTCATTTCCAGCCGCATGAACCAAAAGTACACCTTTCTCATCTGCATATTTTAACGCTTCAAATACATCCTTAGCTAGTGGAGAATAAGATTTTCCGAATGACATATTGATAACAGAAGCCCCGTTGTCAACAGCATAACGTATTGCTAATGCAATGTCTTTATCAAATTCATCTCCATTTGGAACGGCTCTCAAAGACATGAGTTTAACATGTTCAGCAACACCATCTCCACCTAATTTATTCCCTCTCACAGAACCAACAATTCCACCAACGTGTGTACCGTGTAAGGCATCCGGTCCTTGAACATCATTGTTACCATATTTGGTGTCTTTGATATCCATTGGGTTGTCACCAATCAATGAACGATCGTTGTAGTCAACATTTAAGTTGTAATTCAACATTTCAATGATGTGGTTTTCCTGCTCTAAAACAACTTGTTCATTCAATTGTCCTGAAGCTATTGCTAAAGCAATTTGTTTTAACTGCATTCCTTGAGGATCAGTTGGTTTCCACTTGTTTAAGTCTTTTATTGTGTAATTAGTCTTTCCAAGAGTACTACCAACCATTACAGGAACTTGCTGAATCATCATTTTCACCTGTTCCATCTGTGCTAGATAAGGCTCGTAATCAGCTCTACGGTTAGCAACCTCATCTCTTACTTCTTTGTAAAGAGCATACTCAGCAGGATCATCAACTTTATCTGTTTCTTCATTGATGTCTGCATATTTTGGAGCTAAATAAGCCAAAATACGTGTCATTTCAAGGCGAGCATAATCTAAATTCTGACCTTCTGCATTCCCTAAAAAGTTCCAACCGTAAACATCGTCAATGTATCCGTTTCCGTCATCATCAATTCCATTTCCTGGTATCTCTTTCTCGTTAATCCAAATCTTACCTTTAAAGTCTTCGTGCTCAATATCCATTCCTGAATCGATAATAGCAACAACTACTGTTTGTGGTGTTCTCTTCTTAACTAATTTGTAGGCAGCTTCTGTCTGCATTCCTTGCTTACCATTATACCAGTTTACAATTTTTTTATCAACGGTCTGTGCCGCAAGTATATTAGGTAAACCAATTGCAAATAGAGCAAAACTTAGTTGAATAATACGTCTTTTCATTTTCTAAAATTTCTTAATAGAATACTTTTCCTTTTCAAATTTGCAAAAAAAATAGGAACTTGCAGTTTAAATTATCATCAAAGCCACTGAATTAATGTGGAAAGGTTTAAATTCATTATGAATGGGAAGGATTTATAGTATAATTTTTCTATTTTGTTTTTATAACATAGGAGAATTAAAAGCGCAAACTAATTTAACCAGTTATGCGCAATTTACTGAAAAAGAAAAAATGGATCGATTAACCTATGCCGTTAATAATAATTCAGTTACAAGTCAACAAATTGAAAGTTTGAATTTGGAGGTCGTTCATAAGAACGCAACGTATATATATGTGAGGTCCACCGCGATGGAATTAGAAGGCTACGTTAAAAATGGTGTGCTGCAGTCTTTCATAGTGGATAGCCATCCACCTGTATTATTGGCTGATTCAGTAAGGTTTTATCATAGTGTGAATCAAGTGCATGAAGGATTAGAGCTTCAAAATTCTTATAAAGGAACGGATGTTATTGTGGGATTTATAGATACGGGGATAGATTATAATCATCCAGATTTTCAATTTGAGAATGGAAACTCAAGGATTTTACGTATTTGGGATCAAACAATGAGCTCGCAGCCACCAGTTGAATATTACGGTTACGGTGCGGTCTTTACAAATAATGATATAGATAATGATTTGTGTCCTCATCAAGATAATGATGCTCATGGTACAACTGTAGCTGGTATTGCTGTAGGTAATGGTTTTTCTTGTGGTGAGAATCAAGGAGTAGCTCCTGAGGCTAATATTATAATGGTCAAATATAATGGAGCAGGACCGGCTTGGTCGTCTCGTGTAACTGATGGTATCGAATATATATTCAAAGTAGCTGATTCTTTAGGAAAAAGAGCTGTTGTCAATGTCAGTCTGGGAACTTATTTTGGCAGTCATGACGGAATGGATGCATCAAGTTTAAGAGCGGTAGATTTGTTGGATGAAAAATCAGGTCGTTTACTGGTGACAGCATGTGGTAATTCGGGTAATATTGGTAAATATCATGCTGGTACGTCTTTTCAAAATGAACATAAATTCACTTTATTAAGATCTGAGACTTCCACTAATATAGGCCCTGATCGCGTTTATTTGGATGGTTATACCCCATTAGATTCAGTGGGATTTAGGTATTCAATTATTGCTGTTAATCCGCTTAACAACTATGAGTTAAGGGCAAGCAGTGATTTCCATTTTCTGTTTCATTCCAACAATGCTATTATTACAGATACTTTGCGGAGTTCATTAGGAAACATTCTTGCCATCGCGAGGTTAGCAGGGCAGATTGAAGGGGTTTCATATCATTTTAGTGTGAACATACAAGTAGTAGATAGTATTAATTACAGATACGGTTTCCTTACGAAGGATAGTGGTCGATGGGATGTTTGGTCTGGAAAAGCGTTGGGGTATAATTATTTTGTAGAAGAGATAGCTGATGGAACGATGTTCGAATATGGAAGGTTTGTTGCACCAGACTTAAAGCAGTCGATTGTTTCAGGATGGACGTGTCACCCCAAGATCATTTCCGTTGGGAATATTAGAAATAGATTTAGCTTTGAGACCTTAGCTGGAACAGTATACACCGTTAATGATGGTAATGAAGTTAGTCAGTTGAGTATTAATTCAAGTAAAGGGCCTAACCGATTGCAGGAAATTAAACCTGATGTTGTCGCAAAAGGAGATGTTATTCTTACTGCTGGACCGATTGCGTTTATGAATGCACATCCAGAGAAAGTAACACTTAGTGGATGGCATATGACAAATGGGGGGACCTCAATGGCAAGCCCTGTTATTGCTGCTATTGGAGCGTTGTATTTAGAAAGATGTGAGGAAGGGAATCAGGCTGGTTTTTTAGAATTATTAAAACAAACCAGTAAACCCAATGTATTTTCGGGGGTATTACCTAATACTGCTTATGGCTATGGATACGCCGATGCTTGGGATCTGATTAAAAAGTCAGAACGTAATCCACAGGTGATTGGATCGAGTGTATTGTGCGATGAAAATGAAATTTTGGTAGAGAATCAAGGGGTATTCACTAATGTCGTATGGGAGAACAATGAAGATGCTTCAGAACGATTAATTAGCACATTAGGCGAATATTATTATTCCGCAACTAATCAGTATGGTTGTGAGGTACATTCGGATACATTAAACGTTAATGTTCAAGGACAGTTCGCAATTGTTAGTCCGATTATTGCAGATTTTTTAACTCAGCAATTGGTGACTTCTGGAGCGATTCGTTATCAATGGTATAGGAATGGGGAATTAGTAGAAGGTGCTACTACATCGATACTTCCCTTTATTTTTAATGGAGTAGAAATGGAAGGAGCGATAAAGGTTTTTGGATTTTCTACTGAAGGTTGTGTAACGGAATCGGAAGTGTATAATTTGAATCTTTCTACTGCTCAATTGTTGCGTAATTTTACGATTCACCCAAATCCTACAAGGGAGAAGTTGTATATAACTACGGACTATGTATTAAGTAACATTGAAGTATACGATGCGACGGGTCGTCAAGTTTATGTATTGTTTGATGGGAGTAGTCTTGATGTATCTGCGTTATATTCGGGCGTATATGTGTTAAAAATGAATGTTGAAGGTCAAAATGTTCAAACAAAAATTGTAATTCAGTAATAAGGTGGGAAAGATTTTTTATTTTTGGGCGACGAACATTTATAATTAAAAATGAATTTAACAGGTATTATCTCCATTTCCGGTAAAGCTGGATTGTATAAAGTGATTGCTCAAGCTAAAAATAGCGTGATCGTAGAATCGTTAGAAGACAATAAACGCATTCCTGCGTATGCAACAGATCGTATATCTGCATTAGAAGATATCAGTATCTACACAATTCAGGAAGACAAACCTTTGAAAGAAGTGTACCGCGCAATTTTCGAAAAAGAAAACGGGGGAGCAGCTCCATCTCATAAAGAAAGTGAGAAAGTTTTACGTGCATATTTGGAAGGGATTCTTCCAGATTATGACCGCGAACGTGTGTACTTGTCAGATATTAAGAAAATGTTCCAATGGTATAATCTTCTTCAAAAATCTGGGAATTTAGTGATTGCAGAAGAGGTTAATGCTGATGTTATTCCAGTTGAAGAACCTGTAGTTGAGGAAAAACCGAAGAAAAAAGCTCCTGCAAAGAAAGCACCAGCTGCTAAAACTGAAAAAACGGAGAAGGCTGAAAAGAAACCAGCAGCAAAAAAGGCTCCTGCAAAAAAGAAGAAAACAGAAGAATAATAGTTTAAGCCTCGACACTCTCGAGGCTTTTTTATAGCATGTTATATGGAAATACAAAAACCTAAAAGAAATTTTGTAGCAGAGGATTTGGTGGTGAATTCATGGGAGGTGATTCAACCTTATTACCAAGATCTTGCTAATCGTGAACTAAACTCCGATTCGGATTTCCATCAATGGTTAAAAGATCGAAGTGAATTAGACGCTGTGTTGGAAGAAGATGCGGCGTGGCGATATATAAAAATGACATGCGATACCGCAAATAAAGAATTTAGTGATAGTTATACTTTCTTTGTAACAGAAATTCAACCTCAGATGATGCCTTTCGAGGATCAGTTGAATAAAAAAATGGTTGAAGCTCCATTCTCAACGCCTGAAGGGAAAGAGCAAGCCTATCAGATTTATTATCGAGGTGTTAAGATCGCATTGCAATTATTTAGAGAGGAAAATATTCCTTTGGATGCCAAATTAAATGAACGTTCTCAAGAGTTTGGTGCTATCTCTGGAGATCAATCCATTGAACATAATGGCGAACAATTAACGATGCAACAGGCTGCCCAATTGTTGAAAGATAAAGATGAGTCTTTGAGAAAATCAACTTTTGAAAAAATGGCAGAGAGAAGAGCTAAAGACAAAACGACCTTAGATGATTTGTTTACCGAATTGGTTCAACTTCGTAATCAAGTAGCTGTTAATGCAGGGTTCGAAAACTATCGCGATTATAAGTTTATAGAACTTGGACGATTTGATTATTCCAAAGAAGATTGTTTTGCTTTTCATGATGCGATTAAGAAGGAAATTGTTCCCATTGTAAAACAAATTCAATTAAAGAATCTAGATAAATTAGGATTGGAGAAGTTTAAACCATGGGATTTGGAATTGGATCCAGATGGATTAGCTCCTTTGAAGCCCTTCAAAAGCGGAGAGGAGTTGTTAGATGGAACGATCGCTTTATTAAATAAAATTGACCCTTATTTTTCAGATTGTTTAAAGACAATGAAAGAAATGGAGTACCTGGATCTTGAATCAAAAAAAGGAAAAGCTCCAGGAGGGTATAACTACCCTTTATATGAAATAGGGGTTCCTTTTATTTTTATGAATGCGGTGGGTTCACAACGTGATTTGGTAACGATGGTTCATGAAGGTGGACATGCAATACACTCTTTTTTAACTCGTGATTTGGAGTTAACTGGATATAAAGATTTGACTTCTGAAATTGCAGAATTAGCTTCAATGTCGATGGAATTGTTAACGATGGAACAGTGGTCTCAATTTTACACAGATGCTGATGTTGTACGGGCAAAAGTGGATCATTTAGAGGATATTTTAAAAGTTCTTCCTTGGATAGCACAAATCGATGAATTTCAACATTGGATTTATGAGAATCCAAATCATTCTGTTGAAGAGCGTACAATTGCTTGGAGTAGATTAAATAAGGAATATGGCGTTGGATTAACGGATTGGACCGGGTATGAAGAGGTGCGTGATAATAGTTGGCAACGTCAAATGCATTTGTTTGAAGTTCCTTTCTACTACATTGAATATGGAATTGCTCAATTAGGAGCGATTGGAGTTTGGAAAAATAGCTTAACAGATTACAATAAAGCAATTACAGATTATAAAGCAGCTTTGACTTTAGGGTATACGCGTTCAATTCCTGAAATCTATAAAACAGCTGGTGTAGAGTTTCGTTTTGATCAAGCTTATATTAAGACTTTAGCAGACTTTGTGAAGGAGCAATTAGATGCTTTATAAGTTAAGTGTAGATAATGAAAAAGCCAGTTCAAAGGAGAACTGGCTTTTTTTATGTTTTGATTTTAAATTTTTTACGGACCTCTTTTGGTATGAGGTAATTAATTACCATGGGTTGTGAAGTGTTGTTTGCGATAAATTGCCACTTGCCGTATTTAGGATCGAATATTCCAATTTGTCCATCTTCTGCGATATTATTCATACTTACAGTATTGTTCTCATAATCTGTGGAGATTTCTAAATTCTTTATCTTCTTTTTGTCAAACTGCATCATCATTCCAATTTCAAACATAGATAACGTAAATTCCATACGATCTTTCACTGTCTGTTTGTAATTTGTTGTGTCATCGTATTCCATTACCTCATGATAGGGCCAGTCGTAAATTGTATTTCCTTCTTCTCCAAAATCATTTTCAGAATTATAAGTCTTTAAAAACGATTGAAAAGCAGTGTCCTTATCCATTTCTAATCGCAGTGAATCGATACGCTTTACTTCATTGATAGAGTCTTGTACAAATGAATCTATATTAAAATGAAATTTCGCTCTATTTTTATGTTTAATTAAAACATATTTGATTCCTTCATGTTCTACTTCATTAGAAATGTTAATGTCACCATAATGTTCTAATTGCATGGTGAAAAATTCATTTTTATAGATGGAACGAATAGCCTCAACAAGTTGCTCTTTTGGAGTGATTTCAAATAATGCTTGATAGGTGAATTCGCTTATCATTTTTTCATAATCCTGCTTATTCATGGTTTCAAGGAACTCTTTGTAACGAGCAGTTACCTCACTTTGTGCAAAAACTCCCGCTTGTAGTATAAGAAGTAGGAGAGAAAGTAGTGTTTTTTTCATTTATAAGATTTTTACCAAATAAAATTACATAATTTTTTTAATCAAATTAAAGTATTTGAAAGGGGCGTACTTCAAGGGAAGATCAATCCATGTTGGAGTTATTACAACGGCACGTTTATTACTAAAAGCCTCAAAGCTGAAATAGCCATGATATCCGCCCATTCCACTATTACCAACTCCTCCAAATGGAACAAAGTGATTGGTAATGTGCATCAAAGTATCGTTGATACAACCACCACCTGAACTAGTTTGTTTAAAAATATCCATACCAGCTTTTTCGTTTCCAAAATAATACATTGCTAGAGGTTTTTCTTTGCTTTTTACATAAGAAATAACCTCCTTAATTGAAGTGTAGGTAAGGATTGGAAATAGTGGTCCAAAGATTTCTTCTTGCATGATCTTATCGTCTACGCTAACGTTGTCAATAATTGTGGGTTCAATGAACCGTTGCTCAATATTGTACTTTCCTCCGTAAATGACTTTAGAAAAATCAATTAAACCAACGACACGCTCGGCAGCTCGTTCATGTATCATTCGAGGGTAATGAGCAACTTTGGATAGATCTTGTCCATACATGCTAACGATTTGTTTTTTTATAGCTTGGATTAAATCGTCTTTTTTACTTTCGTGTACATAAAAGTAATCTGGTGCGATACACGTTTGACCGCAGTTGATAAGTTTTCCAAACACAATTCGTTTGGCAGTAATTTCAATATTAGCCTCTTCGTCAATTATACAAGGACTTTTTCCACCTAGTTCTAAAATGGTTGGCGTTAGATGTTTTGCAGCAGCTTCAGCAACGATTTTACCAACACGTGGACTTCCTGTGAAAAAGATGATGTCATATCGCTTTTGCAATACGATTGCATTTTCTTCAATCGTTGGTTCTATCATCGTTACATGTTCAGGAAGAAAAGTTTCTTGGATGATTTTTTTTATAACCTTTACTGTTTCAGGTGTTTCAGGTGCAGGTTTTAAAATAGCACAGCATCCACTTGAAATCGCTCCGACCAACGAATTCATCAAAAGTTGAAAGGGATAATTCCAAGGTGCCATTATTAAGGAGATTCCTAGTGGTTCGTGAATTAATCGAGTCTTTGACGGAAATACGTAAATAGGAGTTTTTACCCGTTGAGGTTTTGCCCATTTGTTTAATTGTTTGATGTGATAGCGAATATCACCAAGAACTAAACTAATTTCTGTTAAGTATGCCTCTTCTTTTGATTTGTGTAAGTCATGATAAATAGCTTCGTTTATTTCTGTTTCGTGTCGAACAATAGCATTATGAAATTTTTGAAGACTTAGTTTCCTATAAGCAATGTCTTTTGTTCTATTCGTATTGAAAAATGCTCTTTGATTCTCAATTATTTGATCTAGTTGTTGTTCGAAATTTTGCATATATATAAGGTAATACTAAAGAATTGGTTTTATAACTTACGCTCTAGGTGGTTGTAAATGCTTAAAACGAATATACAATTTTTTTAGTGGAATATTGAGTGTTAAAAATGAAAAAATGAACTCGATTGTCGGTCTTAGTAAAACGATTTAATGGTTAAAAATTGCATCTTTGTATTATCAAAATAAAATGATCAATTATGGCTAAGCGTATACTCCTTTTAGGTTCAGGAGAGTTAGGGAAAGAATTTGTGATTGCATGCCAGCGTTTGGGACAATATGTGATTGCCTGTGATAGTTATGCAGGTGCCCCAGCAATGCAAGTAGCACACGAATTTGAAGTGTTTGATATGTTAGACGGAGCCGCTTTGGATCGAGTGGTTGCAAAACATAAACCAGATTTAATTGTTCCTGAGATAGAAGCAATTCGTACCGAACGTTTTTATGATTATGAAGCTCAGGGAATTCAAGTTGTTCCTTCTGCAAAAGCTGCAAATTTCACGATGAATCGTAAAGCAATTCGTGATTTAGCGGCTAAAGAAGTGGGAGTAAGAACGGCAAATTATCGTTATGCGACTACTCTGGAGGAATTGCAAAATGGAGTAGATGCTGTTGGAATGCCATGTGTGGTAAAGCCGTTAATGTCTTCTTCTGGTAAGGGACAATCTGTTATCAAAACACAAGAGGATGTTCAAAAAGCTTGGGATTATGCGTTAGAAGGTTCAAGAGGGGATTTAATGGAGGTCATTGTGGAAGGTTTCGTTGATTTTGATTATGAAATTACGTTGTTAACTGTAACTCAATCAAATGGAGAAACCTTGTTTTGTGCTCCAATTGGTCACCGTCAAGAACGCGGTGATTATCAAGAAAGTTGGCAGCCGATGTCAAT
The DNA here is from genome assembly GCA_045629585.1 of Taishania sp. GTDB lineage: Bacteria > Bacteroidota > Bacteroidia > Flavobacteriales_D > Crocinitomicaceae > Taishania. The sequence continues at coordinate 20,196 of JAZQRM010000065.1, read as the reverse complement.
GGAAAGTACTCATTTGAAAGAAGCACAAGAGATGGCAGCTGCTGTAACAAAAGCCTTAGGTGGATGTGGAATTTGGGGAGTTGAATTCTTTATTTGTAAGGATGGTGCAGTATTCTCTGAATTATCACCTCGCCCTCATGATACCGGAATGGTTACGCTTGCGGGAACACAAAATTTCAATGAGTTTGAATTACACGCAAGAGCTGTTCTTGGTTTACCTATTCCATCCATTGAATTGTTGAAGAATGGCGCTAGTGCAGTTGTTTTGGCAAGTGAAAATAGTAATGCTCCGAAAATCGTTGGTTTAGAGAAGGCAGCAATGTTTATGCAAACTGATTTTAGAGTGTTTGGAAAGCCGACATCACGCCCTTATAGACGAATGGCAGTTGGTTTAGCTTATGGGGACGCTCCTGTAGCAGAATTGGTGGAAAAAGCTAAAGAAGTTGCCGCTTGTATTAAGATTATATAATAAACAAGCGGTCTAAAATAGAAAGAGGTTAATTATCAATTAACCTCTTTCTTATTAATTTTTAAAAATATCTGAACGGGACATCAATTGTTTTATCCCCGTTTAATTCAAATTTGAAATCATCAAATTTAGGTTTACTAACTCCTTTAAACTTGAAATTAGAAAAACCAACTCCTTCTTTGGGATAAAACCCCATTTTAAATGTCATGCCTTTTGATGAGTCTTCATCATCTAAAAAAGTCAAGCCGTAGTTCCCTGTTTTGAGTTGTATTTGGATGGTCATTTTTCCATCTTTCAATCCTTTTTTATCAAAATAAAGATATTTTAAAGGTTTTTCATCTTTAAATTGTTGTGCATTTTCATATACCGATATTTCAATCTGACCTTTGTCACTTCGAATGTCAGTTAAATTCAGTGTTACTTTTTGAGAAAAGGAAAGAACGCTCACTAAAGACATTCCAATCCCTAATAGGAAAGACTTCATTTTGATTTGATAAATTCTTTGTTTGAAATGCAAATCTAATTTAATTAACCATTTGTGAGTGTTAGTTCTCCGTTAATTGAAAGTTTTTCTTTTCAACCCAATTAGTTTTAGAAAAAAAAGGAGCCGTCATACTCTTCATTATTCAACAAAATCGCATGAATTGCTATTTTTTGGATTTATTGTGCTAAATGTTTTTGTACTGTTTCTACTTTTTTATTATTCTCAAATGTGGAGTTCTCTTTAAATGAGTGTTTTGAGTGGTTTGTTTGATTGTTTTTTAGTTTGTATTTATAGGATTATTCAGATAATCATATGTGATTTTAATATTTTTTAGAGAAGGATAAATATTATTTTCTTTGGTATTTATCACGCTTAAATTAACTTTTTTTTTGTTTTCCTACTTTATTTGTCCTCTGCTAATTGAAAATTAACAACGATATAAAATTTACCTCTAAACTTGATTAAATGAGTGAACAATTACAATTGAAGGACGATACTTCTAATCCGGGGCCTTTAGGTTTGATGGGATTTGCCTTAACAACCATATTGTTAAATATCCATAATGCAGGATTTTTCCCTGTTGATGTAATGATTATGTCTATGGGGATTTTCTTTGGAGGTTTTACTCAGTTTTGCGCCGGTGCAATGGAATGGAGAAAAGGAAATATGTTTGGTAGTGTAGCCTTCATGTCCTATGGAGCTTTTTGGTTATCACTTGTGTTTATTTGGATAGGTGGTAGCGTCTTGGGGTTACAAAAACCAAACAATTTGTCCATGGGCTGCTATTTATTTATGTGGGGATTATTCACATTAGTATTTTTTATTCAAACATTAAATGGAAAAACAGTTGGGAAGATTTTGTTCTTTTCTCTTTTCGTACTTTTTATGCTTTTGGCATTTCATAATTTTATGGAAAGCGAATTAATCGGACGAATTGCAGGATTTGAAGGGGTTTTTTGTGGTTTTGTAGCGTTCTATGAAGCGGCAGCCATTTTGATAAATGATAAATATGGAAGAGAAATTCTTCCGATGTAATATTGATTTGTATGATTGAAAGAGATGAGGATTCCTTGTCTCTTTTTTTATTCTGTAAATGTTCTAAAGGTTAGATTAATACGCGGTGAAATGATTTTCTTTTGAAGAGGGAGACTGTGAAGCCAAAATGATTGTGTCTCATCTTTCATCGTGAGTAAACTTCCGTTTTCAAGATTTATTTTAACCTGTGTGCCTGTTCGAATATGTTTGAAATAAAATTTTCGTTCTGCACCCAAGCTTAAAGAAGCTATTGTACTATTGGGAGATAATTCTTTTTCATTGTCCTGATGCCAGCTCATTCCTTCTGTTCCGTTGTGATAAAGATTAAGTAGGCAAGCGTTAAATTTTTGGCCTGTTATAGATTCAACTTTTTCTTTTATAGAAAGTAATGTAGTAGACCATGGTTTTGCTTTTTTTGATGTGTTTGAATAGTTGTAGGTAATGTTTGTGGAGCCGTAAAAAGCTACTTTTCGTTTAGTAACTATTGTTTTTCCAAATAGGCTAATTTGGTCATTTTCCCATTCAATTTCAGAGTCTAGTATTGTATACAAATGATTTATTTCCTCATTTGAAAAAATAACGCCGTAATAATTTACTTGACCATCAAAGGGCAGAAGATTTTGGTCTGTTGGAATGAAGGAATTGAAGAGTAACATTACAATGTGTTTTAGCAAAAAAAAAGGAGTACAAAAAGACCCCTTTTGAATGGTTTTATGTTTTATAAACTTCCAAATTTTCCTTGATTAAAATCATTGAAAGCTTCCATGAGTTCTTCTCTTGTATTCATTACAAATGGACCGTGTGCGGCGATTGGTTCGTTGATTGGTTCACCACTAAGTACCAAAATTAAAGCTTCTTCCTCTTCTGTTTCTATTGTAAAATTTTCACCAGTGTTTTCAAATAAGGTAAAACTATTTGTTGGTGCTGAAGTTCCGTTAATAATGGCAGATCCCTCCAAGATTAAAGCTGCTGTGTTGTAATTAGCAGGAAACTTAAAATCGGCTTTACCTTTCGTGTTTAATTTTACATTATAAAGATGTATTGGAGTGAAAGTGGAAGCAATTCCTTCTGTTCCGTTGTAATCACCTGCAATAATTTCCACTTGACCACTATTGTTTGCTAATTCAAAACAATTGATTTGCTCATTTTTGATCGCTTGATATTTTGGGGCAGACATTTTTTCTTTAGCTGGAAGGTTTACCCAAAGCTGAACCATTTGAAACATTCCACCTTCTTTGCTCCATTCCTTTTCATGGAATTCTTTATGTAAAACACCCGAAGCTGCTGTCATCCACTGTACATCTCCTTCCCCAATAATTCCTCCACCACCACTGCTGTCATGGTGTTCCACTTTTCCTTTATAAGCGATTGTAACGGTCTCAAATCCTCTGTGCGGGTGAACGTCAACTCCTCTTGGTTGATTTGTGGGCCCAAAGTAAAACGGTGCGTTATAATCGAGCATGATAAAAGGGCTCATTCGTTGCATCGTTAGTCCTTGACTTCCTGGTATGATGTTGTGAACTTTAAATCCATTACCAACAAAATGTGTTCCGGAAGGTTGTATTACGCGTTCTATTTTTTTTGTTGTCATGTGTTTGATTTTAATAGTACAAAGTTACCGAGGAAAGTGTGTTTGGTTATTAATCTATATTAAGAAAACGATTTTAGGGTTAAAAACTCTAAATGAAAAGCTTTTTTCACAAACATTAAGATGTTTGATTCAGCTTTTAACTCATATCCATCGTAATTTAATGAATGTATAGATACTGATTTTTCAATAGGATTGTTTATGGGTTGTTCAGATATTTTATTTACTAATATAGCATATTTTAAATGGAATTTGTAATAAACTTCTGTTTGTACACTTCTTTTTGGGTAAAATATCCTCAAATTAATAATTTAGCAAATTATTAATTCTGTTAATTGGTTGATTGAAGATTGAATTATCTACTTTTGCATTTTTAATGTAGATTTAAATTGAAAAACGAAGGGAAGTTTATTGTGAGAGTTGCAAAGGAAAGTGACATTCCTATTGTTCCAATTATTTTGACAGAGATTGAAGAATCAGCAAAAGAACGTGGTACTGGTATTGCTAAACGAACGGTAGCCTATGTAGAAGAGAAAATCCGTGAGGGCAAAGCAATTGTTGCTTTTACTACAGGCGGGGTATGGGCAGGATTTTGCTACATCGAGACATGGGGTAATAAAGAATATGTGGCCAATTCGGGATTAATCGTAGCTCGGCCATTTCGGAAAGATGGTTTAGCTAAGCTTATTAAAGAAAAAACCTTTCAACATTCACGAGAAAGATATCCAGAAGCGAAAATTTTTGGGTTAACAACGGGTCTTGCAGTCATGAAAATAAATGCCGAATTAGGTTATAAACCCGTGACATATTCTGAATTAACACAAGATGAAGTTTTTTGGAAAGGGTGTCAAAGTTGTGTGAATTACGAGATTTTGAAAAGTAAGGATCGTAAAAATTGCCTTTGTACAGGAATGCTCTTTGACCCAAAATGGGAAGAGCAAAAAGGAAATGATAAAAAACAAGAGCTAGAAGAAGGCTTGCTCTTCTCTAAATTCAAGAAAATAAAGAAATTATTATGGAAAAAGTAGTTCTAGCTTATAGCGGAGGTTTGGATACGTCTTTTTGTGCGGTTTGGTTAACAAAGGTAAAGCAGCTAGAAGTTCATGCCGTTATGGTAAACTTAGGTGGTTTTTCTGATGATGATATCAAAGCTACAGAAAAACGTGCGTATGAATTGGGAGTTAAGACTTTTGAAGTAATTAATGACGAGGAGCGCTATTATGAAGATTGTATTAAATACCTCATTTTTGGGAATGTATTAAAGAATAATACTTATCCGCTTTCGGTAAGCTCAGAACGCGTTTTTCAAGCTACTGCTATTGCGCATTATGCTAAAAAAGTGGGAGCTAAATATATCGCACACGGTAGTACGGGTGCAGGAAATGATCAAATTCGTTTTGATGCGATTTTCGGGATTTTATGTCCTGAAGCCGAGATAATCACACCAATTAGAGATTTAAAGTTAGCTAGAAACGAAGAAATTGCCTTTTTACAAGAAAATGGAGTGGATATTAGTTTTGAAAAATCTCAATATTCCATTAATAAAGGACTTTGGGGAACTTCTGTAGGAGGAAAAGAGACGTTAACTTCTGACCAAGCATTACCTGAATCGGCTTTTCCAACTCCAGTTTCTAAAACAACTCCTGAAATTTTAGAACTTGATTTTGAAAAAGGAGAGTTGAAAGGAGTGAATGGTCAGTTTTTTACACGAAGTGTGGAAGCCATTCAGAAGGTAGCTGAAATTGCACAGCCTTTCGGAATTGGACGTGACACTCATGTCGGAGATACGATTATTGGAATCAAAGGTCGAGTAAGTTTTGAAGCTGCAGCCTCTTTGATTATTGTAAAATCACATCATTTATTGGAAAAACATACTTTGACAAAAAATCAATTGTTGGTCAAAGATCAGTTAAGTATTCCTTATGGAAATTACCTGCACGATGGATTGGTTTTGGATCCTGTGATGAAAGATATTGAAGCTTTATTTACCTCTTCTCAAGATAAAGTTACAGGAACGGTGCGTGTGCAATTATTTCCCTATTATTTTTCTTTAATCGGAGTAGAATCTGCAAATGATTTGATGTCTTCGAAGTTTGGAACGTATGGAGAAATGAATAAAACATGGACGGAACAAGATGCAAAAGGTTTTTCTAAAATCTATTCGAATGCGTTGAGTATTTATTACCAAGTGCATCAGGATAATCAATAATTGGACAAGTTGATGGAAGTTACTAAGAAGAAAATAGGCATTATTGGAGGAACAGGATACACAGCAGGAGAATTGCTTCGACTGTTGCTTCATCATCCATTTGTTGAAATTGCTTTTGTAACCAGTCAATCATTAGATGGTCATTCTATTGTGGAGGTTCATAAAGATTTAATTGGAGAAATGGACCTCCATTTTGTGACAAATCCAGTGGAGGTTGACCTAATCTTTTTATGTCTACCGCATGGCGAAAGTCAAAAATGGCTGATAGAAAACGGATATGCTCAAAATCAAACCACCAAAATTATTGATTTAGGAAATGATTTTAGAGTGGATGATCTGTGGGAGAATAAAGCATTTGTTTATGGACTTTGTGAGTTCAATAAAGAAAGCATTCAATCTGCAAATTATATTGCAAATCCAGGATGTTTTGCAACGGCAATCCAATTGGGATTACTTCCAATTGCTTCGAAGGATGCTATTTCTTCCGTTCATGTTGTTGGGGTTACCGGTTCAACAGGAGCGGGAAAATCATTGGGAGCTACAACTCATTTTAGTTGGAGAAATGGAAATATTTCGGCTTACAAAACGCTGACGCATCAGCACATTGCTGAAATTAATAAAAGCGTTAATACAGTTTCTAAGGAACCTGTTTCCGTTCAATTTGTTCCGTGGAGAGGCGATTTTACGCGTGGAATTTTCACTTCCATGCTGTTTTATTCGCAATTAGAATTAAATGAATTGGTCGAGGTGTATAAAAAAGCGTATAAAGATTCACCATTTGTATTTGTTTCCGAGCAGCCGATTGATTTAAAGTTGGTTATAAATACCAATAAAGCATTGGTTCAAATTGAAAAAGAAGGTAATAATGTTGCGGTTCACGTAGCGATTGATAATTTATTAAAAGGTGCGTCTGGTCAAGCGGTTCAAAACATGAACTTGATGTTCAATTGGCCGGAAAAAACGGGATTAGCTTTAAAAGCAACAGCTTTTTAATCCAACTTCATCTTTTACAACAAAATTCAAAAAATGAAATTATTCGACGTATATCCTTTACTTCCGATTACGATAACAAAAGCAAAAGGAGCGAAGTTATGGGATGAAAATGGAATAGAATACCTAGATTTTTATGGTGGACATGCCGTCATATCGGTTGGTCATACTCATCCACATTATGTAAAGAAAATGACCGATCAATTAAATGAAATTGGGTTTTATTCTAATGCTATAATTAACAAAGCTCAGGAAGATTTAGCGGATCAATTAGGCCGTATTTCTGGATGTGAAGATTATGCCTTGTTTTTGTGCAATTCTGGAGCTGAAGCTAATGAAAATGCACTAAAAATTGCTTCATTTAATAGTGGAAGAAAGAAATTTATCACGTTTAACGGCTCGTTTCATGGAAGAACATCAGCAGCGGTTGCAGCAACGGATGATCCAAGTATTATTGCTCCTGTAAACGAAACCGATCATTTTATTTTTTGCCCTTTTAATGATGTTGTTGCTTTTGAAGAGTTATTTGAGAAGCATAAATCTGAACTTGCAGGTGTAATCATTGAAGGAATTCAAGGAATTGGAGGAATTCATATTCCGTCGGAACACCTTTTAGAAACAATTGTGAGAAAAACAAAGGAAAATGGAAGCTATTTTATCTGTGATGAAATTCAATCTGGTTATGCACGCAGTGGAAAATTCTTTGCTTTTCAATATTCTTCGGTTCAGCCAGATATAATCACGGTCGCAAAAGGAATGGGAAATGGTTATCCGATTGGTGGAGTTTTGGTTGCTCCTCACATTCCTGCGAAACATAAAATGTTGGGAACAACCTTTGGAGGAAATCATTTAGGATGTGCTGCAGCTATTGCCGTTTTGGATATTATCGAATCTGAAAATTTAATTGATGCTTCTTTTGAAAAAGGAAATTATTTAATGCAAGCATTAAGTGAAATGGACGAAATTCAGGAGGTTCGAGGGAAAGGTTTAATGATAGCTATTGACTTTGCTTTTCTGGCATCCAAAGTTGCTAAGATTTTAAGAGAAGAAAATCACATTTTGGTCGGAAGTGCAAGTAATCCGAATACGATGCGTTTATTACCTCCTTTAACCATTTCGTATGCTGAAATGGATCAATTTATAGCCGCTTTAAAAAATACGTTAGAACAAATTAAATCAAACGAAGGATGAAAAATTTCACTTCCGTAAATGATATAAAAGACTTGGATGCTTTGGTAAAAGAAGCGTTAGAAGTAAAGCAGAATATGAATGCTTACGAAGATTTAGGAAAACACAAAACACTAGGATTGGTTTTCCTAAATCCAAGTTTGAGAACTCGAATGAGTAGTACTAAAGCTGGTCAAAATTTAGGAATGCAAGTTCAAGTGATTAATGCTGGAACAGATATTTGGGTTTGGGAATTTGAAGATGGTGCTGTCATGAATGGTGGAACGACCGAACACATTAAAGAAGCTGCAAAGGTTTTAAGTCAATACTGTGATGTCATTGGAATTCGTTGTTTTCCAAGTTTGAAAGATAAGGAAGCTGATACAACCGATAAAGTGTTAAATACATTTATAAAATACGCTGAAGTTCCTGTGATTTCATTGGAATCTGCGACAAGACATCCATTGCAAAGTTTGGCTGATTTAATCACGATAAAAGAAACTTGGGATAAACCTCGGAAACCCAAAGTTGTACTTTCTTGGGCTCCACACGTCAAAGCGATTCCGCATTGTGTCGGTAATTCGTTTGCTGAATGGATGAATCGAGCGGATGTGGATTTTGTCATAGCAAATCCGGAAGGATACGATTTGGACCCAGAATTTGTTGGAGAAGCAAAGGTTTATCATAATCAAGCAGAAGCCTTAAAAGATGCGGATTACGTTTGTTTTAAAAATTGGTCTTCTTTTTCTGATTATGGAGCAACACCACCTGTTGCTGAAAACTGGATGTTGGATCAACAGTTTATTGACGAAAATCCAGAAACGCGCTTTATGCATTGTTTACCTGTTCGAAGAAATGTAGAAGTAAGTGATGCGATTTTGGATGCACCCAATAGTTTAATCTATCAACAAGCATTTAATCGCACGGTTGCTATTCAAACGATTTTAAAGAAGATTTTAGAGAATACATTATAATTTAAACATCCAATGGAACACGAATTTTATATTGTTAAAATTGGAGGAGATACCTTAAATGATGCAGATCGATTAAAAGCCTGTTTACAAGCTTGCGTGAATAGTCAAAAGTCGATTATCTTGGTGCATGGCGGTGGTAAGAAAGTAACTGAATTGGCTCAGAAATTGGGAATCGAAACTCAAATGGTGGATGGACGCCGAATTACCAATCAACAAACAATGGATTTATGCACAATGGTATATGCCGGTTTGATCAGTAAAACGATGGTGGCTCAATTGTATCAAATGAATCAAAAAGCGGTTGGCCTGTCAGGTGCCGATTTTAATTGCATTATCTCCGAAAAACGAAAACATCCAACAATAGATTTTGGACAAGTTGGTGATGTAAAAAAGGTTGATGCGTCTTTTTTTAGCGATTGCCTCAAAAAGAATGTTTTGCCTGTTGTTTGTTCGGTTACGCTTTCCGATGAAGGCGAATTATTGAATACAAATGCCGATAGCATGGCAGCTGCAATTGCAAATGCAATGATTAAAGAAGGGAAAACACACTTGGTATATTGTTTTGAGAAAAAAGGTGTTTTGACAGATCTTTCGGATGAAAATACATTGGTTAAAAAGTTAAATCAAACGACTTATAACGAAATGAAAAACAAACAGCTCATTGCGGATGGGATGATCCCAAAACTAGATACAGCTTTGGAGGTGAAAAACAATGGAGCAGAATCTGTAGCAATTATTCAAAGTAGCAAATTGGAAAATTATTTTTCTGGTGTAGAAACAGGAACTCAAATAATTGCAGGAGAATGAAAAAATGGATTGACGAAGCAAAGCAATTGTTGATTGATTTAGTAAAAACGCCTTCGCTAAGTAGGGAAGAAGATCAAACAGCGCTTGTCTTGGAGGCTTATTTGGTTTCCAAGGGAATTCCTTTTTTTCGAAAGGGAAATAATATTTGGGCTAAAAATCGTCATTTCGATCCGCAATTACCAACCATTTTGTTGAATTCCCATCACGACACCGTTAAACCGAATCCATCTTATACATTGGACCCTTATGGTGCCATTGAAAAAGAAGGTAAATTGTATGGTTTAGGAAGCAATGATGCGGGGGCTTCTCTTGTTGGTTTGCTAGCCACTTTCTTGTATTATTATGAGCAGATTTTAAGATATAACCTTATTTTTTCGGCTACAGCGGAGGAGGAAATCTCAGGAGTTGGAGGTATTCAAAGTATTCTGGAAGATCTCGATCCGATAACATTTGCCATTGTTGGAGAGCCGACTCAAATGAATTTAGCCGTAGCAGAAAAGGGCTTGGTGGTGATGGATTGTATGGCTAAAGGAACAGCTTCTCATGCTGCACATGAAAATAACAATCAAGCAATTTATCAAGCGATGAAGGATATTCTGAGAATAGAAAATTATTCATTTGAGAAAGAATCCTCATTATTAGGAAAAGTTAAAGCAACCGTAACAATGGTCAATGCAGGAACACAACATAATGTCATTCCGGATCAATGTTCCTTTACAATAGATGTGCGCACCAATGAATGCTATACCAATGCAGAAGTAGTGCAAATTATGGGAGATTTATTGACTTCGGAGGTTAAACCGAGGTCATTAAGATTAAACTCTTCCCGAATTGATCTAAAACATCCAATTGTACAAGCAGCTATTAAAGAAGGTTGCATTTGTTATGGTTCTCCCACCATTTCTGATCAAGCATTAATTCCTTTTGATTCGGTTAAAATCGGAATTGGTGATTCGTTGCGTTCGCACACTGCTGACGAGTTCATTTATTGGAGTGAATTAGAAGAAGGAATACAAAAATACATTCGTTTGTTAAGCAATTTGGTTGAATTCAAAGATGATGATTATGGAATATAAAAAGCTTTGGGCTAAGGATAATATGAATCAAGATTATCTGGCTATTATAGAAAAATTTACGGTAGGAAAAGATAAAGAGTTTGATCATTTTTTGGCTCCGTTTGATGTGATTGGAAATAAAGTTCATGTCGAAATGCTGACTAAAATAGGATTCATTTCTGAGGAAGAAAATCAAGCCATTCAAACCGTTTTGGATGAGCTTTTACCTTTAGCGAAAACGGGAGAATTAGCGATTGAAGATGGAGTGGAGGATATTCATAGTCAAATTGAATTGATTTTAACAAGACGATTGGGCGAAGCTGGAAAGAAAATTCACACTGGAAGATCTAGAAATGATCAAGTTTTGTTGGACATAAAACTGTTTTTACGTTCAGAAATTGAAGAAATTGCTTTATTGATTCGTCAATTGTTTGATACATTTATTTCCCTTTCCGATCAGTATAAAGGTGTTTTAATGCCTGGATATACGCATTACCAGATTGCGATGCCGTCGTCTTTCGGTTTATGGTTTTCGGCTTATGCGGAATCATTATCGGAGGATTTAGAATTATTGACCGTTGCTTATTCTTCCGCTTCTAAAAATCCGTTAGGAAGTGGAGCCGGATATGGATCTTCGTTTCCTTTAGATCGTGATTTTACAACTGAAAAATTGGGTTTTAAAGCCATGAATGTCAATTCAATTTACGCACAAGGAACACGTGGTAAAACCGAAAAGTTCTTAGCTTTTGCAATGAGTTCAATCGCGGCGACAATTGGAAAAATGGCAAATGATATTTGTCTGTATTCGAATCAAAACTATGGTTTTTTCTCTTTTCCGAATGAACTAACAACAGGAAGTTCAATTATGCCACACAAGAAAAATCCAGATGTTTTTGAGTTAATCCGAGCGAAAGCAGCACGTATTCAATCGACTCCAAATGAGTTGACATTATTGATGAATAACCTTGCGACGGGGTACAACAGAGATTATCAGTTAACAAAGGAAATTATTTTCCCAGCTCTTTTCGACCTAAAAGATTCGTTGCGCATTTTTGATTTTATGATTCAACACATTCAGATTAACACCGGAATTTTAGATGATCCGAAGTATGATTATGTTTTCACAGTAGAGAAGATTAATGAATTAATGTTGAATGGAATGGTTTTTCGAGATGCGTATCGAGAAGTTGGTAATTCTATCGAGAATGGAACGTATCATTACGAGGGAAAGAATTTGAATCACACGCACAAAGGAAGTATTGGGAATTTAGCCTTACAAGACATTCAAAAGAGCTTTGACGCTGTTTTTAGTGTTTTTCAAAAGTAGAAATTATTGCAATTTGATTGGAGACCGTTTAACTTGCTTATCTTTGTTTTGAAAATAAACAAAAGAAAATAGGATGAAACCACTCGATAAAATAGACTTAATGATTCTAAATATTTTGCAAGAAGATAATTTACTTTCTGTAAAAGATATTGCAGAACAAGTTGGTTTATCTTTTACCCCAACTTATGAACGGATAAAGTCCTTGAAATTAAGAGGAATCATTCAAAAAAATGTTGCAATTGTGGACCGTGAGGCGGTTGGATTTGGGATTATGGCTTATTGTAACATTGTTTTAAAAGAACATTCACAATTAAGATTACAAGAGTTTGAAAATCGTATAAAAGAGCAACCTCAGGTTTTGGAAGTTATATCCATGTCTGGAACTTATGATTATATGATTAAAGTAATCGCCAAAGACATCAATGATTATAATAAATTTGTCACAAATGTGTTGGCAAACATTCCCAATTTAGGGCATTATCATAGTGCTATTGTGTTGGAAGTTGTAAAGAATGAGACACGTATTTCGTTATAATTGATTATAAACCGGAGTAAATAGCTCAGTTTTTTTTTATCTCTATACTATTCACTAATTCAAGTAACGATGAATCGAAGTTATGGATTGTTCTCTTTTTAAATTTCATTATCACTGACATAGTACCCGACTGTTAATGAATCTATAATTTTTCACGACTTTATAAAATAATCAATAATAAAGAAAACCTATATAAGTGAGTGAAATTTCTGCTCACAGAAAATAATCTAAAATATAAAGTGTTGAAATAGCTGTCTGTTTTTGAAAGCGTTTTTTTTTATGTAAATGGTAGGTTTTGGTAATCAGTGTTTTAATGTGTTAATTTGTGTAACTATATGCTAAGTTATGTTTGTTTTTGTTATAAATAAATAGCTAATTGTAGTCATTTTTACTGAAAAGGATGGATAAAATTGAGAAATTGAGTGTGATTTGGGGGGATATTCCAAACGCATTAACTGATAAAATACAGCTTTCTCAAAAGGAAATAATTGAAGAATATGTAGATCTATTGAAGATTGGAGATTGTTTTTTTGTTATTTTTAATACACATACTGCGCAAATAGAATATGTTAGTTCAGATGTTGAGAAGATTATTGGGGTAACCTCAGAAGAATTATCCTTGCAGTATCTACTTAATCATATTTATCCGGATGATTTACCTTATTTTTTCCATTATGAGGATAGTGCAGTACGGTTCTTTGGTGGTTTAAACACCGATGATTTGTACAATTATAAGTTTACTTATGATTATCGATTTGTTTGTGAGTCCGGGGAAACTAAACGTTTGCTACAACATACGGTTCCTTTGTATTATTTTCCGACTGGCGGAGTGCGCACGATTGCGGTTATTACCGATATTACTCATTTTAACATTAGTGGAATTCCGAAATTATCTTTTATTGGAATGAATGGAGCCCCCTCTTATTACAATGTTCATCTTACTAAGGATTTTCAATTGAATAAAACCCTATTTACAAAACGAGAAAGGGAAATCTTACAATTTGTTTTAGCGGGGAAGAAAACCGAAGAAATTGCTCAGTTGTTATTTAGAAGTCACTTTACAATTCAAAATCATCGTAAGAATATCCTATCAAAATCAGGTTGTCGCAACATCCAAGAACTATTGGTTAAAAGTATTAGAGAAGGCTGGGTTTAAAAGACTTAATTTAAGATCGAATTTATTTTTTGAACTAACTCATTTACATCATATGGCTTCATGATAAGATGATGGTAGCCAATAATTTCACCGTTTTTAACGAGTAGGTTATCAGCGTATCCAGAGGTGAATAAAATAGGCGTTTGAATACCTATACTTCTTATATAATCATGAAATTCTAATACGTTTAGAAGGCCAGGCATCATAACGTCAGAGAAAATGAGGTCAACATGTAGTCCATTCTGAAGGTAAAGTAATGCGGAGTAAGCATCAAACGAAGAGTAGCATGTGTAATTAACACTTTCAAGAATTGAAATTACGCTATCTCTTACCAAAGGATCATCTTCAATAACCAAAATCTTCCGATTTAAATGATCATTTTTCAAAAGGGCCTCAAAATAGTTTTCCTCTGTAAATTTTGTATTTAAAGGTAGGCTTGTTTGTGGTAAGTAAATGTCAAAAGTGGTTCCTTCATTTTCTTTGGATTGCACAAAAATGTCACCTTTAGATTTTTTTACGAATCCATAAACCATAGACAATCCAAGTCCTGTGCCTTTTCCAATTTCTTTTGTGGTAAAAAAAGGATCGAAAATTCGATTAATAAATTTTTGTTGAATTCCTTGTCCATTATCAGAGATACTTATTTTCACATATTTCACCCTATTCATTGAGAAAGATGGGATATTTCCTGTGTTTTCAATATTTTCTACTTTTATCTTTATTTCTGCATTTGGAATCCCATTTAATGCATCTCGAGCATTGATTACGATATTAAGGAGTGAGTTTTCTAGATAGGTAGGATCAACAAATATGTTACTTAAATTATCAGCTAGATCAATTGTTAGTTTTATTTCATCTGTTAACGATTTTGTGATTAATAATTCGATAGAACGAATAACCATTGTTATATCAATAACGATAGGTAGGTTTGGATTTTTACCACTAAAGGTCATTAATTGAGAGGCTAATTTCCCGCCTTTTTGTGTACTTTTTAGTATTAAATCTATTCCATCTTTATGGTCCAGATAAGAAGGAGAATTCTTAATTAATTCCGCATTTATACTGATGATTAATAGTAGGTTGTTAAAATCATGAGCAACACCTCCAGCTAGATTACCTATGGTGTCTAGTTTTTGATTGTGAAATACTTCTCGTTCTAATTTTCTGATTTGATCTGACTTGTTTTTTAAAAGATCTTCAAAATTTCGTTCTACTTTTTTCTTGGAGAGAAGTTCATTTTGATAATTATTTATGTCATAATTGATACCTATCCAGTGGCATATTTTCTCCTCATTATCAAATTGAGGAAGAGCAATTGAACTAAACCAATTGTAATTCCCATTTCCATCCTTTAGTCTAAATAGAAAACTAAATTTTTGTTTGCTTTTTAGGCCTATAGTTATAGTTCGATTGACT
Source organism: Taishania sp. (assembly GCA_045629585.1). Lineage (GTDB taxonomy): Bacteria > Bacteroidota > Bacteroidia > Flavobacteriales_D > Crocinitomicaceae > Taishania. The sequence continues at coordinate 4,984 of JAZQRM010000065.1, read as the reverse complement.
TTCAACTGATCATTTGGGTGAATTCGATTTATCCATAAACCCTCCTTAAATTCATTTTCAGTTAATTGAGTATACTGCTTAAATGTTTTATTAGCCCAGTAAATGAGGCCTGATGATTCCATAAACCATACATGAGCAGGAAGATATTCAATGCTGTTTAAAATGTTTTCTTCTATCTTGGGTGTGAGATTTGCTTTGGCTTGACTGGAAAAAGTGTTTTTACTTGTTTTGAAAACATGAACACTTATTGCTATAAGCTGATTTCCCTCTTTTATTGGGGTGAAAATAAAATCATAATCGTATTTATTTATTTGATTATCATATGAGTTCGGCTTCTCAATACAAAGTTTTAATTTTTCAAGGAAGAAAGCTTCATTACAAATATCGTTAACGGATAGGTGGTCAATATTTTTAAGGTAGATTGCTATTTGTTTATTAAATGAAATTAATTCATATTCTTTTGAAAAAATGAGATACCCAAAAGGTGAATCTTCATGAGATTCAATTAAACAGTCAATTATCATAATTGTAAAGTGTTGTAGTAATCATTTTTATAAAGTGTCATCACCATCTCCTTTTTTACTAAAAAAGGGATAGTGTATATATGATAAAGTGTTGACTAGTTAAATACTTGTTATTAATATAAATTACACTAGTTTTTTAAACTTAACATATTTTTTTCACAAAACACCATGCTGTTAAGTTATTAACAGAGTCTTTGCTAATAAAAGATTAAAAAACAGGAATTGATGAATAAACTTCTGATATTTGTAATTGGAATGACACTTTAGTGGTGATTCCTATAAATTAATAAGGTATTTAAAAACAGATAATGGCACTTATAGATGATTTAAAATGGAGACATGCTGTAAAAGCTTATGACGCTTCAAAGAAAGTGAGAAAAGAAGATATTGATAAAATCGTGGAGGCAATGCGGTTAGCACCAACTTCGTCTGGATTACAACCGTTTAGAACAATCATTGTTTCTAATCAAGAGTTAAAGGAAAAAATGATTCCAGGTTCTTTGAATCCGGATTGTATGAGAGATTGTTCGCACGTTATTGTTTTAGCAGGGTGGGAGCGTTATACAGATGAGTTAATCGACACGGTTTATGATTTCACAACAGATGAGCGAGCTCTGCCACGTGGACGTATGTCAAGTTATACAGACATGATTAAAGGAATTTATGCTGCGCAAACTGCTGAAGAAAATCATGCACACATTGCGCGTCAGGCTTACATCGCATTAGGTTTAGGATTGGCACAAGCAGCGGAATTAAAAATCGATACAACACCAGCAGAAGGATTCAACAACCAAGTGGTAGATGAAGTATTGGAATTGGAAAAATACGGATTGAAAAGCGTTTTGTTGATGTATGTTGGTTACCAAGATGCTGAAAAGAATTGGTTAGGGGCAATGAAGAAAGTCCGTGTACCAAAAGAAGAATTTGTAATTGAGTTTAAATAAAAAATGGAGGTGAAAACCTCCATTTTTTTATCTAATTATTTAAAAGCTTAAAAACGTTATATCGATTCAATAAATGCTTTTTTCTCGTTTGGACAAAAAACAAAGTCAAATTCGTCTTCTGCATGTTTGGCCGATAATATAGAGTCCATAGAGTGGAGTTGATTATTAACAAGAAGATATACGCTATAATCTTTTAACTTATTTAAAGCTTTATTCATATCTTCTTTTACGTAATCGTAGACTTCAGAAATAATAATGGGACGGAATTTATTAATAAGATCAGTGGAATCATCAATGATCATGTGTTCTGTACATTCTGTATCCAACTTGATTAAGTCAATTTTTGTGATTTGATGTTCTTCAACAAAATGATTCAAAGAAATAACTTGTACAGGATAAGTATGTACTTTGGCTACCCCGAAATTATTTTGAAGACTATGAGATCCACTTAAATTGTGTTCTAGCCAAGGGTACTTTGAGTTTACAACGCTATGAAATTCTAATGTACCATCTATGTTAGAAACGGCTTTACCGGTGACTATAACTTGATCTTGTAAGTTGTTGATTCTTATATTTTCACGCAAGTAGTGTAATGGACCTATCGAAGGTTCAAAGGCATATACTTTTAAGTTTTTATTTATTTTAGGCCCTAAAACGGAGAAAAAACCAATGTTGGCACCTATGTCAAAAAGAACATCAGACTTTTGGATGATTCGGTAGAAGAATTTTGAAAATTCATAATTTTCAGCGCCTTTATAGAATATGTGTTGCGTTACTGAGCAAGTTTGATTTGTTTTTAATTTAAATTGGATATCATCATTATACTTAATATCTAGAATGCCTGAGACTGAAATTAGGGTTTTATTTATTTTTTTGCCCAGTGGTAAAAGTGTATTTCTAAGAAGTTTGTTAACAGTTCCGTTATATGCAATTTTATAAAATATGTTTTTCATAGAATCTTATTTATCTCTTGATGCAGATATGTTTTTTTAAGGATGGCCAAAAATGATAATTCCTTTTTGAATAACAAAATTGAATCTCTTATAAAATAGAGTGTTTCCTGTTAAAAGGTTGGTGATGTGTGAAGTACTCGTAAAAAAAACAAAACAGAAAGATCTTATATGTGGTTAATCTTCTGGTGAATTTTTAATAGATAGTATATAAATCTCTCAATAAATGGAAAATTAGGAGTGTTTAGTGAAAAATATTCTTTTAAATTGATTCTTTTTATAAGCGACAAAACCACTACAAGTATTTTACAATACCGATTTAATACGTACTTTTGTCTTGAAATTGAAGAACGTTCAAACCAACAATACAATAATGATTCATTACTTTGAGAACCCATCGAACACTGTTTACGGTGTTCAAAGCGTAACTACTTTGTCACCAGAAGACATTTCGAAATTGAATTGGCTTTTTGGAAACGCAAAGAAAATCGAAGAACAAACAATCAATCGCCCTTTCGTAGGTCCACGTGCGGCAATGGTTACTCCATGGAGTACAAATGCAGTTGAAATCACTCAAAATATGGGGGTCGAAGGCATTGTTCGTATTGAAGAATTTCAGAAAGGAACGGCAGATTTCATGGAGTTTGACCCGATGATTTCTCAGAAATATGAAGCATTGACGCAAGATATGTACACAATTAACATCACGCCAGAACCTATTTTGGTGATTGATGATATTGATGCATATAACAAACAAGAAGGATTGGCATTAAATGCCGAAGAAGTTGAATACTTAGCTAACTTAGCGACAAAATTAGGTCGTAAGTTGACGGATTCTGAGGTGTTTGCATTCTCACAAGCGAATTCGGAGCACTGTCGTCACAAAATTTTCAATGGTACTTTTATCATTGACGGTGAAGAGCAACCAACATCGCTTTTCAAATTAATCAAGAAAACATCGGAGACGAATCCAAACGATATCGTTTCTGCTTATAAAGACAATGTTGCTTTCGTAAAAGGGCCGAAAGTAACGCAGTTTGCACCAAAATCTGCGGATAAACCAGATTTCTACACAGAAAAAGAATTTGAATCTGTTTTATCATTAAAAGCAGAAACACATAACTTCCCAACAACAGTTGAACCATTTTCTGGAGCTGCAACAGGTTCAGGAGGTGAAATTCGCGACCGTTTAGCAGGAGGACAAGGTTCTTTACCTTTGGCGGGAACAGCGATCTACATGACAGCATATTCAAGATTGCTAGCTGACAGACCTTGGGAACAAGCTGTGCCAGCGCGTGAGTGGTTGTACCAAACTCCAATGGACATTCTAATTAAAGCTTCAAATGGAGCATCTGACTTCGGGAACAAATTCGGGCAACCGTTGATTACTGGTTCTGTATTGACGTTTGAACACGAGGAAGAAGGACGCAAGTTGGGTTACGATAAAGTAATCATGCAAGCCGGTGGTATTGGATACGGGAAATTAGATCAAGCAATTAAACATAAACCGGAAGTTGGTGATAAGATTGTTATTTTAGGTGGCGAAAACTACCGTATCGGTATGGGAGGAGCTGCAGTTTCTTCAGCGGATACAGGAGCTTTTGGTTCAGGAATTGAATTAAACGCGATCCAACGTTCGAATCCAGAAATGCAAAAACGTGCGGCAAATACAGTACGAGGAATGGTGGAAGCTGATATTAACCCTATTGTTTCGATTCACGATCACGGTGCAGGTGGACACTTGAACTGTTTGTCTGAATTGGTGGAAGATACAGGAGGTTTGATCGACTTGGATGCATTGCCAGTTGGAGACCCGACTTTATCGGCTAAAGAAATCATCGGTAACGAATCGCAAGAAAGAATGGGATTGGTTATCGCTGAAAAAGATATCGAAACATTAAAGCGTGTGGCGGATCGCGAGCGTGCACCTATGTACACAGTAGGAGATGTTACGGGAGATCACCGTTTTACATTTGAATCGAAAACAACGGGTGAAAAACCGATGGATTATGCGTTGGAAGATTTCTTTGGTTCTTCGCCAAAGACGATCATGACGGATAAAACGATTGAAAGAAACTACGCGGACGTTGAATACACAACTGAAAATGTTCCAACTTATTTGAACCAAGTTTTACAATTGGAAGCGGTTGCTTCTAAAGATTGGTTAACAAACAAAGTGGACCGTTGTGTAGGTGGACGTGTAGCAAAACAACAATGTGCAGGTCCTTTGCAATTGCCCTTAAACAACGTTGGGGTGATGGCATTGGATTATAAATCGACTGAAGGTATTGCAACAACAGTTGGTCACTCACCAGTGGCTGCGATTGTTGATCCAGCTGCGGCTTCAAGAACTGCGATTGCAGAATCACTTTCTAACTTGGTATTTGCTCCAATCAAAGACGGTTTAGCGGGAGTTTCGCTTTCTGCAAACTGGATGTGGGCATGTAACAATGAAGGTGAAGATGCTCGTTTGTACAAAGCGGTAAAAGCATGTTCTGATTTCGCAATCGAATTAGGAATCAACATCCCAACAGGAAAAGATTCTTTGTCGATGAAACAAAAGTAT